>OMZM01000009.1 GCA_900315545.1 uncultured Prevotella sp.
TTGTCAAAGAGCATGTTTGACATTGTCAAACACACTGTTTGAGGATGCCAAACATAGTGTTTGGGACTCTCAGACACAATGTTTCGCAAGCCAAAATACACAAATAAGCGCCTCAAACATACTCTTTGACAATATTAACAATTACATTTAACCTCAAAATTAACACAACTTTGCATTTTCAGAGGCTATTCCGTTTCTATTTGGAGAGTTTTTCTCTGTCAAAATTTTTCATCATTTTCCGCCCTCAGACAAAAATCCGTTCACTTTGGCACAGTTTTTGTAGGCATGGCAAAGGTCTACCAAAAACTACATGTCCCAATGTGCATTACTCAAGGATAAATATGCTGCACATGCTCGGAAATAACCAAATAAATTTGGTATTTCTCTCGCTTAATCGTACCTTTGCAGCCGCAAAAAGAATACAGAGACTATGAATCAAGAGATAGAACGCAGAAGGACGTTTGCCATCATCAGCCACCCTGATGCTGGTAAGACTACACTGACTGAGAAATTCCTGCTTTTCGGCGGACAGATACAGGTGGCTGGAGCCGTGAAAAACAACAAGATAAAGAAGACGGCTACGAGCGACTGGATGGACATAGAGAAGCAACGCGGCATCTCGGTGTCGACGTCGGTGATGGAGTTTGACTATACTCCCGAAGGCGGCGACACGGAATATAAGGTGAACATCCTCGACACTCCGGGACATCAGGACTTTGCCGAAGACACATACCGCACGCTGACAGCTGTCGACTCTGCCATCATCGTGGTGGACGGTGCAAAGGGTGTGGAGACGCAGACGCGCAAGCTGATGAACGTGTGCCGCATGCGCAACACGCCGGTGATAATCTTTATCAACAAGATGGACCGCGAGGGACGCGACCCGTTCGACTTGCTCGACGAACTGGAACAGGAGTTGCAAATCAGCGTGCGTCCGCTCTCATGGCCTATAAATCAGGGAGCAAAGTTCAAGGGAGTATATAATATCTACGAGGAAAAGCTCGACCTCTTCACTCCCGACAAGCAGCGTGTTACCGAAAAGGTGGAGATAGACATCAAGAGTAGCGACCTTGACGAGCAGGTGGGTGCCGACAATGCTGCCCAACTGCGCAACGACCTCGAGCTGATAGACGGCGTCTACCCTGAATTCAATGTTGACGACTATCGCGCTGCTACCGTTGCACCTGTATTCTTTGGCTCTGCGCTCAACAACTTCGGCGTGCAGGAATTGCTCAACTGCTTTGTAGAGATTGCACCTTCGCCACGCCCAACGATGGCAGAGGAGCGCACTGTGGAGCCGGAAGAAAAGAAATTCAGCGGATTTATCTTCAAGATAACAGCCAACATCGACCCCAACCACCGCTCGTGCATAGCCTTCTGCAAGGTGTGCAGCGGCAAGTTCCAGCGCAACCAGCCCTATCTGCACGTCCGACAGGGCAAGACTCTGCGCTTCTCGTCGCCTACGCAGTTCATGGCGCAGCGCAAGTCGACCATCGACGAGGCTTGGCCAGGCGACATCGTGGGACTGCCGGACAACGGAATATTCAAGATTGGCGACACGCTGACCGAAGGCGAACAGCTGCATTTCAGAGGTCTGCCGTCGTTCTCGCCTGAGATGTTCAAGTATATTGAGAACGACGACCCGATGAAGTCGAAGCAGCTGAACAAGGGTATAGACCAGCTGATGGACGAGGGTGTGGCTCAGATGTTCGTCAACCAGTTTAACGGAAGAAAGATTATCGGAACGGTGGGACAGTTGCAGTTTGAGGTTATACAGTACAGACTTGAGAACGAATACAACGCCAAATGCCGCTGGGAGCCCGTACACCTGTACAAGGCTTGCTGGATAGAGAGCGACGACGAAAAGGAACTGGAAAACTTCAAGAAGCGCAAGTATCAGTACATGGCAAAGGATAAGGACGGGCGCGATGTTTTCCTTGCCGACTCAGGCTACGTATTGCAGATGGCACAGCAGGATTTCGAACATATAAAGTTCCATTTCACGAGCGAGTTTTAGGGTTTCACTACCGGCTTGCAACACCAGCGCGACACCTTTATCATGACACCCATGCCCGGCACTTCCTTCAGCAGGTAGTATTTGTGGCTCTGTCTGACGAGCTTGCCGCTCAATCCTTTCAGCGGTCCATGCTCGACAACTACCTTCGTGCCTGCTTTCAGGCGTGCCTCATCGGCAGAAAGGTATTTGCGCAACTCTATTTCGGGATTGCACATTATCTGGAACTCGCGCATCTCGCTGCTCGAAATCTCGTAGAACTTAGTAGCATCATGAGCTTTCCGAAACACTTTCATGGGTATGTTGCTTTCGCGGACCATGTCGGCAAAGACTTTCTCTGCCACCGTCTTTTTCACAAAAATAAGATTTCTGACCACCGGACGCAACTCGCTTTTCTGCTTCCCCTCACCGTCTTCGAACCTGACATACTCCTTAGGAATATAGGTTTCCATGCCTTTCTCATCGAAAAAGGCATCAGCCTCCTGCTGCCGCTTGGTGAAAAGTTGCAGGGCATACCATGTTTCGCCTGAAAAATCCTGACTTGTAGGATGCATCTATATACCTTATTAATATAATTACGGTATCGGTTGGTCCTTTCTGAAAGCCATTGCTGTCAGTGCGCACACCATCTTACCGTCCTGATTGGTAACCTTCACTTCACAATATGGTATCTTCCTGTGGTCTGCCACTTCTGTAGCGACAGCCGTCAGACGGTCGCCGACAACGGCAGAATGTAGGAACGATATGCTGGTCTGTATGCTGAAAGAGAGTTTGCCATGACTGTTCATCACTCCGGCTACGGCAAGGTCGGCAAGCGTGAACAATGCTCCGCCCTGACATACGCCTCCGGCATTGAGGTGATGGCGGCTGACGGTCATCTCAGCCACAGCCCTGCCCTCAGATATTTCTGCCAGCCTGATGCCGGCTTCAGCAGCAAATATGTCGCCCTCGTTGAGGAAATCTATGAGTGTAGTTGCCATATTGTTCTATTTTATTTCGTCGATGAAACGTCGCAACAGCTCTACATCCTTCACGCCAACGCTGGTTTCAAACGCATTTTCCACGCAGATGCCTCTGCAACGGTCGTGCGCCAACAACGACTTTACGGCTTCAACATCGTCGCCATCATTGTAGACAACCACGAAAGGCAGGCTGCAACGGTATAGCGACATGACGTTGCCGGCAATGGCTTCAGGTGCAAAACTCAGCATCAAGCCATCGGCAATACCGTCGAAAACACTAAGGCTGGCAATGTCGTCGGCAGACGATATGCGGCGGAACTTCACTATCTCGATATTGCTGCAAATGTCTGGGACAACCGTCCTGCGAAGGTTTTCAATCATGACAGGTTCCTCGTCGCCGTAAAGACAGACATAGGTAAGGTTGTAGTTGTATATTCTGGTAACGATGCTCTGCGGCATGTCGTCGGCAAAAACACCAGCATACAGACACTGTTCAGCATCCTCTGACGCTTCGGCAACCTCTCTGCGTGCCATGCGTCTTGCACGTTCCTGCGAGTAGTCGGGTATGATTCCGGCTCTCGAGGGCATCATCTTGACAAGACGCTCACTGTCCAGACGGAAATCAAAACCTATCGTGTCGACACCGAGCTTCTTTATTTCCTTTATGTTGTCGGCATTGTTCAAACCGTTAACTTGTATCATATCAGACTTGTTCTTCGTTGTTTATAACGTTGCAAAAATAATATTAATTTCGCAATGCAGAAAGAAAAGAAAAAAAAAGTTGCCTCTCATTGTAATAAATGAGCATGGTTGTACGTTACTAATAATAAAGACACAATACTCAAATAAAAATACTAAGCCTATGATGCAATTTACCCAAGAAGAAGCAAGACCGTCGGAAATGACCTTGTACATAATTCGTCAGATAGCCCACTCATACAGGCTTATAAACAATAAAGGCAGATACGAAGCGTATTGCATAAACTAACATAAAAAGTAACAACAGGAAATGAATACTCTTATATCGCCATCACTTCTGTCGGCAAACTTCGCCGACCTGAAGACTGACATAGAAATGATAAACCGCAGTGAGGCAGACTGGCTGCACCTGGACGTCATGGACGGCGTGTTCGTTCCAAACATATCATTCGGTTTCCCCGTAATGGAGGCTGTGGCAAAGATTTGCAAGAAGCCATTAGATGTTCACTACATGATTGTTCACCCCGAGCATTATATCGAGCAGACAGCCAAGCTCGGCGCAATGATGATGAACGTACATTATGAAGCTTGTCCACATCTGCACCGCACAGTACAGGAAATACACAATGCAGGCATGAAGGCAGCCGTAACACTCAATCCACACACGCCCGTCATGCTGCTGGAAGACATAATAAACGATGTCGACATGGTGTTGCTGATGAGTGTAAATCCAGGATTTGGCGGACAAAAATTCATTGCAAATGCAGTGAAAAAGGTTGCACAACTGCGTAAACTCATCGACCGCAACGGCAGCAAGGCGCTGATAGAAGTAGACGGTGGAGTAGACGCAACGTCAGCACCACTGCTCGTAAAAGCCGGCGCTGACGTACTCGTAAGTGGCAGTTATATCTTTAAATCTTCAAATCCTGAACAAACAATAAAGGACTTGAAGGCTCTCTAAGCCTGCAACTACATTGCTACATCATTACAAGGTCGTGATTCTTAGCCATGCGACGCATGTTAAGAATGGCGTAGCGCATCCGTCCGAGCGACGTATTGATGCTCACACCTGTCGTCTCTGCTATCTCCTTGAACGACATGCCTTGATAAAATCTCATATAAACGACTTCACGCTGTGTAGCCGGAAGCAGATTCATCATTGCCTTAACGTCATCGAGCACCTGCTCGTTGACGAACTGCGACTCTATTCCTCCGTCTATCAAACCACGCGAACTGATGTTCGACAGGTCGTTGTCGACAGTAGGCTCAACAATATTGTCAGCCTTCTGGTTGCGGTACCAGTCCATAATGACATTGTGGGCAATACGCATAACCCACGCACTGAACTTGCCAGTGGTAGTGTACTTGCGCATCTGCAGGTTTGTTATAACCTTGACAAAGGTTTCCTGAAACACGTCATTAGCCGTCTCCTGATCGCGGACGACAAAGAGTATGTATGAAAAAATCTTTTGCTGATTGCGTTGCAACAATAGGTCGAAAGCCTTGTTGTCACCATCTACATATGCCAATGCCAACTGTTCGTCGGTCATTTTCTTCAGATCTATCATTCCTTAAAATCATTTAATGTTTTTAGGTAAATGTTGTTCCGATAGGCAATTATGTTTAAAATGATGAATAAAAATATTTGTTGTAACTCGCTGCAAAGATATGTACAATCTTAGAAATAAACAAATTTTTAGTTCAAAAAATCTCAATTTATTATTTTTTACATAAAAATTTGCGCATTATTTTGTTTGTTTCAACATTATTTCGTAATTTCGCCCCGTCAAGGTTCGCTATAGACGCGATTAAAAAGGGAACGGAGTGTAAATCTCCGACTGTCTCGCAGCTGTGAGTTCCTTTATCGCCGGTAGACAAGCAACCACTGAAGAACACATTAACATGCTAAGAACGTTAATGACAACAATGCTCTTTGGGAAGGAGTTTGCCGACGGAACGAAGTCAGAAGACCTGCCTTTGCATAGACAATGTCAAACCTCTCGATGTAAGGGGCACAGACGATAGATAATGATACTTAGGATAACGACACACCTATACATAGGTTGAGTTATGATAGTATATGCGTATGCGTATACATTAATATACGATATGATTACAGTATGTGTATTATTATATAAGTTTAATTAGTGCAGTGAGCGAGACCGTGAGGCCTCGCTCTTTGTTTTCCTGTTTGTCTGTCTGACAATGTATGCTGCTATTTGACAAAACCGTATGTTCCAATATGGTCTTTCATGCCATATATTCCAAGATAAACATTCTTTGTTCCTGAGAAATAAGCCTTGCGTCCGTAGTTTTCCGGATGTTCTACAAGATTGAACATATCTCTTATCTTTCCTTTCTTCAGCTGTATGCTTATGACTTTTCCCTTGTTGTTTTCGCCTTTCTTGTCGGCAAGAAGTATGGCTGTACTATATGTGAACGGCGGTGTAAACTGGGCATTAGATATATTTCGTGTACAGGCGCCGACTATATATCCGACAACATACACCTGTCCGGCATAGCCGTCTCCGTTTATAAATTCGTCAACTGTCAGTGCATCTTCCAGTGTGCGTCCCTTGTTATTGTCATTGTCGTTGTCGTCTACGATGTCGGTTTCCTCATACGACTCAGGAATATCGTCTGGGTCAACCTCCACTTCCTCGCCTTCGTCGTCCTTAGAGTCGCTGTCGTCATTGTCATCTTTATTACTGCCGTCATCGTCAGTTTTGTCGTTGTCGTCATCCTTTTCGGTCAGTTCCTGTTCCTCTGGTTCTATCTCATCATCGTACAGCGGTTTCTCACATGCAGCGAGAAAGAACATGAGGACAATATAAAGCAAAATTTCGTATTTTCTCATAAATATATCGATTTACAGTGCAAAGGTAAACATTTTCTTCTATTTGAATTGAATTCTTAATGATTTTATTGCCATAAATAATTGTCTATATTTCAAAAAGTTATTATCTTTGCAAAAAATAATGACGAGAAACCGTAACTATAACTTACAATAATATTAAATAAAGAGTACTATGATCAAAATTGGTATTAATGGTTTTGGCCGCATCGGCCGCTTTGTTTTCCGTGCAACACTCGAAGAGTGCAACGCAAAAGACGTAGTAGTTGTTGGTATCAACGACCTTCTTCCTGTTGACTACATGGCATACATGCTGAAGTATGACACCATGCACGGACAGTTTGATGGCACTATCGAGGCTGACGTAGAAAACAATGTTCTCATTGTAAACGGCAACCGCATCCGTGTAACAGCAGAAAAAGACCCAGCTAACCTGAAATGGAATGAAGTTGGCGCAGAGTACGTTGTTGAGTCTACAGGCTTGTTCCTCGCTATGGACAAGGCAGAGAAGCACCTTGAGGCAGGCGCAAAATATGTTGTTCTGTCTGCACCTTCAAAGAAAGGCGACGACGGACGTCAGGCTGACATGTTCGTATGCGGTGTAAACACTGACAAGTATGCTGGTCAGAAGATTGTATCAAACGCATCTTGCACAACTAACTGTCTTGCTCCTATCGCTAAGGTTCTGAACGACAAGTTCGGCATCGAGACAGGTCTGATGACTACCGTTCACTCTACAACGGCTACCCAGCGCACTGTCGACGGACCATCACTGAAGGACTGGCGTGGCGGTCGTGCTGCTTCAGGCAACATCATTCCTTCTTCTACTGGCGCTGCAAAGGCTGTAGGCAAGGTTATTCCTGAGCTCGACGGCAAGCTGACTGGTATCTCTATGCGCGTTCCTACACTCGACGTTTCAGTAGTTGACCTTACTGTAAACCTCAAGAATCCTGCTACTAAGGAAGACATCTGCAAGGCTATGCGCGAGGCTGCTGAAGGCGAGCTGAAGGGTGTACTCGGCTATACAGAAGACAAGGTTGTCAGCAGCGACTTCCTGGGCGATGCACGCACATCTATCTTCGACGCAGAGGCTGGAGTATATCTCACAGACAAGTTTGTAAAGGTTGTGTCTTGGTATGACAACGAGATTGGCTATTCTCACAAGGTTGTTGACCTCATAAAGATTATGAATGCCTACAACAACAAATAATCTGGGAATACAATAATCTTAGGATTACATATACGATAAAGGCTTGTTCCGCAGAACAAGCCTTTATCGTTTTATTGTAGTGTGTTGTTTCCGTAATTGCCTCAGCACTTTGAAACGCCACTCCGCAACCGTCCAAATCAGAACAAGTCTGTCGTTTCCGTCATCTTCATGTTGTTGTTTTCCTTGTCCAGACGGTATCCGTAGCTTTCAGAAAATTCCTGACCGAGCAGTTTTTCCACTATTTCCTGCGCCGTGTAAGCCGTTCCGCGCACCTCCATCTCTATCTTTTCCGAAGCTGTAGTGCCGTCGGTATTGATGAGAACGTATGGCGACGTCAGGTCGATTGCCAGCGAATATCTTATCCTGTCAGACTCTTTCTTTGTCATTTCGTTGGCAACGAGCGCATCGAGCGTGGCGCGGTCGCGGAACACCCAGCGTGCCTTCAGACCAATCTTGCTGCCGTCTTTCCTGAACTGGTATATTGTCTGGAACACCTGCGGCTCGGTTATGGTCTGCTTATGCAGTTTGCCCATGTTGTCGTAGTATGATATTTCGAGGTCGGCAAGGTCGCGTATGACTTTGTCGTCGACTATCCTTACTGTATATGAGACCTCATATCCTGCGCTGAATTTCGGGAATGCCCCGCCCTCGAGCATGGTGTAGCCACTCTCCTTAGTTACCACTTCATAGAAGAATTCGGTAAACAGGTTTGTGTTCTGCAGTCCTGCCAGTATGGCTGCAACGGTGTGTTCCTTGCTGTTGATGGTTCTTGTTGCCCTGAAAATAGATTCCACCTCAGTGTTGTCTGACTTGACAGAGACGTAAGGCGAAGTTATGTCTATGGCAAAGTTGTATGTTGTCCTGTTGTCTTCAGACTTCTTGCTTTCTTTCTCGGCAAGCGCCTTCAGTTCTTCCTCGCTGTGCAGTATCCATCGTGCTTTCAGTCCTATCTTGGTTCCGTTGGCTACGTTTATGTAGCAATCCTTCTGCCAGTCTGCTATCGTTATGGTGTCGATGCACAGATTGCCGCTGCCGTCGAAGTATTCTATCTGCAGGTCTGCGATGTCGCGCAACACTTTCTCGTCGGCAACTTTGACACTGTATGTTATGTCGTACGACTTGTTTACCATCGAGCCATAATCTATCGGATTGTTTCGGTCAATGTCGTCGTCGCCGCATGCCGACAGCGCTACTACTGCCGTCAGCAGCAACAAATACTGAAAATAGTTTACTATACATTTCATTGTCGTAATTGTTTTTATTTTGTTTTCCTTTGTCGATATCTATTTTGATTTTCATGCAAAAATACAATATTCCTGATAAACAGCAAATTGTTTTACTTTTTTTAATTACTTTTGCAAACAAAAGACAACAAAAACATAATTATTGCAAGAAATGGAAACTATAAAAACACGCCGCACGATACGCCGCTATCAGGACAAGGACATAGACGAGAGCCTGCTCAACAGCCTGCTTGCCGATGCCTGCCGCACGCAGACAATGGGCAACCTGCAACTGTACAGTGTTGTCGTTACACGCGACAAGAAGATGAAAGAGCGTCTTGCGCCTGCTCACTTCAATCAGCCTATGGTTACTCAGGCGCCTGTCGTGCTGACCATCTGCGCCGACTTCCGCCGCACGACAGACTGGTGCAACAACAGAAAGGCAGCGCCTGGATACGACAACCTGCTGTCGTTCATCAACGCAGCATCAGACGCATTGCTTTTCACCCAGACATTTTGCAACCTCGCTGAGGATGCCGGACTCGGACTGTGCTATCTCGGCACTACGGTGTACATGCCACAGATGATTATCGAGACTCTCGAACTGCCCGAACTCGTCATGCCTGTAGCAACGCTGACTGTTGGCTGGCCTGACGAGGAACCACCACTGACCGACCGACTGCCGATAGAGGCTATCGTACACGACGAGGTCTACCGACCATATACGCCGACGAAGATTGACGAATATTATCACTGCAAGGAGGAACTGGCAGAGAACAAGCGGTTTGTGGAAATAAACCAGAAGGAGACTCTGGCACAGGTGTTTACCGACTGCAGATACACGCGAAAGGACAACGAAGCACTGTCGGAAAACATGATAAAGGTGCTGAAACAGCAACATTTCCTTTAGTTTTTCTGCAAAAACTGCCAGACATGGAAATATGTAAATCGCTGACTTTCGCTTTCGGCGGTTTACATATTTTTACACAAACCAACACCCTGTAACAATTACAGAGTGCTTGTAATGCTATTACAGAGTATCTGTAACAGCGTGACGGAGTATCTGTCACAACATTACAGGCTATTTGTAAAAAGATAATCTGATACAAATTACACAAAAACGAGGAATTTGTGCAAATCTTACACATTCCCCGTTAACTATTTTTATGTTTTCGGTATTCTCGTAAAATATAGTTTCCGTCTACAGATTTTCCGGTATTTCCTTCTTCGGGCTGACACCAAGCTGTCGCATATTCTCAAGCCTTCGGATGACGTTTCCCTTGCCCTCGCTCAGCTGTCCGTGAGCCTGGTCGAAGCGCGAGCGCAGATTTTCAATGTCCTTGTCTATCTTCATAAACGTCTCGGCAAAGCTGACAAACTTGTCATAGAGGTCGCTCGACTGCCGCATTATCTCCTCCACGTTCTTGTTCATGCGATAGTTCTGCCACATGGTGTGAGTCAGTTGCAGCGTCATGAGCAGGTTTGCCGGGCTGATGACTATTATCTTCTTTTTGTAGGCATATTGCAGCAGCGTCGGGTCGGTCTTCACTGCCGCCGCATATCCGCTTTCGTAAGGTATGAACATCAGCACATAGCCGATGCTGTTTGGCACATATCGGTCGTAGTTCTTTGCCGTCAGTTCATCCACATGCCACTTCACCGATGCCACATGCTCCTTCATGAGCTGCTCGCGGCGTGCATCGTCGTCGGTCTTCAGTGCCTCTTGATAAGCAGTGAGCGACACTTTCGAGTCGATGATTATCCGCTCATCGTTAGGGAAAAGCACCACCGCGTCCGGTCGAAGGTTGTTTCCGTCCTTGTCCTTATAGTTCTCCTGAAGGAAATACTGCTCGTCTTTCTTCAGTCCGCAGTTCTCCAGCGTGCGCTCGAGAATCATCTCTCCCCAGTCGCCCTGCAACTTCGAGTCGCCTTTCAGCGCCTTAGTCAGATGCTCGGCGCCCTGCCCTATCCTGTCAGTCTGCTCCTTCAGTTCGCGCACGGTGCGTTCCTGCTCGCTGTGCAGCTGCTTCATGGCTTCCTCGAAAGCCGTCTTTATCTCAGTCTTGTGTGCCGCACTGTCGCGATTGCTGTCGTTGACAGCCTTAGAGAAAACATCCATTTTCTCTTTCAGCGGCGTGATGACGGCATCAAGACGTTCGCGGTCGGCAGAATTAAGTTCCTGTCGGGTGTCCTTCATCATCTGCTCAGCCATCACCTTTATTTCCTCCTTCATGAGTCGTGCCTTCTGCTCTGCCTGCTGCATTATCTCCTTTCGGAGTTCCTCGCCATGCTTCCGTTCCTGTTCCAGCTGCGAAACGGCAACGGCACACTTTCTCTCCGCCTCAGCCTTCTCGTCGCTAAGTTTCTGCATCAGCATGCTGTGATTTGACATCATGGCACGCTCAGCCTCGTTTTTCTCGTCGGTCAGCTGCTGGCGCACGTCGCCGAGCAGCTTCGTAGACTTCTGTTTCATTATGAGAAACACTACCGTCGAGCCGAGCACTATACCTATTAATATATATAAGGCTATCATTTCTGTATTGTTTATGTATGGTAATATATTCTCTTCACCCTGTTGCTTATGCCTGTAAGTATCTCGTATGGAATCGTGTCGATAGCATCCGACAGCACCGTTACAGGCAGGTTGTCGCCGAAAATCTCTACCGTGTCGCCCTCCTTGCAGTCGATGCCCGTAACGTCTATCATTGCCACGTCCATGCAGATATTGCCCACATAGGGTGCTTTCTGTCCGTTTACGACACAGTAGGCTGCTCCCCTGCCGAGATGGCGGTTGAGCCCGTCAGCATAGCCGATAGGTATTGCAGCGATGACACTGTCCTTTGTCAGTACTCCGCGACGGCTATATCCGACGGTATCGTCAGCCGGCACGTTTCTCATCTGCAATATCGTGGTTTTCAGCGTACTGACATTGTTAAGCATGCGGTTGCCTCTCGGCGAGATGCCATACAGTCCGAGTCCGAGCCGGCACATATCCATCTGTCGCTCGGGGAAATGCTCTATGCCTGCCGAGTTGCACATGTGGCGCAGAATCTTGTTGTCGAAGGCAGCCTGCAACTTACGGCTTCCTTCGTCGAACAACTGGAACTGGCGCGCCGAGAAATCGTCGAAACAGTCGTCGTCTGAGCCTACGAAATGTGAGAATACTGAGCGCGGCATGAGCCTGTGCTGCTCCTTCAACATGGCAATGAGGCTGTCTATATCGTCGACAGGATGGAAACCGAGCCGGTGCATACCTGTGTCGAGCTTTATATGTACGGGATAATTGTTGATGCCTTCTCTCTCGGCAGCCTCAGCAAGGGCTTTCAGAAGCCGGAAAGAATAGACTTCAGGCTCCAGTCCGTAGTCGAAAAGAGTCTTGAAGGAACTCATCTCAGGATTCATTATCATAATGTTCGACGTGATGCCGTTGCGCCGCAGCGTAACGCCTTCGTCTGCTACAGCCACTGCAAGATAGTCCACCCTGTGGTCCTGCAATGTCTTTGCCACCTCTACGGCTCCTGCCCCATAGGCATCTGCCTTTATCATGCATACGAGCTTTGTCGTGGGCTTCAGAAACGAACGATAGTAATTCAGATTGTCTACCAGCGCATCGAGATTGACTTCGAGTATCGTTTCGTGCACCTTCTGCACCATCAGGTCGGTCAGCTGCTCAAATCCGAAACGTCTGGCGCCCTTTATCAGCACCACCTCGTTGCTCATTTCGGCAAACACCTTGCTGCGAATGAAATCGTATGTCGTATAGAAAAAGTATTTCTGCTTGGTCTTAAACATTTCTGCACAAGCCCTTATGTGGTTTCCGATGCCTACAATCTTGTCGACGTTCTGCCTCTCTACGAGTGCCGACACATAGGAATAGAGGTCGGAATCGGTCATTCCGCTCTGCTCTATGTCGCTGATTATCAGTGTGCGGCTTCGTCCGTTGCGGTCGGGACGACGGTTCATGAAGTCGAGAGCAATCTCCAAAGAATGTATGTCGGAGTTGTAAGAGTCGTTTATCAGTGTGCATCCACGCTGTCCTTCCTTTACCTCCAGACGCATGGCTACAGGCTCAAGATGCAGCATCTGTCCGGCTACGGCAGCAATATCGTAGCCCATAAGCAAGCAGAAACACAGGCAGGCAACTGAATTTTCTACAGAAGCGTCGTCAATAAACGGTATCTCGTAGGTTATCGTCTGCGAGTCATATCTGCATGTTACGCTTGTCGTGTCAGCACCCTTAGATATATTTTCTACATACAGGTTTGCTGTCTTGTCCTCTGTCGACCACGAGAACAGCCTGCAACGGCATAAATCTCTGACTGCCGTAGAAACAGTTTCGTTGTCGGAACGGTATATCAGCGTGTCTACATTGCTGAACAGTTGCAGTTTTTCTTCAAGTTTTTTGCGCTTCGACGAGAAGTTTTCCTGATGTGCCACACCGACATGCGTGAGCAGTCCGATTGTAGGCTGTATGATGTTTTCAAGGCGTTTCATCTCACCTTCCATGCTTATGCCAGCCTCAATAATGGCAAGTTGTGTTCTCTCGTCGATGTTCCACAGCGAAAGTGGCACACCTATCTGCGAGTTATAGCTGCGCGGTGAGCGCGTGATGACGGTCTGGTGCGACAGCAACTGATATAGCCATTCCTTTACTACGGTCTTGCCATTGCTTCCCGTTATGGCTAACACTGGTATGGAGAACCTGCTGCGGTGATGCTTGGCAAGTGTCTGCAAAGCCTCTAACGTGTTGTCAGTCAACAGGAAATTGGCTTCTGGGAATTGTCCTATGTCGTCGAAATCGTTTGCAACGACAAAGTTTCTGACACCACGCTGATACAGGTCGGCAATGTATCTGTGTCCGTCGCTCCTCTCAGAACGCAGTGCAAAGAAGATTGTTTCTTCAGGAAAATTCAGTGAGCGGCTGTCGGTCAGCAGACGGCTGATGCCGGAATTGCTGTTGCCGACACGTCTGGCACCTATTATTTGCTGTATGTCATCTATATTGTAGTTCATATTCTGATACTTTTCTGCATGTATTTCTATTCAAAATCCAAATCTCCAAAGAACTGCGGCAGGTGGAACTGCGGTTTCTCCGACTGTATCTGTGTCCACGACAGGAAATGCGGGCGTGGCTGAAGATCGCCACACTTGTAGAAGTTTCCACGCATGTGTTTGCCTGAGAAATCATTTGTCTGCGAGAGATAAAGAGCCTCAGCCGGTATCACCGCAGCCAGTTGCCATGCGGAATGTCCACGTCGCTGTCCGAAAGCAGTATGTCCCAACGAGCTCCATGTTCGCACCTTTGAATGCAAGTCGAGCGTAGCACGACCACGCTCCGTACCATAATCTCCACCACCGACAAGCTTATAACCCACGCAAGTGAACTCAAAGTTGTAGTATAAAGGTTTTGCTGCATCGGGCTGCAAAAAGAATTCCACGCACGAATCCTCCCAAGAACGACCGTTGTCGGTATCGCAAACCGCACGCAAATCGTCTTCTTCAACTCTATAATGCAACAAAATCTCGCTGCCCATATGTGCTATTCTAACTGCAACCTTTGGCTTATATGGATATTGTGCTTCCCAGTTGGCAACATCTACCGACGTCCATTCCAACCCGATACGGTCAAAACATTCGCCTATCTTGTCAGGACTGATATTATTGTCTGTTGTAATTCTTCTTATTTTCATAGCATAAATTATTATTTGTTACATTTCAAAATCAGGGTAACGCTCTGCCAACTGCCTTATCTTTGTTTTGGTTTCTTCGATGAAACGCTTATATTCTTCCGATTCTGCATCGAACGGTCTGTGAGCCAGCGCACGCCTCAAAGGTTGCCATTCTTTCAGGAAGGCAAATGTCTCACTGCTGAAGTATGTTTCGGAAAAGCGTTCGTAGATATATTCCACTGCCTGCTCAGACGGATGCAGCATGTCTGCTGCATAGAAACGATAATCGCGTAGTTCATCGTTGACTATCTCGTATGCAGGAAAATAATCTGCCACTCCTCTGCTTTCACTTACTACCTTGTCGGCAGCAAGTAGCAGCGTGGACTTAGACAACTGACTTTCGTGGAAACCATACTTGGCATAGCGTATAGGACTTACGGTTATAATGATACGCACATCGGCATCCCTTGTCTGCAATACGGATATGGCTTTGCTAATATAGTCGGCACATTCGTCTATTGACAGCTCACGTTCCTCAAACAGCGACTGTGGTCGTTTGGCGCAATTATCTACTATTTCTCCTGTGGAACGGAGAATATACACATGGTTTGTACCGAGAGTCAGCACAGCCACACGCGGACAAGCATTGCTGCGTTCTACTGTGTGCAGAATGCTGGCTGGATTATACATAACTCCGAAAGGATTTACTTCACAACGAAATTTCTCAGCCTCGAAACGTCTACCCATGTTGTCGGCGAAACAAGAACCAACAAACAACATGCGCTCGCAGGGACCAATCTTGAAGCCAGAGGATGCTATGTCTACCTTCGTCTGAAATTTCATAAAACTACACCCCTATCGTTTACTTATTTATATATTCATCTGCAAAATTACAGTTTTTTTTCTTTATACGTACAGTTTCCTGCGTTTTTGTTTGCATTTGTCAAATATTATTCTTATATTTGTTGCACTTTATTTTTGATTTCGCATTTTTCGAAATCGCTTATGAGGTTGGTAGCATCCTGCACCAACCTCTTTTATTTATGAAAAATTTGCAGATTTAAAAATATTTTTATTACTTTTGCAAATGTGAATTATAATTTCTAACAATAAAAAACAACAACTTATGGGATTTATCAAAGAGTTTAAAGAGTTTGCCATGAAAGGCAACGTAATGGACATGGCTGTCGGTGTAATCATCGGCGGTGCTTTCGGTAAGATTGTTTCTTCACTCGTAGACGACGTACTCATGCCTATCGTCGGTTTCATTACTGGTGGTGTAGACTTCACTAAGCTGAGCATAAAGTTCGGAGATGGCGAAGATGCAGCAAACATTATGTACGGACAGTTTATCCAGAACGTGGTAGACTTCCTCATCATCGCTTTCTGTATCTTCCTCATGATTAAGGCTATCAACAAAGTTGCAAAGAAAAAGGAGGAAGAGCCAGCTGCTCCGGCAGAACCAAGCAACGAGGAAAAACTGCTCGGCGAAATACGCGACCTGCTGAAAAATAAATAAGAGTTGACCTAAGACTCTAATATCAGAAAGCAAAAACAATAGCGGTATCACCAATTCCGGCGATACCGCTTGTTTCTTTTACTTAGGTATGAGCATTGCTCTACCAGTCATCATCCTCGTTTCCAACAATACCATTCTTCAGCGCTTCCTCCACTTTGTCCATGATAGCATTTGAATATGCATGTGTCATGACAAGTGCCTTTGCGCATGTTCGCTTCTGCGGGTCTTTCTCGACAAATGGGTAGTGTCGTGCAATCTCCCACTGATCATCGTAAAGCATGGCATTAGTCTTGTCGTCTGCTTTTCGTTTTGAGTCACCATAGGTTTTATGTTCCTTGTCAGGCACACCAAACCATCCGCCACTGATGTCTGCAAGAATATCATAATTCTGTACTGTATATGTTACACGCACACGTCCTTCCTTTATATCAATTCGTATCACGGGTGTAATACTTACTGAATATTTATTCAGCGTTCCCATGTGTTCTACAATGTTTGGAATGGTGCTTGATATGATAATACAGCCTGCCTCCTTGTCATTCAGCGTAATGGCTTGATGATCTTTAAATGTTGCCGTAGCCCAGTAATTCAAAGCGACATACAACTGCTGCTTTGTTTTTCCCTTTGCCTCTATCACTTCCTGATATGTCAGCGACTCATTTTTATCAAGTACAATATTTTCGGCAAGATTTTTGGCTGCATCGAGCCATTTTTCACCATAACGTTCTTTGGCATATTTCTCAAGATCAGATGCCTTCATTATCTGTGCCTGCACTGTTGCCACATTATTTATAAAAGCAAAAGCTGTATACAGTAGCACTGTCGTCAATAACTTTTTCATAACTTTATATATATGTGTATGATATATTTCCGTACATATTATATAATTAGAACGTAAACTCAAAGGCAAATCTCAGTCCATGTTTGTGAGCCGTTGGCAGATCGTTGTAACTTAGACGACGAACATAGTCAACTGAGAAGAACTTGAATATATTGTGTATTCCGACAACCATTTCCCAGTAAGGTCTGCCTTTTTCCATCGTGTTTGCACCTTCGGGGAAAATGAAAAGACTGCCATCGTTGAAGTTCTTTTCAAGGAACGGGTTGTTCTTTTCCGTCAGGTAGCCAATCATTCCCTTTACTCCGACAAACTCTCTCCACTTCAGCCTACGCAGGAAAGGTATGCGGTTGAATATCTTTCCATTCATATCCCAGCCAATATCTATCATAGCATATCTGTCGGTCAGGAACTCCATGTTGTTCATCAGGGCAAAAGTACCTGCCTCGCTCACAAAGCTTAGGTTTGTAGGCGGCAGTATCAGAAGTGGGAATGGCACTTTATTCCATTGTGCGCCGGCTTTCAGACGTGCGTCAATCTTGCCCCAGCTCTTCATCCAAAAGCGTTTATATATGCCCGCTTCGGTATAATTATATTTGTAACGGCCACCAAGAAAACCATCAAATCCGATAGTATGGCTTAACGAAAACTCTGGGTTATCGTAGTTAGTAGGCCATCTGTTCTGCTTCGTATTAACGTATGTTCTGCCAGGACACAGCACAAATGACAACATTGCCTCGCTCGTACGAATCTTTTTCACCAGCGTTCCGTCGTTAATATGCCTGAAAGCCAGTTCTCCCGTAGGCTCATTGCTTTCTGTCTTGATATGGAATGTTGTTCTAAAACCCCAGTCTGTTTCCCAATCGAACTTCAGTTTCTGTCGGTTGTAGAAATACATTTGGTCTACCTTTGTCCACCTGAAAGCAGTGAAAACATTGTCTTTATCGGTAACGAGGAACTTGTCTGAAGGCGACATCACGTCGTAACTTGTTTCAAAAGATATTGTTCTCGACGGAAATTCCGACGGCTGATATTCTTTCTTGTTGAACGAATAAGTTACGAGACTGCTGTAATAACTCTTCTTCGACTTTGTTCCATAAGCATAATAACCTTTCCAGAACAAATGTGGATTTAGCGATGCCGTAGTCTGTCCGGATGCTCTAAGGCGTATTCCGTCGACAAAGTTTTTCGATATGAGGGTATTTACCGGACCTATGTCGAACTTGCTTTTTGTAGCAGGTGTACCCGATTCGATGAAATTTTCCACCACAGCCCTCACTCCAAACATTATCCATTTGAAGCCTTTTGTCTGCTGCATTCGTTGCAGAAACGTATTCATAGACGATTCGCTCTTTGTCAGTTCCACCTGTCTATGTTCACTCCAGAACTCGTCGCCCTTCATCTTTGCATCAGAGTTATATCGTATCTTTGTCTTTCCCTTGAACAGATTGTCATCTATCGGCTCAAAGGCGTAGTCGTGCAGTCGTGTCGTTCTAATTACCACAGCCTTTGTCAGGAAGTTTGTAAGCGACATTTCCACGAGCATATTGTCTATCGTCAGCACCCATTCTCCATTTGGCTGAAGTTCGTATTCCTGCTGCAGTTTCAGGTTTTCCACAAAGTTTACGTCGCTTCGTTTCGGTATTGTTATGTTAGCCTTGCGCAGGTGGAGTGTGCTGTCAGCCAGTACATAGATTTCCCCCCTAAAGCCAAAATCCTGCTGGTTGTTAGGGAAGAACTGCAAATGATAGCACCTGTCGGCACCGACGTAGGTCGTATCTTCTATGTAAAAGCGGTAGAATGCAACGGCATCCTTACCAATAGGGCTTGTAAAAGGATATTGCAGCAAACGCACCTGGTCGTCGTACAAGTCTACATCGGTAAACACATCCTTCAGCATAGAGTTTACCATCTCGCCTGTTTCGATAAGTTTGTTAATTCCGTTGCTTCTCTGTCCGAGTACGATATCCTTTTCCGAGTTTGGTTCCTTGCGGTAAATATGTTTCGATACCGTTTCGTCGACGGTAAGGGGAAGAATGAATTTCTCGTTCCACTCGCAGAATTCCACCTGATCGGCAAACCATTCCGGCTTTTTCTTGGTGTCGTCGAGTATCTCGTCTGGCGATATATCGTTGACGGCAAAAGTTATTTTCTGATATTTGTCATACTGATAGTAATCGTGGTTTGCAAGGTCTGTACGTTTTTTTGCAGCCACGACACGCTTCATCAGTTCTACTGCGGGATTGTTTTTTCTGCTGTATTTGCTTTTCTTTTTTGACTTTACGACCACCTCGTCAAGATGTTTCGTATCGGGTTTGAGCTTGTACACCTGTTCTTCAGGCGTATCTCGTCTGACGTTTACTTTCTGCTGTTTATATCCTACGGCACTAATGACTATCTGTTCGCCTTCTATACGGTCGATTTCGAAACGTCCGTCTTCATCGCCAACGACAGCAATGCCCTTGTCGGTGTACTTTATTGTCGGTGATACTATCGTCTCTCCCGTATATGAATCCACCACAACGCCCTTGAGCTGGGCACTTGCCGACATGGCAATCACCCAGCCCAACAGTGTCAATATGATATGTCTTTTAGTCAATTTCTTCATCTGCTTCGTATCCACCCATTTCCCTTATGGCGTTTTTCAGCATTGTGTATTGTTGATACAAGTTGTTTATAGGTTCCTCACCCTTAGTGAAGTCGTGCATCGGACTCTTCAGGTAGAAACTCAGGAACCGCTGTATGCCGTAGCGTCCTGCACGTGCTGCAAGGTCTGAGAGCAGACAGAGGTCGAGCAGAAGTGGTGCTGCAAGGATAGAGTCGCGGCAGAGGAAGTTTATTTTTACCTGCATCGGGTATTCCATCCATCCAAAGATGTCAATATTATCCCAACCTTCCTTGTTGTCGTTGCGTGGAGGATAATAGTTTATGCGCACCTTGTGGTAATAATCCTTGTACAGGTCTGGCTGCTCGTCTGCCTTCAGTATTGTTTCGAGCGTAGACAACTTGCTTACCTCCTTTGTGCGGAAGTTCTCCGGCTCGTCGAGTACGAGTCCGTCGCGGTTGCCGAGAATATTTGTAGAGAACCATCCGCTGAGTCCGAGACATCGTGTTCCGATTATCGGGGCAAAACCACTCTTGACGAGCGTCTGTCCTGTCTTGAAGTCTTTTCCTGCAATAGGCATCTTTGTCTTTTCAGCCAGTTCCCACATTGCCGGTATGTCTACCGTTGTATTTGGCGCTCCCATAATGAACGGTGCGCCTTCGCTCAGTGCTGCGTATGCATAGCACATCGACGGTGCAACCTTCTCGCGGTTGTCATCATGCATTGCCTTTTCGAGGTCAGCCAGCGTACCGTGCACTTCCTTGCAATAAGGCACATAAATCTCGGTTGATGCTGCCCATATTACGACAATGCGTTCCACTCCGCTCTCTTTCTTAAACCGGCGTATGTCTTCACGCAGTTGTTCCGTCATTTCCCAGCGTGTCTTGTCTTTCATCACGTTGTCACCTGTGAGTCGCTTGGCATAGTTGCTGTCGAAGGCAGCAGCCATCGGCTTTATTTTCTCAAGTTCGTCGCGTACTGGCTCTATATCTTTTTCTTTCAGCACTTCTGCAAACATTGCTGCCTGATATGCGTTCTGTGGATATACATCCCACGTTGCAAATTCTATATCGTCGAGTTTTGTCAAAGGAACAATGTCGTAGTATGAAAGATATTTCTTATCTTCGCCCTTTCCTACGCGTATCTTGTCGAACTGTGTCATTGAGCCGACTGGCTTTGCAAGTCCTTTGCGAGCCATGAAAACTCCTGTCATGAAAGTCGTGGTAACGGCTCCGCATCCTACCACCATTATTCCCAATTTGCCTGTTGCAGGCATAACGTTAGTCTGTTTCATTCTTATATATTATATTTATTTTATTTTTTAAACGTACTATTTTCAACAATATTATATATTAGGTGCCAAAGTTAACGTTTTTTCAACTATTAGCCAACGTTTTCGGCTACTGACTGTGGCATCGTCTTTCCCTATATTTCGGCTGTCTGCAGTTCTGCTATGTCGGCTACAATCATGTCGGCTGCCGATGCGTCTTCAGGCTTGTCGCTCCACGACCTGCCCTTTATCCATACTGTCATGCATCCCAGTTCGTGAGCCGGACGTATGTCGTTCTTCATCGAGTCGCCTACCACGATTGCCTGTTGTGGGCTTACTCCCATTCGTTCTGTAGCCAGGAGGAAAATCGCAGGGTCGGGTTTGCGTATGCCTGCCTGTGCCGATTCGATTATGGTTTCAAACATGTTCGACAGTCCGAACTCATCTACGACGACGCTAAGGTTGCCATAGAAGTTGCTGACCAGTGCCAGCCGGTGGTTTCGGCTTAGTTTTTCGAGCGTTTCCCGACTATGCGACGTAGCCTTTACGGTTGCCTTGTATAGATAATCCACAATGGTGTCGGCTTTGTGGCTGGCGTCATTTCCGCTGAACGTTCCCACATTCTTGCCCTGTCGTTTCATGTCTGTGAGGAATTGAAACTGCATTCTTATTTTCATTGCCAGTACCTCGCGGAATGTCGCTGTGGGCTGTATTATCGGTTCGCGTCCCAACTGGCGTTCAGTCATGACGTATGCCTCGCGGTAAGCCTCATAGTCTGTTCCAGGCAGAAACATACAGTATGCATCCCATATTACCTGTCCCCAGTGGTCGCCGCCAGTGTCGAGAGTGCCTCCATAGTCGAACAGCATCACTTTCCTTTCCCGTGCACCGCTGTCCTGCGTCATGCTGCCGAGCCTGTCGACAATAGTCTTGCAGAGTTTCTCGTGCGTGCGGTGCATATATACATACAGTGCCTGCATGGCTGTCATTTCAAACAACGGATAAATCCAAGGCACGTCAGCCAGACATGTTATGTAAATCACTATTGCTCTCACGTTGAACGTAAGTATGTTTGCCAGCGGCATGAGCGGTCGGCTGCCGTCGAGGAACTGCTGCCTGATTGTCTGCGGCACGCGCTCTGCATCGCCGTATTTCTCAAGCAGAGCGGCATACATCCGTTGAAACTCGGGTGTACGGTTTTCCTGACTGCGGCAGTAGTTAGCATAGTTATAGTAGAATATTTTTGCCCAGAAAGCGCCTCTTTTCGGCAGGTTCTCGTATGTTTTCCGCTGTGCTGCGTATGTGTCCAGTTCGCTCCCTGAGCGTCCTTTCAGCATCCATAGATGAGCCTGCCTGTAGTAGTCTGCCAGCGAGCTCTGTGGCGAATGGGACAAGAATCCTGCACAGACAACGAGCATCCAGATGCCGATGCCCCACTGCATGTCGGTGCCAAAGACGTTCTGGTGCATCAGTCTGACGGCTATGGCTGCGTAGATGCAGAAAAACCACACGTCGCCCGAGAACCCGTCGAGCATCCTGCCTATTAGTGTTTTCTTGCCGGTGAGCCTTGCCATCTGTCCGTCGGTGCTGTCGCAGAAGTTGGCAGACATGAGCAGTGCCACTCCGAGCAGGTTGTGCACGGTGTCGGTATAATGGAACATCCATCCTGCGGCTGCTCCGAGAAATATCGAAAGTATGGTTATGGCATTGGGGTGTACGCCGAGCCTGTTCCAGAAAAGTGCGAACACTAATCCTATGGGGCGCGTAAACCACACGTCGAGCCACTCTTCCGTGTCTTCCGACTTGAACGAAGAGTGCAGCAGTTGTCTGAATGTTGGCTTATCTTCTTTCATTTTCCAGTAGTTGCGTTATTGCCTCTGCGGCTTCCTCACGGCATCGCGAGAAACTCGGCCAGTCGTTGAAGTCGATGAAAAACCATTCCCCCGACTGCGTTATTATCGCATCTCCGCCGTAGACCTCAATGCCCGTGAGCGTTGCCATGCGTTCAGCCGACTGACGGAACAAGTGCTGGTCGCAGGCGTAGTGGTGAGGCTTGCCGTTTCGATGCTCGTCGCCGTACTTCGTCAGTCCGTCGTCGCCTGGATAGTAGACACGGAAGAAGCCCGTATCGGCTACACCGTAGAACTTCACGAGGTCGCCCTCCATGTGTGCCTGGACGAGCATGTCGGCTATTCCCCTGTCGGCAAACTGCCGTTTCGCCTGCTGCAACCGGGCATCGTCGGCACAGTAGACGACGTCGCCTTTTGACTGTGCTGCCTCGTCGCCGCGCTTCAGCCAGAAGCCGTTGCTGCCGTGTTCGGGCGGTATGGGCATGCCGTTTCGCTTCAGCATGGTGAACAATCGGCTGCGCGAGCAAGCCCTGACGGCTGCCGGAGTGTTTACTATTCTCACACCCGACTGTTCCGCCTGTGTCAGCGACTCCATGACTTCGGTGCTGCGAGCCATTGTGAATACGACGTCTTTCTGTATCTGGCTGAACTGCTGTTCCGACCAGTTGTCCTCGCTCATCCATGCCGTCGCATATCCCTTTTCCGCCAGTCGCCGTCCTACGGCTTGCAGTATGGCTTTGTCGTTGTCGACGGAGTTTGGCGAGAAACGCGCCGCCCGTTGTATCAGCACGGCATGTTTCATCCTATCAGTTCCTCCGCTTTTGCTATGTCGGAAGCATGGTCTATGTCGAGCACCTTGCCCATGTCGAACGCCCTGAGCCTCAGTCCGTCGGCTATCATCGCCCTCTGGAAATTGCGCATGCGGCTTTCGCCACGCTCCAGACATCGGCGCAGGGTGGTCAGCGACGCCTGTGTCAGTCCGTAGATGCCTGCACTGACATATCGGCTGCTATTGTCGTCGTGGAATCCGTCTATGACGTTGTCTTTGCCGACAGCCACATACAGCGGCTTCTCGTCGTCGATATATGTCGTAACGCCCATCATTCCGTCGCACAGACCTGCTGAAACGTCGCGCCGGAAGGCACTGACGTAGTCGGCAAACGTCTGTTCGCTGAAGATGGTGTCGACGGTTGTTACCACGAACATGTCGGCATTGCCAATAAGTCGGCTCAGTTCGGCAAAACTGTGCATGCTGCTCGGCGTTGTCTTGACCGTGAATTTCAGTTTTGACATGCCGCTGCCGATCATGCCTTGCAGATGGTTTTGCACGAGCGGCGTCAGCCCATTGCAGATGACGTCTATCTCGTCGGCACCGTTGTTTCCGAATATTCTCACCAGCCGGTCGATGAGTTTCTCTCCACCAACCTCGACGAGTGGCTTCGGGATGCCGATGCCTTCGCTGCTCAGGCGTGAGCCCTCGCCTGCTGCTATGATGCCGAACTTCATTTTCTGTCTTTTGTTTTTTATTGCTTACAAAGGTAAATATTATTATTTAAACTGCGAAGAAATATCTCTTAAAAATGGTTTTCTGAGACATAAAAAGCCAAATACGGCAAGAGAAAGTATAATCAATTTTCGCCTGTTTACTGTCGCGTGAGTGCCCTCGAAAGCCGTTTTTAAAAACAAAGGGGCAAAATATGTCCAAAATTCGCACGCTTCTGCAATCATCTGACAGTCAGACTGTTAACGCGAGAGATAAGCGTTTAATGCGAGAAACATATATGTTAAAATTGTCAAAGAGTATGTTTGAGATTGTCAAACACACTGTTTGAGGCGGTCAGACATAGTGTTTGAGGGTGTCAGACACTATGTCAGGCAGGGCAAAAAAGACGAAACAGGCGCGTCAAAGATACTCTTTGACAATTTTAACACTTGTGTCTGGTCTTGGAATTAACACATTTTTGCAGTTTCAGGGGCTAAATTTTTTCTATTTGGAGAGTTTTCCTCTGTCAAAATTTTTCATCATTTTTCGGCTCAAAAGAAAATTCTGACGAGTTTGGCACAGTTTTTGCTGTAAGTTCGGAATTTGTCTATTTCCACGCCCTGCAATAATGCTGAAAACAAGGAAAACTGATTTTTACAGCCCGAGAGAGAACAAATAGTCATCATAATAATGATGAATTAAATTATTTTTATTACTTTTGCATGAATAAATCTCTGTAAACGATATTCGCAGATGACAGGAAACTCGACAGACAACAGCCGGCTGATAGCCGTTCTCGGTCCTACGGCATGCGGCAAGACAACCTTCGCCACCGCCCTCGCCCACAGGCTGCACGGCGAAATACTGAGCGCCGACTCGCGACAGGTGTACCGCCGAATGGACATTGGCACGGGCAAAGACCTTGCCGACTATATCGTCGACGGCGAGAAAATACCGTATCACCTCATAGATATATGCGAGCCAGGAACGAAATACAACCTGTTTGAATATCAGAAGGATTTTCTCGATGCCTACAACGACATCGTTGCGCGTGGCAAACAGCCGATAATGTGCGGCGGAACGGGACTCTACATCGAGTCGGTGCTGAAGGGTTATCAGCTTTCGCCAGTGCCGCAGAACGACGAACTGCGCAGCGCACTGGCAGACAAGTCGCTGGAAGAACTGACCGAAAGGCTGAAGGAACTGAAACGGCAGACAGGCTCTGCCATGCACAACCACAGCGACGTTGACACCGTGCAGCGAGCCATAAGGGCAATAGAAATAGAGGAGCACAACCTGCATACGCCTATGGCTGAACGGCAGTATCCGCAGATAGACTACGTCATAATAGGGCTCGACATAAGCCGCGAGGAACGGCGGAAACGCATATCGGCACGGCTGCGACAGCGACTCGACGAGGGAATGGTGGACGAAGTGCGACAGCTGATAGACAGCGGAATAGCTGCCGAAGACCTGATATACTACGGACTGGAATACAAATACCTGACAGAATATGTCATAGGACAGACCGACTACGACACCATGACGGAAAAACTCGAAATAGCCATACACCAGTTTGCCAAGCGACAGATGACATGGTTCAGAGGCATGGAGCGCAGGGGATTTGAAATAAACTGGATAGACGCCATGCTGCCGACGGCAGACAAGCTGGCAGAGGCAGAGAAAATAATGGCAAGACACTGATACTGACAACAAGAAAAATAACTCTCAAAAACAAACATAATATGGACAAGCAGGACAAATGGGGAATAATCTTCTGCCCGAGAAGCGGACAACGACGACCCGGAAAGCTATGGAGAAAAATAGAAAAATGCCTGCAGAACGAAGGCATTAGCTACGACCACGTGCAAAGCGAGACGTCGGGAAGCGTCGACCGACTTGTGAAAATGATGATAAACAACGGCTACCGCACTCTCATCATTGCCGGAGGCGACTCGGCACTGAACGATGCGGTGAACAGCCTGATGCAGGTGGAAAGCGACGTGAGAAACGAAATTGCACTCGGAGTAATACCTAACGGACTGAACAACGACTTTGCACACTTCTGGGAGATAAGCGATAAGGACATAGAGAAAACCATACAGACCCTGAAGCAAAGACGAATAAAACGCCTGGACTTGGGATATATACTCTACAACAATGCCGAAGGACAGCGATGCAGGCGATACTTCAACAACAGCCTGACGATAGGTCTCGTTACGTCGGTCATCAACCTGCGCCGACATGCCAAGCTGATGGGCGGACTGAAGATGGTGTCTTACTTCTTCTCGTCGCTGAGAATTATTGCCCAGAGGCTGGAATACAAGATGCACCTGCACATAAACACCGACGAGATAAGCGGCAAGGTAATGACGGTATGCATAGGCAACGCAACTGGATATGGATTTACGCCGAACGCCGTGCCATACAACGGATTTCTCGACGTGTCGGTGGTGCATCATCCGAAAATGACACAGCTGGCTGAAGGACTCTACCTGCTATTCAGCGGAAAAATACTCAACCATCGCGACGTCATGCCGTTCAGGACACAAAAGGTTACCGTGAAAACATGCGGAAAAGCACCAATAGGCATAGACGGAAGGCTGATGAAACAGCCGAAAGGAGAGTTTACCGTAGGAATAGAAAAGGAAGTGATAAACTTCATAATACCATAATACAGGCGAAAATTATCTGCTGCCGCGAAAAAAGCATGCAGATGTTTTGTATTGTTCATATTTATTTGTACCTTTGAGGCAACAACGTAAACTACAAACTATGAGTTATCTACGATTCGACAAGGCACCGATGACTAACCTCGAGGAGTCGCTGCAGCGCGAACTGCTAAGGACTAATCGCTCAGGAGCATACTCCTACTCTACTGTCGTCGACTGCAATACACGAAAATATCACGGCTTGCTGGTTGTGCCCGTACCGCAGCTGGACAACGAAAACCATGTGCTGCTGTCGTCGCTCGACGTTACGGTGATACAGCACGGAGCCGAATTTAATCTCGGACTGCACAGGTATCAAGGCGGACACTATAACCCTATGGGACACAAATACATAAGGGAATTCGACTGCGACAAGGTGCCGACAACGACATACCGAGTGGGCGGCGTGATACTGAGAAAGGAAGTGGTCTTCCAACACTATGAAGACAGAATACTGATACGCTATACTCTCGACGACGCACACTCGCAGACGACACTGAGATTCAAGCCTTTCCTCGCCTTCAGGAGCGTAAGGGAGTTTACACACGAGAACTCTTACGCATCGAAACACTACAACGTGGTGGACAACGGAATATCTACATGCATGTACCCGGGCTATCCCGAACTGTTCATGCAGTTCTCAAAGAAGAATGAGTTTGTCTACATGCCAGACTGGTACAGGAACATCGAATACCAGAAAGAAGAAGAACGAGGCTACGACTCACGCGAGGACCTTTACGTTCCAGGCTATTTCGAAATGACCATACGCAAGGGAGAAAGCATCGTTTTCTCTGCATCGACATCGGAAATAAAATCGCGACGGCTGAAAACTCTTGCCGAAAAGGAAATGAGCGAAAGGGCTCCGCGCGACAGCTTCGAGCATTGTCTGATAAACGCAGCACACCAGTTTCACAAGCGGGAAGATAACGACGACCGATACTTGCTCGCCGGTTATCCATGGTTCAAGTGCCGCGCACGAGACACGTTCATAGCACTGCCGGGACTGACACTGGCTATCGGAGAGCAGACATACTTTGAACTGGTAATGAAAACCGCCGAGAGAGGGCTGCGCGAATTTATGGAACGACGTCCACTGTCAGTGGAAATATATGAAATAGAACAACCAGACGTGCCGCTGTGGGCTATATGGGCAATACAACAATATGCCCACGAGTGCGGAACGCAACGCTGCATAGAAATGTATGGGAAACTCGTGAACGACATCATAGACTACATCGTAGACGAAAGACACCCTAACCTGTATCTGGAACACAACGGACTGATAAGGACAGAAGGCAGATATCAAGCCGTAACATGGATGAACTCTACCATAAACGGCAAGCCGGTAGTGCCGCGAACAGGATATATTGTTGAGTTCAACGCACTGTGGTTTAATGCTCTTTGCTTTGCAGAAGAACTGGCAACTAAACAGAACGACAACAAGAGAGCCGAACAACTGAGAGAAAGAATGGCACGATGCCACCAGTCGTTTGCGGCTACATTCTATAATAAATATGGTTATCTGTTCGACTATGTAGGCGGAACATCGCAAGACTGGAGCGTACGTCCAAACATGGTATTTGCATGCGCATTCGACTATTCGCCACTGACGCGCGAGCAAAAACGCAGCATTCTCGACTTCTGCACACGCGAACTGCTGACTCCGAAAGGACTGCGCTCGCTGTCGCCTAAAAGTTACGGATACAAACCAATGTACTTGGGCAAACAGACAGAACGCGACCTGGCATACCATCAGGGCACGGCGTGGCCCTGGCTCGGAGGTTTCTATCTGGAAGCATGCATGAAACTGTACAGGAAAACAAGACTCAGTTTCATCGAGAGGCAGATGGTTGGATACGACGACGAAATGTATTACCACTGTCTGGGAACTATTAGCGAGCTGTTCGACGGTAACCCACCGTTCAGAGGCAGAGGCGCGGCATCGTTCGCTATGAACGTTGCGGAGATACTAAGGACACACCATCTGCTGAAAGAATACGAGAAAGAAGAAAGGAGGAACAAGCAATGAAAGTACTGATGTTTGGCTGGGAATATCCTCCACACGTTTACGGCGGACTGGCAACTGCCAACTTCGGTATCGCCGAAGGTCTGCATGCACAGGGAGACATGGACATTATGCTGTGCCTGCCACATCCTTTCGGCGACGAAGACAGGACTGCTGCTAAGCTGATAGCCATGAATGCCGTACCTATAGTGTGGCGAGACATAAAAAGAGAACAGATAGAGGAACGTGTAGGCAACATTATTTCTGCCGACGACTACTATCGTTACCGAGACCACATATATGCAGACCTGACTCACATAGGCACTAACGAACTTGGCTGTGTGGAGTTTGCGGGAGGATATCCCGAGAACCTTATAGAAGAAATAAACAACTACTCAGCCATTGCAGGAGTTGTGGCGAGAACGGAAGACTTTGACATTATACATGCACACGACTGGCTGACATACCCTGCGGGAATACATGCTAAACAGATAAGCGGAAGGAAACTGTGCATACATGTACATGCAACTGACTTCGACCGCTCGCGCGGCAACGTTAATCCTACGGTCTACGGAATAGAAAAAGACGGTATGGACCATGCCGACTGCATCATGTGTGTGAGCGAACTGACACGCCAGACCGTCATAAACCATTACCACCAAGACCCGAGAAAGGTGTTTACTGTACACAATGCAGTATATCCTCTGCAACAGGAGATACAGGACATTCCCCGCGTAAACCATAAAGGGAAGGAGAAAATCGTAACTTTCTTAGGGCGAATTACGATGCAGAAGGGTCCCGAATATTTTGTAGAAGCTGCGCATCTTGTACTGAAACACACGCGAAACGTAAGGTTCTGCATGGCTGGTTCTGGCGATATGATGAACCAGATGATACAGTTGGTTGCAGAAAAAGGCATTGCCGACAGGTTCCATTTTCCTGGTTTCATGCGCGGAAAGGAAGTATATCAATGCCTGAAAGCATCCGACGTATATGTCATGCCATCTGTCAGCGAGCCTTTCGGCATATCGCCACTCGAAGCAATGCAATGCGGAACGCCGACGATTATATCTAAGCAAAGTGGTTGCGCAGAGATTCTGACAAACTGCTTCAAGATAGATTACTGGGACATTCACGCTATGGCTGATGCTATTTACGCTATATGCAACAACGACTCGCTGTTCAACTATCTGCAAGTGGAGGGCAAACGAGAGGTCGACCAGATAACTTGGGAGAAGGTTGGACGCTGGATTCGCGAACTATACAACAGGACTTTAAGCTAAAACAACATAACATCTACGATTATGAAGAATATTTGTTTATATTTTGAGATACACCAGATAACGCATCTGCGCCGTTACCGTTTCTTCGACATAGGCACCGACCACTATTACTATGACGACTTTGAGAACGAGCGTTCTGTCAGCGACATAGCCATGCGCTCATATATGCCTGCGCTGAATGTGCTGCATGAGATGATAAAGAAGCACGGAAAATATTTCCGCGTGGCTTTCTCTATATCTGGTGTTGGCATGGAACAGTTGGAGATGTATGCTCCGGAAGTTCTCGAGAAGTTGCAAGCCATGAACGAGAGCGGCTGCGTTGAGTTTCTGGCAGAGCCTTATTCACACGGTTTGTCGTCGCTCGTCGACGGCAGTCTGTTTGAGCATGAGGTACATAAGCAGATGCAAAAGATATTTGAGTACTTTGGTCAGAAGCCGAAAGTGCTGCGCAATTCATCGCTCATATACAGCGACGAGATAGGTCTGCAAGTTGCCAACATGGGTTTCAAGGGCATGCTGACTGAGGGTGCCAAGCATGTGCTCGGCTGGAAATCGCCGCACTATCTCTATCACTGCTCTATGGCTCCGAGCCTGAAACTGCTGCTGAGGGATATTGTTCTGAGCGACGACATATCGCTGCGGTTCAGCAATCCGCAATGGGAGGGCTACCCGCTGTTTGCCGACAAGTATGTCGAGAGGATTGCAAACATACCGAAGGAGGAGAATGTTATTAACATATTCATGAATCTGTCGGCTCTGGGAATATCTCAGCCACTGTCTTCAAACATTCTGGACTTCATCATAGCACTGCCAGACTGTGCGAAGCAGAAAGATATTGCTTTTGCCACACCGTCTGAAATAGTAAAGCAGGAGAAGTCGGTCGGCGCACTTAATGTGCCCGACACTTTGTCGTGGCTGGACGAGGAGCGAGATGTCAGCAGCTGTCTGGGCAACGACATGCAGCGAGAGGCATTCAACAAGCTGTACAGCGTGGCTGAACGTGTGCGCATTGCCGACGATTCAAGACTGAATCAGGACTGGGACTATCTGCAAGACTCCAACAATTTCAGGTTTATGACTACCAAGCCGTCGCATGTCGGACTGAACAGGGGCATATACGACTCGCCTTTCGATGCATTTACCAACTACATGAACATTCTCGGCGACTTTATATGGCGTGTCAATTCCATCTATCCGTCGGACATAGACAACGAGGAACTGAACTCGCTGCTGACTACTATCAGGAACCAGGCTAAGGAGATTGCTAAGAAAGACAAGGAGATTGCAAAGCTGAAGAAGAAGGCTGCAAAATAAATCGGACTGACAAACGCTTATGGTTTGGCTTGTTTGGTTTGTATTAATATAATAATGTATTTATAATAAAATAATAATTCCAAGTACGGTTGACGTACTTGGAATTATTATTGCTATTAGCAGATGATGTTTATTTCTTTATCATCTTCTTGCCGTTCATGATAACGATGCCCTTGTAAGAGTCGTTAACACGCTGACCAGAGATGTTGTACATCATTCCGTTTTCTTCGTTTTCAACATTAACTTCTACGATGCCGTCTACGATACCGCTCTCTATTGGGCAGATTTCGAAGATGTCCTTGAATGCTTCTACGATACCAGTGATGTTAACTGGCATTTCTGTCAGCTGGCTGAGACCTTCTGCCTCGTATGCTTCGAGGTGGAACTTGTTGTAAACCTGAACGTCTGTGTCGCCTTCAGTGATATAGTACTTGTTATCCTTAGCAACGATAGTTACGTTAGATATTGTAACCAAGTTGTTTACATTGTCCTTAATCTGGCTGAATGTAACTGCTACCGGCTCTGCTTCAGCACCTGGATTGCGGAGCACGCCGTCGATGTTTGTGTCGCTGTTGGCAATAGCCTGTGGGTTGTTGTTATATTCGCCGCGTACAACGATGATATTACCATTGAGCATTTCATTTGCCTCAACACCCTTCAAAGAGTTGTAGAATACAACTGATCCGCTGTTGTCGCGAACGTATGTTGAGTTGTTGCCGTTGTTTGTTGTGAAAGTATATAATACCTGTGCTGCGTCGAGTGTAAGGTCAACAACAGTGTTTTTTGGTTGTGCGAGGAACTCAGCAATGTTCTTAGCCTTAACTACTTCGCCTGGCTGTGGGTCTTCGCCTTCGCCAACCTTTGTCAGCCACAACTGAGGTGTGTCGTTGTACTGTCCGCGAATACCTTCTACTGTGTATGTTCCGTCAGCAGAAATCATGCCAGAAATCTTGAACTCGTCGTAGAGCTGGATAACCTGGTTGTTGCCCTCGAAGATGTAGTAGCGCTTGCTTGTCTCGCTTACCTGTACCTCCTTGATGACTGCGTCCTTAATCTTGTAAACCTCTGTCATCAGTGGCTTGTTTGCCAACTGGTTGGCTGTTGTTTCAACAGGAGTTACTGTGCCTGCTGTTGCTGTTACGTCTACTGTATAGCCTTTTTCAACCTTAGCTTCGTCTACACCGGCATAAACTACACGTTTAGCAGTGATTGTACCATTGAGCTTGTCGCCCTGCTTAACGTCCTGTCCGAGATAGTAAACGAGTACAGAGCCTGTTGCGTCCTTGATAACAGTGTTGTTGTTGCCGTGTCCGAGTACGACTGCATCTTTCACTGTCAGCACTGCGTCTGTGTTTTCTTCGAGGTTGAGGAATGCAGCGATGTTATCTACTGTTGGTACGTCCTGCTTTACAAACTCTTTCTCTGCTACTGCCTGCGAAATTTCATCCATTGCTCTTACGGTGCAGCTTTCTTTTATAGTAAAAGGACCTTCGTACAACAATGCCTTATCGCCTGATGGGTCAGAGCCGTCGAGTGTGTAGTAAATCTGTGCTGACTCGCGGTTGATTGAAATTTCAACTGTTGTTGAGCCTACGAAAGGAGAGTTACCCTTTATAGTGATTTCTGCAGGGATTTCCTGACCAGCGCCAACTACAGTCATTGTCAGTGATGAAATCTGTGTGTTGCCTGCTACAGAAAGTACAACTTCGTGAGCCTGTCCTGTCCATGTAGCACTGCTTTTGTTTGCTTTGAGTGTACCTTTGTCTACAGTGTTTCCTTCGTTCCATTTTCCACCTGCAATGTTCATGGCTGTAATGTCCATGTTAGCAGGAGCAGTAATGGTCAGCGTACCAGAGTAAAGGCGCAGACGTCCCTTGCCTGTTGCTGTCAGTTCCCAGAGGCGGTTATCGTTCTGAGCACTTTCTTCCTTTGGGGAAACAGTTACTGTTGCACCGCTGATGGCAGCAGATGTTGTTGCTACAGTGAAGTCGCCGTCATGTACTGCATCCTCTCCACTGCCAGAAGACAATCCCATTCCCGGGAAAATTGTCTGATAATCTTTGTCGAAATCGAACGTAATGTCGTCGGCAAAAGATACATTGAACATTGCGCAAAGCAATGCTACGAGTGAATAACGTAAAAATTTGTTCATAAAATACTTGTTTTTTATTGTTTATAATTTAAAGATTTAGTCCTTATATATATAAAGTATGCAAAAGTAGTAATTCTTTCACAACCACCAAAGAGATTGCACAAAATTTATAATTATTTGACGTTTCGACATGAAATGACTTAGAAACGACTTCCCTACAAAAACCGTGCCAAACTCGTCTGAATTTTCCTTTGAGCCGAAAAATGATGAAATTTTTTGACAGGGAAAAACTCTCCAAATAGAATCGGAACAGCCTCTGAAAGTGCAAAAATTTGTTAAATTCAGAGTCGGCGATAATTGTTAAAAATGTCAAAGAGTATCTTTGAGGCACCTGTTTCGTCTATTTTGCCCTGCCTGACATAGCGTCTGACACCCTCAAACACTATGTCTGACATCCTCAAACAGTGTGTTTGACAATGTCAAACATGCTCTTTGACAATTTTAACATATATGTTTCTCGCATAAAAGGCTTATATTTAGGGCTAACAAACTGACTGTCAAGCGATTGCAGAAGTGTGCGATTTTTGGGCATATTTTGCCCCTGCAATTTCAGAAACGACTTTCGAGGGCACTCACGCGACAGTAAACGGGCGAATATTGATTAGCATTTTTTGCATGCGAATGACTTTGCTGGAAGAAAAAAACGTCTTGCCTGATTGTTGATATTCGGGGAATTTGTCGTACCTTTGCATAAGATATCACTGCAAAAACAAGAAAAAACGGAATTGACATGTACACATATCGCTACCCCCACACCGCCGTTACAGTAGACGCAGCAGTGTTTGCACGCACCGCAACAGGCACAAAAATATTGCTCATAGAACGGAAAAACGAGCCCTGCAAGGGCATGTGGGCTTTTCCGGGAGGCTTCATGAACATCGACGAGACTGCCGAGCAGGCTGTCGTGCGCGAGCTGCGCGAGGAAACAGGGCTGCAGCTGGCAGCGCTGACACAGGTGGGCGCATTCACGAAAGTAGACCGCGACCCGCGCGAGCGCGTCATAACCATTGCCTTCTATGCCATCCTGGACAGCGAGGAGACGGTCTGCGCCGACGACGATGCGGCACGCGCAAGATGGTTCAGCATAGCCAATCTGCCGCCTTTGGCATTCGACCACGCACACATACTCAGAGAAACAATGAAGAGAATAAGGTTTCTGTTGTAGGCAAAACACAGAACAATCTATTACGACAAGACCGTAAACGACGGAAAAAATCATTATTTTTTAGTATTGTAAGCGTTGTTGGTAATGTGTACCTTTGCAGCACATTTTTTAACAACGATTCAATATGAAGAAAACAACAACTATCTTATTATTTCTTATTATAGGCATATCGTATGCCTTTTCGCAAGATACATATTCCATTCTTTACGGCGACGTGAAAAGCAAAGCTGACGGAAAACACATCCCTCACGCCACGATAACCGTAAAAGGCACCAACCTTAGGACAAAGTGCGACGACAGAGGACATTTCATTCTGTCAGACATACCAGCCGGCACTCATACCGTTGTCGCATCGCACGACGGCTTCTCTGAGCAGGAAATGGAATTGCTGATGGAGCCAAACAAGAGGACCGGAGCTTTCTTCTTGCTCGAAGAAGATGCTCTGGAACTGAATCAGGTAGTGGTAACTGGTACAAGAACACAGCACTATCTGAAGAATGTGCCCATCAGGACAGAGGTACTGACCTCGCAGGCAATAACAAACAAGAATGCACAAAATCTCTTCGAGGCTCTTGAAGGCGTGGCAGGCGTCAGAGTTGAGCAACAATGTCAGGCTTGCAACTTCTCTATGGTCAGGATGCAGGGACTTGGCGCCGAGCATACTCAGGTGCTTATCGACGGCGAACCGATATATTCAGGCTTGGCAGGTGTCTACGGATTGCAGCAGATAGGCACCAACGACATCGACCGCCTGGAAATAGTCAAGGGAGCAGGGTCTGCACTTTATGGAAGCAGTGCCGTTGCCGGAGCCATCAACATCATAACGAAGGAACCCACGTTCAAGCCGTATGTCAACGCCGACGTGCAATTTGGAAACTGGGGACACAAGACCTACAATGCCTCAGCAGGCATGAGACGCAACAAGATAGGCGTAAACATATTTGCCCAGCGTCTGGAGGCAGATGCCGTAGACAAGACACAAGACGGCATGACACGCAGTGAGGTAAAGCACAAGGATGGCATATCAGACCGCGTAAAGAGTCAGCTCAACAACATCGGAATGGGGCTGTATTTCTTCAGTCCCTTAGCACAAAGCGACAAACTCACTCTCCGCGTGAAAGCAATGGACGAATTTCGTGCAGGAGGAATACTCGTAGACGACACATATCTCAACCCATATACCGAAGGCACAGAGAACATAAAGACAAACCGACTGTCGGCTGACATGAACTATACACTGCCCATTGGCAGCAAATCCACCTTCAACATTGCGGCAGCCTATGTATATCACAAACGCAATGCTACCAACGATACATTCCTGAGAAGCTATAAGGACTCACACGACGGAGAAAATCCAAGCGTGGATATAATGCGTCCCTATCTGGCAAAAGAAAAGACTTTCACACCATCAATGAGCTTCACGACTACAATGGGCAGCCACACCCTGCTGCTCGGGGCACAGGGGTCGTTCACCCGACTGCGTGAAAGCGGACTATACTGCATCGACGATGAGGAGAACACTGAATACTACGGAACAGCATACACGTCGCTCAGCAAGAAGCATGCCAATGAGATTGGTTTCTTCGTGCAGGACGAATGGACCAACGTCTTGCCAGGACTGACTGTCGTTCCAGGTATGCGACTTGACATACATAAATCGGGCGAAGAGTACGACTCTGATGAGAAAGTATTCAATGGGACATTCCCCAAGACCAATTTTGAAAAAACTGTAGTTGCTCCGAGACTTGCCATAAAATACGACATTGATCCGAAACTTGTGCTGAGAGCCAACTTTGGAACAGGTTTCCGTGCGCCATACGGCTTCTCGGAGGATTTGCATCTTTGCAGCGGCTCACCACGCGTATGGAAGTCTTCGACACTGAACGGAGAACGAGCAATAAGCCTCAACCTCTCGGCAGACTACTATGGGAAAAACGTGCAGGTAAGCCTCAATCTCTTCAGGACAAACCTATACGACAAAATAGAGTTCAGCAGCGCAGACGAAAACATAAAGAAACTGGGATATACCTATCAGTGGCAGAATATCGACGATGCTTATGTACAAGGCATTGAAATAGGAACGAAGATAAAAATAGCACGCAACATGAAAACAGGTATTAACTGGACACTGAATCAAGGCAAATACAATCATGCAAGAAACGACTGGAAAGGTACTGAATATGAGAATGACAGCAGATTTATTTCGCGTTTCCCTATGATGACAGGCGACATCAGCCTTGACTACACTCCAGGAAGCTGGACTTTCTCAATGACAGGCTCGCTGCAGGGAAAGATGTACATAGACTACTATGCTGAGGACGAAACAAACTCTAAAATAAAGAAAACTCCTACATTCATGCTGTTCAACTGCAGGATAGCCAAGCAGCTTGGCAACGCGTTCACGGTATATACTGGAGGAAAGAACATATTTGGATATATACAGGATGAAAAGCACACCGACGATGCAGCATTCATGTATGCACCCGTATTTGGAGCAACCTGTTATGTTGGAACAAGCATAAAAATATAAGAAATGTTATTGCCGGAGTGAAAAACTCCATGATACAGAAACATAACAACCTTTTACAGGGACTGACAGAACATACATTTTGCATAGCAACAAAATAATAAAGCCGCCACCCAGTGACGGCTTTATTATTGTATAAATCAACGAATGTATTTACAACGGATTGACTTTTTGGGCATCTCGACTTATTTCTTGCCGACAATACCCTTAGTCGTCTCAGAGAGGAAACTGACAATTTTCTGTATCTCCTCACTGTCGGGAATCTGCTCGCGCACCTGGTTGACAGCGTCGAACAGGCTCGTTTGTCCGTGAAAGACAAGTCGATAGGCATTGCCAATATGCTTTATCACCTTATCGTCAATAGCATCAAACTGACACATCATCTTGTTTACACCGCCATACTGACCATTGTTGTTGACGATGACATAAGGCGGAATATCGCTTGAGAATGTGGCTCCTGCCTGTATCATGGCGCGATCGCCGACGCGTGTGCCGGCATTTTCGATAACACTCGACAAGAAAATTACGCCGTTTCCTATCTCGCAGTCGCCGGCAATCTTCGTACCGTAGCCTACGACACAGTTGTTGCCCATCTTTGTATCGTGGGAAATATGGGCGCCTTCCATAAGCACGTTGTCGTCGCCAATGACTGTCTTGCCACCACGATGAGTAGCACGATTGATGACAACATTCTCGCGGATGATATTGTTCTCACCTATAATACATTCCGACTTCTCGCCCCTGAAATTGAAATCCTGCGGCAATGCACCTATGACAGAGCCCTGATGCACCTTGTTGTGTCCGCCCATGCGCGTACCGTTGAGGATGCTGACAAACGGAAAGATGATACAGTTGTCGCCTATCTCTACATCGCCTTCTATGTAGACGAATGGGAAAATCTTGCAATTCTGACCTATTTTCGCTCTTGGGTCTATTTCTGCTTTTGGACTTATATCGTTCATAAATATCAACGTTTTATACTTTTTGCATTAAATTGACATGCACCAGTAATGGTGTTTGTACGTTCTCGGCACGAGGATAACAGCCTACAGCCGTTATTTTGCACCTCCGCCAAGTGCCTGATAGAGATTGACAACAGCCTGCATCTTGGCAAAATCGTCGTAGACTTTCGACAACTGCGCGTTGAGCAGAGTCTGCTGTGCAGTTATGATTTCAAGATATGAACTGCCCGAACTGCTGAACAACAGTTTCGTGTCGGCAACATTCTTCTCAAGAATTTCTATCTGACGTGTTTCCAACTTGCTCTTTTCATCGCTCGTGTTATACTGAACCAGTGCGTTAGACACTTCACTGCCAGCCTGAAGAACAGCATTCTGCCATGTGTTGTAAGCCTGCTCATACTGAATTTTTGCAACACGCAAACCGGCAGTTAGCTGTCCGTGCATGAAGATTGGCTGCACCAGACTGCCTACAGCAGAAAGAAGCCACTTGCCCGGATTTACAATTCCTGCGCCGGCACTGTTGGTAAACGTTCCTGTAGGACTGATAGTCAGACTCGGATAGAAGCGTGAGCGGGCTGTCTCTATGCCATAGAAGCACTGTGCCAGCTGCATCTCGGCAGCATGAACGTCGGCACGGTTTGCCAGCAACTGTATGCCTACGCCGGTAGAAAACTCCGACGGCAGACTCTGGTCTTCGAGCTTGCCACGCGCAATATGCTGTGCCGGTTGACCGAGAAGAAGCGACATTGAGTTTTCTACTTCACGTATCTGACGCTTCATGTCTACGGCTTGTGTCTGCACAGAGAAATAGTTGGCTTCGGCACTCTGAACACTTGTAGAACGCGCACGTCCCAACTGCATCTGCAACTGCATCAGTTCCCATGTATCTTTCGTCAGCGTTGTCATGTCGTCGAGCAACTCAAGCTGACGGTCGAGCATAAGAAGCGTGTAATACATATTGGCTATTGCCGAAATGACATTACACTTCACAAGAGTCTGATAGTCCTTAGTCTGCAAGAGCAGCATCTGTGCTGAACGCTTCTGCGACAGGAATGTTCCAAACAAATCGACATTCCACTGGGCTGCTATTGGCAACTGGTATGTTTTCGTCGGTTTATTACCGTCCCACGAAGCGATTGTTCCGCTGGGTGCGAAAGTGAACTGTGGAACGAAAGCCAGCTTTGCAACTTTCAGCTGTTCCTCTACCATTCTCACATTGAGGGCTGCATTGAGCAAATCAGGATTGTTTGCAAGCGCAGTTTCTATGTGCTGCTGCAACTGCGGATCGGTAAATACCGAGCGCCACTCAAGATTGCCAAAACTTGTGGTGTCGCTGACAACAAGGGTGTCGGTAGCCGATGCCACGTCGCGCATCAGTCCACTTGTGTTTATTTCCGGACGCTCATAGGTTCCGAATAGACTCTTGCATCCTGCAAGAGCAAACATACTTACACCTATTATTAATATATTACGTATTTTCATAACTTATTCCTCCACTTCATATTCTACGGGTTTGCCGTGTGCATACTGTTCCAGTTCTACTCTTACATCGGTGTCTTCTTCATCATCAAACCTTATTGGCTTTAACTTCTCTTGCAGCGACTGGAAGATAACGAACAGTGTTGGCACTACGAAAATCTGACACAGCGTACCAATTAACATACCTCCTACAGCTGCGGCACCAAGTGTCTGGTTACCATTCTTGCCTACGCCGGATGCAAACATCATAGGCAACAGACCGATGATCATTGCCAAGGAAGTCATAAGAATAGGACGCAGACGTGCAGAAGCACCCAATACTGCCGACCACGTTATTGCCATACCGGTATGTCGCCGTTCAAGCGCGAACTGCACGATAAGTATGGCATTCTTTGCCAACAGACCGATAAGCATAATCAGAGATATCTGCATATATATGTCATTTGAGTGTCCGAACAGCATAGTGAACAGGAAACAGCCTGCCAAACCAAACGGAACAGACAACAATACTGCTAAAGGCAGAACGTAAGACTCATACTGTGCCGACAAAATAAGATAGATAAAGATGAGACACAGCAAGAAAATTATTGCCGTAGTGTTAGATGCCTTAGCTTCCTCACGTGTCAGTCCCTGATAGTCATAGCCGTAACCCTCAGGCAGAATATTGTCTGCCACTTCCTGAGCTGCTTTCAGTGCCTCACCTGTAGAATAGCCGTCAGCTACCGTAGCAGTAATACTGATAGATGTAAACAGGTTGAAACGGCTGATATTCGTAGGTCCGTAGACACGTTCTATGCGGCAGAACTCCTGCACAGGAGCCATGCCTCCAGGAGTGCGTACATATATACTGTTGAGCGACTCAGGTGTCATGCGGGTTTCAGGCGAACCCTGTATCATGACACGATACAGCTTACCATAACTGTTGAAGTTAGATGCATAAAGTCCGCCATAGTAACCCTGAAGCGTGCTAAGTACGGTCGTAGGAGATATGCCAGACTGCTTACACTTGCCAACATCAACATGCACCATGTACTGAGGATAGTTAGGGTTGTATGACGTCATAGCCATCTGGAACTCAGGACGCTTGTTCAGTTCAGCAATATAGTCCTGAACTACTCCGAAGAATCTATTAAGATCGCCACCAGTACGGTCCTGCATGACAAGCGAGATACCTGAGTTTGCTGAGAAACCGGCAATCATTGGCGGCGCAAAGGCTATAATCTTGGCATCCTTGATGTGTGCTGTCTTAATATATATCTGTGCAAGCACACCGTTAGCATCATACGGATTGAGGAAGAAACGGTATATGCCGTCGCCATTCCACAGACCGCTGAGTTTCCACCAGAAGCCCTTTTGACGTTCCTTAAACGGTTTAAGTTTGATAATGAACGTAGCCTGGTCAGAGCCAGCACCTGCGATGAAGTTGTAACCCTGTATCTGTTCACGGCTCATGATGGCTGGGTCAGCACCAAGAATAGAGTCTATCTGACCTACTACCTGCTTTGTACGTTCAACGGAAGTAGCAGGAGGCATTGATACAGTACAGAAGAGTGTACCTGTATCTTCATCCGGAATAAGACCTGTCTTCGTAAAGAACATTGTGCCAACGAGTGCTACTATACCTATTACAACTATCAAAAGTGTCATTACAGGACGGCGAACGATTTTCTCAACACGTCCTTTATATTTTCCGAGTACATTGTCGTAGGCTGTGTTGAACGCCGTATGGAAACGCTGAACACGAGACATCTTCACCTCGTTGCCGTGCTCATCGTGTGGTTTAAGGAATATTGCACACAGGGCAGGCGACAGAGTCAACGCGTTAAGTGCTGAGATAAAGATACTCACAGCCATCGTTACACCGAACTCGCGATAGAATGTTCCGGATGTACCACCTATAAACGACACAGGAATGAACACTGATGCCATGACAAGCGTGATTGAGATGATGGCTCCAGATATTTCGTTCATGGCGTCAATAGATGCCGTCAGTGCCGATTTGTATCCCTGATCGAGCTTGGCGTGAACAGCCTCTACAACGACTATGGCATCGTCGACTACGATAGCAATAGCCAAAAGCAAGGCGGAAAGGACAAGCAGGTTGATAGAGAATCCAAACACTGAGAGGAAGAAAAATGTTCCGATGAGTGACACAGGAACGGCTATCAGCGGGATGAGCGTTGAACGCCAGTCTTGCAGGAAGACATATATAACGATAAACACGAGTATCAGCGTGAACAGAAGCGTGAACACTACTTCTTCGATACTTGCGTATAGGAATTCTGTTACGTCGTAGTTTATCTTATATTTCATTCCCGGTGGGAAACTCTTTGCTTGCTCCTCAAGCTCTGCCTTTACCTGCTTGGCAATCTCGTTGGCGTTTGAGCCGGCAATCTGCTGCACCATACCCATGACCGACGGAATATTGTTGTTCTTCATCGATACAGAGTATTGCTGTCCGCCGAGCTCTATCTTTGCCACGTCTTTCAGTTTCAGAGTCTGTCCGCTGGCATCTGCCTTGACGATGATGTTGCCAAATTCTTCTGCCGTCTTGAAGCGTCCGGTATATCGCATGGCATATTCGTATGCCACGTTTGACTGTTCCCCGAACGTACCAGGCGCTGCCTCTATGTTCTGTTCTGCCAAAACTCCTGCTATGTCGGTAGGCACGAGTCCGTGCTGCTTCATCACGTCAGGGTTGAGCCATATTCGCATGGCATACGTTTTCAGACCTGGACTGTTCACGTCGCCGACACCCTGGATACGCTTTATAGCAGGAATGATGTTAATGTTTGCGTAGTTGGTAAGGAATTCGTCATCGTATCTGCCGTCAGACGTCAGCGTGTACATTATGACCTGCGATGTCTGGCGCTTCATAACGGTAACACCAATCTGGTTTACTTCGGCAGGCAGGAGTGCAGAAGCCTGCGACACGCGGTTCTGTACGTTGACGGCACACATGTCGGCATTCATTCCCTGACGGAAAAGGATGCTTATCTGTGCACTTCCCGACGATGCTGTCGAAGAGATATAGTCCATGCCTTCCACACCGTTGATACTTTCCTCGAGCGGCGTGATGACCGAGTTCTTTACTGTTTCTGCATCTGCTCCCGGATAGCTTGTGTAGACGACTACCGTAGGAGGTGCTATATCGGGATACTGCTCTATTGGCAGAGATACCAATCCGATAAAACCCAGCAATACGATGACGATAGATATCACCGTAGAGAGTACCGGGCGCTTTATGAAGTTTGTAAATGTCATAGTCTATATTGTAGTAATTAATACCAGTGTTGTATAGTTGTCTATCGCTGTTGCTTCGGCAATACGACGCACAGACACTGTTTGTCTTTATTTCTTCATTGCTCCCACGATATCTCCAGCCGACATTTCCTTTGCCTGCTCGTCTATCTTCTGCTGATAGCGTTCAGGTGTGATTGGGACAATCTCCATTCCGTCGGAAAGTTTGGTTATACCGTTTGTAACATATTTGTCGCCTGTCTTCAGTCCAGAAGTAACAACATAGTTCTTTCCGTCGTTCTGCGGTGCAACGGTTATTTCTGTATATTTCACCTTGTTGTCTTTGCCAACAACATAGATGAACAGTTTGTCCTGTACCTCGCTGACTACCGACTGCGGAACTATTATGGTATTGCTGCTGCGCGAAGGTATTATGACTGAGCCTGAGCCGCCGCTCTTGAGCAGGCGCTGTGGGTTAGGGAATCGTGCTATCATAGATACCGAGCCTGTTGCCGCGTCTATCATTCCGCTCATCTTTGTAACGTGTCCGGGCTGGTTGTACACTGTTCCGTCAGCCAGTTGCAGCCTTATTTCCGGCATTGATGCGATAGCCTGCTGAACACTGCCCGATGTCTTTGTCATTGCCAGAACGTCCTTTTCCGTCATTGAGAAATACACTTCCATCGACGAGATGTTAGACACTGTTGTCAGCGGCTGTGCGCTTGAGGCACTTGCCAGCGTTCCCACTTTGTACGGCAGACTGCCTACGACGCCCGACGTCGGACTCTTTACGTAGCAGAAGCTTAGTGTTTCCTTAGCCGACGCCAATGCTGCCTGTGCCTGTGCGAGCTGTGCGCGAGCACTCTCGTATGTGTTTCTTGCTGTCTGCAACTCATAGTCGCCTACGACCTTGTTCTCATGCAACTGCTTAGTGTTGTCGTATGTCAGCTTAGCCGTGTTTACCTGTGCCTGTGCAGTGTTGACGGCTGCCTGTGCCTGGCGTACAGCAGCCTGATAGGTAACATTGTCTATCACGAACAGGAGCTGTCCGGCACCTACACTCTGACCTTCACGCACACAAACCTGCGTGATAAATCCGGATATTTTCGGACGTATTTCCACATCCTGTACGCCCTTGATGACTGCCGGAAAGGTTGTCTGCATGTCTGAAGATGCTCTCTCTACTGTTGCCACAGGAAACTCATTGTCGCCGAACTGCATATTTCCTTTTTTACCACAAGAAACAAGCATGGCTGTTGCTGCAGCAACAATTAATAGTCTGTTAAGTTTCATATTAGTTTCGTTTTATTATTTACTTTAGTTACTGCCATATTAAAAATATGTCTTGCAAAAGTACAAAAGATTGGAAAAAAGTTTTTATTGGCAGTTGGTTTTTTAATAATTATTTTCAAAAACAAAATATATTTGCTATTTTTTAATACTATAATTTGTTATTTCCGTTGCTGCACAGTCCCATCTGCCTTGCTTTCTCCATAAGCAGAGCCATGAGTGCCTCGCGCTCGTTGGGCACCCTGTTGTCGAGCACGGCATCCTTCAGTGCCTTCTTCAGCGTGCCTACTTCGCGCGACGGTTTCAGGCTGAACATCTGCATAATTTCATTTCCGTCGATGACGGGTTGCAGTTCCCGCTTGTAGTCTTTCTCCTTCAGGTCAGCCAGTTTTTCCCTTACAATTCTGAAATTCTCCATAAACCGAGCCTTGCGCATGGAGTTCTTGCTTGTTATGTCTGCCTCGCACAGCATCATCAGCTCGTCTATGTCGTCGCCGGCATCGTTCATCAGTCGCCTTACGGCACTGTCGGTTACCTGTTCGTCGGCAATGACTATCGGCCGCATGTGCATGTCGACCAGCTTCTGCACATATTTCATTTTGGCATCCATCGGCAGCTTCATTCGCCTGAACATCTGCGGCACCATCTTCGCGCCTATGAAGTTATGGTTGTGGAAAGTCCATCCCTGCGCGTTGTCCCACCGCTTGCTTTTCGGCTTGCCTATGTCGTGCAGCAGTGCCGCCCACCGCAGCCACAGCCGTCCGTCGCTGAATTCGTCTTCGCCGTTGCTGATGCGCGTATTGATGCGGCGCACTACGTTGTCGAGTACTTCGAGCGTATGGTAAAAGTTGTTCTTGTGCGAGCGTCCGTTTTTCGTTTCCACTACGTCGAGGGCGCACAGTTCGGGCATGATGACTTGCAGCATTCCCGTGCGGTGCAGCTCTACGAAGCCTGTGCTTGGCTTGTCGGTCATCATTATCTTGTTCAGCTCGTCGGCTATTCTCTCGCCACTGACTATTTTCAGCCGTTCGGTGTTTGTACACAGTGCCTCGAGTGTCCGTTCCTCTATTGTGAAATTCAGTTGCGTGGCAAATCTCACGCAGCGCATCATGCGCAGCGGGTCGTCTGAGAATGTTATGTCTGGGTCGAGTGGCGTCGCAATGACTCTGTCTTGCAGGTCGTAGAGTCCGTTGAACGGGTCGACGAGTTCTCCGAAACGCTTTTTGTTCAGGCATATTGCCATAGCATTGATAGTGAAGTCGCGTCGGTTCTGGTCGTCTTCCAGCGTTCCGTCTTCCACTATCGGCTTTCGCGAGTTGCGGTTGTAGCTCTCGCGCCGTGCACCTACGAACTCCACCTCCGTCATGTCGCCGTCAGAACCGTGTGCTATCTTCACCTGTGCCGTTCCGAAATTGCGGAACACCGACAGGTGCGCACGCCGTCCGAGTCGTTTTTTCAGTTCCGTAGCCACTTCTATGCCACTGCCGACCACCACCACATCGATGTCTTTCGAGGGTCTTTCGAGGAATATGTCGCGCACGTATCCGCCCACGACATAGCACTCCACTCCAATCGAGTCGGCTACATCGGAGATGCTGTGGAATATGTTTTTATCGAGTATCTTTGCCAGTTCGGCGTCGGAATAGAGTTTCATCTTATGTCTTTTGCTCTGAAAAAGTTGTGCAAAGGTATGTTTTTTTTGCGTAACGTGCAAATATTTGACTGTTTAGGTTACTTTTTTTGGCAAAGGTACGGTCAAGAAATGATGGGTGAAAAGACAGTTTAACACAGGTCATGGATAAAAAGCGGTAGAAATTTCGTACCTTTGCAGGCAGATAAATCGGAATTTAACAGTCACAAGAATATGAAAAAAAGAAATATAGTCTCTTTGTTGATGTTATTGGTGAGTGTTGTTTGTTTTTTTTTGTGTAAAGTTCTAAGTAGCATTTTCATCGAGGTTGTATGGCGTGATAAGTTTAACATAGCCATTCTTATGTTCTTCCTTTTTATTGGTGGTCTCATATTACTGGCATTATCTATAATGCGTTTACTCAAATAGATTTTCAAACACAAATTCCAATTTAACGAAATATATAAAAATAAGTTGGTATGTTTTGCAAAGCAGGACTATGTTTCGCAAGAAATAATACTAATCATTTTTCGGCTCGTTTACTGCCGCGTGAGTGCCCTCGAAAGTCATTTTGAAAATCGCAGGGGCAAAATATGCCCAAAATTCGCATGATACCATAATCCTTTGGCCATCAGATTATTAACCACAAATATAAGCGTTTTATGCAGGAAACATAAGTGTTAAAATTGTCAAAGAGCATGTTTGAGATTGTCAAACACACTGTTTGAGGCGGTCAGACATAGTGTTTGGGGGTATCAGGCATTGTGTTTTGCAGGGCAAAACAGGTGAAACAGGAGCCTCAAAGATACTCTTTGACATTTTTAACAGTTGTGTCTGGTCTTGAAATTAACGGTTTTTTGCACTTTCAGGGGCTGTAAATTTTCTATTTGGAGAGTTTTCCTCTGTCAAAAGTTTTCATAATTTTCGGGGTCGGCAGGGAAGGCGCGAACAGTTTGGCACGGTTTTTGTAGGACAAACATTGACGCCACTCCCAACCTTTACATTTATATAAAAAGGCAGGCTAAGAGACGATTAAACGACATATATTTTGCCGTTTCGCGAAAAATACGTACTTTTGCAACAATTATGGACAAAAGAAACGAAAATACAGAACAGCAGTTCCGGGAAGTGTTGAATGAATGTCGCTCTCTTTTCGAGAAGAAACTGCACGACTACAGTGCCTCGTGGCGCATACTGCGACCCGAGTCGCTGACCGACCAGCTGTATATCAAGGCTAAGAGAATACGCTCGATAGAGATAAAGAAGTGCAGCAAGATTGACGAGGGCATACGCCCTGAGTTCATAGCACTGATAAACTACGGCATCGTGGGACTGATACAGCTCGACAAGGGCTTTGCCGACAACGTAGACATAAGCAACGACGAGGCGATGCAACTCTACGACCGATATGCCGACGAGGCTCTGCAACTGATGCTGAAGAAAAACCACGACTACGACGAGGCGTGGCGACAGATGCGCGTGAGCAGCTATACAGACCTCATACTGACTAAGTTGCAGCGCGTGAAGGAACTGGAGGAAATAGACGGTCAGGCTCTCGTCAGCGAGGGCGTGGATGCCAACTACATGGACATCATCAACTATGCCGTGTTTGGAGCAATAAAAACAAAATAGACAGACAACCGACAATGCTGAGAAAAATCATTGTGAACATCTGCCGCATGCTGCTGGCTGTGGTCTTCATATTCTCTGGATTTGTGAAGGCTATAGACCCGCTGGGCACGGTCTACAAGATGCAGGACTATCTCGCAGCGGCTCACTCTGCCATTGCTGCGGCACCGGAATGGCTGCTGACAGCATGCGCCATAGCACTCTCCACGATGGAGTTTCTGCTCGGAATATTCCTGTTCTTCGGTTTCCACAGGCGAGTCGTAACGAAGCTGACACTTGTCTTCATGGTCATAATGACAGCCATTACGACATGGATATGGATTGCCGACCCCGTGAAAGACTGCGGATGCTTCGGCGACGCACTGATACTGACAAACACACAGACACTGCTGAAAAACATCATACTGCTGGCATGCGCCGTAACGGTTGCCCTGCGACACGACGACATAATAAGATACATATCGCTGGACACGCAGTGGATAGTAGTCAACTATACCATACTGTTCATTGCCGGCATAACGGCATGGAGCCTGTACGACCTGCCGCTGTTCGATTTCCGCCCATACCACGTCGGCGCAGACTTCCGACAGGACACGGAAATACCGGAAGGGGCAGAGCAACCGCAGTTTGAAACAACATTCATCTTGCAGAAAAACGGCGAGCAGCGCGAGTTTACGATAGACAACTATCCCGACTCGACATGGACATTCGTCGACAGCCACACCACGCAGACAAGCGAGGGATACGTCCCGCCGATGCACGACTTCAGCATAGAGGATAAGGCTACGGGCACCAACCTGACCGACAGCATAGCCAAACGCGACGGCTACACGTTCCTGCTGATAGCACCAGACCTTGAAAAGGCTGCCGACAGCAACTTCGGATATATCGACCGAATATACGAATACTGCACGGCTAACGGCTATCCGTTCTGCTGTCTGACCGCATCGGGCGACAAGGCGCAGCAGGAATGGCGCGACAAGACAGGAGCGGAATATCCATTCTACTTCACCGACCACACTACGCTGAAGACAATGATACGCAGCAATCCAGGACTGATGCTCCTGAAAGACGGCAAGATAATAGGCAAATGGAGCCACAACAACCTGCCTGCAATAAACGAAGAGTCGCCGATGGCTGACAAGGCGGGCATTGCCGACAACGTAAAGAAAAGCAACTCGCGCAAAGCACTCAGCGTAATACTGTGGTTCATCATACCGCTCATACTGCTGACTCTTGCCGACAGGCTCTGGACTTGGAGCAAATGGGTGAAAAGAATAGCACTGATAAAGGAAAGAAAACAACAAAATAAAAATAACAACGACAATGAGAAAAAAGATTGTAGCAGGCAACTGGAAAATGAATCTTAACCTGCAAGAAGGCGTAGCTCTGGCTACAGAACTTAACGAGACACTGAAAAACGAAAAGGCTAACTGCGAAGTCATCATCTGCACACCGTTCATCCATCTGGCAAAGGTGGCTGACTGCATCGACCAGAACGTGCTGAAACTCGGAGCAGAAAACTGTGCCGACAAGGAAAAAGGTGCCTACACGGGAGAAGTGTCGGCAGAAATGGTGAAGTCGACAGGCGCACAATACGTCATTCTCGGACACTCGGAACGACGCCAATACTACAACGAAACGGCTGAGATACTGCGCGAAAAGGTATTGCTCGCACTGAAAAACAACCTGAAAGTGATATTCTGCATAGGCGAAACACTGGAAGAACGCGAAGCAAACAAGCAAAACGAAGTAGTGAAAGCAGAACTGGAAGGAAGCGTTTTCAACCTGACAAAAGACGAATTTGCCAACATCGTCATAGCATACGAGCCTATCTGGGCTATCGGCACAGGAAAGACGGCAACGGCAGAACAAGCAGAGGAAATACACGCATACATACGCTCACTCGTGGCTGAACACTACGACAGCGAGACAGCTGACAACACAAGCATTCTCTACGGAGGAAGCTGCAAGGCAAGCAACGCTCCAGAACTGTTCGGAAAGCCAGACATCGATGGCGGACTGATAGGTGGAGCATCGCTGAAGACTGCCGACTTCAAGGGCATTATAGATGCATGGAAATAATTGTAATATAACAAAAACATAAACATGAAACAACTAATTGCAGTAATCGCCTTCTTGCTTGCAGGCATGACTTCGGTCAGCGCACAGTCGATAGTCGAACACCTGCAAAAAGACGAACAGGACAAGGGAAAGGTAAAAGTAAACCACAGCAAGGAGATTGACCAACTTGTAAACGGAGAAACAAAGGTCATCACCCCTACCCCTGCACCAACGAAACAGGACGACAACAAGACACAGCAGAAACAAGAAAATGCTCCGCAGAAGCCGGACAGTACAGCCAGCAAGAATAACGAAAGCAAAGACAACGACAGCGAAAACGAGCCAAAGGCAGAAACAAGGCATCGCACCGTAGTTTCGCACAACGACCTCGACACCGAGTCGCATACTGTCGACACGAGAAAGAAGGTAATGAGAAATGCACAGAAGGTTACGGGCTACAGAGTGCAGGTCTATTCTGGAGGCAGTTCGCGCAACGACAGACAGAAAGCACAGGCAGCGTCGAACAAAATCAAGGCAAAATATCCTAATCTGCCAGTCTACGTACACTTCTATTCGCCAAGCTGGAAATGCAGGGTAGGCAACTTCAGAAGCTACGAAGAAGCCAACAAGGTGCTGAAACAGATGAAGGCACTGGGCTACAGCTCGGCTTGCATCGTGAAAGGAAAGATTACTGTACAATAAAACAACTGCAACAAACAAAACTGTTACATAAACACAAGAATAGAAATGAATCCCGAAATAGAACTGCGTGAGGGCTTGGACGAACTGGCAAGCCATTACGAGCAAGTCCTGACACTGCTGGGCGAAGACCCAAAGAGAGAGGGCTTGCAGAAAACGCCAATGCGCGTGGCAAAAGCCATGCAGATACTGACACGCGGATATACGCAAGATCCGCACAAGGTACTTACCGACGCACTGTTTGAAGAGAAATACAACCAGATGGTAATAGTGAAGGACATAGACTTCTTCTCTATGTGCGAACACCACATGCTGCCGTTCTACGGAAAGGTACACGTGGCATATATTCCTAACGGATACATTACCGGACTGAGCAAGATTGCAAGAGTGGTTGACATCTTCAGCCATCGTCTGCAAGTGCAGGAACGCATGACACAGCAGATAAAGGACTGTATAGAAGACACACTGCACCCGATGGGCGTGATGGTTGTCGTGGAGGCTAAGCACATGTGCATGCAGATGAGAGGCGTGGAGAAGCAAAACTCAATAACGACGACAAGCGACTTCAGCGGTGCATTCAACCAGGCTAAGACGCGAGAGGAATTCATGAACCTGCTACGCGGAGAGTCAAAGCGAATTTAATGCTTACTTATAAAAGTTTTAATGCTTACATATAACAGAACGACATGAACTTGACAAAGAAATATCTAAAGGCTGTCGCATCGCTCGCAGCAGGTGTTATGATGCTCGCATCGTGTGGACTTGGCGAAGACAACAACCAGTCGATGACGAAAACAGTGGAACTGACAAAGCAGGAAATAGCTGTCAGAAACATGACGCTTAACGGTTCTTGGGAAGGAAAGCTGTACTATGTCAACAACGTAAAGCATGAAAATGATTCCATAGACATCGTTTGGAAGACCGACACCGTAGCAAAGAAAGTTACGATAAGCGACTTCCCCGTGAAACTGTTGGCACAGTATGTTGACGACGAGAGCAAGGAGCTGATAGCGAATGCAGCCGACCAGAGCCTTGTTTTCGACTACTATTCCGTTACGAGCGACTATGTGGAGTATTACAACATGTATTATTTCAGATACCAGTTCACACCGGTTGGCAACAAAGCCGTATTCAGTGCGAACGGCGAAGACATTACGGTTACATTCATGGAGTCGCTGACCGACTACAGCAACGTGTTCTCGCCTATGGCTGTCTACTACAAACGTGTCATGTCGGGCAACATACTTATTGGCAACATTTCGTTCAAAGACAAAACATATACGGCAAACGTGCTGATGTCGATAGGCGGAACGGAAATAGGAAAGGCTAATTAAACATTTATACAAAACATATTATTATGAAACTGATTTCTTGGAATGTCAACGGACTGAGGGCATGCGTGGGCAAAGGATTTGAGGAGATTTTCAGGCAGCTTGATGCCGACTTCTTCTGTCTGCAAGAAACGAAGATGCAGGAAGGACAACTTGACCTGGCTTTCGAGGGTTATGAGTCCTACTGGAACTATGCCGATAAGAAAGGCTATTCCGGTACGGCTATCTTTACGAAACACCATCCTGTCAGCGTAACATACGGCATGGGCATTGACGAACACGACCACGAGGGACGTGTCATTACGCTGGAAATGGATGATTTCTATCTTGTTACGGTATATACGCCGAATGCTCAAGACGGTCTGAGAAGGCTCGCCTACCGCATGACTTGGGACGATGATTTCAGGAAATACGTTGATGCTCTCGACAAGAAGAAGCCCGTGATTGTCTGCGGGGACATGAACGTGGCACACCAGGAGATAGACCTGAAGAATCCGAAGACAAACCACAAGAATGCAGGATTTACCGACGAGGAGCGAGAGAAATTCACACTGCTACTCGGCGACGGCTTCATTGACACCTTCAGGGAGCTGCATCCAGAGGACATTGTCTACTCATGGTGGTCGTACAGGTTTAAGGCACGCGAAAAGAACGCAGGCTGGCGCATCGACTACTTCCTTGCATCGGAGAGAATGAGGCAGAACATCGAGGGTGCCGGCATTCACACTGAGATTTATGGATCGGACCATTGCCCGGTTGAACTGACGATAAAATGACATGTTGTTTACAAAATAAAACATTACACCTTATTATATTTAAAATATCATAATAATTTTTGTCGTTTAATGAGAAAACAATAATTTTGCAACGATTTTTAGAAAATAACAAACAAACAAATAACATTTATAATTTGAAAATGAAAAAATTTATTCTTTCAGCACTCATGATGGCGATCTCACTGACTATGAGTGCTATCCCTGCTAAAAGGGAGTGGAAATCATTTAAACAAAGTGACGGAACAATGGTTACACTGATGCTTGTCGGCGACGAAAACTTCCATTGCTTCCAGACAACAGACGGACTGCCTGTTGTTGAATCTGACGGAAACTATTATTACGCCAACTCAAAGGGCGACTACATGCAGGCAACAAGCATGTTGGCTCACAATGTAGAAATGCGTACGGCTGAGGAAAGCAGTGCCATTGCAAGCTTGAGCAACAGCAATGACATAGACAGAATGTGGAAGGCTGCGCCTAACATGCAGAACCTGCGCCACAAGACCATCGGTGTGCCTTCCGGCGACTTCACAGGAAGCAAAAAGGGTATCATCATCCTTGTTTCATTCAACAATCTCGACTTCACTATCGAAAACCCACAGCAGGCTTTCAGCGACCTCGCCAACAAGGAAGGATATACCAACAGCTATGGTGCCATCGGCAGCGTACACGACTATTTCAAGAGCATGAGCCGTGGCGTGTTCGACCTTACGTTCGACGTTGTAGGTCCATACAAGGCTCCACAGAATGTTGAATACTATGGCAAGAACGGCACATACGGCACTGACACTAACGTCAGACAGCTCATCACATGGGCAATGAGAGAGGCTGACAAGGACGTAAACTATAAGGATTACGACTGGGACGGCGACGGCGAAGTTGACCAGGTGTTCGTTCTTTATGCAGGATATGCTGAAGCACAGTATGCACCATCATGGACTATTTGGCCTCATGAGTCGCAGCTCGGAATGCAGTCGTTCCGTCTCGACGGCGTAACACTTAATACATACGCTTGCGGACAGGAACTTGACGGAAACTCTGGCTCACGCATGGCTGGTCTGGGAACTATATGCCACGAGTTCACACACTGTCTCGGATTGCCTGACTTCTATGATACAAACAAAAACGAAGGCTCAACTACAAGCAACTACGGCATGGGAGACTGGGACCTGATGTGCTCTGGAAGCTACAACGGAAACAGCTGGAAACCGGCAGCATACACTGCTTACGAGCGTAACTTCTGTGGATGGCTGGATTTGGCTGAACTGAAAGAGGATGACTCATATATCATCTCAGACATGAGACCACTGGAGGACTACGGTAGCGCTTTCGTTGTTTACAATCCTGCAAACAAGAATGAGTACTATATATTTGAAAACCGTAGTCGCAAATATGGATGGGACGCAGCTCTCGCTGGACAAGGATTGCTCATCTATCACGTAAACTACATTTCTTCACGCTGGAGGAACAACACTGTAAACACAACAGGCAAGGGAGACCCATGCATGCAGGTTGTACCTGCCGACAACAATTTCGGAAGCTATAACATAGGTAAAGACTTGTGGCCTGCTACTGTTGGACTGAATGTAATAAACACATTCTCTGAAACGTCTACACCTGCTTCTACACTGTTCAACAACAACACAGACGGTACGAAGAAGCTGCACATAAAACTTAGCAACATCAAAGTACAGTCGAGCACAGGTATTGTTTCTTTCGTCTACAACGACGGAACAGAAGACTACTCTGCTACTGGCATTAAGAGCGTAAACGCAACAAGCAATGCAAAGTCTGGCGTCTACAGCATCAATGGTACGTTCGTTGCTGACAAGGAAAATCTGCAAGGTTTGCAGCGTGGTATCTACATCATACGCGAGGCTGACGGAACAACAAAGAAAGTGATAGTTGAATAATCTCAACAACTTAAAAATAACATTTATAAGAGGATATGTCTATTTTGACATATCCTCTTATTTTTATATAGCTGTCCGCTAAAAAAATAGGTACTGTATTTGACGTTGAAGCGATGAAACTTGGTATTATTTGTGCTTTTTTAGCCTTTTCCAGAGTTTTTAACCCAGAAATAGTCAATCTATACGTCCTACATGTCGGCTGTCCGACAAAAAAGACATTTCAAAACGGGCTTGATTTTTTAGCGGACACCAATAATTAAATATAAACTAAAATCGGCACAAGAAACTATTTGCATAAGTAAGTTCCTGCACCGATTGTCTATTTATGTTCCTGAAGAAAAGATTACTTAACCATTACCTTGCGATTAGTCTTTTTGCCATAGATGTCGACAGACTGCATAATGTAGAGTCCCTGCTTTGTAGGACGCTCAGTATATACTTTTCCGTCAATTCCGAAGTATCTAACAGCAGCGTTGCATTCTGAGTGTACACCGTCAATATCCAGAGGAAACTCTGCTGTTACAAACCAGCCCTTTGCTTCGGCTTCTGAAATGTTGGCATCAGCTGTTCCTGGCATGAAACTAATGTTGAACTGACGCCCCCAAGCACGATTGTAGTCGGTTATTTCAATATTGTTTACATCCTGTAACTGGTCTATTACAGTATTGATAGCGTCAACCGACATATTGTTACCTTGCAGAGTAAGACCTTGTAGACCTGTGTTTACACTTACATCAAGTGTTGTCAGCAGGTTGTTTTCTGCTGCCAGCCACTGCAAGTAGGTGTTGTTGTGGAGGTCGAGTTCAGGAATCTTATTGTCGCCGCACTCAAGCCAGTAGAGGTAGTTGTTTTTAGTAACGTCGAGCGCACCAATGTTGTTTCCGTCAATCTTCAACCAACTGAGGTAAGGCTGATTGCTGACGTCAATCGCAGAAAGGTTGTTGTTAGCCAACTTAATCTGTGAAAGCGAAGGATTCTGAGCAAAGTCTACGCTGCTGATTTGGTTATTATTGGCAATGACGAGCGACAACTGAGCGAATTTGCTTGTAGGCAACTCGCCGAGACTGTTGTTCTCTACATTGAGCCAACGCACTGATGCGATGTCGCCGAAGTTGATGCTCTGCAACTGGTTGTCGTAGAGATAAACACCTTCGAGCTGTGTGCAGTTGCTGAGGTCAATCTCCGTCAGGTTGTTGTTTGCTGCATTGATGTTCTTCAGCAGTGTGCAGTCAGTAACGTCTAACGAAGCAATCTGGTTGTCGTAGCACATCAGTTCATCGAGATTTACGAGTCCTGCAAGATTGAGTTCGGCAATGCTGTTGTTAGCACAGTCTATATCAATCAGTGTAGGTGTTGAAGGAAGTTCGAGCGAAGTGATGTTGTTGTCGGCTACGTCAACTCTTGAAAGTTCTGTCATGGCAGAGAGGTTGATGTCGCCAGCAATGTTGTTTACATGAACGTCGAGAACCTTCAGCGTTGAGCAGTTGGCGAGGTCAAGACCTGTGATGTTCTGCTCTGGAGCATAAAGACCTGTGATGTTACCCCAAACCTTAACTGTTCCGCCAGTGATGTCGCCAGTATAGTAGCTCAACTGAGTGTATTCCTTCAGTTCGCCATCGCCCCAGTCAATAAAGAACTTGTCGCCTGCACGACCGCCTACACCGATAGTTGCCTGAGTGGTGCTTTCATCGAAAGTAATTGTCAGCATGTTGCCGTTGAGCGGTTCACCAGAAAATTCGTATGCGCCAACGTCAATACTGTTGCCTGCAACACGTGGATTGCCTGCTATGTCGGTTTCTTCTTCTATGCCTTCGGTCAGTGTACCAGCATCAATGAACTGAGAAACGGCAGAGAGTTGCCATGAAGCCTCAAGCAGGACAGCACGCTCAGCGTCGGTTGTAGGAACACCCTTGAATGTTGTTGGATTAACAAAGTCGGAAGCACTTGTAGCCTGATTGCCGATGGTGTTAAGAATCTGAGCCATCATCTGGTCGTGGTTCTTAATGCCTACGTTAGCTGTGTCGCTTTCCATACGGAGCATGTTGTTCTGCAATGTTGAGTTGATGATGCGTCCGTCAATGCAGTACGCACCACCTCCCCAGAATGCCTGATTGTTGTATACAACAGAACCAATGAGACTACCTTCCGCAACAAGCGCACCACCTCCACGTCCACCCATGTTCTCACCAAATTCAGGTGCATCGGCATAACAGCCGCTTATATCAAAATAACGTGCATCGCCAAGATTGTAGAGACCACCGCCTAAAAGTCCACGACTGTCGCGAATAGTAATGTTCTGTGCTGTTCCATCGTTATAGATGGCACCACCCGAACCTGCATAGCAACGCAGAAATGTTGAGTTTACCACATTACCTTTATCATTATAGAGACCTCCACCTGCATCGTCGGCTACGCAGTCTTCAAATAGACAGTCGCTGATGACAGCATTGCGAGCATAGACTGCCCCACCAATACCGTTGCCATAACTTGAATGACAATAGTTCTCAGCAAAGCGGCAGCCTTCGATTGCGGCATCTCCTGTACCGTTGATGAATACTGCTCCACCATAAGAATTGTTGTCGCCTGCCCCCTCTGCCTTGAAGTAAGAAGCGCAGTTAGTAACCTGAGAATTCTTCAACTGAACGTTTCCGAGAGCATATAGACCGCCACCATGTGCCTTAGCCTGCCAAACGTTAGCATTACCTGCTGTGAGAGTAAGACCCTCTATCACTGTCAGATTGCTGATTACGTCTGCACAGTAAAGAACGTGAGATGCATTGCCTGAAGTGCCAGGAACTTCGTTTCCGTCGAGTTCCCAAGTCCAGCGATAAGAAGTTGTAGGGTCTATCTGTCGGTTCCATGTGTCGGGTTCGTCGTCGTCACCGCTAAGAATTGTAGCATTTGCGTATGCCCAAGCCTCGTCGCTACTCTTTACTCGCTCGTCGCGAGAGTTCTCTGTACCAGCAAAACCGCCATAGAGAGACACTCCGTCTTTCAGGATAAATGCTCTGGAAGTAGGTTTGTTGTTACGAATCAGATTAACTGGCTTATATGTTCCTGCAGCTATCCAAACTTCATCGCCAGCATTTGCTGCATCAATAGCAGCCTGCAAATCGCCCATGGCATTGCCCCATGAAGAACCGTTACCAGTTCCGTCTGTCTTAACACGAATCACTTTAGGACCTTGTGGGTCTGTCTCTTCAGAATAAGGAAGGTCGAAATCGGTAGTTACATTTACTTGATAATACTCGCTGCCGCTAATGTCATTGTCATCGCTTACAATAGCGAAGTTATAGACCTCCAAATTGTTCTTGCCTGTCAGTTTTCCTGAAACCGGCTCAGTTAAGAAGTCATAGTATTCCTCTGTCATTTCTGCTGGAATAGACTTTGCCTTGTAGGTTCTTGCGTTCTGTCGCTGACGAGTATAAGATACAAAATCAGTTTTTGCAGATAGGTCGTTGCTGTTTATGTTGAATTGCAAAGAGCCTTGTAACTCATCAAAATTGTATATAGTCAACACTTCATTATTTAGTTCTGCATATGCGTTCTTTGTTATATCACCCATATCATGCTTTATCCATCCGTTAAACGCCCATGTGTCCCAATTATAGAGACTCTCCCATATGCCAAGAGAAACAGAAGCGTTTGTTGTGGCAATGATTGAAGTAACATCGTTAGGATAGAGATTTCCCAGATTATCACTGAATGAGCTTGAGGTCTTAATGGCGTTCCACGCATTAAGCGTAATACGACCATTCTCGTACTTTCCCGTCACTCTTGACGTGTAGACCTCCATTGGAGACTTATCTTTGTCTTCAGCTGGCACTATGAGATAGTATACAGTCTCATAAGTGTCTTCGTCGAAAGCAACGAGAGTCTGAGGAGACATTGTAACATCTCCTGTCTCAGGATCAATAATAAGGCTTACCGTAGCATACTCTGATACTTTGCAGAAACCTGTCGTACTGAGAGTTATTTTCCCGCTGGCAGTTGACGTTGTGCAAGTCAACTTGCCACCACTATTTGTAGAAGATCCATTGATAAGATCAATCTTACAGTTGAGCGAAGAAAGTTCTTCCTCCGTAATCGTAGCATTAACTGACATTATGCCAAATAAAGCAACAATCAATAGAAATAAATTTCTCATAGACTTTTAATAATTACATAAATACCGCAGCACTTTAATTTAATACTGTTTACACATATAGCAACAAAAAGTTGCTCAAGATATTATCGTGCCAGATTATTCACTTACCTTACTGCTGCAATTATAGACAAGCAAAATAATAATGACATGGCAAAGGTAAACATAAAATCTGAGAAAATGACAACTCATATATGGATATTTTATGTGAGTGAACTATTTTCTGGTTAAGTGAGCCACATTATTGACAAAGTGCTGGGTTTATACTGCAATTCACTGCATTATTCGTACTGTGAGATTGTCAGGGTTCTTTAGACCGTTTACTTCTGCCGTGTTATCTGTACAGAAAGTAAGGCAATTCATCTGATGCCAAGCTATCAATACATTTGCATATAATGTGTACATATTGCGAACATAACTTATTTTTCATACAACCTTAACACTACTACAATACTTATCATATTAAATTCAACCCTAAAGAGTGATAGATAGATAAATAAATAAAAGTGATTGCACGAAAATCATGCAATCACTTTTATTTATCGAATAGTTATTATATAACCTTAAATCTCAGATTATTTAACAAGCATTTTCTTACCGTCCTTTACAACAATGCCCTTGAAGTTCTTGCCAACTTTCTGACCTGCAACGTTGTAAATGCTGTTAGACTTGTTGACATTAACTGTAACTACGTTTTCGATAGCATCTTCCATTGTTGCATCACCCTGGAGAACAATGATAGGATATGCAGACTTGTAACCCTTACCTTCAAGATAGATTGTTGCTGCACGACCTGTTTCGCCTGCTGGCAGAGCTTCGCACTCTATAGAAATATTTGTTGTACCTGTGTAGAACTGGCTACCATCGCTGAAATTACCATACTCTGATTCACCACTCAGTGTAATCCACTCTGGAAGATCTTCACAAATATAGTTCTCATCGTTTGTTGATGCATCAAGCCATGGGAATGCTGAATTCAAGACAACACGACCCTGAAGACCTTCGAAACCTTCGTTTTCAATAGTACTGCCATCTTCTGAAACGCGGAGTGTGTTAATATTTTCTACAGTTTCACCAGTCGGATTGCCTGCTTGGTCAACAAGCTCTGAAGAAGCAAGTACTTCGCAGTAGTCATAACCACCATAGAAAGACATCTCTATAACTGATTCTTCACCGTACCATGCTGAATAATTTTCATCACTACCTTCCTCATATGCAAGAGCGTATGTACCTTGAACAATTGCGTCTTCTGCTGGCTGCTGGTTGATACGATAGCCAAAGTTGATGCCTTCCTGCTCATGCCCTGTTACAACGATGAAGCATGGTTCATTAATAACAACAGGCTCATTAACTACATTTCCGATTGCATCAGTTGTCTTGTTAGCGAATGTCAATGTGTAAATAAATACTTTACCAGTTGTTGTGTACTCAGTATTATCCTCCGACAACTGTTCAGAAAGGTCTGACTTTGTTGCTACAAGCTCTGCTATGATTTTTGCACCAGGCACAGTGATAATACTACCATCCTCACGTTCACGTTCCTCAACATTACGGATTTGCATTTTTAACTGCTTATCGTCAGCTATAGGATTGTTATTGTCTGCATAAATCAAGAAATTAAAATACTCTATGTACAATGGAGAAATAGGCGCAGGTACACTCATTACAAATCCATGAGACTTAAACGTACGTCCAGCCACATCACCCTTTGTTGGCTTAAAGTTACCAGTACCGAAAAGGTAACCACTATCCATAGAGCCGAAACCGAATGTTTTACTTGTAACCTGGTCTACAAAAGAGTGATATGTTATAGTATCAGTCTGAAGAATACCTTTGTCTGGGTTTTTTGTCTTTTCACCAATCTTGTAAGTATTTGAACCTACAGTGATTGCAGGCATATAGTAACCTTGGTCTGCTGTCATAGGAACAATTAGGTCGTTGTTTGCGTCAGCAAGGTCAGAGCCATCAGCCTGACCGAATGACCATTTGGCAGCAGCACTCTGATTACACATATTTTTGAACTTCAAGTCAGTGAAACAAGGTGAGCAAAGGCGAGCAACATCATAATAACGTCCCTGCTCGTCCATGCCCCAATAAAGAGTACCCTCCGGACGTGTGTAATATACACCAGAAGCCAAGTCCTTGCGTGGACCCTGTTTCATTTCTGCTTTCATTAATGTTGCTTCTTTCTTCTGAAAGTTAACACTAACCTGGCTTGTTTTCTGCATCTGAGCCGAAGCTGTGATGGCAAAGAAAGCACCAGCCATGAGTAAAATTGATTTTTTCATAATTTATAAAATTAATTGTTAGTAATTATTGATATTTCAAAACATCATTAGATTTTATCTGAAGATATATCCTCAACCTTTGAGAACTTAACTACAAACCACGTATCCGGTTCTGTTACAGATGTGAAACGCAGTGTGTTCTGATTGAACTTTGTTTCAGACGCAGTTACTTTATATTCTCTACAGATAAAGTCGATGAAATTCTTTGTTGTAGGAATATTATTCAAAACGTTTTCACCGCTCTTCAGTGCACCATCATAGTTGAATGTAATAACATCTCCATCTACAACTGGGTTCAACTTGTAAATAGCATGAGACGTTGTTTTACCCATTCTATATTTCAAGTCAAGACCATATACATATTCTGTATCATCCTTGTCCTTTGTCCAGCAAATTGATACCGTCTGCAATGTAGCACCGATTTTTTTGAAATCTGAAACCAAAGAATTATATGCTTGAGTATATGCATCCGAATTCTGTTTTACAAATTCCCAAGAACCAGACCTCTCATCGATTGTTTCCTTGTAGAAACGCAGTGGAGAATCACCATCCATGTAATACTCTGGATTATCAACACTTACAAAGATATCCCTTTCCTTGTCGTATCTGAAGTCCTGTACAGTCTCGTCCTCATTAACTCTGAACTCATCGCGGAAACGAAGATAGTAGTCATCTCCACGCTTTGTTATAAGGAATGGATTGAAACTTTCATCAAGAATAGCATCTCCATCGTATGGATAAATGTTAGGGATACCGTCATTTGCATCTTCAAGTTTATACTTGTTGTCTCCAAAGTAGATTATATCGAACGTAGGAGAGTCTGTAGCAAACATGAGGTTATGGAAATCACGAATGTCTGTCAGATATTCTTCATAGTCTACACCCTCCTCCATTGGTGTAAGAAGACTGTATGTTCCACGTTTCTTACCTTTAAGCATCATGTAACTTGCATCTTCCGGTGCATCAACAATAACAAACTCATAGTCGCCTTCATATCCGCGTCCTGTTTCTGTTTCTTCACTTGTTGAAGGAATATCCTCTGGGTCAGAAAATTCGTGTAGAACAGAGTTGAAAGAATTAAAAGAGAGGACTGGACCGTTGTCTGTAATGATTTCCCATACTGAAACGTCTTCCTTATACACATTTTTCTTCTCCAATGAATTGTACATAGAAATTGCTACACGTACAGAGTAATCCTCATTGAAGTCGCACAGCATAAGGTATCCTGTTCCGTAAGGAGCTTCATTCTGGTATGTAGGGTAATACTGCATTGCCCATCCGTTAGGAGAAGCCCAGAGACGCTGTGAATAAACACTCTTAATCTGATTTAGGCGTTCTGCTGCCGATTCGTTGAACAACAGATCATCATCATCCTTGCAAGATGTAAAAGACAATGTTATGCCTAACAAAAGTGAGAAATATAATATCTTTTTCATATTATTTCAGTCTTTATAATTATTGTAATGCCTTATATTTGTTAATACCATCAAGTAATACTTCTATAAGAGTACGTCCTTCTGGATCCTCTTCTAAAGGCAGTGTCAACTTATTGACAGGACGGTCTAACGCATCCAAAACAAACTTGCCATCTGCATCTTTCTGGTAAGAACGGCTCTGAACAACATAACGTATTTTGTCAAGTTCAATACCAAAGTATGTCTTCAACCATTCACGAACTAAGTCGAGTTTCTGAAGAATAACTTCATTACCCTTGATGCCAGAGTTGTTCAACCACTGTACGTTTCCTTCTTCATCGAGATCAACTGTACCGTCGCCATTACGCTGACATACACGACGATAAATCTTTTTCTCGTCATTGTCCTTTACGTTCAGATATCCGATAGTGTCTCTACTATAATCACCTTTCATCTTATCCTCATAGAGAGCCTTGTCATAGTCAATTTCTTCCCACTCGTATGATGCTGAGTTCAGCATACCCAACCAACGAACAGAGTCCATTGTGATGTAGTTAGCCAGAGTCTCTACCCAGTCCTCAGATGCAGAACTTGAAGCATAGCTTGAAACGAAACCGTTACCGATAGAAACCGAGTCCGGTGTTTCCTGCCATGTTGTAGCATTGTAGTGTCCGGAAGAAATTGTATTGAATAAAGTAGGACGAAGATGTGTCTGGTCAAGAATGTGTCCAAATTCATGGTGCATAGTCTTGAAGAAATATTCGTTCATCATGTCCATATCGTTTACATTCAGGTTGTTCACATTGTAAAGTGTAATCTTCAAACCACCCTCAGCAACACCAAGCACTTCGGTACCCTGTGTTGGGTTATAGTTCTTAGAACCTACAACGTGGATAATACGAGGACTGTTCTCCTGCAAGAATGTTTCTGGAGAGTTCTCTTTATATACGTCATACCACAAGTACTTAGAAAGAACTGCAAGTTCGCAACTCTTGTCGTAAGCAGCAGGCACAAGGTTCTTCCGCATGTCAGAGCCAATGTCTTCCATACGATAGATAAAGCGTAGATTGTAAGGCTCCAAGAAATTAACTTTAACAAATGTGTCGAGCGGGAACGTAAATGCTGTTTTGTCTAATGGATGGTTGACTGTATCGAATATCGAGCTGTCGAAATCATCGTCATCAGAGCAAGAAACAAATCCCAAAGACAATGTAGCAACTGCAATAAGCAGCAAATAATTAAACTTTCTTTTCATCTGTTTGTTCCTCCTTTTTATTATTTACTTACTAAAGCATTATCATTCTTAAGTATGTCCTGCTTGTTTGCAGAAACAGTAGGACGAGAACTTTCCATACCAGCTGACATAGCTTCCCAAGGCACTTCAATCGCGCGGCGTGGGTCATCACCCTGCAATGTGATAGAATGAACCTGGTTACCTTCAGAATATTCATGTGTATATTCCATACCCCAACGCTTCAGGTCAAAGAAACGCATACCCTGAAGTACTGTTTCATAACGGCGGAAGTCATTGATACAGTTCATGTAAGGAATAGCATCAGCAGATACTACGAAGCTTGGACTGATGTACTGCTGTGTGAAGCTCCAATCCATAATAACGTTGGCGTTCTGTGGATTTTCCTTTCCATAGATAGACATGAAGTGATCTGGTTCCATTAAGCGCAGATAACGAGTGTCTACATAAGATTTCTTCTGATCTTCATTGAAGCTGTTAATCTGGTTGTTCCAATAAGCCATCAAGTCTTCACCTGCACCTGTATAGTCTCCTGTCATTGCCTTAGCCTCAGCACGCTCAAGCAAAAGGATGTTTGCAGTGAACGGAATTAAGATAACATGAGGATAACCAATACCAGAAATCTTGTCAGAATATTCAAATTCCTCACCAATCTTTGTAGTTGTGAAACCATAGTCCTGTGCACTTGACGCAGCAGCTGTAAAGCCTGCAACACCAAATGCAGGAATAATATAACCTGACCACAGTGGGCTTGAGTGAATCATGAATGCAGCACGAGCAGCAGGACCTGCGCAAGAATAACGATAACCGAATACTCTACGTTGGTGTATTGAATATGTCGCCATCAGCATAAGGTTATTGTTCAAATCAGGAGACTGCCATACTTTGGAATAGTCGTTGAACGAAGACAAGTCTGAAGTGAAACGAGAGTAGTCCATAGTCCACTGTGCAGACTGCTCTACAGTTGTACCAAGAACAGCATTAGCGTGCTCGATAACCTTGTCGTACTCACGGATTGTCAGATAGAAACGTGCAGCAAAAGCGTGAGCAGCATTTACGTTGAAGTGCCACTTTGGCTTACTATAGTTACGGTCTGAAATATTAGGAAGAGCAGCCTCAAGGTCTTTCTTAATATTCATATAAGTATCGTACACATTACCACGTTCGTAGTTCTTGCTAACAACGTTTTCCACTTCTGTAACATAAGGCACACCAATCTGGTCAGGCTGCTTGCTCTTGTTTTCATCCATATAAGCAGGGCTGAACAACTGTGCAAGCATGAAGTGGCAGTAAGCACGAATAAGCAAAGCTTCTGAGCGTGCAGCCTTCATCGTTTCAGACTCTGTTCCACCATTTTCAGCAACAATCTTATCCATTGCCTCGAGTGCATGGTTTACAGTTGCTATTGAAGAATAGTATTCATCCCACAACATACCCGGAGAGTCCCAGTCTTTGTATGTAGCCATTGTTGCAGGCTCGAAACGGAACATCTGGTCGTCCCAGCGAGCATAAGAGCCGTAGTTATACTTTGTTGTTATCTGCTTTGCAGAAGAACTTGAAGGAAGATGAGGAACATGATTGTCAATTATATTATCACTCATCAATTCGCTCAACCACATATAGCTACCTGTTGGGTAAGCAGAAGTAAGAAGCTGAACAACCTTCTTTTCTGTATTTATTTCTGTACGCTCATCCGGAGTCTTGTCCAGGAAGCTGTCCGTGCAGGCTGTCAAGCCAAAGGCAGCAACGAGCGCAATTCCCATATATTTAATTGACTTCATAATTTTCTGTAATTAAATAGTTATAAAATTACTTTTTAGATACCCAAACGAACTGTGAGTGTGAACTGCTTAGACAGAGGTGAAGCTACACCACCTGCGTTAACGAATTCAGGATCCTGTCCGTTAAGTTTGCTGTCAGAGTATATCAAGAAAAGGTTAGTTGCATCGAGCTTCACAGAAGCAGTGCTGAGACCAATCTTGCGAATGAGTGATGGGTTAAAGTCGTATGTCAGCGAAATGTCCTTCATACGGATGAAACCACCGTCAGCTATACGAGCTGTAGAGTAGTTGTATGCATTATAAGCATAACCCAGAGTATAGTCATTATAATATTGACGTGTAGATGCGATAGCTGGTATCGTTGTAATCTTTTCATCACCTGGAGTTACCCAACGGTTCTTGAATTCCTTAGGCATAGCTGTCTGATCTGAGTATCCAGAAGAGAATACTGGGTCAAGACGGAGCTTGTTGCCGAAAGAGTAAGTGATAAAGATGTTCAAACGCCAGTTCTTATACTGGAGCATATTGTTGAAACCACCAGTAACTGTAGGTTCTGTTGGACCTTCATACTTCAAGAAGTCAAGCTTATCAAACTCCTGGAAGTTGATGTTTGTTGTTGTCACATCACCATTTTCGTTGATAATCTGTGGTATACCTTCGTCGTTAAGACCTACGAATGGGATTGAGAACAATGCACGGTGTGCATATCCTACGCGAGCGAAACCACTACCAGAAACGAGGTCGATGACACGAGACTGAGAGAGCAGCTCTGTAATAGTAGTCTTACTGTAAGCAAATGTGAAGTCAGATGTCCAGTTAAAGTCCGTAGACATGATATTGTGGCTTGACAATGTTGCTTCAATACCGTGTGAGCGCATAGATGCAACGTTAGCAAACTTACGGATCTGACCACCAGCACCCTGTGTATTCAGGTAACCCATAAGGTCGAAGTTGTCGCGCCAGTAGAAGTCTGCAACAAGGTTCAAGCGGTTCTTGATGAAACCGAGATCGAAACCAACGTTGAACTCATGCTTCTTTTCGTATGTCAACTCAGAGTTTGCAAGTGAAGACAGATACAATTCTGTTTCATGCTGGTCAGCCTGTGGACGCCATACTTCACTTGGATAGAAGATAGCCATAGCGTTTGATGCTGTTGTCTGCTCACCTACGAGAGAGTAAGAGAGACGGAGAGTAGCATGAGAGATATTGTAGTCAGTATTCTGCATCAGCTTCTTGAAGAAGTCTTCTTCGTGTGCATTCCAAGATGCAGATACGTTCCATGTAGGCAACCAACGTGCGCTACGAGCCTTACCAAGCTGGTTAGAACCATCGTAACGTCCTGTGAGGTTCAGCACGTAACGTCCTTTGTAAGAGTAGTTCAAGTTAGCGAAGTATGCCAGACGACGGTTCCAAGACTTAGCAAAAGAAACGAGTGTTGCACCCTCTTCCTTAGCCTGCTTGAAGAACTGCCATGTGTTGATGACATTACGGCTATTTTCGTAGTCTACACCGTAGTCGTTGTGCTCAGAAGCGTCATAGTCTGCACGGTTAGCCTCCATACCTGCCAATGCACTGAAGATGTGAGTATCAATGTCATTAACCTTCCATACGTGGTTGTAGTTAACAGTTCCACGGAAGTCGAGCTGCTTCACTGAGTTGCGGTTGATAGTGTAGATACCACCATCTTCCATTACTGACATAGGCAGTGAGTTTGGCACGTCAGGGTCTGTGTACAGATAAGAGTTGCTGTACATGATGTTAGGATTGTCAACACCTGCACGGTAAGCAAGAGCCTGGTTGGCATTGCTCAGAACAAAGTGTTCACGTGTAGACTGGTTGATACGATAGCTTCCCAAAGCATTGAATTCGAGACCACGAATAGGTTTCCAAGAAAGTTCGCCCTGGAACTTCATATCCATAACGTCTACGTCGATATAGTTGTTGTTCAACTCTTCGAAGATGTTGAAGCGTGCATAGTTACGTGTATAGACCTGATCTGGGTCGAGCGTACGTGCAGTGTTCAACGCGAAGCTGAACGGGTTGATATCGAAGTTACGGTTTACGGCACCAGAAACAACGTCTACGCTCTGGTTGAGTGTACCTGGAGCTTTCTGATCACGGTAAGAACCGTTTGTACGCAATGTAAGAGTCAAGTTCTTAGAAAGGTTGTAAGACGCGTTGATGTTTGCCGTGTAACGCTGTACCTTACTGTCCTTATACCATCCTGGGTCCATCATTGCAGACAGAGAAGCATACATGCTTGACTTGTCCGTACCAGAAGAAATACTGATAGAGTGTGTCTGCATAATGTTGTTGTTGAACAACAGGTCGAACCAGTCTGTGTTGCGGAACTCAGCCTGCTGCAGATACTGGTTCATGGCTGCATCTGTATATGCCAAACCGTAGCCACCGTACTGTGTGCCATACTTCTGAGGATTGTATTCATCCATCAGAGAGTACATACGTCCATAGAGACCCGATATGTGAACTCACCTGTATAATTGAGTGAGCTGTGTCCTGCGCGTCCTTTCTTTGTTGTGATGACAACCACACCAGACATGGCGCGTGCACCGTAGATAGATGTAGCAGAACCGTCCTTCAATACCTGGAAGCTCTCGATGTCGTCGGCGTTCAGACCTGCAATGGCGTTAGAGATAAGTGTCTCAGCGTCACCAGAAGAAAGGTCGTCTGCACTTACGTTAACAGCGTCTTCCATGATCACACCGTCAACAACCCAGAGTGGTGAAGAGCTACCATAGATAGATGTAGCACCACGAACGCGGATTTTCGGTGCGGTACCGAAGGTACTTGACACGTTTTGCACTGACACACCGGCTGCACGTCCTTCGAGTGCGCGCGATACGTCTGCAACTCCGTCCAATCGAGCTTTGTCGGCGTCAACCTTTGTTGTAGCACCAGTGAAGAGTCGCTTATCCATCTTCTGGATACCAGTTACGACAACTTCTTCAAGCTCACGTGTGTTTTTCTCCGGCTGCATTACAATCTTCATGTTCTGTCCACCCTTTACTGTAACGGTTTCCATTCCCATGAAAGAGATTTCAAGTACCGGATTACTTTGGTTAGTACTGATTTCGAAATGACCATCTAAATCAGTAGCGGCACCAGTTTGGGTTCCTTTTACCTTTACAGATGCACCGATAATCGGCTCATTGTCTTCTGCAGAGATGACTGTTCCCGAAACTGTTGTCTGGGCAAGCGCAAATCCTATTGAAAGGAAGAAACCTGCCAAAATCAAGCATAGTCTTTTTCTCATATAAACCTCTCGCTTACTTTAATTATTATTATTATTGATATTATTTTCACATTTTACAGTCCGCAAATTTACTTCTTTTCGTCAAATATTGCAAACATTAAACTAAAAATTTTAAGTTTTAACGTCAAAAAACAAGATATATGATAGTTTCCGGATTATTTTTTAACATTTCGATAGTTTAATTGTGTTTCTCGTTTTGCTTTATATTTCCAGTATGCGGACATGTTCGAGAACAGTATGGCATTGTGCTCATACTGCTCTCTTTCATGCTTTTCCTCACTACATACAATATCTTTACACTATATATAATATATAATATGTATAAAATATAAATATGTGTGTTTGTCTTATTTCACCAGAACCACAAGATATTTGCTTGAGTGCCAGAACTGCTGCGGATTGGTTATTCTGAGAATATACTGTCCGTTGGCATCCTTAGCAAGCGTGTAGCTTCCTGTCTGATGCGACGTCAGCAGCTTTGCCGACTTGGAGTAGAGCTTTATCTCCTTGTCTACGCGGATGTCGACTTTTGTGAAGTAGTTTTTGTTGAAGTTGCTTTTCAGCACATCCCCCTTCACGAGTATGTTCTGTTCTTTCAGTTCCGACTTTGTTCCGAAGGCATACCATGCTGTGTTCAGCTGCTTGTCCTGCTCGTTTATGGTTTGTGTCTTCTGCGAGCTTTGGTCTTTCAGGTTAGCCACGTCTGTATTCAGGCTGCTGATAGTCTCGTCGAGTTCCGAGATGTGGATATCCTTTGCGCTGAGTTCAGCCCTGAGCTGTTTCAGTTCCTGGTCTTTCTCGTCGAGTTGCTTCACGAGTCCGTCGAGTGTGCGTTTCAGCTCGTCGCTCTTGAAAGTGCTTTCGCGCAGTTGCTTGCGCAGTTTCTCTATGAGTTCGCGGTTTTCCTTCATACGGTTCTGTATGAACTGTATGTTTTCCTTTATCTGCGCTGCCTTGTTTGTTCCTTCTCCGTCTTTCACGACGGTTACTCGGTCTTCAGCCTCCGTTATCAACCTGAAACCTTCCTGTATCTGGTTTAAGGTTGCCATCATGTCGTTGATTTCATTATCGCGCTGGTCGATAATTTTCTGCAACGAGTCGTTCTGCATCTGGTTTAATGCCAACGGCACTGTTTTCTCATCTTTGCATCCTGCTATTGCAAGCGCACAGATAACTACAAATAATAGTTTCTTCATGTCTTTATTGTTTTGGGTTATTACTATGTTTCTTTTCCTGTGCCTTTCCAGCCAGCACTATGACTATTTCGCCGCGAGGCTCATTGTCTTGGAAATGCTGTACTACTTCGGCAAGTGTGCCTCTGACGCTTTCCTCGTGTATCTTTGATATTTCGCGTGCCACGCTGACCTGTCGCCCGTCGCCGAATATTTCGGCAAACTGCTGCAGTGTTTTCACGAGTCTGTATGGCGACTCATAGAATATCATCGTCCGACTTTCTTCTTTCAGCTGTTCGAGTCTTGTCGTCCTGCCTTTCTTCTGTGGCAGAAATCCCTCGAAGCAGAAACGGTCGTCGGGCAGTCCCGACGATACCAGTGCCGGCACGAAGGCTGTTGCCCCCGGCAGGGTCTGCACTTCTATGCCTGCGGCTACGGCTTCCCTGACGAGCAGAAATCCCGGGTCGGATATGCCCGGAGTGCCTGCATCGCTGACGAGGGCTATCGTCTGTCCGGCTTTCAGCCGTTCGACAATGCCGTGAGCAGAAGCATGTTCATTGAATTTATGGTGCGACATCAGCTGGTTCTTGATGTCATAATGTTTCATAAGGACACGCGTCGTGCGAGTGTCTTCCGCCAGAATGAGGTCTGCTTCTTTCAATATCCTGATGGCGCGAAGGGTGATGTCCTCAAGGTTGCCAACAGGAGTCGGAACGATATATAGTAAACTCATTTCGCTGACAAAAATAATGAATTGTATTGAATTACAAAAGAAAATTATTGTTTTTTATGTTTTACGATGTGGCTACGGTTTTTTCCTGCCGTCGCATCGCCTGCTTAAACGCCTGTATCTCTGCATTTTACGTTTCGCCAAGTGTTTTTTGGCTTTTTCCTACATTTATGTTAAAATATGCTACGCAGCTGTAATCCGATTACAAGCGGCTTGTAAAGACATTACAAACTATTCGTAACAGCGTTACAGACTATCTGTAACAGCATTACTGCTTAGGTGTAAAAACTCCATAGAATAACTGCTTTATTTTCAATGGTTTACAGTCGTTTTCGCGCTACTGCCTGCCGTCGGTTCCGAAGAAGACGTCTCTGCTTGTCGTCTGTGCGGCTATACCTATTATTAATATATACATACGGTTTTCATTTGCACATAAAAACATTTCCGGCAGGCTTTCCGACCGCAGCCGACAATGTTTTTTAATATTTTTCGGATAATAGTCGTGATATTCAAGAAAAAAACCTAAATTTGCAGTTGAAAACTTAAAACAACAACGATGACAAGCCTACACTTAGCCGACACCCACCGTCCGGGCAGGATAGAAGTAATCTGCGGCTCAATGTTCTCTGGCAAGACCGAAGAGCTGATACGCCGCATGAAGCGTGCAAAGTTTGCACGTCAGCACGTCGAGATATTCAAACCGTCGATAGACACGCGCTACAGCGACGAGGAGGTGGTCAGCCACGACCGCCATTCAATAGTGAGCACACCGATAGCCACATCGTCGTCAATACTGCTGCTGTCGTCCGACATCGACGTTGTGGGCATCGACGAGGCACAGTTTTTCGACGACGGACTGGTAGACGTGTGCAACGAACTGGCTAACAAGGGCATCAGAGTCATCGTCGCCGGTCTCGACATGGACTACAAGGGCGAGCCCTTCGGACCAATACCAGCCCTCTGCGCCATAGCCGACGAGGTAACGAAAGTGCATGCCATCTGCGTGAAGTGCGGAGCATTAGCCTACGTCAGCCACCGACTGGTAGACAACGAGCGGCGCGTATTGCTCGGCGAGGTAGACAAGTACGAGCCACTGTGCAGGGAATGCTACAAGAAAGCCCTTTCGGAACAGGAAACAGAACAATAAAAACAGACACCGAAAAACGACAATACGACCATGATAGAACAGAAAATTACATTCGACAGATTTATACGCTGGACCATCACGGCACTCATCATAGGCGCCGTGCTGTTCTTCATCAACTATCTCAGCAGCGTCCTGCTGCCGTTCGTCATAGGCTGGCTGCTCGCCTACCTGCTCTACCCCATCGTCAGCTTCGTGCAATACAGACTGCACGTGCCGACGAGAGTGCTCTCGATAGCAGTCACGATGATATTCGTCGTAGCAGTGATTTCGGGCGTAGTCTATCTCATCATACCGCCAATGCTCGAACAGTTCAACAAACTCGGCATAGTGATAAACAACTACGTCAACGAGACAACACACATGGGCGACATACCGACAGCCATACAAGGCTGGATACAGAACAACCAGCAGGAAATAGAACAGTTCTTCAAGAGCAAAGACTTCACCGACGCCCTGAAGACAGCAATGCCAAAAGTATTCTCCGTGATAGGACAGACGGCAAGCATCGTGATAAGCATCATAGCATCAGCCATCACACTGCTTTACATGTTCTTCATACTCATGGACTACGAATACCTGACCGAAAACTGGATAAAGATATTCCCAAAGAAAAGCCGCCCCTTCTGGCAGGAACTGTCGGTAGACGTAAGGCGCGAACTCAACAACTACATACGCGGACAAGGACTCGTCGCACTGACAATGGGAATACTGTTCTGCATCGGATTTACCATCATCGGCTTCCCAATGGCAATAGCACTCGGAATACTCATAGGCATAATGGACCTCGTGCCATACCTGCATACGCTGGCACTCATACCGACAGCCTTCCTCGCACTGCTGAAAGCTGCCGACACGGGACAGAACTTCTGGGTGATATTCGGAATGGCAGTGGCAGTATTCTGCATAGTACAGATAATAATCGACATGATAGTAACACCAAAAATCATGGGCAAGGCAATGAACCTCAACCCCGCAATACTGCTGCTCTCACTGTCTGTATGGGGAGCACTGCTCGGATTCATCGGACTCATAATAGCCCTGCCGCTGACAACAATACTCATGGCATACTATCAGCGATACATTACCAAAGAAAACATCGAGCAGAAGGAGCTGCCCGACATAGAAATGGAAGAACAAGACAGGGAATAAGCCACCGACAAATACAAGAAAACCGGCAAAAAGTCGAAAAGACAAAAGAAAAATAACAAAAAATTTGGTAGTAAGGAAAAATAGCATTACCTTTGCAACCGCTTTTAACGTAATGGAGATCCGTTAGCTCAGCTGGTAGAGCACAACACTTTTAATGTTGGGGTCTTGGGTTCGAGCCCCAAACGGATCACAAAGAGAGGACAAAACCTCTCTTTTTTATTTTATAATAAAACAAAATCATATAACTAATAACAGCATTTCTATTTTGAAATACTATATTTTTAATTCCTCGCATTGTTTAGCAGGCACATTAGCAACATAAAATCGGCAATAGAAGTGCTCTATTGCCGATTTTAATGTGGAGCTGGAGGGAGTCGAACCCTCGTCCAAACAGGGAAACCATACGCTTTCTACACGCTTATTCTGGACTTCATTTTCGTGCAGCGACAAGACCCAGACCACCAATCGCAACCTTATCCTCTAAAATTTCATCATGACACTGAGGCTTGCCAAGACTATTTCCGATTTAACCTGCGCCGCTTGTTCTTCAGATTCGGAACAACATCTTCGGAGCGACGTCTCGTTCTCCTACCTTGTAAGAGAATTAAGCTCGTAATCTACTGTGCTTCGATTAAGCAGCGAGAGCATACTCATTGTTGCCAACTAAATTTTCGACCGAAGGGATTATGGAGTCTTCAGTCGCGACTCCGCGTGCTTACATACCATCTCATCCTGCTGTCAAATCCAGTCAACCCCAGACTGAGCAAATATGATTTGCGTCGGCAAAAGTACGAATTTATTTTCATTTGGCAAAGAAATTATAAGTTTTGTGTCAGATTATTGCAGTAAAAGACACTTTTTGCAGAAAACTTATCTTTTTTAGACTAAAATATTATACCTTTGCAATAAATTTCGTAATTATCAGTTATATTATTGAATAGGTATATAAAAGAAACAACATTCTGAAAATGAAAAAATATATTTTTCTATTCGTAGCATTCTTTGCTACAATGAACATATATGCACAGTCGTCTATGACCGACGAGCAGGTGATGCAACAGATTATAAAGGAGCACGAGCGTGGGTCTTCGCAACAGCAGATTGTTACGAAACTGATGCAGAACGGTGTAGACATCAACCAGATACGCCGTGTTCGCGCGAAGTATGAACGCATGCAGAAGAACGAGGGTCTCGGCGCCGTGCGGGACAAGTCGCAGACAAAAACTGACGACCGCACCCGCACATACAATGCAAAGGAACGCCGAGACATGGAGAAATATAAAGACGAAAACAAATTCTCTGATTTCCGCCGCGAGGATGGAACACGCGTCGTAACACGCCATACATACGACAAAGACGACGAGGAATATCTTGACATGGAAGACGAGATGAACGACTGGATGCCAATCGACACCATTGCCATGTATGAAAAACTGGTGCGCGAAATGGAGCGTGAATCAAAAAAGCGCAAGGTTTACGGTCGCGACATTTTCAACAACAAGGAACTGACTTTCGAGCCGAACATGAACATTGCCACACCAGCCGACTATCGTCTTGGTCCTGGCGATGCTGTATTTATAGAAATCTACGGTGCCTCACAGAAAACCATAGAGAGTACGGTATCTCCCGACGGAACAGTTACGATAGAAGGCTTCGGACCTGTAAGCGTTTCCGGACTTACCGTTTCGCAGGCAAATGCACAGCTTCGCCAGAAATTAGGAGCAAGATACAGCAGTTCAAAAGTTCGCCTTACAGTAGGTCAGACACGCACCATTATCGTCAACGTAGCCGGCGAAGTGAAATTTCCAGGCACCTATACCCTATCGGCTTTCTCAACAGTGTTCAACGCACTGTATATGGCTGGCGGTATAACCGATATTGGTACACTGCGTAACATAAAAGTGTACAGAGGCGGCAAGCTCATCAGCGTTGTCGACATCTACGACTTCATACAGAACGGCAAGCTTGCAGGCAATGTGCGCCTGACCGACAACGACATGATTGTTGTTGATGCGTACGACTGTCTTGTTAACATTACCGGTAAGGTGAAACGCCCAATGTACTATGAGATGAAGAAAAACGAGAGCGTAGCCTCACTGCTGAAATATGCAGGAGGTTTCACTGGCGATGCCTACAAGAATTCTGTCAGACTGATTCGTAAAAACGGAAAGGAATATTCCGTGTTCAACATCGGCGAGTTTGACATGGCTTCCTTCCATGTTACCGACGAAGACTCCGTTTACGTTGACTCAATCATACCGCGTTACGACAACATGGTAGAACTCAAGGGTGCAGTCTATCGTCCTGGCATGTATCAGGTTGGAGGCGACGTAACGAGTGTACGCACATTGCTTGAAATGGCAGACGGCATCAAGGAAGAAGCATTTACGGCACATGCCGTTATGCACCGCATGCGCGAAGACCGCACACTGGAAGTAATTTCAGTAGACATAGACGGAATATTGAACGGTCGCGTGGCAGACATTCCTCTAAAAGCAAACGACGTACTGTTCATTCCAACGAAGCAGAACATGATGGAAGAACAAACCGTAACCATACACGGCGAAGTCTACTTCCCTGGAAAATACAAGTACGCAGCAAACCAAAGCATAGAGTCTTTCATACTGCAAGCCGGTGGTATAAAAGAAACTGCCTCAACGATGAAAGTAGATGTCTCGAGGCGAGTCAACAATCCCAATGCTACTGCAACAGACTCTATTATTGCCCACAACTATACATTTACACTGAAAGAAGGATTTATTATCGACGGTGAACCGTCGTTCACGCTCCAGCCATTCGACCAAGTGTACGTACGCAAGAGTCCTGGCTCATACGAGCAGCAAAACGTGGAAGTAGAAGGAGAAGTCCTTTTTGAAGGTTCTTATGCATTGTCAACACGTACTCCACGCCTGTCCGACCTTATCAGAGCCTGTGGTGGAGTAACAGACCGCGCATACATCAAAGGTGCAAAAATAATGAGAAAATATAACGATGCCGAAATTGAGCGTCTGAAAGAAATTCAGGACAAGGCACGCGAGCAGGCAGAACTAAACCTGCAAGAACTTGTAGCAAAAAGCGGTAATGCAAACATGGCAAACATAAAAAGCAGCAACCAGCTTGAAAAATATAAGATTTCAAATTCTTATGCAGTCGGTATAGAATTGGAGAAAGCCCTTGCAAAGCCAGGCAGCGACTTCGACATCGTGCTGCGCGAAGGAGATAAACTTATCGTTCCAGAATATAACGGAACTGTGAAGATTAACGGCGAAGTTATGAACGCCAACACTGTTGCATATCGTGAAGGCAAAAGCGTAAGCTACTATATAGACCAAGCCGGTGGCTTCTCAAGCAATGCAAAGAAAAGCCAAACATATATCATATATATGAACGGCAACATGGCTAAGGTAGGCCACAATGCTAAAGTCATGCCGGGATGTGAAATCGTAGTTCCAGCCAAATCAGCAAGTCGCAGAACCATGGCTGAGACAATGAGCATCGCAACAAGCGCAGGTTCTTTGGCTGCCGTCATAGCTACAATAGCAAACTTACTGAAATAGTAAAATTAGAAGCAACAGATACAATGGAAGAAAACAAGCAACAAGATGTAATCAACGTAAAAGCCTTACTGAAAAAACTCTTTCAACGCAAGAAAGTTTTCTTTATCGTATGGCCTATAGTGTTCATTCTATCATCATTATATATAATATGTATTCCTCGCCAATATGATACTAACATTAAGTTGGCACCTGAGATGGGGAATAGCCTGTCTGGGGGGACATTAGGGTCAATTGCGTCAAACTTTGGTTTCGACATGTCATCAATGGAATCGACAGATGCCATTTATCCCACACTTTACCCCGATTTGATGGATGACAATGGTTTCGTCTCAAAATTCTTTACATTTAAGGTAGAAACTGCAGACGGAGAACTAAAAACCAACTATCATGATTACATAAAGGACCACCAGAAAGAGCCTTGGTGGAGCGGTATGACAAACTGGATTCGAAACCTATTGCCAAAATCTAAGGAAGATGATGTTAATGGTGCAGGCAATAAGTTCAACCCATATATACTGACAAAAGAAGAGGAAGATGTTATCACAAAAATGCAGAATAACATAAATTTCAGCGTTGACAAGAAAACGGGGGTGATAACCATCAGTGTCATTGACCAAGACAAACTGATCTGCAAGACCATTGCTGATTCTGTATGCAATCTCCTGCAAGAGTTCATAACAGAATATCGTACAAGCAAGGCACGCACAGACCTTGAATACTACAAGAAACTCACTGCTGACGCCAAGCGCGACTATGAGCGTGCACGTCAGATTTACGGCAGCTATTCTGATGCAAATACAGATGTCGTTCTTGAAAGTTACCGAACGAAACAAAACGACCTTGAGAACGACATGCAACTGAAGTTTAATGCCTATACTGCACTGTCAAACCAGTTACAGCAGGCAAAAGCAAAGGTACAGGAACGCACACCTGCATTTAGTATTCTCAAAGGCGCATCAGTACCTATAAAAGCATCAAAGCCCAAACGTATGATATTTGTTCTTGCAATGCTCATTTTTGCAACATTGGCGACATCTGCATATTTATTGAAAGACGAAATAAAATAAATCTGACTTCCTTGCAAAAGGATACAAGTACACGGGAATACTATGGAAGCAGGAAAAAGAATAGTTGTAAATATGATTGCACAATACTCAAGGGCAATCATAAACACTTGTCTTTCGCTCTATTCCGTACGACTATTTCTAGATATACTCGGAGCCTCAGACTATGGAATTTATTCCGTTATTGGCGGAATTATAGCCATGATGGGATTTATTACCAATGCACTCGTCATTACTACACAGCGTTACATATCGTTTTATCATGGCAGAGGCGAACAGAAATATGTCAAACAGTTGTTTAAAAACAGTCTGTTTCTTCATTTTGTAATAGCAATATCGCTGTTTATCGTGTTCATTGTTTTGAGAGATTGTGTAGTATATCATCTGCTGAACATACCTGATGGTCGCCATGAGGTAGCCTCGAAAATTTATATTATGAGTGGCTTGATGCTCGTAATAACAATCCTTACGGCTCCATTCAAAGCCCTTTTCATCGCAAGAGAAAACATTGTATTCATTTCAATTGTTGAAGTAACTGACGGAATACTTAAAGTACTGTTGGCATATTCGTTGACATTAATAACCCTCGACAAACTATTTGTTTTTTCCATGATGATGACAAGTGTACTCTCGTTAAATCTGGCAGCCTACATGATTTATGCCTTAACACGTTTTGAAGAGTGCAGCATCTTCATTCGGAAAAGAGACATAAGCAAGCAAATACAGAAACAACTAGCAGGATTTGCAGGATGGACAACCTATGGAATGGGAGCTATTGCTTGCCGTACACAAGGTGCAGCAGTCCTACTAAACATTTTTTTCGGTACAATCATCAATGCAGCTTATGGCATAGCAAATCAAGTTTACGGGTCTATCGTATTTGTTTCATCGTCGGTTCTTAACGCGATGAATCCACAGATAATGAAAGCCGAAGGAGCACACGACCGTAAACGAATGCTCAGACTGGCAGGGCAACAGAGTAAATTCTCTGCAGCACTAATGATGATTGTTGCCATTCCTGTAATGGTGGAAATGGGAACGCTGCTACCTATATGGCTAAAAAATGTTCCCCCCTACACTGTAATGTTCTGTCGTTTTATTCTTATTGCTTTCATATGCGACCAGTTGACAATCGGACTAAATGCTGCAAATCAGGCAACAGGACAAATTCGTACATACACATTACTTATGTTTACACCGAAACTTCTGTTTCTTCCTATTGCATGGCTACTGCTAAAAAATGGTGGTTCTCCAACATCAATCATGTGGTTATTCCTCATTATAGAACTCGGTGTATCACTTATGCGACTACCATTTTTACACCGCACGGCAGGGCTTGATATCAAACAGTATATTGCAGACGTAGTCATTCCACTTCTACCGCTATGTTTAGCAAGTACTGTGAGTGCTGTGGCAATAGCGACATGGATAGATATTCCACTGCGTTTCATCTTGAATATTATCATATCGATAGCCATTGGTGGTTTCATAGCATTGACTGTAACATTGAACAGGGAAGAACGATATTTCCTAAAACACTTTATTCATAAGAAAAGACATGCCGACAACAATTGACAATAAATTTCTAATAAAAAAGGAAACAGTGTTTGTCGGCATATTGTTCTTCGGAATGCTGATAGCATACTACAGTTCTCTATATCCATGGCCACTATGGCCCTTAAAGGGGAAAGTTTCTATTCTGGCTGCAATTATACTTTTGGCAGCTTTCTGGATTAAGCCAGATAGTTCAAAAAATGTATTTACTCGCACCGATTTTATTGCCGCAACATTATTATACTTTACGCTCGAGCTATATCAAAGGCTTGTCGGCGACAGCAATATCATAGGCTTTGCATCTGTCGTATTCCATGTATTTATCTTCATGACACTGTTCCAACTGGACAAAGACATTCTTCCGAAACTGATGATGTTTCTTACAAAGTTTATGGCTGTCATACAAGTAATCGCCCTAATAGGTTTCTTTCTCTTTCTGTTAGGTTTTCCTCTACCTTCACGTGATGCGACTTTCGACAATGAATTTTACTTTTATACAAACTATTATTTCTTCCTTCTTGATGACCGTCAGATGCTTGTGCTCTTTCCAAGGTTTCAGTCCTATTTTGTTGAGCCGAACTATCATGGAACGGCATGCGTACTCCTGCTTTTTTATCAGTGTGGAAGATGGAAAAAATGGTATAACATTGTGTTGCTTATAACATCTCTGTTATCATTCTCTCTCTCTGCATACGTATTGCTTGTAGTAGTTCTTTTCCTTAATTCCTGGCGCAGAGGCAAGCACATTTTCCGCCAGGTTTTGCTTTCAATCATCATCATAGGCAGCGTAGTCGGGGCGAGTTTCGTCTATAATGACGGTGAAAACCTTGTTCACGACCTTATTCTTCTTCGTTTGGAGGTTGAAGACGGCGAACTGGCAGGTAATGACCGAATTACTGACAACTTCAAGCATGACTACGAAAAGTTTTGGAAATCCGACGATATCCTATTCGGTCGTGAACGTGATAAGAGCGAGTTTGGAAATCAAGGCTATCAAGTTTATATTTATGAGAACGGTCTTATCGGATTATTCCTGCTAATTATATTCTATATCTCTGCCACATATAAAGCACCAAACAAGCGGTCTCTCATCAGTGCATGGATTATGGTAATACTTATATTTGGTGTTAACGGAGAGATAACTTGGAATCAAATATTCATTCCAATATTCTGCACGGCTTTTTCAGAGCCTGACAGTGCAGAACGGGCTGAGATGGATTCAAAACGCAAAAAAAAGAAACTTCAAGCTGCAACTACATGAACGAAAACAACAATATGCGAATAGCATACGTTCTCCACTCTACCGATCCACTTGCTGGAGCAACGAAGGCTTTTCTCTTTTTGCTGAAAGGTTTGATGGCAAAAGGTATTATTCCTTTTGTTATTGTGCCCGACAAGAGAGGCATTTACTCTACTCTCGAAGACATGGGTGTGGTTGTTCTTGTTTTGAATTATCGTCCAGAAGCGTGGACTTACCGGCAAACAGCAAAAGATTTTCTGTTGTTTCTGCCTCGAATGGTTGCACGACTATATGTCAATTGGCTTTCAAGTATACGACTTACAGCCTGGCTAAAAGATAAAAATATCAGCCTTGTCCACACCAACGTTGGTGTTATAAGCATTGGCTTTCGTGCTGCACGACGTCTCAACATACCACATATATATCATATTCGCGAGTATGGGGACAAGGATTTCAATATAAGGTATTTCCCTAACAAGCATGCTTTTTGGTATCAGTTCAAAGCTCCTAAATCTTATTCCATCTGCATTACACGCGATATTCAAGCATATCACAAGCAGGATGGCAACCAGCACTCACAGGTTATTTACGATGGAGTAATGCCTGCTGTGGCTGTCTGTCCCCACATTGATAAGGAAAACTATCTCCTTTATGCTGGGCGAATAGAACAGGCAAAAGGTTTGGACATTCTGCTTGAAGCATATTCTGACTATGTGGAGAAATCATCGACAATAATTCCACTGTGGATAGCAGGCTCAATGAATAACAGTCAGTATCTTGACAAGATAAAATCTATTGTCAGCAATCGGAAGTTGTCGCAACATATTACGTTCCTCGGCGAACGTAACGATCTGCAATCGCTAATGCAACGGGCCAAAGCAATCATCATTCCGTCCCGTTTCGAGGGTTTTGGTTTCTGCATGGCAGAAGCAATGTTCAACGGTTGCTTGGCTATAGGTAATAATACGGCTGGCACACGAGAACAGTTTGACAACGGACTTCAGCTTGAGAAAAAGGAAATAGGCATCAGATACAATACGAAAGAAGAACTGACACAAAGACTGATTGATATAACCAACTCTCCCGCAGTTCATTACAAAGATATGGTTGCACGTGCTTTTCATACCGTAAACAGTATGTACAGCAGGGAAAAACACACAGAAAATGTATATGTATTTTACAAAAGAATTATAAAAGATAGTATATAGCAGATCTGACATATCTGCTATATACCGGCATTTGCATATACTGTCATTTAAGCTGATATACCCTAACCCAGTCGAATTGGGTTTCATATGTCTTTTTATAGTTTGGTTTCGACGACCATGAATAGTCTCCAACGCTTTGGTTCAGAATAATATCCATAGGATAGTCGTAGGGCCATTGACCGTCTTTTAGTAAACTCTGATCGGAAGACTTTCTATAAACACCTGTAACTTTGCCGTCAATAGTCCATACAAGTTCCGTCGGCGACCATTCCAATCCATAAACGTGCCACTGCTCTACATCAAGACTTTCCTTGAAATGATGCTTAGGTCCATCCTTACGTTTTGCCACCACCGTAAGATGAGCAAATGCCGTATTATGTGCATGTTGTGTCCCCATTACCTCCACTATGTCTATTTCCCGATACCAGTCGGGGTTCTCTTTGGTTACTCCCATCATCCATGCGGCAGGGAAACTTCCTTCTCTCGGCTTGACCTTCATTCGTACCTCGACTTTCCCGTATGTAAAATGGAACTTACCTTTCGTACTGACGGCGCCTGTCAGCATCCTTGCCGTATCTGTCTTTTCATATTTGTTGGGTATCGCACGGCATACAAGGCAACCATTCTTTATGTACACGACACGCTCGGAATGACTTATCCACCTGTTCCACATGGCTACGCCGCGCCTTCCCCTACCCCATTTCTCAGGGTCGGGCTGACTGCCGTTAGGCTGATTGAATTCATCACTGAAAACGAGTTTCCACTCTTTCTTTTGTGCCAACAGGTGTCCACTGTCGCCTACGATACAGCACAGGAACAACAAACATGTCAATATTCTCATCATTACTAATTTTGCTACAAAAGTAAGTATTTTTTTTATAATATAAAGAAAAAGCACTATCTTTGTCGACGAATTATTGCCTTAAAGCATATTCCTAATATGAAAGCAAGAGTAATTGCATATTATCTACCACAGTTTCATCCCATACCTGAAAATGACGAGGTATGGGGCAAGGGTTTTACCGAATGGACTAATGTAGCCAAAGCTAAGCCATTGTTTCGCGGGCACTATCAGCCTCGCATACCGGCAGATTTGGGTTTCTACGACTTGCGTTTGCCGGAGATACGCGAGCAGCAGGCACAAATGGCTCGCGAAGCAGGAATAGAAGGCTTCTGCTATTACCACTACTGGATGGGCAACGGCAAACAGTTGCTGCAACGGCCTTTTGAGGAGGTTCTTGCCAGCGGCAAGCCCGATTTCCCATTCTGTCTGTGCTGGGCTAACCATGAATGGACTACAAGGACGTGGCAGAACGGCGGAAAGACCAAAATGATTGCTCCGATGGTTTATTCCGGCGACGAAGACTATACCGCACATTTCAACTATGTACTGCCAGCACTGCGCGACAAGCGCTATATTACGGTCGACGGAAAGCCTTTGTTCAGTATCTACGATCCGTATCACTTTACCGGTGTACGACGCTTCATGGAGTTGTGGCGCCAGTTGGCAAAGGAAAATGGATTGCCAGGCATTCACTTCACGGCATGGATGAGCAGCACTTCGACCATAAAGAGAAAGGACGACGGAAGTATTGAGCGAGTGCTTCCGAACCTGAAAAGCAGTGCTGACGTCTACAACCAGATTCTTAGTCTTGGCTTCGACAGCATAACGTCTTACGGAAAATCGCGCGCGGAAATGCTGTACATGGGCAAATACAAGCGTATAATTACCAAATACGTGCACAAACATATTCCTTTCCTGCCTTCATTGCGATATAATTATGCTAAGGTCATGCCCCACTTTTTTGCACCGGAGGACTCTTGGGAAAATGTTTTCCCTACTATCTTCCCACAATGGGACAGGACGCCGCGTGCAGGAAGCAGTGAAGGAATCTATGTAAACGCTACGCCTGAGAACTTCAAACGCCACATTGAAGATGCACTGAATGTCATAAAGGACAAGCAGCAGGAGCACCAGATACTGTTCCTGAAGTCATGGAACGAATGGGGAGAGGGCAACTATGTTGAGCCAGACCTGCGCTACGGGCATGGCTTTCTTGATGCAATTCGCGAAACTGTTTTATAGTAATGAAAATATCTGTCATCCTTCCGTCATATAAGCCGCAGGAATATATCTGGAAATGCCTGGACTCGCTGACTAGCCAGACTATGGACGTCAACGAATATGAGATTGTCATCGTGCTGAACGGATGCAACGAGCCCTACCATAGCCAGATAAGCGAATATATCTCAAAGACGAAACATAACATTCGCCTGTTGCAGACAGACAGGGGCGGAGTGTCAAACGCTCGCAACATCGGCATGTCAGAGGCTAAAGGCGAGTATATTTGTTTCGTAGACGACGACGACTGGGTTTCGGAAACATATCTTGAAAAGTTGCTGCTTGCCGTCGGTGGCGGAGAGGACTGTGCCATTGCCAATGTCATAAACTACGACGAGGTGGCTGGCACTATGAAGAAGGACTGGCTCACGGCATGTTACGAAAGAAACGAAGGACGGAAGCCGACGCTGCTGTCGTGCCGCAGCTACATGTCTGTTGCCTGCTGCAAGATAACCAGGAACACTGCCATTGGCGATGTGCGTTTCGACACTAACTACAAGCAGGGCGAGGATGCTCTTTTCTTTGCTGAAATCAGCAAAAACACCAGGAATATTGGCATTGCAGAAAGCGACGCCATATACTATCGACGACTGAGGAAAACATCTGCGGCGCGCGCAAGAAGCAAGATGCAGAAGACAAGAGACAACTTCAGGCTGCTGGCTGCTTTCGCAAGGATGTATTCACGCGACATAAAGAACTATGACGCGCGGTTTTTCATGACACGCTTTCTTGCCTGTTTCAAGGCGATGATGCGCTCAGTTCTTTAATTCTGTTGCTGCTGTAGGCTCTCGCCCGAATGGGCACAAAACCTTGACACTGACCATAAACTTAACGACACGACATGCATGAAATTGCCGACGCTTAGGTTTCGTCAATATAAGACTTGAAGTTAGGCTCTATTCCTGCCGTCGACGGACGCCCTGCAAAAACCGTGCCAAAATGAACGAAATATTTTTTCGGAGCGAAAAACGATGAAAAATTTTGACATGGGAAAAGTCTCCAAATAGATTTTCCACAGCCCCTAAAACTGCAAAAATCTGTTAAATACCATGCCGGATATAATTGTTAAAAATGTCAAAGAGTACCTTTGAGGTGCCTATTTCATCTATTTTGCCCTGCCAGGCACTATGCCCGACAACCCAAAACATAGTGTTTGACATCCTCAAACAGTGTGTTTGACAATGTCAAACATGCTCTTTGACAATTTTAACATATACAATTTATGCACACAAGGCATATATTTACAACTAACAAGCTGACTGTCAGATGATTACAGACACTCGCAAAATACGGGCGTATTTTGCCCCTTTGATTTCAGAAACGACTTTTGCGGGCATTCTCGCGGCAGTAAACGGGCAAAAATTGATTAGTCTTTTTAATGTAGGAAGAGTATCTGTTTTTTATTGTTCCACGCAGAACCAGCATTACTTTATCTGGAACATGCTTCCTAGCTGATAATCGAAACTGTCGGGATGGAAATTGCGGTAGCCGCTTGACGGATAGAACGTCAGCTCGCCGAAATAAATCTTGCCGCCAATATTGTAAAGGTCTACGCGTACGAACGGGAAGTCCTCAGACAGCAGCGATGCCACCCTTACCATTTCATCGAAATTCTGCGGTTTCTGCTGCTGGTGCATGCCTTCGGGAAAAGTGCAGTGTACGCCGAGCGAATGCCAGTCTATGTCGTAATAGTTCTGGCGATGTCCGTCAAAACGGTCGGAGTCCACCTGTACGCAATAAGGCTTGCCATTGAAACAGAAGAACTTGTAGTCGAGCAGTGCATCATTATCCAGACTGCTGTCCTCCATGTATTTCTCGACGATAACCTGCGACCTCTGAGCGCCCTTGTATGCCCATTCGCGAGAAACTATGTAGTATTTCTTGTTGCGCCAGCCGTTTACGAGCCTCACGGTTTCCTGCTTGTCGAGCGACGATTTGTCCTTGACGATAAGCACATTCTCCCCATTGCCACCGTCGGTAGTCTTGATGACAAACCTGTCGGGCAGCGAGTCGAAATCAATGCTGTCTGCCGTAGCATGCACCTGATAGAGCTCATTGAGATATTCTTCTCCACCAAGTTTCTCCCTGACATAGTCCCTGACAAGATACTTGTCAGTGCATTGCAGCATCAATGGGTTCCTGTATTTACACTTATACCATTGTATTTTCTCAGTAAAACGCTTGGGATTGTCAAGATTTAGCCATCTGCCCGTCCTGATTCTATACTGTATGCGCAACATACACGGGTCGGGTACAAAAGCCAACATCTTCGATATTCTATGTAGTATCTTATGTTTCAACGCAATTTTGTTTATATAAACTGCGCAAAGGTATAAAAAAAATTGTTTGTGAGAAAAAATTATATAAAAAAACAACATATAATTATTTTTTATGAATTTATTTTGTACCTTTGCGACCTAATTTGCTCATAACATTATGGAACAGGATTTAGTGTCAGTTATAATGCCCACTTTCAATGCGGGGAAATATCTCTCCGCAAGCATAGAGAGTGTATTGGCACAGACATACCATAATTTTGAGCTTCTTATCACTGACGACGCTTCAACCGACGACACAACCGTCAACATCCTAAAGAAATACAGCCAGCAGGACAGCCGCGTAAAAGTGCTGTTTCTAGACACCAATCATGGTCCGGGATATGCCCGCAACCAGTCGATAGAAAAGGCACAGGGACGCTACATCGCCTTCTGCGACAGCGACGACAGGTGGATGCCGGAGAAGCTGGAACGGCAGATTGCATTCATGCAGGAAAAGCACAGCCGACTGGTGTTCTCATCATACATCATCTGCGATGAGAACAACGAAGAGAAAGGCATATTCATTGCGCCAGACAAGATAACATTCTACGGAATCCTGCGCGACAACAAGATAGGATGCCTGACAGCCATCTACGACTCACAGGCAATAGGCGAGAAATTCTACATGCCAACCCTGCGCAAGCGACAGGACTGGGCACTCTTCATAAACATACTGAAGCGCTGCCGGGTAGCACACGGAGTGAAAGAGCCGCTGGCTTACTACAGGATTCGCTCACATTCGGTTTCAAGAAACAAGTTTGCACTTATTAAATACAATACTAAGGTTTACCGTGAGACTCTTGGATTCTCAAAACTGAAATCATGGTTATATTTCCTGTTCCTGTTCATGCCGTCGCACACAATGAAAGTAATAAAAAGGAAAATCGACAGTAAACGTTATTTAAGACAGAAGAATAATTTTTAAATATTTTATTGAATTTATACAATAACTCTGCTTTATTTGCGTTTATAGTATATAACTATGATAATACTTGCAACACTATGACAATACTTCAAGACGGATATGTTCTCGACGGAATGAATGAGTTTGAGAGAAATCTTAAACGCATAATCGACTTTTTTATAGCATCGATATGTCTTGTCGTATTTTCCCCACTCTTCCTTATCTGCTACTTTGCAGTACGACGTGAAGACGGCGGACCCGCCATTTTCAAGCAGGAACGCATAGGAAGATTTGGACGGCCATTCATGATATACAAGTTCCGCAGCATGCGAACAGATGCAGAGAAAGACGGACCTGCACTATATCAGCACGAAAACGAGACACGCATGACAAAGGTCGGCAAGTTCCTGCGCGTACACCACCTTGACGAACTGCCGCAGTTGTGGAACGTTATGAAGGGAGACATGGCTTTCATCGGTCCGCGACCGGAAAGACAATTCTATATCGACCAGATAATGGAACGCGACCCAAGATACAGATATCTCTATCAGGTACGTCCGGGAGTAACATCGTACGCAACGCTGTACAATGGCTATACCGACACTATGGAAAAGATGCTCCGACGACTTGAGCTCGACCTTTACTATCTTGAACACCGCTCTTTCTGGCTGGACTTCAAGATACTGGCAAACACATTCCTGCACATTGCTTTCGGCAAGAAATTCTAACCGGAAAGTTTACTAAAGGGATACGGAAATGCTGTCTGCAACTATTCCACAGGCAGCAACGGATAGCAAGGATAATACCCGTAACGCGAATAATTAGGATTATCCTGAACCTCAACATTTATTTCAAGGCTGAACGATTCGTTAGGCGTATAACGCACACCGGCACCTATTCTGTCGCCAGCGGTGCGCCAGTCATACATGCCACTGCCCCATCTGCCGAAGCCATTGTAGCCCCATGCGTATGAATATCTTGGCATATACCTGTTGTTAGTCAGCGATTTCTGTGCATAGACATAAGCTTCCCATTTCTCGTTGAAGCGATACGAGAGCATGCCCGTCAGCCCACCCTCAACGTAAGAGTCGCTGCCCCACGACACACGGTTGATGTATCCACCTATTGCCACCGACAGTTTGTTAGACAACGGCATGGCATAGAGTGCTGCAACCGACTGACTGAAACCTGCGCCGCTGCGTCTGTGCCTGCCCGTTTCTGCAAAAACCGACGCACTAAGGTTGACATTCAGACCACTGTGAATATTCCATGTGTTCCAGCCAAGCCACGAATATGGCATCGAAACCGCCGGCACGACTTGTCCGCTCATATTGACAATGGGCAGATGCAGCGAGTCTTCCGCCGCCGTCAGGCTCATGTCAAGCACGAGAGCAGGCTGCTGCTCCATCGTATAAGCAGTTGTCGAGGGTTTCTCGTCAAACATCGGGTCGAGAAAACTGCGTTCCTCCTGAGCATTAGCAGATAGTGTCAGAAGTGTGAACGATACCAACAATAAAAAATGTTGTTTCTTAGCCATAACGTCAGTTTTGTTTACATTTATCATCGGCAAAAATAATTTGTTTTGTCGGAAATGACAAATGTTTTTGCTAAAAAACAACATTTTTAAGAATATTAAGCGTTCTGCACAGCCTTACATGTCGATATCGACAACCTGCATACGCTTATTGAACTCTATTTCCATTCTGTTTGAGAGCTTAATATCATAACCGTTCCTGTCGCGGTCAATCTTTATTATGCTCACGCCAGGATAGTTCTGCTTTACATAGTTGGCAATCGCAACCGGCACAACAGCACCCGGAACACTTCCGTTGACGCATTCTATGTCAGTCCAGTTACCCTTTTTGTCGAATTCAATCTTGCCTCCATTGTCAAAATACAGTTCATAATCGCGATAAACAATCTCGTTGTCCATCTTCACAAGTGCCACTTTCTTGCCTGCGAAATGCTTATTTACAAACTGCTGTGCAGCAGCAGGCAGCTGATCAAACCTGATAATCTTGTCGTTGTCGGCACATGCCATGAGTTGCACATTGACAAACATGATGACAAGAATTAAGCGAATTAAATTAAATTTCTGTTTCATTTTGGAATAATTTTAATGTTACAATGCAAATGTACTGGTATTGTTTCAGTCACCCAAATATTGCCTATGACAATGTTGTTACATTTATTTGTGTGTACTGTGGCTTTCTGAAAACAATCCTGCCCGCAACAGTCGGCAGTTCATTTACCGTTGCAGGCTGGATTCTGGAATAATTATTTATAAGTAAGAGGTTTATTGTCTTATCATTCTTTAAGTGCTTCTATTGCAGCATCGAATAGCATTCTCTGATACTTGTCGTCGGTCATTTTCTTCATATCGTTAAGTTGTGTCGCCACGATATTTTTCTCTGAATCGCTCAGCACCTTTGCATTCTTGCATAGACCGTATATCTCCGAGACATAGAACGAAGCCGAGCTTCCTGCCGGATTGTTAGTAAACTTCTCATAATAGATGCCGAACGAGCCGAGCCAGTCGGCTGAGCTGCTTGATGCATTCGTCTTTATCGAGCCTGAAATCGACTGCGACAATTTGCTCATAGCTTTCTCCAGTTCGTCGTATTGGTTATCCGTGAGCATGTCGCCCAAACTTTCTTTCAGCATATCAGGCAAGTCGCTGAGATTTGCAGCTACTATTTCCACCGACTTGTCGTCAGCCTTCTTCATGCTGTTTTTTGCTGCCTGGCGTACTTCGCTTGTAGTTCCGTAGGTCTTGACTATCTTTCCTTTAATCTTTTTTCCATCCGTCCTATACTCTAAGGCGTATGCATATCGGTGAGTCTTTGTTTCGTCTTTCGGGTCGAGGAAGCACGAGTAGACGTATGTGGTATTAGGTGCAGCCCCTATATTCTCGCCTACATTGTCGTTTTCTCCTACTACCAGAAGCGCAACCGCACGCTTTCTGGTCTTCGAAGTTATGCCTGCGTCCATAGTGTAGGCATTGTCTTTGTCTTTCTCGAATGCCTGTTCTATCTTGCTGATAATCTGTTTTTTGCCTTTGGAAACAGTAAAGTACGCAACATCTTTCATCCCCCTTGTTGCGTTGGTTACAGGGTCTCTGTCCACCATACTGTTCTTACTTGTTATGCAGTTGAGTGAGTGCAGCACCTTAAACGCCTGTTCTATGTTCTGCTGTGCCATTGTACTGGCTGTCAGGGACAATAATAGCCCTATCAATGTTAGTGTTTTTGTCTTCATACTGCTACAGTTTTTGAGTTATTATCTACTATTACCACGTTTCCGTCATCGTTACGCGTGGTTATAAATCCGTTTTTTTCAAGTTCAGCCTGCATCTTTATCATGCTGTTGGCATTGGCGGTCCGCCTTACGGCATACATGTTTTCCATCTCTCTTCGACACTCGTTTCTCGCCGCCTCGCTGTTCTTTTCTATTCTCCGCAAATATCTTTCAAGTTCAGCGTTGTCGGCATCTTTCGCATGAGCCTCAACATTTGCTGCTGTCAACTGGGCTTTTTCCTGTGTTGCAGGCTTGCTTTCCGCTGCCGCAACTGCTGCCACCTGCGTTCCCGTCGACCGCCTCTCTGCAGTTCTGCTACTGCCCTTTTCCTCCGTCATGGCAACCACCTGTCTTGTCGGCGCGTAGACGTTGTTGACTGCATCGCCGGCTTTCTCCGTCTCAGCCATGTCGATGTCAGTTGTGCCGCATAGTGTTTCCTCATGTGGCTTGCCCTGTTCGGCAGTTGCAGTCAGATGCACCGTGTCGGCTGTATGCATACGGTTGAAATATATCACAGTAGCAACCAGCATCAGTACGGCTACTGCTGCGGCAGCCATCATCATGCGGCTCATGCCCAGAGTCCTTGTCTTTGGCTTGCTGAGCGGCATGCCGTTGTCGAAATATGTAAACATTTCCTTATAGCCTGCATACTCGTCCGGCACGTCGTTCTGCGTGAAAAACTCCGTCAGCTGCCGTTCCTCGTCAAGAGTGGTCTCGCCTTTGAGAAATCGGCTGAGCAACAATTCTATGTCTTTTCCTATTGTTTTCTTCATTGTCTGTTCCTCCTTCTTATCTCCTCGAGCAGTGTGTGTCGCGCCTTTGACAGCAACGACACCACCGAACTGCACTTCATTCCCAATATCTGTGCTATTTCTTCGGTTTCGCGTTGTTCCACCTGTCTCATTTTCAGTATAGTGTATTGCGTTGTCGGCAGGTTCTTCATTCGTTTTTCGAGCCATTTCTCGTCATCGCTTTCCACCAGTTTGCTGTGTGGATTTCCGTCGACCGTTGCCGTCGTCAGCACTTTTTCTATCGGCGCATTGTGCTTTCTGCGCATGCTGTCGACGGTCAGGTTGCGTGCTATGATTGCCGTCAGCGACAGCAAACGCCTTCCTTCGGTCAGCTCGTCGTGCATCTGCCAGAGTTTTATCATGGTTTCCTGTGCCACGTCTTCAGCCTCGCTGTCGTCGGCACCGCAGTACCGGCTCGCTGTCAGAGCATGTTGCCGTAGCCTACATGCCTGCTGGGCAAAGGTGTTGCTATCCATCTGTTACTTCTGGTTTTGCGTTAACGGTTTATTGTACTGTCGTCATATATATAACGAACGAGGTGCCTGTTTTCAAACAAGCATTAACATCTTTTAAGTTTATTGTCGCTTTCAGAGGCTTACAATCTTATGCTTTCCGAAGAAGAAAGGCGAAAGGTGAAGCCTGTCGAAAACCCATCCGATGGCGATGGAGCCTGCTATTGTGATTGTGGTCGACAGTACGAGGAATATCATGCGGCTGCTGTCGAAAGCCAGAAACGGTATCATCTGCTTGCACAGCACTGTGAATATCGGCGAGAAAAGCACCACGAGCAGCGTGTTTCTGCCTATTGCGAGAATCAGTTTTCTTGCCTTTCCGACTATGAGGGGGAACACTGCGAGCAGCAGGCTCATGCTGAGATATACTATGAATATGCCTCCTATTGTCGCGCGGTCGAGGCACTGGGGCGTGGCGCACAGCACTGCGAGTGCCACTGCTGCCCACCACGACGGTCTGACAGCCTGCAGGAAGCGCAGTCCGCTGAGCTGAAGGGCAACGCCAGACATGAAGTATAGCGCGTTGGATGTCGACAATACTCCGGCATATTCTGCAAGGATGTATAGCGGAAGCGATGCCACCATGACCGTCGAGAGCACGTTTCTGCCTGCAACGTGTCTCACCGCGTAGGCTACGGTTCCGCAGATTAGCATGGTGTGCAGATACCAGTATGGTCCTATTGGGTGCAGCAACAGTTTGTCGGCAAACACTGCCGGAGTCAGCACGTCTATGTGTTCGCGTATCGGGAGTACCGATGCCATAGCGACATAGGCTGATTCCATGACAAGATAAGGCACGGCTATCCAGAGCATGGTGCGCAGGAACGCCGGCACCGGCTTGCTCATGTTCATCAGATAGCCGCTGATGACGAGAAAGACGGGCATGTGGAAAGTGTAGACCACCTGCTTGGCATAGACGTAATGGTCGCCTATATAGACAAGGTGGAAGACTACCATCAGGATTATCATCACGGCTTTCAGGTAGTCGAGTTCCTCTATTCTGCGTGCTGAATATCGTTTCATGTGCTTGTGGTTGCGTGCGTTTTCATGGTATGACGCACGTGTTTGCGTCGACAAAGATAAGGGATTGTCGGCAAAAAGCAAAAACTTACGATGATTTTTTACAGTTTCGTAACCAATGACTATACATTATTATATATATTTAATCATTAGTGTCCCGTTAAAATCGGGATCAGTTAAATATTAATCAAATAACCCCGGAAAGAGGGGACAATCGAGTTCTTTGACATTATTGAAATCAGT
>OMZM01000040.1 GCA_900315545.1 uncultured Prevotella sp.
CCAAACTATCTGTCTTGGAAAGATAGTTGAGACAATATAATATCTTTTTTTTATAGAAATCCAAATCATCTGTGTTTTTTAGGATTTGAGCATTACAAAGTTCTACAAAAAAGAGTAAAAGAAAAGGTATTAAATATTTTTTTCTAAAAATCATAATCATTTTCATTTTATAAATGGTTACCTTGCATAGTATATCCAATCACATTGCAAAGATACATATTTTAAATTATACGGAGAAACTTTCTGTCAATTATTTCTTACGGGCTACCCCTGCCGCTTCGTCTTAAAGAAAAAGGGCTAATCAATTTCGGGGTCGTTTACTGTCGCGAGAATGCCCACGAAAGTCGTTTTGAAAATCAGAGGGGCAAAATATGCGAGTATTTCGCATGTTGTTATAATTACCTGGCAGTCAAGATGATAACGCGGAGTGTGGCACTTTTGAGCGCGAGAGAGAAGTGTTAAAATTGTCAAAGAGTATGTTTGAGATTGTCAAACACACTGTTTGAGGCGGTCAGACATAGTGTTTGGGGGTGTCGGACATAGTGTTTTGCAGGGCAAAAATGGCGAAATGGGTGCGTCAAAGGTACTCTTTGACAATTTTAACAGTTGTATTTGGGTACGGAATTAACAGATTTTTGCAGTTTCAGGGGCTAAAATTTTTCTATTTGGAGAGTTTTTCTCTGTCAAAAGTTTTCATAATTCTCGGGGTCGCAACGGAAGGCGCGAAGAGTTTGGCACGGTTTTTGCAGGGAGGTACTAACGGAAACGATAACGGGAACGGGAACGATAACGGGAGTGGCTGGCGCATCGGGATTGTTGCTCGGTTATTCTTGCTTGCGGCTGGCGCTTAATGGAAAGACATTGGCAGGTATATAGCAGAATCGGTGGGAACGGATAGCAGGTATTTAGTAGAATTGGCAGGGAAACAACCCGAAAAAATGAATAATTGGCTACCGATGAGCAAAAAACGCAGTAGTAATTTGTGGCATTGTCTTTTTTTTCGTAACTTCGCCGTCGAAAAAATTCAACATCCGATGGCAGACACGCGTCATAGCATAGCAAGCACGCTGAAGATAGTATTGCCTCTGGCTTTCGGCGGAGCGATACTCTACTGGATGTACCGCGACTTCGACTTTGCCAAGTTGCGGCATACACTTCTCTATGGCATGGACTGGACGTGGATGCTCCTGTCGTTTCCCTTCGGCATCTCGGCACAGATGTTTCGGGGCTGGCGCTGGCAGCAGACACTGGAGCCTATGGGCGAGAAAACGCGTCGCAGCGTAGCCGTCAACTCCATATTCCTGTCGTATGCCGTCAGCCTCATCGTGCCCCGCATAGGCGAGTTTGCACGTTGCGGAGTGCTGAAGCGCTGGGACGGCGTGTCGTTTCCGAAGGCACTCGGCACGGTTGTTACCGAGAGGGCTGTCGACTCGCTGCTCATGCTCGTCATTGCCGCCCTTGCCATCATGACACAGCTGCCCATATTCTCCGACTTCTTCTCGAAGACGGGCACGCGCGTGGACATCATGCTCGGACAGTTTACGACAGCCGGATGGACAGTAACGATAATCTGCGCCATAGTGGCATGCACGTTCATCTACATGCTGCTGCGCCGCATGACGATATACAAGCGCCTGAAAGACACCGCCCGCGGGCTGTGGCAGGGCGTCATCTCGCTGCGCAACGTCAGCAACGTGCCACTGTTCATAGCGCTGACGCTCGGCATCTGGGCAAGCTATTTCCTGCACTACTACCTCACGTTCTTCTGCTTCGACGACACCCAGTCGCTCGGTCTGGGGTGCGCCTTCGTAACGTTCGTGGTAGGCAGCATAGCCGTCATCGTGCCTACGCCCAACGGTGCCGGACCATGGCATTTCGCCGTAAAGACGATGCTCATACTCTACGGCGTGGCAGAAAACAGCGCACTCTTCTTCGTGCTGATAGTCCACACCGTGCAGACCGCCCTCGTGGCACTGCTCGGCATATACGCCTGGATAAGGCTGAACTTCATAAAAAGAAAAACAGACATACAAACAAATCAACTTAATGATAAATAAATAAACTATGAGTGAAATTAAAAATCTAAAACCGGAATGCATCTGGCGCAACTTCGACGCTCTGACACAGGTGCCACGTCCATCAGGACACTTAGAGAAAGTAAAGAAATTCTTGCTCGACTTCGCAGCAAAGGCAGGCGTGGAAGCCTTCGTCGACGCAGGCAACAACGTGGTTATGCGCAAGCCTGCAACACCGGGCATGGAAAACCGCAAGGGCGTAATCCTGCAAGCACACATGGACATGGTGCCGCAGAAATCGCCGGAAAGCAATCACAACTTCGAGACCGACCCAATAGAAACATGGATTGACGGCGAGTGGGTAAAGGCAAAGAACACTACTCTCGGCGCCGACAACGGCATGGGAGTGGCAGCCATCATGGCAGTCATGGAAGCAAAAGACCTGAAGCACGGACCAGTGGAAGCCCTCATCACAGCCGACGAGGAAACAGGAATGTACGGAGCCAACGACCTGCCTACAGGCGAACTGAACGGCGACATACTGCTCAACCTCGACACTGAGGAATGGGGCGAGTTTGTCATCGGCTCAGCAGGAGGCATCGACATCACAGCCACTCTCGACTACAAGGAAGTGGAAACCGAAAAAGACGACGTTGCAATGCGCGTAACGCTGAAGGGCTTGCGCGGCGGACACAGCGGACTGGAAATAAACGAAGGACGCGGAAACGCCAACAAGCTGATGGTGCGCTTCCTGCGCGAAGCAATCAAGGAAAACGAGGCTCGCCTCGCTACATGGCACGGCGGAAACATGCGCAACGCCATACCGTTCAAGGCTGAAGCAGTAATCACACTGCCGAAGGAAAACGTGGAAGACGTCAAGCAGCTCATAGAAGAATACAAGGCAGAATTCATCGACCAGTACAAGGGCATCGAGAGCGGCATAGAATTCTTCGCTGAAGACGTGGAGACACCAAAGATGCAGCTGCCGGAGGAAATACAGGACAACCTCGTGAACGCTATCTACGCATGCCAGAACGGCGTAATCAGAATGATACCTGCCTACCCTAACGTGGTAGAGACAAGCTCTAACCTCGCCATCGTAGACATAGAAGGCGGAAAGGCAGCCGTAAAGATTCTCGCACGCTCAAGCCGCGAAGACATGAAGGAAGACATCGTGGCATCAATAGAAAGCTGCTTCTCTATGGCTGGCATGAAGATAGAGACAGCCGGAAGCTACGGCGGATGGGACCCGAACCCAGACTCTGAGATAATGAAACTGATGGTAGACCTCTACAAGCGCATGTTCAACAAAGACGGCATCGTGCAGGTGGTACACGCAGGTCTGGAATGCTCAGTCATCTTGGGCAAGTACCCACACCTCGACGTAGTGTCTATAGGCCCGACCATGAAGAGCCCGCACACAGCTACGGAACGCGTCTACATACCGACAATAGCACCGTTCTGGGAACTGCTGGCAAAGACTCTCGAGGAGATACCTGCCAAATAACACAGGCAACAGACACTAAGAAATACACACAACGCAAGGTGGACAAAGCAGAAAGCCTCAACGCAGGCTTCTGCCTTGCCACCTTTTTCATTGCCGCCGAAAGCCGTCCGCATCGGCATCGCAACGACATGAAAACACTTTTTGTTGCTTTTTTTCGCTATCTCGTTTTTTTTTCTTACTTTTGCACGCAATATATAAATAGGTAAGAAAACAACTAAAATATAAACCTTATAAAATACTGGAAAAAAAGATGGCTATACAAAAGCAAATCATCGAATGTGTCCCCAATTTCAGCGAGGGACGCAATCTGGCAGTCATTAAGCAGATTACAGACGCAATAGAGAGCGTCAAAGGTGTGAAACTCTTAGACGTAGACCCGGGCGAGGCAACCAACCGCACGGTCGTTACGTTCGTAGGCGAGCCTGCCGACGTAGTGGAAGCAGCATTCAGAGGCGTGCAGAAAGCATCGCAGCTCATCGACATGCGCCAGCATCACGGCGCACACCCACGCATGGGCGCTACCGACGTCTGCCCACTGATACCTGTCAGCGGCATCACACTCGAAGAATGTGCCGCTCTGGCACGCAAGCTGGCTGAACGCATTGCCAACGAAACACGCATACCTTGCTACTGCTACGAGGCTGCTGCATTCACCGAGCCGAGAAAAAACCTTGCCGTTTGCCGCGAAGGAGAATACGAGGCACTGGCAGAGAAACTGTCTACTCCAGGCAAGGAGCCTGACTTCGGCGCACGCGCCTTCGACGAAGACGTGGCACGCACGGGATGTACCGCTGTTGGAGCACGCGACTTCCTCATTGCCGTAAACTACAACCTCAACACTACATCTACACGTCGCGCCAACGCAATAGCATTCGACGTACGCGAGAAAGGACGTCCACAGCGCGAAGGAGGCTCACCTGTTGGCAAGCCAATGAAGGACGAAAACGGAAACACTATAATGATACCGGGAACGCTGAAGTCGACAAAGGCTATCGGATGGTTTATAGACGAATACGGAATAGCACAGGTATCTATGAACATTACCAACATCAACGTAACACCGCTGCACGTTGCCTTCGACGAGGTGTGCCGCTGCGCACAGAACAGAGGCATACGCGTAACGGGTACGGAGATAGTAGGACTGATACCAAAGCGCACGCTCATCGAGGCAGGAAAATATTTCCTCGAAAAGCAAAACCGCTCAGTCGGCATACCGGAAAACGACATCATCGACATAGCAATACACTCTATGGGACTGTCAGACCTCAAGCCGTTCAACCCACGCGAGAAGGTTATCGAGTTCCTGCTCGAAGATGCTCAGGAGGCAAAGAACAAGCTCGTAGACCTGACTGTCAAGGGATTTGCTGAGGAGACATCACGCGAATCACCTGCGCCAGGCGGAGGTACAATCTCTGCATACATGGGCGCACTCGGCGCCGCACTCGGAACGATGGTGGCAAACCTGTCGAGCCACAAGGCTGGATGGGATGCACGCTGGAACGAATTTAGCCAGTGGGCTGACAAGGGACAGGAGCTGATGACAGAACTGCTGCACCTCGTAGACGAAGATACCGAAGCATTCAACCGCATAATGGAAGCCTTCGGACTGCCGAAGAAGACCGACGAAGACAAGGCTGCACGCTCGGCTGCCATACAGGCTGCTACACTCTATGCCACACAGGTGCCCCTGCACACTATGCAGGCATCGTTCAAGGCATTTGAGATATGCAAGGCTATGGCACAGGAAGGCAACCCGAACAGCGTCAGCGACGCCGGCGTAGGCGCACTGGCAGCACGCGCGGCTGTGCTCGGAGCTGGACTCAACGTCAAGATTAACGCTGCTTCGCTGAAAGACAGAGAAACGGCTGACAAGCTGATTGGAGAGGCTGACGAACTGATAAAGAAAGCCAACGACGAGGAAAAGGAAATAATGGCAATAGTGGAAAGCAAACTGTAAGGATAAACTACAGGCTTACGCAATGCAATAATAACGACTAAGAATTATAACAATACTATGACAAGAGAAGAATTTATAGCTGACATTCAGCTCGGCATACCAGAAACACTGCCAGAGCTGCAGGCTTACGACAAAGAGATAAACCATGCTCCGAAGCGCAAGGACATACTCACTCCGGAACAGAAGAAACTGGCTCTGCGCAACGCACTGCGCTACTTCCCGAAGCACCTGCACAAGGATCTGGCACCAGAGTTTGCCAAAGAGCTGCACGACTACGGTCGCATATACATGTACCGCTATCGTCCGACATACAAGATGTATGCACGTCCTGTAGACGAATACCCACACAAGAGCCGTCAGGCTGCTGCTATCATGATGATGATACAGAACAACCTCGACCCTCGCGTGGCACAGCATCCACACGAACTCATAACCTACGGAGGCAACGGAGCCGTGTTCCAGAACTGGGCACAGTATCGCCTCGTGATGAAATATCTGTCGGAAATGACCGACGAGCAGACGCTCGTGATGTACAGCGGACACCCTCTGGGACTGTTCCCGTCGCACAAGAATGCTCCGCGCGTTGTCGTTACTAACGGTATGGTGATACCAAACTACTCCAAGCCAGACGACTGGGAACGCGACAATGCACTCGGCGTGAGCCAGTACGGACAGATGACGGCAGGCTCATACATGTATATCGGTCCGCAGGGTATCGTTCACGGAACAACCATTACTGTACTCAACGCAGCACGCAAGGTTGGCGGCGACAACATGAAACTGTTTGTTACCGCAGGTCTCGGCGGCATGTCGGGAGCACAGCCTAAGGCAGGAAACATTGCAGGCGTTGTCAGCGTAACAGCAGAAATCAACCCGCTGGCAGCAGAAAAGCGCCACGAGCAGGGCTGGGTAGACGAACTGCACTACGATCTCAACGAACTTATACCTGCCGTAAAGAAAGCTGTTGCCGAGCGCAAGGTGGTTTCTATGGCATACGTAGGCAATGTCGTTGACCTCTGGGAACGTCTTGCTGAAGAAAACATACACGTTGACTTGGGCAGCGACCAGACATCGCTGCACAACCCATGGGCTGGCGGCTACTATCCTGTAGGCTACTCTCTGGAAGAGAGCAAGCGCATGATGGCAGACGAGCCGGAGAAGTTCAAGGAGGCTGTGCAGGCTTCACTGCGCCGTCAGGTGGCTGCCATAAACAAGCTGACAGCACAGGGCATGTACTTCTTCGACTACGGAAACGCATTCCTTCTGGAGTCGGGACGCGCCGGAGCCGACATATTCAAGGCTGACGGCACATTCCTCTATCCGTCATACGTACAGGACATCATGGGTCCGATGTTCTTCGACTACGGTTTCGGTCCTTTCCGCTGGGTTTGTGCTTCGGGCGACCCGAAAGATCTGGAAACTACCGACCGTCTTGCCGCTGAGGTGCTGGAGGAAATCAGGAAGACTGCTCCTGCTGACATCTGCGGACAGATGGACGACAACATACACTGGATTAAGGAAGCAGGACGCAATCATCTCGTCGTTGGCTCGCAGGCACGCATCCTCTACGCCGACGCAGAAGGACGTACGAAGATTGCCCTCGCGTTCAACAAGGCTATAAAGGACGGTGTCCTCTCTGGTCCAGTCGTACTCGGACGCGACCACCACGACGTGTCGGGAACAGACTCTCCATTCCGTGAGACATCAAACATCTACGACGGCTCGCAGTTCTGTGCCGACATGGCAGTGCAGAACGTCATCGGCGACAGCTTCAGAGGCGCTACCTGGGTATCTATACACAACGGCGGCGGCGTAGGCTGGGGCGAAGTTATCAACGGTGGTTTCGGTATGGTTATCGACGGTACGGAAGACAGCGAACGCCACATACGCGAGATGCTCTTCTGGGACGTGAACAACGGCATAACACGCCGTGCATGGGCTCGCAACAATGGCTCTATCGACGCCATAAAACGCGAAATGGAACGCACACCGAACTTCAAGGTTACACTGCCTGAGTTTGTTGACGACGATATTATTGACAATATAAAATTCTAAATAAACAACATGATACACAAAATAAGCGCAGAACATCTTACAATAGATAAGATAGCAGAGATTATTCGCGGTGGCTACAAGATTGAACTGAGCGACGATGCACGTCAGCGCATCATACACTGCCGCGAATATCTGGACAAGAAAGTGGCTGAAAGCGAAGTGCCAATCTACGGTGTAACAACTGGTTTCGGCTCACTTTGCAAAATTTCCATAAGCGAAGACCAGCTCTCGCAACTTCAGATAAACCTCATGATGTCGCATGCCTGCGGCGTTGGCGAGCGCGTACGCAACGAGATAGTAAAGATAATGATCCTCCTGAAGGTACAGTCATTGTCTTACGGTTTCTCTGGCAGCAAGCTCGATACCGTAGAAAGACTCATCGACTTCTTCAACAACGATATCTATCCTATCGTCTACCAGCAGGGCTCTGTTGGCGCATCTGGCGACCTCGTGCCTCTGGCTCACATGTGTCTGCCTCTCTGCGGACTCGGCGAAGTGGAATACAAGGGACAGATAATGTCTGGCGAGGAGATGAACAGGCAGATGGGATGGGAGCCAATACGTCTCGGTTCGAAGGAAGGACTGGCGCTGCTCAACGGTACGCAGAACATGAGTGCTCACGCTGTATGGTCGCTCATCAATGCCAAGCGACTGATTGAATGGGGCGACAAGATTGCGGCTATGTCGTTCGAAGCATATGACGGTCGCGTAGAACCATTTACACTTGCCGTTCACACCGTACGCCCTCACAAGGGACAGATAGACACTGCCAACAAGATGCGCGAACTTCTGGAAGGCAGCGAAATGACAAAACAGCACAAGGAGAACGTACAGGACCCGTATTCTTTCCGTTGCATACCACAGGTACACGGCACTGTGAAAGATACGTTCGAATATGTAAGCTCTGTTATCGACACAGAAATCAACTCTGCGACCGACAACCCGACAGTATGTCCTGACGAAGACCTCATCATTTCTGCAGGTAACTTCCATGGTGAGCCGATAGCACTGCCTATGGACTTCATGGCAATAGCACTCAACGAACTTGGCAGCATAAGCGAGCGCCGTACATACAAGCTCGTTTCCGGCACACGCAACCTGCCGTCGTTCCTCGTAGCTAAGCCTGGCGTGAACAGTGGATTTATGATTCCACAGTACACAGCCGCAGCCATTGCCAGTCAGAGCAAGACCCTGTGCATGCCATCGTCTGCCGACACGATACCAACATCGCAGGGACAGGAAGACCACGTCTCTATGGGTGCCAACGCAGCAACAAAACTTGTTCGCGTGGTAGAGAACACCGAGCGCATACTCGCCATAGAGCTGTTCAACGCAGCACAGGCTATGGAGTTCCGTCGCCCACTGAAGTCTTCGCCTGTAATAGAGAAGTTGCATGCCGACTTCCGTAAGGTTGTTCCGTTCATCGACGACGACGAAGTGATGTACCCACACATCGCCAACGCAGTAAAATTCCTGCAAGAGAATTGCTAAAGGGAAATTATATATAAACGGACATATATATATAATAAGGTATAAAAAAGTCAGGCAAGGCTGGATTAGCCTTGCCTGACTTTTTGCTGCTTTTTTGCATAGGCAACTATCGTCTATACATATTATGTCTACTTCATTACATTATTGTTTGTTCTAAGCCTGTATCTTTATTCCAACAGTTTCTTGGCGTATGGAGTAAGTATGCCGGCTTCGTTCATGTCATAGTAATTGAGTCTGACAGTCTGCATTCCTTCTGCATACGATGCTATGTCGTATGGCTGATAAGTGAATGTTATGCATGAGCCTTCTATCTCGAATGATTCTGAGACAGGGAAGGGGGAGTCATCCGGCATATAATAGTCATTGTCCACTCCCTGTTCTTTCAGATCTTCTTTTCTCTTTGCCTCCAACAATTTGCGCAACTTCTCCTTGTCTGTGAAAAGGCTTTCGAGTGTTACTACTTTCTTGTTTATCCTGTCGTAGGTAACAAACCACTGTGTGTACATACCATGTGCCGCGCCTGCGAAATATCCCTCGTTAAAAATGCTGAAGACATACAACTTATCGTTAGCCTGTGCCATTTCAACTCTTACTGAGTTCATTATCTCAGCCTTGTTGGCGTGTGTCGAGTCGGTAGCCACATGGTTTGTCGTTTCTTCCTCTCTAAGTCCGTAGCCAGTCTTTTCAAACTTCTCCATTGCTTCCTTCAGCGTTGTGCTAACCGAGTCGTTGAGCGCTATCTTCATTATAGCGCGCTGCAAATCCGTCGGCACTTCTCCGTCTATGCTTGTCGGCCAGACTATCTTTGCAATGTTGTGCAGCGAATATTCACTGTTTTCCATGCGCAGTGAGTCTGGCAGGTCAACGTTATAATACTTGTCCATGCTGAAATGTTCAAGACAAATTACTTTATCTGCCTTCTCTACAGAGCATCCTGCTACGATTGTCATTGCTGTCGCAATGCTGAACAATTTGATTCTTTTCATATTAATTTCTGTTTTTTAGGTAATAAAACTATTTATTATTTTCTTTATCTTTGTCCTTATCCTTTTCTCTATAAACGGGTTTCATATCCCATTCGCGCAGTATCTCCCTTGCTTTCATCAGATGTTTGCGGTCACGTCGTCCTCTCTTGTCAAGCAGGAGCCCAAAGTCGAAAGTCAGTCCCTTTACCACTGACTGCGCAAGATTTGCCTCATGGTTCTTTTTCATTGCATTTCGCAGGTCTGCACCTATGCCTGTAACTACTATTTCGTCAAGCAGGTTGTGCTTCGGAAAGAGATACATCGTGTCGCGCAACTCTATGAAAGACAGTTGCTCTGCGGAATACTCCACATGCGAGAACCTTATCGAGTCGAAGCGCTCTGTCAGTTCCACCCTTCCAAGATAGTCTGTCGTGCGCGGCGACTGTCGGTCTGCCCTCACGCTGACACCTTTTATCGGTATCAATGTTTCTATGTCCACTACCGTTATGCATCGGAGAAAAAGCGTGTCGCTGTATGCTATCGGTGTGCCGACATCTGCCGATTGTGCTGACAAATCAACTGCAAACGCAAGCAAAGACACCATCATAAGGAATATTACACTGACATATTTTCTTTTAGGTTGCATATATTTCCACATTCTATGTTCTACGAAACACCATGCAAAAGTATGTTTTTGCAACCTAAGTCGCAAATAAATTCAGAATACTTTTATTGTATTAACATTATTATTATAATTTATTATAATTTCCCGCATAAGCAGGAAACTATTTTTAAGTTTTCTCTACATGAATTCGAACAGGTTTGTAAATCCGGTCATGGCGAACACATTGTGTATGTCTGCATTTTCTCCACGAATATACACATGCGAGCCTGTTGTCTTTGCTTTTTTCAGTATACCGAGAAATATTCTCAGTCCACTCGACGAGATATATTCCAGTTGCGTGCAGTCGAGTATTATGTCCTTGCCTTCACTTTCATACAGCGGCTGCATTTCCTTTTCTGTTTCTGAGGCTGCTGCGGTGTCCAGCCTACCTTCAAAATACATTACGTACTGATTGTTTTCTTCTTTGAATGTTGTTTTCATATTACTTATATCGTTTTCTGTTTTTCTAATATAAAGGATAAATAAGGTTTACTACCAAAAGACAAACTATTAATAGTATCATGTGCATCACAACCCCGATTCGTGCGAAGTCGGAGAACCTGAACGCTCCAGGACCGTAGATGAGCATGTGTGTCGTACTGCCTATCGGCGATGCAAAACTTATCGAGACGCTGAACATCAGCGACATTACAAACGGCATCGGATTACATCCCATAGCCACAGCCTGATGATACATTATAGGGAAGAATACGGCACTGCTGCCTACGTCGCTGAACATCTCGCTGGTAAACGATGCGAGCAGACACATCACAGTCATAACTATGTAGGGATTGTCGCCACACAGATGCTGAATGTCGGTGGCTATGTGTCCGGCTATACCTGTCTTCGATATTGCTATCGAGAACACCACCGTAGCACCGAGTACGAGCAGCAGTTCCCATTCTATATATTTCACTATTCCTGTTGTCTTGCAGCACTTGAACAGCAGCATTGCGCCTGCTGCCAGCATCGTTGCCGCCATGATTGGCATGATATGCAGCGATGACAACAGAAACATTACAACGAGAATCACTGCCGATGTAACGGTCTTCTTGCCCATCTGCGGTATGAAGTGCGAGTCGAAGAATGTCAGTCTTCTTCGGTTGTTTTGTTCTAACTGGTCATCGCTATTAGGCGGACATTCCAGCAAGAGCGTGTCGCCAGCCTGCAATTTTATCTCGCGCGGCTGTCCTTCCACACGCTTGCCCTGTCGTGCTACGGCTACCAGCACCACATCGTTGCTACTCTCGAAGTCGCTGTTTGTCATCGATTGTCCTATCAGGTCGCTGCCAAACGATACGTAAGCCGTTCTCATCTTGCGCTTGGTGTCTATGTCGTTGATGCTCCACACATGGTGGTCAGCAGCAGCCAGTCCGTGCGAACGTTTCAGCTCGAGTATATCATTAATATGTCCTGCATATATCAGTCTGTCGCCGCCGAGTATCCATTCGTCTTTCGGAACAGGACATATAATCTCCTTGTCAAATCTCACTATTTCCACCAGCGAGCCACCCTTAACATTCATCAGTCCAGCCTCCTCCACCGTGTTTCCCACTGCCGGATTGTCTGTAGGTACAAGCAGTTCCACTGTATAGTCTGATGTTGTCTCAAACGACTGCTCCGGTGTTTCGCGCGACGGTATGAACCTCTTCATAAGCATTACCAGTATGACTCCCACTGTCGTTATTGCCAGTCCAGGCAGCAACGGCTCAAACATATTCAGGCTATGCCCCGTCTTGTTCAGGTAAAGACCTGCTATCACCAGATTCGACGAGTTTCCGAGCAGCGTGCACATACCTCCGAGTGTTGCGGCATAGCTCAGCGGTAACAACAACTTCGACGGCGAGACATTCAGCTTGCGTGCCCATATCTTCACGGCATCTATGAACAGCGCAACCACGTTCACAGAGTTGAGAAAAGCCGACAGCACGCCCACTGGCACCATCAACCTTATCAAGGCACTTTTATAGTTCTTTGGGTCGCCCAGCACGTTCTTTGTCAGCCAGTACAGCACACCCGTCTGTATCAGTCCGGCTATGATTACGAAGAATGCTCCGTGCACCACTACCGGCTCTGAGCCGAAGCCCGACATGCCCTCTTCTTCGCTTACTACGCCTGCCACGAGCAGCACTGTCAGTCCTGCAAGATACGACACCTCTGCCGGTATGCGACTTTTTGCCATCATCAGGAAAACGCAAAGCATCGTTGCTATCGTTATCCAAGCATGCATGCTCAAGCCCAAGAACATTATTCCGTCAGTCATTTTTCAATTTCTTTAGCAGTGTCAACACATTCTTTCCGTCCGTGCGTTCATAGTTTATCGAGTCCATAAGGTTGCGTATCAGGTGTATGCCGAGCCCGCCTATCGGGCGTTCGTCTACGTCGAGCGACGTGTCGACACTTTCCTTTGATGTAGGGTCGAAGGCTATTCCGTTGTCGCTGATGACAAACTTCAGTTCTACGTCGTTAGCCTGTGCCTCTATGTTTATGTCGCCCTTCTCGCCTGCCGGGTATGCATAGTTCATGACGTTCACAACAGCCTCCTCCATAGCAAGGTTCAGCTGCATGGCTTCCGACATGCCCAAGCCTATCGTTTCACACACACCGTCTACAAATTCTGCCAGCTTGCCAACCTCCTGCACGTCGTTCACGAGCGTTATGCTGCGCTGCATTTTCACGTCGTGCTGATGCTTGGTGTACTGGATGGCGAGCATCGTAAGGTCATCACTTTGCTCTGCGTTGCCAACAAAAGCATTTACTTCTTCCGTCATTTTTTCTATTATCGCCTTCGGCGACATTTCTTTAAGTTTATTGCTTGCTGTTTCCAGCATTCTCTTTTCTCCGAACTGCCCATGACTTTCGTTCTCAGCTTCTGTCAGTCCGTCGGTATATAGGAATATCACTGTCTCTGGGTCTATCTTTGTTTCCTGTGCCGTGAACTTCCAGTGTGGCATCACTCCCACCGGCACGTTTGAGTCTACTGGCAGGTGTCCCACGCTCATGCCCATCAGCACTGGTGCATCGTGTCCGGCATTGCAGTAGCGCATTCTGCCCGACGGCAAGTCGAGAACACCGACAAAAAGCGTTACAAACATGTTTGAGTCGTTTTTCTCCGACATCGTCTCGTTTATCGACGTTACGATTCTTTCAGGCGATGCCTCATGCGACGACACACTGCGGAACAGCGTCTTCGTTACCGCCATGACGAGCGATGCAGGCACTCCCTTGCCGCTGACATCGCCGATGCAGAAGAACAGTTTTTCGTCGCGTATATAGAAATCGAATATATCGCCACCTATCTCTTTCGCAGGTGTCAGCGAACCGTAGATGTCGATATCTTCCCTGTCGGGGTATGGTGGGTAGGTCTTTGGCAGCATAGCCATCTGTATGCCGCTGGCTATACGCAGCTCGCTCTCTATCGAAGCTTTGCTGGCTGCCGTTTCCTGCAACTTGTTGAAATATTCGTCCAGCGATACCTGCATGCTTTCAAACGCATCGCGCAGGCGGCTTATCTCGTCTTGGGTATTGATGACGGGCAGCTTCATCTTGAAATTGCCTTCAGCTACGTTCTGTGCCGACTTCACTAGTTGTTTCAGCGGATAGAGCTGCGCACGGATAATGATGTAGATGACCATCGAGATTACTACGAGCAGTATGGCGAGCAGCCTCAGCATGTTCCTGCCCAGTTCGTTGGGATGCTCCATAATCTTGCTTTCGGGTATGGTGTAGCTTACCGACCACTGCATGCGTTCTATCGGCGCATAGTACACCACGAGGTCTTCTGTCTTCTGCGGTGTCGTCGACGTAGAGTCTACCGATGTCTTCGATGTAATCAGCGGAGCCGTCATCGTGTCTATGCCATACTCCAGACGCAGCATCTTGTTTGTCAGTTCCACAGCCTTCTCGCCTCCTTTTTCGCGGGCAAGAGCTATGGCGTTTACCGACATAACGCTGTTGGGGTCAGGATGGCATATAAACCGCGCATCGCGGCTCAGCACACTCACTTTGGCATATTCATACGGCTTGGCTTCCTCAACTATCTTTTCCACCCAGCGCAGGTCTACTGAGGCACACAGCACGGCAAAGATGCTACCGTTGCTGTCGTGCAGCGGTACCGAATACGACACCATAGCGTGGCGTGTCGATATAGCCACGAATGGCAGGCTCCAGTAGCCGTGTTTCAGTTTATTGGTGTACACCCAGTTGCTGTCGGTTTCCAGATAGCAGAAGTTGTGTTCCGGTCCGCCTATCTCATAATGGTGGATGCCGTTACCGGCACTGTCGCGCACAACGGTCGGCGCAAAATACCTGCCGTGCTGCGGAAAGTAGTCCGCCTTGTAGAGTATAGTAGCTGCCGTTATGTCATCAAGCGATGATATGAAACCGTCGAGAAAGCGCAAAACCTGCTTCTCGTCGGCAGCTGCCACGCCACCGTATTCTGCTGCCACGTTGACAGCTGTCTCTATGTTGCGCATGCGGTTGTCTATGACCTTTGTCGCACTTTCCATCGAGCGCGTGGCTTGCCAGCGCACCTCGTCGGCAACAAGCTGCTTGGCATACTTCATCTGCCACAAGCCGGCGCTGACGAGAATGATTGTCAGCACTGCCAGCACGATGAATGTCGTGCGCGAGGCTACAGTTCCATATATTTTCTTGTGAACTTTCATTTCTACCTGTCGTTTTATTTATTCCATTCAGCCGACGGCTTACAGTTTCCAGTCGTCGAGCGTATGGCAGACGTCCATTATTCGGTCTTTGTTCTTCAGCACTCTTTCCTCAAAGTTCTGCTGACACATCCTTATCACGTCGTCAGGGAAGCTGTCGCTCAGCGCAAGCCAGCTGTAGCCCCTCACACAGCTCACCACGTCTATCTGCTCCAGGCGGTGAGCCTTGTCGGCAGCATCCAGACCCTCGAAATAGAAGTCTGCCATCTTTGTCCAAACGCGGTTGCTCACCTCGCCCGGCAGACCTATTATCTGCTCGTAGCTGCCGTTCAGTTTCATCATGGCTGAGTATGAGTGTGCCAAGTCTATCATCGGATGTCCGTAGCACACCTCGCCCATGTCTATCAGCATAAACTCGTCGCCCTGCTTCATCAGGTTCTTCGTCTGCAGGTCGCAGTGCATCAGTCGGTTGCCGCACGGAATGGAGTGTACTATGTTGAGCAATATGTCAATCGAAGCAGTATCGAAATAGCGGCTAATGTGTCTCACGGCTTCCTCCTCGCAAGCAAGAGCATCGGGAATGATGCCTCCTGCGGGCACTTCTATCGTGTGCAGATGCCTGAACAGTTCAGCATACCTGCGTGCATACATATCTATATTGCCAGGGTCGCGGGCTATGCATGCGCTCAGCGTCTCTGCCTGCAGCAGTTCATACACAAGACCATACTGGCTGCCCACGCGCACGATGTCGAACGATATCGCAGTAGGCATGCCCAGCACGAAAGCCTCCTTAGCCATCGTTATCTCAGTGCGGACCTCATCTATCGACGTACCCTCGCGGAACACCTTTATTATAGTATCGTCGTCTATGCGGTAGACCACGCCCACACCGCCGCGACCAACTATCTCGCAGCCGTCGACGCTCATCTGTCGCAGAGCCTTCTCCACTGTCATTATCTTCGTGAAACCCGTCATGTCGAACACCTGATACACGGCATCGTTAGCCTCAGCCACGCGGAAATGCCTGTATTTCTTTGCCAGAGCAAGGAATACGCGCAGTCCGCTCGACGAGATATACTCCATGTCGGCAGCGTCCACCGTTACGCTGTCTGTTTCCCGACAGTCAGCCAGCAACCGTTCCACCTCAGCAGAAAAGTCAGCACTTGTAGACGTGTCCAGTCGTCCTGCCACGCGCAGCACCACAGAGCCTTCATTCTTTATCTTTGCAACCTCCATCCGTTCATGTTTTTTATTACTTGTCTGCAAAAATAAAAAAAAACGCGTGAAATGCAAAAGAAATAACTGTTTTTCTTTTTATTTCCGAAAAACATCGCGATGCACAACCATGCACCGCGACAACATTCATTTATCAAAACTTCCCGACTTCAGTATTTCACGACACTCAAGCGGTTAACCATAGGTTTGCGTATAGACACACAAAAAGTGCGAGGTGTAGTGCAGGCAAGAAGAAGTGTGAATTGAAAAAACATGAAGCCTGCAGCAGTACACCCCGCAAAAGTCAAGTCTAAGTAAAAGGTTTTGTTTGTTAGAAACTAAATATTTAATTAAAGTGTGTAAATGTTTCTGTTATCGTTTCCCCTATTATTCCCGTCT
>OMZM01000023.1 GCA_900315545.1 uncultured Prevotella sp.
TTAGCAATTTCCACATTGCTGATTGTTGGATGTTCAAACACAAACGAGGATTTTTCTGTTTACCGTTTGTAATTTCTTCGACTGCATGGATTGGGCAGATATCCGCATAGAAGAGCGATTACAAGAAATAACAGGTATTGATTTTAAATTTAGAAATTGATGTTAATGAAACTGATAAAAAAGATTATAGAAAATGACTATGATAATATTATCTGCTCTATTTTCTATTTCATGATTTTATTTTTCATGCCATTCAGCAGTATCCGCTGGTTTTACATAATGATTGCCATATCGGTAGTATCATTTATTCTTGCCTGTGCACATCTTTATTTTGATATTAAAAGCAAGAAAAAGCGAAGGATATTATATTGGCTGTTTACTATTTTAATACATATAGTTTTTTACATCAGTTTATTGTTTGCACCAGTTGACGAGTTGTATCGTCAATAACAAACAGCATCTAATAAATTGTCATATTGATTTGGATTTATAAAAAACACGAATATGGAAAATAATAAAACACAAAGGTATGTAAAGAATGTTAGTGGAACGGAGCCATTCATTGTGGGCTTTCTCTATTATGCTTTTAGCCGGTCAGAACTGAGTTTCTATGTTTTCATGCTGCTCGTAGCGTTCAGCATCATGGATTTAAGCATAGAGCTGTTTTTGTTTATAAAGAAAAACAAAACCTTGAAAGGTGCGCTGACTATCTATAAATGGATTTGTTTGGCACTGTGTCTGACACTTTTCCTCGTCGGAATATTTGCTCCAGCAGAGGTTTTATATAAATAGAAAAATCGGATGTGTCTTTACAGGCACATCCGATTTTTGATTTACTTATAATCCGCAAAACGAAAAGTTCTTTTTCGAGGGATACTTTAACGGGAGCGATAACCTTAACGGGAACTGACTTACGCGGATGGCGCTTAGCGGAAAGGAGCTTTACATAAGTTACTCTCGCTCGGGAATAAACAAATAAATTTGGTATTCCGCTCGCTTATTGCATAAAATCCTCACGCTCTGCAAAATAAAAAGTATTTATTTTGTCATCACTTAATCGGATTTTTCGTAACTTTGTCGCTGGGATTTTAAGATAACTGTTATGAATGATAAGACTGAACATGCACGTCTGTTGACTGTATTGCTTGTGCTGCTGGCTGCGGTGCAACAACTCTTTGCGCAACCTTATGACTTGACTTGCGAACAGATGGACAACCCTTTGGGAATCAATACAGTAGTGCCCCGTTTCTCTTGGAAGAACACGGGCATGGCGAGGCAGACGGCTTATCAGTTGCAGGTGGCAGCCGACTCAGCCCTGCTGGCACGCGGAAAGGCTGACCGATGGGACTCTGGACGAGTATCTTCAGACGAACAGGTCATGGTGGCATACGGCGGAGCACCCCTCTCGGCACGCGACTACTGCTATTGGCGCGTGCGTGCCTTCGACGAGAATGGACAGCCGACGGCATGGAGCGCCATAAGGCATTTCAGCATAGGACTCGACGAGACCGCCATCAAGGGCAGTTACATCATGCTCCCGGCATCGGCAGGATGTCAGGAGGCGCCAATATTCCGCAAGCAGATAACGCTGCGACGCAGGCAGCAGACGCTGATACATGTTAACTCGCTGGGTTACCATGAACTGTACGTCAACGGACAGCGCATCGGCGACCGCGTGCTCGAGCCGGCTATGACGCAGCTCGACCGTCGCTCTGCCATCGTAGCCTACGACATTACTTCCGCAGTCAGGAAAGGAAAGAACGACATAGTCATTGCTCTCGGGCAGGGATGGTATAAGCCTGTGTATTTCCATTCGGAACATCCAGGTCCGTTGGTGAAAGCCGAAATAGACGTCAGAAACGGCAGCGGCTGGCAGGTCGTGGCATCTACCGACGCCTCGTGGCTCGCTGTCGCCAGCGGCTACAGCGGCATAGGAACGTGGGAACCATTGCAGTTTGGAGGCGAGAGACTCGACGGGCGCCGGCAGCCTAAGGACATGACGGCTGCATCGCTCGACACCCTCGCATGGACACAGGCAGAGACGGTCAGCATAAGTGTAGGCAAGGCGACGCCGGAAATGTTTGCCGGCAACCGCATAGCGAAGATATATCGTCCCAAGACCATCACGCGACAGTCCGACGGCACGTGGCTCGTAGACATGGGCGTATGCCTGTCGGGATGGTTTGCCATTCGCTTCCACAATCTCAGAGAGGGGCAGACCGTCGTAATGCGGTATTCCGACAATATAGTTGACGGAAAGCCCAACGACTATAACGAGTATGACGAATACACGGCGCGCGGCGAAGACGGCGAACGCTTCTGCAACCGCTTCCACAGCCATGCCTACCAGTATGTTACCATCAGCGGACTTGAGGAAAAGCCTGAGGTTGAAGATATAGAGGGACTGCTCATTACAGCCACCAGCGAGCCGCGCACTTCCTTCCGCTGTTCCGACAACGACATCAATGCCATACACGACATGATACAGTACACCATGCGGTGTCTGACATATAGCGGATATATGGTAGACTGTGCCCACCTTGAGCGCATGGGCTACGGAGGCGACGGCAACTCGTCGACACGCTCGCTGCAAACCATGTTCGACGTGGCACCGACATACTACAACTGGCTACAGGCTTGGGACGACGTGCAGGACGACAACGGCTCGCTGCCTTACGTGGCTCCAGCCGGAATACGTTGCGGTGGCGGTCCCTATTGGTGCGCATTCATAGTAATGGCAGCATGGCGCACCTATCAGGCGTATGGCGACGCTCGTCCGCTGGAAGAACACTATGAGGCAATGAAGAAGTGGCTTGGCTACGTCAGGGAATATTCGCCGGAAGGACTGCTGCGTGCCTGGCACGACACTCACAACCGCTACTGGTATCTGGGCGACTGGCTTGCACCCGACGGCATCGACGTGAGAAACGAACGGTCGGTAGACTTTGTAAATAATGCCTGCATCAGCGTGTGTCTTGGCAACATGGCTGACATGGCAAGACTGCTCGGAAAGCAAGACGACGCGCAACGCTTTGCTGACTGGCAGCAGAGTCTCAGACAGTGGCTTGTCGACGATTTCTGGCATCCTGCTGACAGTACCTTTGCTTCTGCATCGCCACTCGACATGGCAATGGCTGTAGAGAGCGGAATAGCCACTGGCAGCATGGCAGAAGCCGTAAGCGAAAAACTAATTAAACTTTCGAGAGGAAAATATAACAGTCATATCGCCGTCGGGCTTGTCGGCGTGCCGGTGTTCACGGAATGGGCAACGCGTCAGCGACAGACGGAACTGATGTACGACATACTGAAGCAGCCAGACTATCCCGGCTATCTGAATATGATAAGGCAGGGCGCTACTACAACATGGGAATCGTGGGACCATAGCCGCAGCAGCATACACAACTGCTACAACGGCATCGGAACATGGTTCTATGAGGCGCTTGGCGGAATAGTAGCCACAGAGCCTGCCTACCGGCGCGTGAGCATCAGTCCGCAATACGCCAGACACATCGACTGGGTGGACGTAAGGAAAGAATGTCCATATGGTACTATCGTCGTGAAGTGGCAACGCAATGCCGGCGGCATCACTCTCGACGTTACGCTGCCTGTCGGCGTAACAGCCGATGTGGCAGGCAAAACCGTAGGAGCAGGACGCCATGAGTTTTTGATGAATCAGTGATGGCTTTATCCTTTGGAGCTATCGTAGTGCACACTGCTATAATTATTTGCGGAAAAATTTGGAATAAGAATATATATTATGTATATTTGCAGGGACAAATTATATACTTAACTATTTAAAAACAATTCATTATGAAGAAAATCTTGATGTTATTGGGATGCATGGCAGTGTGCTGTGCAATGTTCGTAGGTTGCGACAATGGTGGCGGCATCGCAACTGACGGTCCTTTCGGCAAGCTACCGCAGATATTCGACACAGGCTATCAGAAGGCTATGGAACTGCGCGAGAAAGGTTTCTCGCTGACAAACACAGAGGAAGCTGATAAGATGGCAGAGGAACTGCTGGCGCTGAAAGATCAGATAGACAAGGACGTGGAGGCAGAAAAGGCTGTCTTGCAAGACAAAGAGCTGACTACAGAGGTTGCTGAAGGCATACCATTCAAACTCGAGGGACAGGCGAAGATAGTAAAAGTAGCCGACCTCGACCGCGTGGACCTGGAGTGCGCAGGTGAGCTTACGGAAGGCGGCGACCTGAGCAAGGCAGACGAGTTTGACTACACGAAACTCGTTGTTGTGGCTTATGACAAGGAAGGCAAACCTATACATGCAGGTGGCAGCTTCAAGTATGATGTCAGCACGTATAAGGCTAAGGGCACATGGGCTTATGAGGCTGGTGTCAAAGGCAAGATGGAATATGCTGCGCGACTTGAGAACTACAACTACAAGCAGTGGGCAAACTTCGGAAAACTTGTCATCATGTCGAAAAGCTCTGAGGCTTACAAGCAGGCTGTGGAGCAACTGAAAAATGCCGAAAAGGCACAGGAGGAACTGGAAAAGGCGGCTGACGAAAAGGCTGCCGAGAAGAAATAGAATAGTTTTTCTTTTCATAAATAAGAAAGACAAAACAAGGAACGGAGTGCCGTACACGACATGTGTATTGCACTCTGCTTTTCTGTGTGCAGATATGTTGCGACAAGTATTCCGGCTCACGACAATGCCAGATACCGCCAGCAAAATCAGGCAAGCACAGCAATGAAACACCACAAAGCATACAGCAGCAGGACATAAGCCGTTAATAAAAGAAAATAAATTTGGTAATTATCACATTATTGCGTATCTTTGCAGGCAATAAATTTTTACCACTATACAATTATGTCATCATTTGTTGCAGATAAAATCGTAATGGACGGACTGACCTTCGACGATGTCCTGTTGATACCAGCTTATTCGGAAGTACTGCCTAATACAGTAGAGTTGCAAACCCGTTTCTCGCGAAACATAGCCCTTAACATACCCTTCGTTACGGCAGCTATGGACACCGTAACCGAGTCGGCAATGGCAATAGCCATCGCCCGTGAAGGTGGCATCGGCGTGATACACAAGAACATGTCGATAGACGAGCAGGCACGACAGGTGGCTATCGTCAAGCGTGCAGAGAACGGCATGATATATGACCCTGTAACTATCCGTCTGGGAAAGACCGTGAGCGATGCGCTCAACATCATGGCAGAATACCACATAGGCGGCATTCCAGTCGTCGACGAAGAAGGCAGGCTGAAAGGTATCGTTACCAATCGCGACCTGCGCTTTGAACGCCGTCTGGACAAGAAGATTGACGACGTGATGACAAAAGACAATCTCGTTACGACACATCAGCAGACCGACCTCGCAGCAGCCGCACACATCTTGCAGGAAAACAAGATAGAGAAGCTGCCGGTAGTGGACAAGAATAACCGTCTGGTCGGACTGATAACATACAAGGACATAACGAAGGCTAAGGACAAGCCAATGGCATGCAAGGACGACAAGGGACGTCTGCGCGTGGCTGCCGGTGTAGGCGTAACAGTCGACACGCTGGAACGCATGCAGGCACTGGTAGATGCCGGAGCCGACGCCATTGTCATCGATACTGCACACGGACATTCTCGCGGTGTGATAGAGAAACTGCGCGAGGCAAAGAGTTCATTCAGCAACATCGACATAGTAGTGGGCAACGTAGCAACAGGCGAGGCAGCACGCATGCTCGTAGACAATGGGGCTGATGCAATAAAGGTGGGCATCGGTCCGGGCTCGATATGCACGACACGCGTCGTAGCAGGTGTCGGCGTGCCGCAGCTCAGTGCCGTCTATGATGTCTACACAGCACTGAAAGATACAGGTGTGCCGCTTATCGCCGACGGCGGACTGCGCTACTCTGGCGACATAGTGAAAGCCATAGCCGCTGGCGGTAGTTGCGTGATGATAGGCTCGCTTGTCGCAGGTACGGAGGAGAGCCCGGGCGATACGATAATCTTCAACGGCAGAAAATTCAAGAGTTATCGTGGCATGGGTTCGCTCGAGGCAATGGAGAACGGCAGCAAGGACCGCTACTTCCAGGCTGACACCAAAGACACGCGCAAACTCGTTCCGGAAGGAATAGCAGGCCGTGTGCCTTACAAGGGAACAGTGCAGGAAGTAATCTATCAACTCGTGGGCGGCTTGCGCTCAGGCATGGGTTACTGTGGAGCAGCAAACATAGAACGCCTGCACGACGCTAAGTTTACGAGAATAACAAATGCTGGAGTGATGGAAAGCCATCCGCACGATATATCGATAACGAGCGAGGCACCAAACTACTCAAGACCAGAATAAGACAACAATAATAAACGAAATAACAAAGAAAACATAAAGCAATGAAACGAATGTTTATACTTGCAGCCATGATGATAGGCTGCACAATGGCATGGGCACAGGACGACCCAGTGATAATGAAGATAAACGGCAAGCCTATAACGCGTTCGGAATTTGAATACTCATATAACAAGAACAACTCCGACGGCGTGGTAGACAAGAAAGATGTGAGAAACTATGTCGACCTTTTCGTCAACTATAAACTAAAGGTGGAAGCCGCATACGAGGCAGGACTTGATACCACAGAGACATTCAAACAGGAATTTCTGTCGTACCGCAACCAGCAGGTGCGCCCAACGTTTATAAACGACAGCGATGTGGAAAAAGAGGCACAGCGCATCTATAACGAAACACGCGAACGCATAGACGGCAACGGTGGTATGGTAAAGGCTGCACACATACTGATAGCAACCAAGCAGAAAGCATCGGACAACGAAGTGGATGTTGCACGTCTGCGTGCCGACTCGATATACAACGTGATAAGAAACGGCGGCGACTTTGCCGAACTCGCAAAACAGTTCTCTGACGACAAGCGCTCTGGCATGAACGGTGGTGAACTCGGATGGATTCAGAAAGGCGTAACGGTAAAGGAATTTGAAGACGTGCTTTTCGCCCAGAAAGACGGTGAGATAAGTAAACCGGTGGAATCGCCGTTTGGTTTCCACATCATACGCTCAGAAGCAAGAGGCAACTTTTTCCCATACGACAGCGTACGCACAGATATCCTGAGATTTATTGACCAGCGTGGACTGCGTGAACGCATCATAGACGAGAAACTGAAGACATTGGCAGAGGCAAGCAACGGCAAGACTGTGGAACAGTTGCTCAACGAACGTACGGCAGAATTGGAAGCAAAGGACATGGAACTGAAATATCTGAACAAGGAATACTACGAAGGTCCGCTGCTCTTTGAAATCAGCAGCCGCACCGTTTGGGACAAGGCTTCGAAGGACGAACAGGCTCTGGCAAACTATTTCAAGAAGAACAAGAAGAAATATAAGTGGGACGAACCACGTTTCAAGGGTATGGTATACCATGTGCGTGATGCTGCTGACGTTAAGGCAGTGAAGAAGAGTGTGAAGGGACTTGCCTTCGGAAAATGGGCGGAACGTCTGCGCACGACATTCAACAACGACTCGATTCACCGCATAAGAGTGGAGAAGGGACTGTTTAAGAAAGGCGACAACGCTTTCGTAGACAAGATGGTATTCAAGATGGCTGACGCACAGCCTAAACAACTCGACGAATATCCTATAGACTCGTTCTACGGCAAAGTGCTGAAAGCACCAGAAGATTTCACCGACGTGCGTCCGCTCGTTACAGCTGACTATCAGGAAGAATTGGAGAAGGCATGGGTGGAAGAACTGCGCAAGAAATATAGCGTGGAAGTGTATGAAGACGTACTTTCTACGGTAAACAACCATTGATAAAGCAAGAAAACAGATAAAACGCAAAGATGAAACATATTAGTGCAAACAGACTGATACTGTCAATCGCAGCAGTAATGCTGTCGCTCGCAGTGCAGGCACAGGATGATAAAGCCACTACAGAAAAGAGTTTCGCTGCCAGCGGCAACGTTGTTGACGAAGTGATATGGGTTGTCGGCGACGAACCTATACTGCGTTCAGACGTAGAGATAGCCCGCTATCAGGCAATGAGAGACGGCTACCGCTGGGATCGAGACCCAGACTGTGCCATACCAGAGCAGATAGCTGTGCAGAAACTGTTTCTGCATCAGGCAGCGCTCGACAGTATAGAGGTAACGGAAGCAGAAGTAACGCAGGAAGTAGACGAAAGGCTCAACTATCTGATGAACCAGGTGGGAGGACGTGAGAAACTGGAAGAATATCAGGGTAAGAGTCTTACTGAGATGCGAATGGAAATGCACGATGACTTGAAAAACCAACTCATAGTGCAGCAGATGAGACGCGAACTCGTGAAAGATATTGATGTTACACCAGCTGAAGTGCGCCGCTACTTTAAGGATTTGCCACAAGACAGCATACCGTTTGTGCCTACAACGGTTGAAGTAGAGATAATAACTAAACAACCGAAGATAGCAGAAGACGAGATCAACCGCATAAAGAACGATCTCCGTGAATATACCGAGCGCGTAACAAGTGGACAGACATCGTTCGCAACGCTTGCCCGATTGTATTCGGAAGACGGTTCGTCGCGCAATGGTGGTGAGCTCGGTTTCACGCCGCGTGCAGCATTAGACCCTGCGTTTGCAAGCGTGGCATTCAATCTGACGGACCCCAACAAGATTTCAAAGATAGTGGAAACAGAATTCGGATATCACATAATTCAACTGATTGAGAAACGTGGCGAGCGCATAAACGTAAGACACATACTGCGCAAACCGAAGATAAGCGATGAAGCCATAACTGACGGCAAGATGAGACTTGACTCGCTGGCAACAGATATAAGAAACGGAAAGTTTACATTTGAGGATGCAGCAACATTCATTTCTGACGATAAAGACACACGCAACAATCATGGTCTGATGGCATTCTTTGACCAGACAACAGGCAGCAGAACATCGAAATTCCGCATGCAGGACCTGCCGACAGAAGTGGCAGTACAAGTGGAGAAATTGCAGGTTGGCGATGTGTCGGCACCGTTCACTATGACTGACAGCAGAATGAAGACAGTTTGCGCAATAGTAAAACTGAAAAACCGTACGGAAAGCCACCGCGCTACAATGGCAGACGATTTCCAAGTGATGAAGGAAGTGGTGCTGAACAAAAAGCGTGAGGAACATATACACAAATGGATAGTGGAGAAAATTAAAAACACTTATGTCCGCGTGAACGACAGATACAAGGACTGCGACTATGAGTTTGAAGGTTGGATAAAATAATGCAATTATATAGACAGCATAATAGAAAAGCAAAATACGAATGGCATAGAATCGTCGGCATGATGATTCTATGCTTGTTTGGTATATATATAATTGATGCTGTGGCTGCGCCCTATGATAAACGCAAAAGACGCAGGCACAGCGACGAGCGTATATATCTGGAACAGTCGAGAGAACTGTTTGCTGACGAAGCAACACGTCCAGGCGTGCAGGTGGTAAAGGGAAATGTAAGATTTCGCCACAGAGGCGCATTGCTGTTTTGCGACAGTGCATACTTCAGGCAGGAAGACAACACCTTCGAGGCTTTTGGACATGTGAGGATGACACAGGGTGATACGCTCTCTCTGAAAAGCGATTATGCTTACTACGACGGTCGCGACGAAATGATAAGGGCAAGAAAGAATGTTGTGCTGCGACACAGGAAGTCGGTACTGTATACAGACAGTCTTGATTTCGACCGAATGTATAACTTTGGATATTTCTTTGAGGGTGGAAGGATGAACGACGGAGTGAACCAGCTCGTCAGCGACTGGGGCGAATACAATACTCAAACTCGGGAAGCTGTTTTCTATTATGGCGTAAAACTGAAAAGCCCGGACTACACGATAGAGACAGACACGCTGCACTATGATACGCGAAGACGCACGGCACACGTCTTGGGGCAGTCGACGATAGTGTCTGAAGGCAATACGGTGAATACTACCGACGGCATATACAATACAAACAGCAAGGGCATGCAGCTGTTCAGTCGTTCGACGGTGGTGAACGGAAACAAGACCATCACTGGCGACAGTCTATACTATAACAGCAAGACTGGTGAGGGCGAGGGATTTGGAAGAGTGGAATATAAAGACAAGGAGAACAAGAACGAACTGTATGCCGACTATTGCCGATACAACGACATAGAAGGTACGGCACTGGCAACGCGCAACGCTCTTGTCGTAGACTACTCTCAGCCCGATACGCTGTGGATGCATGCCGACACGATTAGGCTCGAATCGTTCAACCTAAATACAGACTCGCTTTACCGCAAAGTGCATGGCTACTATCACGTCAGGGCATACAGAAACGACGTACAAGCAGTGTGCGACTCACTCGTGCTATGCTCGCAAGACAGCTCTGCCGTGATGCATATAGACCCAATAGTGTGGAATGGTAACCGTCAGTTGCTTGGAGAGAAAATTACAGTATATGCAGCTGACAGCACCATACGTTTTGCTCGCGTGGAAGGACAAGCACTGTCGATAGAGCTGATGGATGACAGTACTCATTACAATCAGGTTGCGTCGCGGGATATGAATGCATATTTCAACGATGGCATATTAAGGAAAACAGAAGCCATTGGCAATGTACAGACGGTGTATTTCCCAATCGACGACAAAGACAGTACCATCATAGGACTGAACTATCTGGAAACCGATACCATGCGCATGTTTCTGAGTGAGAAACGACAACTGCAAAAGATTTGGACATCGAAATATAATGCGACAACCTATCCGATGCATCAGGTGCCACCTGGAAAAGACAGGTTGCCTGCATTTGCGTGGTTTGATAATATCAGACCAGTAAGCAAGGATGACATCTTTGTGTGGCGAGGGAAGTCTGACGGCAAAAAGCTGAAACAGCAGAAAAGACGCGAGCCGCCGAGAGTGGAATGAGTCCGACAGTGGAAATGAACAAGAAAAGGAAAAGTTATGAGCGACATTATACAGCTATTACCCGATGCAGTAGCCAACCAGATAGCAGCAGGTGAGGTTATACAGCGCCCGGCGTCGGTAATAAAGGAACTCGTTGAAAATGCCGTAGACGCTGGTGCGAAAACAATAAACGTGCTTGTTGTGGATGCCGGACGCACATCGATACAGGTTATTGATGATGGTTGCGGCATGTCTGACACCGATGCGCGACTGTCGTTTGAACGACATGCTACGTCGAAGATACGCAAGGCAGAAGACCTTTTCTCACTTCACACTATGGGATTCAGGGGCGAGGCGTTGGCGTCAATCGCTGCTGTGGCGCAGGTGGAACTGAAAACAAGACAGGCTAACAGCGATTTGGGTGTGGCAATATCTATTTCTGGCTCGCGAATTACTGGGCAGGAACCAACAGCATGTCCTGTTGGAAGCAACTTCACAATAAAGAATCTGTTTTATAATGTTCCTGTACGACGAAAGTTTTTGAAGTCGAATGCTACGGAATTGAACAACATACTGGCTGCCTTTGAGAGAATAGCACTGGTATATCCAAACATACATTTCACATTTCACAGCAACGGTACGGAACTATATAATCTGCGACCGACAGTCCAGAAACAGAGAATAGTAGACATATTCGGCAAGCGTATGAGTCAGGACCTGCTGTCGGTTGACGCAGATACGGCAATATGCAAGATAACGGGCTTTGTCGGCAAGCCGGAGAGCGCTAAGAAAAAAGGTGCGCAGCAGTTCTTCTTCGTAAACGGCAGATTTATGAAGCATCCATACTTCCATAAGGCTGTGCAGACTGCATTCGACAGACTGATACCAACGGGGGAACAAGTACCTTATTTTATTTATATGGAAGTGGATGCGGAGAATATTGATGTTAATATACATCCCGTCAAAACCGAGATAAAGTTTGAGAACGAACAGGCAATATGGCAGATATTGGCTGCTGTCGTAAAGGAAGCCGTTGGCAGGTATCATGAAGTGCCGTCGATAGAATTCGACACGGTAGGTCGTCCTGATATCCCTGCTTACAATAAACAGCACAATGACAATCCGATGATGCCGCGCATATCGGTAGATGGTCAGTATAATCCCTTTACTGAAGGCAACAGAAAGAACACAGCTGTTCAGAAAGACTGGGAGCAGTTGTATGAGAATATTCAGCCGCATGGCATCGGTAGTCAGGAAACTACGCTTTTCGACTTCGAGAACGAGTCTCGGGACACTGAAGATATTTCTGTGGAAGACAAGTCGCCGATGCACTATCAGTATAAGGGACAGTATATAATGACTGTCGTGAAGTCCGGACTGATGATAATAGACCAGCACCGTGCACATATACGCATTCTGTATGAAGAATATATTGCCCGCATGAACAGGCACAAGCCTAATGTTCAGAAGGTTTTGTTTCCGGAAATCGTACAGTTCAGTGCTTCTGAAGAAACTATATTGCAGCTTCTGATGCCGAGTCTGACGGATATGGGCTTCGACCTTACTGACTTGGGTGGTTGCTCCTATGCTGTAAACGGAATACCTGACGGACTGGATGGCTTGAATATCACAACTGTGCTGCATGATATCATAGAGACCGCTGCCGAGCATGATGGCAAGACGTCAGCAGACATGGCGTCGCCGTTGGCAATCAGTCTGGCTCAGCATGCTGCCATTCCGTATGGACAGGTGTTGTCTAATGAGGAGATGGAGAATATTGTCGACCGCCTGTTTGCTTGTTTCGACATAAAAAGAACGCCCGATGGTCACACTGTGTTGGCTATATTGCCGCAGAATGACATCGAGCGTATGTTTGGTAGTTAGATAATTATCCAACTCTGAATCCTATCGTTTTTCTCACTTCGCGCAGGGTTGCCGTTGCGCTCTCGCGTGCTTTTTCTGCCCCTTCGCGGGCAATCTTGTCCAGCAGTTCGGTGTTGGCTGAGTATTCGTCTATGCGTTCGCGTATAGGCGATATCACTTTCACGAGGTCGGCAGCTATCTGTTTTTTCAAGTCTCCATACCTGAGAGTGCAGTTGTTCCACTGTTCGTCGAAATAGTCGTATGTTTCCTTTGTGGAACAAATTTTCAGGAAAGTAAACAGGTTTTCTATCACTTCCGGTCGTTGGCTGTTCATTTCCTGCGGTCCCATGTCGGTTACTGCTCGCATGACCTTCTTTGTTATCGTCTTGTCATCGTCGCGCAGGTATATGCAGTTGCCTTCGCTCTTTCCCATCTTGCCGCTGCCGTCGAGTCCCGGCACTTTCACAGCCTGTGAGTTGAAGTAGAAGTTCTGTGGCTCTGGAAACAGTTCCACGCCGTAGATATGGTTGAAGCGCCGTGCACATTTGCGAGCCATCTCCATGTTTTGCTCCTGGTCTTTGCCTACCGGAACCTTTGTCGCACGGTGCTGAAGAATGTCGGCAGCCATCAGTGTGGGGTAGGTGAACAGTCCTGCGTTGACGTTGTCGGGCTGCTGGCGTGCTTTCTCCTTGAACGTCGTAACGCGTCCAAGCTCGCCTATATACATGTTCATGTTGAAAAACAAATACAACTCCAGCGTTTCCTTTACGTCGCTTTGCACATATATGGGTGCCTTTGCCGGGTCGAGCCCGCAGGCAAGATATTCTGCAAGTATTGTGCGTGCACTCTGTTGTATGTCGCCCGGTTTCGGATGAGTTGTCAGACTGTGCCAGTCGGCTATAAAGAACAGACAATCATACTCATCTTGCATCTTCACGAAACTCTTTACCGCACCGAAATAGTTGCCCAAGTGCAGGTTGCCCGTCGGACGGATACCGCTAACTACTTTTTCCATTTACTTCTGTGTATTCTTTTTTATATTGTAAGTCAAGTATTATAATTTGCAAAAATACAAAAAACTTGCAATATATTAGCAACAAAGGTTTATTTTTTGCCTTAAACCGCAAAAAGAACGTAAAAAAGAGAGTCGCAGACACCCTTCCTACACCTATATTATATATCTATCTATTGTCGATGAGACTATCGTCAGGATTAGATTTCCTGCAAAAACCGTGCCAAAGTGAACAAGGCTTCGCCTCCGGCGGTGGAAAATATGAAAATTTTTGACAGGGAAAAAGTCTCCAAATAGATGCGGAACAGTCGTTGAAATTGTGAAAATATGTAAAAATCCGAGTCGGCAACAACTGTTAAAATTGTCAAAGACCATCTTTGAGGCACCTGTTTCGACTATTTTGCCCTGCAAAACATAGTGCCCGACCCTCCCAAACACTATGTCTGACCTCCTCAAACACACTGTTTGACAATCTCAAACATGCTCTTTGACATTTTTAACATATACAATTCGTGCACAAAACACAAATACTTCGCGTTAACAAACTGACATCCAGATAATTACAGATGCATGCGAATTTTGGGCATATTTTGCCCCTCAGATTTCCGAAACGACTTTCGAGGGCACTCACGCGACAGTAAAACAGCCCAAAATTGATTAGCTCTTCATGTCTGTTTACTTTTAAACGACCCGAAAAATGACAATAATTTGAAAAAAGACAGCAAAAAGTTTGGAGGTTTCAATAATAGTTTTTACCTTTGCAACCGCTTTTAGAAAGTACGGGCGTTTAGCTCAGCTGGTTTAGAGCATCTGCCTTACAAGCAGAGGGTCGGCGGTTCGAATCCGTCAACGTGTTTACACTCCGCTTTTTCTATTTGACACGAAAAAACATAAAACAGACAAATTACATGGGTAAAAGTTTAACGTAAACATAATATATAAACAAATAACAGGTTAACTATCTGCAAAAAATACATACATTTTTTGTGGAATTAAAAAAAAGTTGTATTTTTGCACGCAAAATTAATGTATAATTGATATCACGTTTAAAATGAAAAAAATTATTAGCATGATGATTGTGCTCTTCGCAGCAGCAACGATTACGTATGCGCAAGACACAACTAAGGACTTCCATTTTAAGACATTTATTGAGTTGATGAATTTCTCATTTCAAGGAAAGGATTTTAGCTATTACGAAAAATTAGCTTCAAACGCTGGTCTTACCAAGATTCATGAAGAAAAAGACAAATCTGAGGTTTATTATGTATGGGGCGAGAATGTATCTTACAAGAAAGGACACATGACCGAAACCTACACTAAGCTCGGCGACAACCCTTCTTGTCTGAACTTCGACCTGATAAGAAATGAAAAAGGTCTGTATGTGCCGATGGCAATCAGCATTATTTTCCCAGACGCTAAGGCGCAGGAACGCTTCTACAACGAAGGAATCAAGATGGGAGCTGTGGTAAACGACAAGATTTATTCTACAGACGTAGACCCCACATGGAAAAATGTTAAGGGCATCAAGTATGTGAAACACCGTGCAAACACAAGCTGGAGATACATCTTCTTCTACGAGAAAGACGGTATGAATATGTGTACATTCTTATTCTAATACATTATTAATAATAACATAAAACAGATGAATACAATAAAAATACTCACAGTAGCAGCCCTTTTAGCTGTTCCAGCATTAACTGTCAGTGCGCAGGACGACACTGTGAACACAAGTGATAATAATACTTCTTACTGGCTCGACAGCGAACAGGAAGGAAGCGACAAGATGATACTGCACCGCTATCATATCCTCGACAACTGGTATATAGGCTTACAGATGGGCGGACTCTATAACTGGGGAACAAATCAGGGAGAATACAATTTCTTCCGTCATCTTCGCCCCTCAGCAGCCTTGCAGATAGGTAAGTGGTGGTCTCCGTCAGTAGGAATGAGAGCACAGCTGATATATGGACACAACCGTGGTGTTTCAAACACAACTGACTACAAGACATACCACTGGCAGTCATTGTCATTGTACGGCGACGGTATGCTCAACATAACAAACATGTGGGCAGGCTATAAGGAAAGCCGCTTCTTCAACCTTATATTGTTCGCAGGTATCGGTGGAGAACAGACATTCCGATTCAGCCGCAGAGACTGGCGCGCAAACGACGAGGTATATAACCGCGAGCACAACACACTGCTTGGAATACGTGCCGGTCTGATAACAACATTCCGCCTGTCAGAAGTATTTGACCTGTCTTTCGAAGTCTCAAACACATGGACTGACGACACATTCGACGGAGTTATCTCTCATAACCGCTGGGATGGACATGCAAATGCATTCTTGGGACTTAACTACCGCTTTGCCAACCCATCAGACGGTGGACACCACCAGTTTACATATGCACGTCGCGACATGTCAAGATTCGACGACTTGAACAACGAGCTCAACCGTCTGCGCGCAGACGTTGCAGATGCTCGAAAGAACGTCCCAATTAACATGATGGAAAGCAAGCAGGTAAACGTCATCGTATCATTTGGAGATAACGAGTCAGACATCGACAAGATGCAGGAAGTAAACGTTTATACAGCAGCAGAAAAGATGCGCCAGCTCAACAATCAGGCTAACCTTTACATCACGGTGCTTGAAGGAAAGACAGCTAACGAAGAACTTTTCACAAAGCGTGCAAACACTTTGAAGCAAACACTTGTTAAAGAATATAACCTGCCGGCAGGACGCATATTTATAGAGAAAGATGCTAAGAAAGTAGAAGCAGTAGATAAAGCAATAAACTGCATAATCCTTTACATTAACGAAAACGGAAACAAATAAAAAAGAAGTAGCTATGAATAAGATAAAAACAACGCTGTTTGCAGCTTTACTTACTGTGTCTGCCGGAGTCTTTGCAGGCAACAACGGAAAGGTAGAAGCAGATTCTATCGTGGCATTAAAGCACTATAAGTTTTTTGACAATACATACGTAGGACTCTATGTCGGAGACTTTGTAACTCTCGGCGAAAACATGCGTCCTCGCGAATTCTTCCGTCCAAGTGCACAGCGCTTGGGAGGTGGACTCACAATAGGAAAGAACTTCTCACCAGCACTTGGAGTGCGTATGGGCGGATATATCTCTGGCTTGGTAGGCGTACCTAACAGAGAAGTAGTAATGAAGTCGCGTGCAGGTGGCTACGACGGATGGGGATTTTATGGATACAAGCAGGTAAGCGGATACGTAGATGTAGTTCCAAACCTCACAAATATAATACTTCCATACCGCGAAAATCGCAGACTTAACGTAATGGGATATTTCGGACTCGGATTCCTCCATCGTTTCGACATGAACTTCGATGAACTCCACGAAATGGATAAGACAATAGGCAAAAATGGTTCATTAGGCTCTGAAGGCTGGGAAAGTGTAGTTAGTGATAAAAACCGTACATTCTTTGCAGCTCGCGCAGGACTCGGACTCAGCTACATGCTGACAAAGGAACTTGATATCGACCTTGACGTTATGGTTCACGCTACAGACGATAAACTCGACGGATTCCGTTACGACGACAAGTACGATGGATACATCTCAGCAATGCTTGGTGTCAAATATCACTTCCGCGACCACTATGGCGATCACCGCTTCAAGTATCGTACGATAACAGATGCTGACGAACTCAATAATCTCAACCTCCAAATCAACAAGGCACGTCAGGACCTTGCAGATGCAAGAAACCAGCGCCAGAATATGCTGAAGCAGCAGCGTGTACTCGACATGACAGTTCAGTTCCCGATAGACAAGTTCTACATTACAGAAATTCAGGAACGCAACGTCGAGGCAGTAGCAAAATACATAAAGGCACATCCTGATCTTGATGTTGTAATATGTGGTTTCGCCGATGTTGAGACAGCTTATCCTTCATACAACATGCGCTTGTCTAAGCGTCGTGTAACAAGTGTTTTCCGCATGCTTGTTGACAAGTATGGAGTAGATCCTAACCATCTGAGCATAGACTATAAGGGTGATACCGTGCAGCCTTATGACCGCAAGAACGAATGGAACCGTGTAGTTGTATTCGTACTGCAGCCACATGAAGAGATAATTACTAACTAATAAGTATAGAAAAGCTGTAAGGCTTGAAGTTATAAAATTAGTAAGAAAAATATATAGACAGAAATTGCGGATTGTAAACCTTAACCAATAAGGAAAGACAATCTGCAATTTCCGTTCAAAATAACAGGTAGCGAAACAGTGCTAAACTATTTGTTGACATTAAAGCATTAAAGATTATAAAACATATTCTACTTTATGAAACTTGATGAACTGACAGCAATTTCGCCGATAGACGGACGTTATAGAAACAAGACTGTCGCTTTGGCAGACTATTTCTCTGAATATGCACTGATAAGGTACAGGGTAAGAGTAGAAATAGAATATTTCATATCTCTCTGCGAGCTGCCGTTGCCACAGTTGGCTGATTTCAACAAGAGCCTTTTCGCTCGTCTGCGCGACATCTACATGCAATTCTCAGAAGCTGACGCACAGAGAGTGAAGGACATAGAGAAGATTACCAATCACGATGTTAAGGCTGTAGAATATTTCATCAAGGAAGAGATAGACAAAATAGGAAGCCTTGACAAATACAAGGAGTTTATCCATTTCGGCTTAACCTCGCAGGATATCAACAACACCAGCGTGCCTATGTCTATAGCAGAAGCCATGCGCGATGTTGTCATTCCGCAAATAGAAGAACTCATAGACCAGTTGTCGCAGTATGCAGAGGAATGGAAGAATGTCCCTATGCTTGCAAAAACACATGGACAGCCTGCTTCGCCAACACGCTTGGGCAAGGAGGTGATGGTTTATGTGTACAGGCTTGGCGAGCAGTTAAGACAGCTGAAAGAATGCAAGATGTCAGGAAAATTTGGTGGAGCAACAGGTAACTTCAATGCCCATCACGTAGCTTACCCGGACATAGACTGGGTGTCTTTCGCAAATAAGTTCCTGTCGGAAAAGTTGTCGCTGCAACGCGAACAATTCACAACGCAAATCAGCAACTACGACAATATGGGTGCGCTCTTTGATGCGTTGCGCCGTATAAATACTATTGTCATCGACCTCGACCGCGATTTCTGGATGTATATCTCAATGGACTATTTCAAGCAGAAGATAAAGGCAGGCGAGGTTGGCTCGAGTGCGATGCCGCACAAAGTTAATCCGATTGATTTTGAAAACAGCGAAGGCAATCTCGGAATATCCAATGCCGTGTTGCAGTTCCTTGCACAGAAGCTGCCAGTCAGCCGTTTGCAGCGCGACCTGACAGACTCTACTGTGTTGCGCAACGTTGGTGTGCCTGTCGGTCATACTGTGATTGCTTTGCAGAGCACGCTCAAGGGATTAAGAAAACTCATACTTAATGAGCAGAAACTCAACAGCGACCTTGAGGATACTTGGGCTGTTGTGGCTGAAGCCATACAGACAATACTGCGTCGTGAGGCATATCCTAATCCGTATGAAGCATTGAAGTCGCTGACTCGTACAAACGAGAAAATGACAGCCGAGACTATAAGCAGGTTTATCAATCAACTTGATGTTGATGAGAATATAAAAGCAGAATTAAGAAAAGTAACACCACAAAACTATACTGGTATTTAATATTCTTATTTATTTACGCCGTGAGGCATTTATAAAATTAACGTAAAGCTATGGATTTTGAAAAAGAAAACAGAACAGAAGGTAGTTCTACAGAACAGAGAAACAACAGTCATGAGGGTTATGAACAGGTAGGTTATAACCGAAATTTCAACAAGGGTAATGCAGGCGAGCGTCCGCAGCGCCCTCGTATCAGAATGCAGCGCCCGTATACGGCAGCGCGCAGTAATGTGAAAGACGAAGGGGCATTCCGTCCTGACGGTTTCGGTGCTGGATTAGAGAATAATTCACAGTACCGTCAGCAGTACCGTCCGCGTAATAACTATCAGCAGGGTGGATACCGTCCGCAAGGCAACTATAAGTCTCGCTATGGCCGTCAGGGCGATAGGGAAGGCTATCAGCCCCGCAAGCAGAACGAGTATGGTGCTCCTCAGGGTTACAACAGGGGCGGATATCAGCAACGTGGCGGCTATCAGCAGCGCGGTGGCTATCAGCAGCGCGGTGGATTCCAGCCTCAATATGGTTTCAACCAGCATGGTGGCGGCTATCAGCAGCGTGGTTATCAGCAGCACGGACCCCAGCAACATGGATACAAGCAGCGTCAGGGTGGATACAATCCTGCTGCCAAATACAATATGAAGAAACGTATCGAGTACAAGGAACTGCATATTGATCCTAACGAGCCGATACGTCTGAACAAGTATCTTGCCAATGCCGGTGTATGCAGTCGTCGTGAGGCTGACGAATTCATACAGGCAGGTGTAGTAAAGGTTAATGGCGAGGTTGTAACGGAACTCGGAACAAAGGTTCTTCGCACAGACACCGTTTTGTTCCACGACCAGAACGTTTCGCTTGAGAAGAAGGTATATGTGCTTCTCAACAAACCGAAGGATTACGTAACAACGAGCGACGACCCGCAGCAGAGGAAGACCGTAATGGAGCTTGTAAAGGATGCATGTCCTGAGCGAATCTACCCGGTAGGGCGCCTCGACCGTAACACTACGGGTGTGCTGCTGCTCACCAACGACGGCGACTTGGCAAGCAAACTGACACATCCTAAGTTCCTCAAGAAAAAAGTATATCACGTATATCTCGACAAGAACGTTACTGCCCACGACCTTCATCAGATAGCCGAAGGCATAACGCTTGACGACGGCGAAATACGTGCAGATGCAATCGACTATGCTCATCCTACTGACAAGAGCCAGGTGGGCATTGAGATACACAGCGGACGTAACCGCATCGTGCGTCGCATCTTTGAAAGTCTGGGCTATCGCGTAGTCAAGCTCGACCGCGTGCAGTTTGCCGGACTGACAAAGAAGAATGTCCGTCGCGGCGACTGGCGATTCCTGACAGAAAAGGAAGTCGACATGCTGCGTATGGGTGCATTTGAGTAAGAAAACAATATAATTGGGAGATAATAATAAGTGAAAAGAACAAAAGTTGTAGATGTACTGAAGCTAAACGACTTTGGCACAGAAGTAAATGTAAAGGGTTGGGTCCGTACTCATCGCAGCAGCAAGGCAGTTGATTTCATTGCGCTCAACGATGGCTCAACAATCAAGAACGTGCAAATTGTTGTCGACCCGACAAAGATTGACGAGAATACGCTGAAGCAGGTAACGACAGGTGCATGTATAAGCGTTGTCGGCGAACTGGTTGAAAGTCAGGGCGCAGGACAGTCCGTCGAGATACAGTGCCGCTCGCTCGAACTCTATGGCACTTGTGGCAGCGACTATCCAATGCAGAAGAAGGGACAGAGCTTCGAGGCAATGCGAAAGAATGCCCATCTCCGTCTGCGTACAAACACTTTCGGGGCAGTTATGCGCATACGCCACAACATGGCGATAGCCATACACAAATATTTCCACGAGCATGGATTCTTCTATTTCCACTCTCCGCTCATCACGGCAAGCGACTGCGAGGGAGCAGGACAGATGTTTCAGGTTACGACGAAGAATCTCTACGACCTGAAGAAGGACGAGCAGGGAAAGATTATCTACGACGATGACTTCTTCGGACAGCCTACGTCGCTCACCGTCAGCGGACAGCTTGAGGGCGAACTGGGTGCGACGGCGCTCGGAGCAATATATACGTTCGGACCGACCTTCCGTGCTGAAAACTCCAACACGCCGCGACACTTGGCTGAGTTCTGGATGATAGAGCCTGAGGTGGCATTCATCGACCTCAACGACCTTATGGACTTGGAGGAAGATTTCATTAAATACTGCGTTCAGTGGGCTTTGGACAACTGCCAGGACGACCTCGAATTCCTCAACAAGATGATAGACAAGACGCTCATCGAGCGCTTGCAGTCGGTGGTAAAGGGCTCTTTCGAGCGCCTGACATACACTCGCGGAATAGAGATATTGCAGGATGCTGTCAAGAACGGACACAAGTTCGAGTTCCCTGTAAGCTGGGGTATGGACCTCGCGAGCGAGCACGAGCGCTATCTCGTAGAGGAATACTTCAAGAGACCAGTCATCATGACCGACTATCCAAAGGAGATAAAGGCGTTCTACATGAAGCTGAACGAAGACGGCAAGACAGTGCAGGGCACCGACGTGCTGTTCCCTCAGATAGGCGAAATCATCGGCGGCAGCGTGCGCGAAGAGAGCTACGACAAGCTGATGAAAGAGATAAAAGACCGCAATATTCCTGAGAAAGACATGTGGTGGTATGTCGACACACGCCGCTACGGAACGTGTCCTCACGGCGGATTTGGTCTTGGTTTCGAGCGCCTGATACTCTTTGTTACGGGCATGCAGAACATCCGCGACGTCATACCATTCCCGCGTACACCAAAATCGGCTGAGTTCTAAACCGGCAGATGAACAAATACCAACAAGCGGTGGCAGCCATCAGTTCTGCCACCGCTTTTGTTTTGCCCTTTCAGTCTTGTGAAAGAAACGTGTAGCCTCCCCGTCAGTCGTATGCCGGCACTGCCATACAGTTGTCTCCACAGGTTTTTCGTGGCAGAGAGCACACTGCTGTCCTGCCGTGCTTGCACTGCAATTCTGCCGATGAAACCTTTATTTTTGCACTTCAGCAGGCAAAGATTCTCGATGAAACCTTTGTTTTTTGAAATCCTTTCAAGCACGTTCTGCTGTAAGCGACATTATGACACCGCATAGAAATAGCTAATCAAATATCGCTATTTTACTGTCGCGTGAGTGCCCTCGAAAGTCGTTTCTGAAATCAAAGGGGCAAAATACGCGAGTATTTTGCGTGCAATTATAAACGCCAGACAGTCAGGACGTTAGCGCGAAACACAAGCCTTATGTGCAAGAAATACATATGTTAAAATTGTCAAAGAGCATGTTTGACATTGTCAAACACACTGTTTGAGACAGTGAAACATAGTGTTTGGTAGTGTCGGGCACAATGTTTTGCATGGCAAAATAGTCGAAACAGGTGCCTCAAAGATACTCTTTGACAATTTTAACAATTATGTCTGGCCGGATTATTAACAAATCTTTGCACTTTCAACGCCAGTTCCGCATCTATTTTGCGACTTTTTCTCTGTCAAAATTTTTCAGAAAAAATCGTCCCGAAAGAAAAACCATATAAGTTTGGCACACTTTTTGCTGCAACTGCATTTCCCTCATTCTAAGTTCTCATTAATAAGAAATAATGTTGAAATAATGTTGTAAAAAACTTTCTGTAATGTCATGGAAATAGTATTAAAATCTAACTATTTTCAAAATATATGAATATTTTATGTGTTCATTTTAGAGAAAATGAGTAACTTTGTACCAAGAACTATAGAAGTTTATTATAGACAGGAAATAGTCAAACGGAACATTGTACCTTTTGAGTTCGTGGCTATGTAAATTGTAATATAAATGACAAGAGAAAAAGATAAATATAGTTTAAGTCTTGAAGCCTTCCCTGAGGAAATAACCGAGGACGGTACCAAGATTTATGGTGAGACATCATATGAGAACCAAATGGCAGTATTGAGCCAATTCTTGCATAGTGGTGGAATTGGCGGAAACGGTTTGGAATCTCGAGCCAAACGTGAAGTTATCGTGCAGGCTATTCAAGATTTTTTGGATAGTAAGAAGGCTGTAAAAGAGATTGATGATTATGAAGAATATGCATGGTGTGTGGCTGAAAACCCATTGGAATATTCGCTCTTTGCAGACTTCTTTAATGTTCCTTTCCCAGACCCACAGCCCTCACTTTTTACTTTTATCGACCTTTTTGCGGGAATGGGCGGTTTCCGCTTGGCAATGCAAGCGCAAGGTGGTAAATGTGTTTTTTCATCGGAATGGAACAAATACGCCCAGAAGACTTACTTTGCCAATTTTGGTGAAATGCCCTTTGGAGATATAACTAAGGAATCTACCAAAGGATATATTCCAAAGCATTTTGACATATTATGCGCAGGTTTCCCCTGTCAGCCATTTTCAATCGCTGGTGTGTCAAAGAAAAAAAGCCTCGGACGTGAGACGGGATTCAAGGACAAAACACAAGGAACGCTTTTTTTCGATGTGGCTGACATCATTAGTCGTCATCGTCCAAAGGCTTTCTATCTTGAAAATGTGAAGAATCTGGTTTCACACGACAAGGGTAACACCTTCCGGATAATATGCGAAACATTGGAAGAGTTAAATTACTCTATACATTACCAAGTGATGGATGGTCAGACATACGTTCCTCAGCATAGAGAACGTATTATGATTGTCGGCTTCGATAGAGAACGATACCATGGCAAGGAATGCTTCAACTTCCCAGAACAGCACAAGTCCACTAGAACTATCCGTGAAATCCTTGACCCAAATATAGACTCGAAATATACTCTGAGTGACAAGTTATGGAATTATCTGCAAGCATATGCTGAGAAACATAAGTCCAAAGGTAATGGCTTTGGTTTTGGTCTCGTAGACCTTGATGGAATCAGTCGAACACTCAGTGCGCGTTATTATAAAGACGGCTCAGAAATTCTTATCCCCCAAGGAGAAGGAATCAATCCCCGTAAATTGTCGCCACGTGAGTGTGCTCGGCTGATGGGTTACCCAGACAATTACCGTCTTGACCAAGTTTCAGATGTCCAAGCATATCGCCAGTGTGGAAACTCTGTTATAGTACCTCTTGTCACTGCAGTCTCCGAACAAATTATCCAAACAATCAACGACTATGAGCGAAATATTGAACTCCGCAATCCGCAGCGTGCAGCAATCTAAAGCAGCATGGTGTCGTTTCATCACTGGAAATGACACGGGTAAGACAGGTAGCCATCAGGCAGGTTTCTATATCCCAAAGTGTGCATCGACTCTGCTATTTGATAAGCCAGGGCATAAAGGGGAATTCAAAGAAAAAACCGTAAAAGTTAAGTGGCAGGATGACTTTATAACTGAGAGTTGCATGAAATACTATGGTCAAAAGACGCGTAATGAATATAGAATTACTCGTTTTGGACATGGATTTCCTTTCTTACAGGATGATAATGTTGGAGACTTGCTTATACTTGCTAAATTCACAGAAGAAGATTATGCAGGTTACATTCTCAGTAGAGACGAAGATATTGACGCATTTTTTGCATTTTTTAATCTTGCTACAGGTGTAACCAATCAACTTATCAATGTAGATGGGAACGTGAAAGCCAATGTCAAGATAGACCAACTGTTGAAAGAATTTTCCGACCGTTTTACGTATTTCCCAGAAACAAGAATAATGGCTGCTGGAGCGCAAGAATGTTATAATAAGGCATATAGGGTAAACGATGGTATGTTGCAGAAAATGCCAGATAAGATATTGTCTGATTGGATTGATACGGAAACGGCTCTCTTCAAATGCATGGAAGAAAAAGTATATGCAGACATGCTGACACAACGTTTTGATAGTGTTGAGGCTTTCACAGAAAAAGCGAACCAAGTTCTGAACCGTCGCAAGTCTCGTGCAGGCAAATCTTTAGAACATCATCTCTCAACTATTTTTACAAGGAACGGTCTGATATTCGAAGAACAAGCTGTAACAGAGGACAATAAGAAACCCGATTTCCTATTCCCAAACGCAGAGTGCTATCATAACTTCCAATTTCCAGCCGAAGAATTGACAATGCTTGGTGCCAAAACGACATGTAAAGACAGGTGGCGTCAGGTTATCAATGAAGCTGACCGAATTGAGATAAAGCACTTGTTTACATTGCAACCTGGAATATCCAAGAATCAGTTAAAGGAAATGTCCGATAATGGAGTGAAACTTGTTGTGCCACAAAAGAATATTTCAACATTTCCTATTGAATATCAATCTTCGCTAAGTAATTTGACGGAATTTATACATATGGTTAGAAATAAGCAGGATAGTCTTCCGAAATACTATAATTTGATTTAGTTATTAAATTGATAAGTACGATTTTTATATATATCATTATAGACATTTATTAAAAATACTGCGTAATGGTAAAGTCGTATTAAAAAAGTTCTCTTACTAAATCTTGCACAGGTCTTTTACTACTTCCGCTGCTATTACGAGCCCTGCTGCCGCAGGTACAAAAGCGTTGCTTGCCGGTGTTTGTCGCTTGCCGGCAGTCGTGTTGCCGTCTGCTGGCGTGTCGTTTATAGTCGATAAATCTTCAATTTTATAAGGTTTCATCGGTGTTTCTTCGCTGTAAACCACCTTTATATGGTTTATGCCTTCCTTTCTGAGTTGCTTCCTTATGACCTTAGCCAGCGGGTCTGTCTGTGTCTTCTGTATGTCGGCAACTCGAAATCCCGTAGCGTCCATTTTGTTTGCAGCGCCCATCGAACTGATGAACGGCACGCTCAGACGATGGCATCTGCGTGCCAGTTCGAGCTTAGCCTTTACGGTGTCGATGCAGTCAATCACGTAGTCGTATTGCGAGAGGTCTATGTCGTCAGCATTTTCAGGCAGGTAGAACATCTTTCTTGCCTCTACGCAGCATTCTGGATTTATGTCGCCTATGCGCTGTTGAGCCACGTCGACCTTGTACATGCCTATCGTAGAGTGCAGTGCGAGAATCTGTCGGTTGATGTTGGTAATGCTCACCGTGTCCTTGTCTACAAGCGTCAGCCTTCCTATGCCGCTTCTTGCGAGAGCCTCGCAGGTATATCCGCCCACGCCTCCAACGCCAAAGATTATGACATTTGCACGCTTCAGCCGTTCGAGGGCATCGGTGCCAATCAGCATTTCCGTTCTTGTGAACTCGTGTTCCATCTTAGTCCGTCTTCCTCTATAGTTATCAGTTTCTTCTTGTACAGGTCGCCTACAGCGCGCTTGAAAGTCTTTTTGCTCACGTGGAAAGTCTGCTTTATTGCCTCTGGACTGCTGTTGTCGTTGAAGTAGCAGAACCCGTCGTGATTCTTTATGTACTGCAAGAGCACCTCAGCAAAGTCCTCCGTGTTTTTTCTTCCTGTCGGCTGCAGCGCCACGTCAATCTTTCCGTCAGGTCTGACAGCCTTTATGTATCCCTTCAGCCTGTCGCCCGTGTGCAGTATGCGGTAGATGTCCTTGTCGTAGACCAGTCCGGCGTATCGGTTGTCTACGATGACCTTGAAACCGAGTTCCGTTTTCTGCCATACGAGCAAGTCCACCTCGTCGTTATTCTTGTATTCCGGTCTTTTCGCGTCGAAAAACCTTTCCACCTTAGCCGAAGCCATGATGCGGTAGCTTTCGCGGTCGATGTCTACGTAAACGATGTAGCTGTTTCCAATCTCCATGCGCTTTTTCTGCTCTCTGAACGGACAGAACAAGTCCTTCATCAGTCCCCAGTCTAGGAAAGCCCCATACTCGTTTACCCACGACACCTTCAGGTATGCGAAGTCGCCCACCTGTGCCAGCGGCTCCTCCGTAGTGGCAATGAGTCTCTCTTCCTGGTCGAGATATAGGAAAACATCAATCTCGTCGCCCACTTCCACGCCCTCAGGAACATATCTTTTGGGCAGCAGTATTCTTCCTTCCCTTCCTCCGTCGAGATAGAAACCGAAGTCAGCGTATCTGACAACCTTCAGTCGGTTCCATCGTCCCAAGTATAATTGTTTGTCCATATTCGTTTATTCTAAAAGTCCGTCTTTCATCTTTATCGTCCTGTCAGTTATGCTTGCGAGCTGCTCGTCGTGCGTAACGATGACGAAAGTCTGTCCGAGTTCATCCCTCAGCTTGAAGAACAGCTGATGCAGTTCCTCCTTGTTGTTAGAGTCGAGGCTTCCCGACGGCTCGTCAGCCAATATGACCGACGGCTTGTTCATCAGTGCCCTCGCAACGGCAACCCTCTGCTTTTCGCCTCCCGACAGTTCGTTAGGCTTGTGTGCGGCGCGGTCGCTCAGGCTCATAAATTCCAGCAGTTGCATAGCCCTGCTTCTGGCTTCGCTTTTCGATACGCCGGCAATGAAAGCAGGAATCATTATATTCTCAAGCGCCGTAAACTCCGGCAGCAACTGATGGAACTGGAATACGAAGCCCAGATGTCTGTTGCGGAAATCGGCAATCTTCTTTCCCGACAGACTATTTACGTCAATGCCTTCTATTATCACCTGTCCAGAGTCAGGCTTGTCGAGTGTACCTATTATCTGCAAGAGAGTTGTCTTTCCTGCACCGCTCGGTCCCACGATGCTTACAATCTCGCCCTTCCCTATGTGCAAGTCGATGCCTTTGAGCACCTGCAACTGCCCGAACGATTTTGTTATACCTTTTATCTCTATCATTATTGAAATGTATTATAGTCGTTAAAACTTTCTTCTTATCCACTCCGTCAGCATCTGGTATGCGCTCATTTCCTCCTGATGCTGCGACTCTGCAAACGTCATCGAGTCCATCTGCTTGCCGTTCTGGTCGGGGAACAGTATCATTATCGTCTTTCCGCTGAAGTGCCTTTCTATCTCGTCGGGCAGCCTTTCCAGTGCCGACTTGTATGACACCGTGCCCTTGCGAGCCGTAACGACCACGAACATGTGGTCTTCGCTAATCGTAGATGCCAGTCGCGGAAGTTCGTTCCAATGGCTCATAAACGTGTATTCGGCACGTACGGCAGGATGACGGTTGTTGATGTATTCGCGTATCAGTTGCAGCGACTCGTTCCGTCCGTGAAACTGTATTCTGCAATCGGTATTCTCAGCCAGTCTCGCCAGTCGCTCCACCCATCGGTAGAACCCCTGTTCGTATTCCGCTCTTGACGGCACCGCCACCTGGATGCGACGCAGTGTGTTGAGTGGCTGCTTCAGTCTGACAAACGTAATCTGCCGCGACAGTCCGTTGTACAGACTCTGTGCAAACTCTCCCCAGAACTTCGGCGATATGTTTCTGTGTATGTGCATGCCCATGATGATTTCCGAAGCATTATACTCCTTGAATGCATGCTTTATTCCGTTGGCAATGTTTGCCGCCACGCGCACCTGTGTCTCCACGTTGATGTCGGCGGCGCTTGCCTTCCTGCGCAGGTTTTCGAGCAGGATGTGCCCTTTAGCCTGATTGTCCTTTCGTTTCTCATCGTCGTAGACGACATTAACAGCCACGACCTCCCTGTTCAGTTTCGTATTGCGCATCATGGCAGCAAGGCTTATCAGCCCATCTGCTATTTCCTGATATTTCACGGGCAGCAGTATGCGCTCGTCGTCGCCTTTGGCAGTGTCGTCACGCGACGTGATGCCGCCTTTCAGTATTATTCGCTTCGCTGCAAACTCCGTAACCATCGAGCTGATGATACATGTGAACAGTATCATTGTTACTACTCCGTTGAGCATAGTGTCGTCAACCAGCGGTGTGCCGGGAGCAGTTTCAATCTTCATACCCACCAACAGCATGGCAATGGCACCGGCAGCATGAGCCGATGTCAGACCGAACATCATGTGTCCGGAATTCAGTGGCAGTCGGAAGAAGAAGCATGCCAAGTATGCTGCCACAGCCTTGCCGAGTGTTCCGATAAGCACAATCCACAGCACAATCCACAGTGTTTCGCTGCTTTGGAACAGTACCCTGATATTGATAAGCATGCCTACACCGATGAGGAAATATGGTATGAACAGCGCATTGCCGATAAACTCAATCCTGTTCATAAGTGCAGACACTCGCGGTATATATCGGCTGAGAATCAGTCCCGACAGGAATGCACCGAGAATACCCTCAAAACCTGCTGCCTCAGACATTGCCGCCGACATGAAAAGCATCGAGAGTATGAAGATAAACTGCATGATAGCATCGGAGTAGCGTCGCAGGAACCAGCGCGAAATGCGTGGAATGAAGAATATGAGAGCAGCATATAGCAATACCAGTCTCAGCACAAACCAAACCCAGTAGAGCGTGTTGCTATCGCCATCCCCATACGAACCGACGACGGCTCCCAAGATTACCAGTGCAGTAAAGAGGGCAATCATCGACGAACCGACACTGAGCGAAACGCTGCGCTCGCGCTGCAAGCCATAGCGACCGACTACAGGATAGGCTATAAGGGTATTCGCACCCATGATGCAACCAAGTATGAGTGAGGCTATCTCGGAATAGCCGAGCAGCCATTGGGAAATGAAATATGTAAGTACAAACGGTATGCCAAAGGTCAGCAGACCGAAGATGATAAACCTGGCGCTGTTGCGCTTCATGCCCTCCATGTCCATCTCCAAGCCGGCAAGAAACATGATGTAATACAGACCTACCTTGCCAAACAACTCAAAACTGTCGTCGCGTGCAAGAATATTCAGACCATACTGTCCTATAAACACGCCAGCAAGCACCATGCCTATGATGTGCGGAATGCGCAACTTGCCCATGATGATAGGCGCAAACAGTATAATACAAAGCACAGTGAAGAATATCAGAGTGGGGTCTGATATAGGAAAATATTTCGACAGATTATATAGCGAAACAGCCAATATATGGTTTGTTATCATATTCTGACTGCAAAATTACGAAAAATCGTGCGTAGAAAAAAATAAACTGTTATTTTTTATGCAGAGACATGTTAACTTGTCGAGAGTCATTAGGAAAATATTGATATATATGAATATTGGTTTTATATTATGCAAATAACAGCCATGATTTATAGTTAAAATGTAACAATCCTGTTAAAAATGTAATAAAAATGTTGTTGTCGAGAGGAATTTTATTGCAAAAATAAGTCATATTTAGATGAATTTGTTATTTTTGCAACTCTATTTACACAGTGAGAAACTGATAAAAACATAAGTAAAGAAAGGTGTAAAATGAATATAGCAATAGTAGGAATAAGCGGCGCAGTAGGTCAGGAACTGCTGAAAGTTTTGAAGGAAAGACAGTTTCCGGTCGACAATCTGCGCCTGTTTGGCTCGGCACGCAGTGCTGGAAACATTTACGAATATGACGGAAAGAATATAGAGGTGGAACTTCTCAGTCGTGAAAGCAATTTCAGCGACGTTGACATCGCATTCGTATCGGCAGGAGGAAGCGTGTCGAAGGAATACGCAGACGTAATAACCAGGCACGGCACAGTGATGATAGACAACTCAAATGCTTTCCGCATGGACGATGACGTGCCGCTCGTAGTACCCGAGTGCAATGCAGCAGATGCCCTGAACCATCCGCGCAACATCATCGCAAATCCTAACTGTACGACAATAATGATGCTCGTAGCACTTGCACCTATAGAAAAACTGTCGCACATACGCCGAATACGTGTGTCGTCATACCAGAGTGCGAGCGGTGCGGGAGCCACAGCAATGAAGGAACTGCAAGAGCAATATCGCCAGATAGTGATGCAGGAACCAGTAGTGGTAAGTAAGTTCCCATATCAGTTGGCATACAACGTAATACCACAGATAGACGTCTTTACAGACAACGGATATACCAAGGAAGAGATGAAGATGTTTAACGAGACGCGCAAGATTATGCACTCAGATGTGCGTTGTTCGGCTACCTGCGTGCGTGTTGGCACACTTAGGGCTCATTCGGAAAGCATCTGGATAGAGACGGAACGCCCTCTGGAAGTAGAAGAAGTACGCAAAGCTATAGCTGAGGCGCCTGGATGCAGACTCGTAGACGAGCCCGAAAAGCAGCGCTACCCGATGCCTCTGGAAACGGCGGGCGTCGACGATGTCTTCGTAGGACGTATACGTAAGGACATAAGCGAAGACAACAGCATCACGCTGTGGCTCAGTGGTGATCAGATACGCAAGGGTGCTGCGCTGAATGCAGTACAGATAGCAGAATATCTTGTCGCAGAACGAAATGTATAATGGTAAATATAATAAATGATATTGGATAGAAGCATCGACAAAAGACTTCGTCTGTACGAGACAATTTCTCTTGAACAGATGAAAGATGTCAGGCTGATGAATAGAATAGACACAAAGTTTGTAACTACTCGTCAGCGCCTTCTCTCATTGCTCGAAATGGCAGCAAGCGACTATTATGTACAGAATGTTAACGAAAAACTGTCGTCGCAATATCAAACATTATATTTCGACACGCCTGATTTCAAAATGTTCTATACCCATCAGGCAGGGTATGCCAACAGGCAGAAACTCAGGTTCAGGACATACGTAGACAGCAATCTTTCGTTTCTTGAGGTAAAGACAAAGAACAATCATCGTCGCACCAAGAAGAAACGCATGGCAGTCGACGACATGGAACTGGATGACAGAGAGAAACAGGACTTTGCTGCGCGACATCTGAGGTATGACGTAACGACGCTACATCCTGCCCTTGAAAACAACTTCAGCCGCATCACGCTTGTCAATAGGCAGAAAACAGAACGGCTGACTATAGATGTCGATTTGCATTTCCATAATATCGACAGCGACAAGGTTTCCGATTTGCACGACATAGCAGTCATAGAGCTGAAGCGAGACGGACTTTCTCCTTCACCAGTGCTGCAGATGCTCCGACAGTTGCGTATACATCCGCACGGATTCAGCAAGTACTGCATGGGGCAGACGTTGACGTCAGACTCGTTGAGGATAAATCGATTCAAGGAAAAGCTGCGCGAGGTAAATATAATAATGAAACAATAATAACGAAAACTACACTTATAACTATTATGACTCAATTAATGGATTTTACATTGTCAGAAACCTTCATGGACATGTTGCTGCATTTTTGCATTTTCATGCTGTTCAACTGGTTTATAACTGACAGGCTTTACTATAGCAAAAGCCACCGTTCAGATTTCTATTTCACGTTCATCCTGTCGAGCATGGCAGTCTTTTTTATAGTCTTCTTCATGATATTTGTCCTTGAAGACATGAAGGCTAAGACGAGCATAGGTATTGGAATAGGACTCTTTGGCATTTTCTCTATCATGCGATACCGGACAGACAGTATACATGTGAGGGAGATGACCTATATGTTTGTTATCATAGCCTTAGCCGTAGTCAACGCCATAGCAACATCAGTGTCGATTGCGGAACTGTTGCTGACAAACGTATTGTTTGTCGTTGCCATCTATCTTGTGGAAAAGGTGTTGCGGCAATATCCCGTAAAACTTGTACAGTACGACCGCATAGAACTTATTACGCCGGAAAGACGCGGGGAACTGAGAGACGATTTGCATAAGCGTCTTGGTGTAGAGATTGTAGACGTTCAGGTGGGTGCTGTCGATTTCCTCCGCGATATGGCAATGTTGAAAGTAACTTATAAAGATAATGAAAAGTCAGATGCTGACGTAAACGGCAAAATAAAGCTGCGAAATGATGATCTGGCAGAAATAAATTAAAATAATTAAACCATGAAGAAGCAATTACATACACTGCTGTTTATGATGCTCATGCCGCTCGCCGTCATGGCACAGGACAACGATTTCGGCATGAATTACAGTGCCGGGATAACTAAGAAGATTGATAAGAAATGGAGCGTTGGTGGCGAGTTGGAGATGCGTACCTGCAACAACACGCAAACGTTCAGCCGTTTCAGTGGTGCTGTAGAGGGACAATACAAGTTTACTAAATGGCTGAAGGCGTCGGCGGAGTATAAGTTCCTGTATGACCGACGTAATGAGAAGCTTAATGAAATGTCAACGTACAGACCTTCGTATTTCACGCCTCGCCACAGAGTAAGTGTTTCGCTCACAGCCGATGCAACGAAAGGACGTTTCAAGTTCTCGCTGCGTGAGCGTTGGCAATATACATATAGACCCGAGAAAACCACCGAAAGATATGATTTTGCAGAAGAGATGTGGGAAGAAACGGTAGTAAGGAGCAAGGCTCACAATGTCATGCGAAGTCGCTTTCAGGTAGAATACGACATTGCGAAGTGCAAATTCGACCCATACGTAAGCGTCGAACTGTTCAACAGTATGCGGCTTGAGAAAACAAGACTGACCGTAGGAGTAGAGTACAAATACAAGAAACAGCATGTTGTCAATGCCTTCTATCGCTACGAGAATTCCAATGAAGCAAACGACGAAGAAGATGCAAACATGCATATTATAGGATTAGGCTACCAGTATAAATTTTAAAACGAAAGAGAAATGAAAAAGTTATCATATATTTTCCTGCTGTCGATAGCAATGCTGACAGCTTGCAACGATGGCGACAGCGACCTCAGCCAGCTCATTGCCGACTATGACGAGATGTCGGGAGGCAACATTGTTCCAGTGTCGATAGCATTCGACCGTAGTGCAATAGACGAAGATGCGGAAGTTGTGCCGACCATAGCCGACGACCCGGAATATTACAACGACTATATTGAAAACTCCAATTTCCGACGCACGGTAACTGTTACTTATGATGGCGAGACTGCCACAGTATCTGGCGATACCGGTGGACTGACGGTGTCGGTCGACGGTGCTCACGTAGTGATAAACTCAACCAACACCAGCATGTGCTATGTCTTGACAGGACAGTCAGCCAACGGCTCGTTCAAGATATACAGCGATCATCGTTTCCAGCTTTATGCCGACAACCTTAATCTTACCAACCAGACGGGTGCCGCCATAAACTCGCAGTCGGGCAAGACAATGTATTTTGTCGTTGGAACAAACAACGTAACCCTTGCCGATGCAGGAGAATACACCTCAACGCCAGTCGGTGAGGACGAAAAGGCTACTCTTTTCAGTGAAGGACAGATAGTCTTCAGCGGCATGGGACAGTTGACCGTTACGTCGAATAGCAAGAATGCCGTAACGTCTGACGACTATGTTCGCTTCCGTGTCGGTACAAATGTCTACCTGACAAGTATGTCCGGACATGGGCTGAAGACCAACGATGGCGTGTTTATCAATGGCGGCGTACTCAATATTGACGTGCATGCCGACGGAATGAAAGGTATCAGCAGCGACGATGATATAATAATTGACGGTGGCAGGCTGACAGTCATCACAGAAGGCAACACCTTAGTGCAAGCCAACGATACTTCGTCGGCAGCTGCCATCAAGTGCGACAGCACGCTGACAATCAATGGCGGCGAACTGCGACTGCTGACAAAAGGCGCAGGTTCAAAGGGCATCAACGTCAATGGAAATGTCTATATCAATGGTGGCGACATCTATATCGTCAACACGGGAGCCAATGGAGTGTCAAAGGCAAAAGGTCTGAAAACCGATGCAAGCCTTACCGTCAGCAGTGGACATCTGTACATATACAGCCTCATGGCAAATGTGCTTGATGCTGTGGAATACAATTTCAGCGAGGGATACACGAAATACGAGTTTAAGCCAAAGTTCCTTGAGTACATAAAACTGCGGGAATAATGGCAGAAGTACAAAATAGTGTAAACAAATTATAAAAAAGAGCGAAAATGCGAGAAAAAGTAAGGAAATACTTACTTTTGCATAGATGAAAAGATAGATGTATATACCCAAAGGGAAGGATGATAACATGAGAAAACTACTTTTAGTGTTCCTGTTCTTATCAGGAATTATGACGGTCAGCGCAGACGATTTCAACTATCTGACGTTTGCGCGTAATGACGGGACAATGAAGTCAATATCCATTGACAATCTGAAACTGTCGTTTGCAGGTGGCAACGTCGTTGCTGCGACAGGCGACGAGACTCTTACGATGCCACTGTCAGACCTTGCAAAGATGTTTTTTGCTGCAACGGCGGCAGAAGAGGGCGAGGTTGACGGCATAAGTGAATTGACAGAGACAAGCGGAACAGTCAGTGTCTACACAGTCTCCGGCACTTTCGCAGGCTCTTTTGCCAATGCCTCTAAAGCCCACAGCCAGTTGGCTAAGGGACTGTATGTTGTGAAAACAAATGGTAGGACGTATAAAATGACGGTACGATGAAAAAGATTATATTATCATTGCTCATGTTTGCGGCATGGCTGTCTGTCAGTGCGCAGACCATGAACGTTGTAGTAGGCAACGTAACGTATCAGATACCGGCAGCAAAAGCCGGCGAGATGATTTATTCCGATGCTACCACGCTGACTGTTCTCGACAAGACTTTCACTATTTCCGATATAGCCAACATCTATATCGACGGCTCTACGGTAACTGAGAATGCCGTGTCTGTAGTATGGCAGGGCACATCGGCTAAGGCTACTGTGCCATACAATATCATGTCGCTTGTAGACATTGAGATTGATGGTGCCGATGTCGAAATAGAGCAGGACGATGCTGTAGTGGAAGAGATAACATACACGCTGAGCGGAAATTCTACGGCTGGCTCGCTGTATATGGACGGCAGCTACAAGGCTACGTTTGTACTCAACGGACTGTCGCTGACCAATCCGAATGGCGCAGCTGTCAACATCCGCGACGGAAAGCGCATAAACATACAGCTCGCCGACGGAACGACAAACACGTTTGTCGACGGTGCTAACGGCGACCAGAAGGCTTGCTTTGCCGTAAAGGGACACACTGAGTTCTCTGGAGCAGGAGTATTAAACCTCACAGGCAATACCAAGCACGCGTTCTGGGGCAAGGAGTATGTGGAAGTGAAGAAGACCGCAGGCACGATAAACGTACTGAAGGCTGTGGGCGACGGTTTCAATGTCAACCAGTATTTCAAGATGAACGGCGGTACTATTAATATTAATAATGTAGGCGACGATGGCATCCAGGTGTCATTCAAGACCGACGACTACGACAATAAGATTCCTCTCACAGAGGATGCAGACAATACGGGCGAACTGCTCATACAGGGCGGTACGCTCAGCATTGCCACTACGGCAGAGGCTTCTAAGGGACTGAAGTCGGAAGGACTCATGAATATCAACGAGTCGAAGGCTGCTGTCAGCATCACGATAACCAACCATGGCGGCGTGAAGCAGGAAACGGTTGATAATACGACCGAATACACAAGCAGTGCCTGCATCAAGTGCGACTCTATACTCACCATCGGCGGCGGCACGCTCAAGCTGACCAATACAGGTCAGGGCGGCAGGGCTATAAACTGTGAGTACGACATCAACATCAACGGCGGCAATATCAATGCTGCTGCCAAAGGTCAGAACCTCGCCGGCAGCGGCGGCGGTGGCGGCTGGTGGGCTCCCGGCGGAGGACCAGGCGGTGGCGGTGGTCATGGTGGCGGCTCTTCCAATCTGAAGAATGCCAAGTGCATAAAGACTAAGCGAAACCTGACGGTAACAGGCGGCACGATAACGGCTTCGTCAAACTACCACGAGTGTATAGAGAGCAAGCAGCTCATGAATATCAGTGGCGGTGTCATCAATGCTACAGGCTCCGACGATGCCATCAATGCAGGCGGCAACATGACGATAGAAGGCGGCAGCATATATGCCTATGCAGCCAGCAACGACGCTCTCGACTCTAACGGAAACATGATTATTAAGGGCGGCGTAGTCATTGCCTTTGGCGGCGGTGGCGCAGAGTCGGGCATCGACATCGACGAGAGCCACAACCTGCAAATCAGCGGTGGATATATCTTTGGTGCGGGCGGACGCGTGGATGCACGTTTCGGCACATGCACGCAGGCTTACGGCTACACTTCCAACACCTTATCTCTGCAAGGCAATTATGCCGTTGTTGCCGACGAGAGCGGAAACCTGCTCTTTGCAGTTGAGATGCCAAAGACATCCTACAGCGGAGTAGTGCTGTGCAGTGCGCCGACAATGGAAAAGAACACCAAGTACAAGGTGGGCTATGTTTCGGCAGTAGGCGGTACCAACGAAAACGGATTTGTTGCTGCGCCGACAGCATCCAACGTAACCTATCCTACGTCATACTACGGCAGTGGAGGCACGTTTACGGCTAAATAGAATATAAACCGACGGGGAGACCGACAGCAGCCGGACATTTCGGAAATACCAGAAGTATCTGGTTGCGGTTAGCCCTAAAAACAATAAAAACATACATAAAGAAAAATGGAGACATCGAAAAAAGCATTGGCAGAGAAGCTGCTGGCTATCAAGGCTATCAAGCTGCAGCCCAACGACCCGTTCACATGGGCTTCGGGATGGAAGTCGCCTTTCTATTGCGACAATCGTAAGACATTATCGTTTGCAGACCTGCGCACATACGTCAAGCAGAAGCTGGCAAACGCCGTATTAGATTCGTTCCCAGAGGCTGAGGCTGTAGCTGGCGTGGCTACAGGCGCCATAGCGCAGGGCGCTTTGGTTGCCGATGCTCTCAACATGCCTTTCGTCTATGTGCGCTCTAAGGCTAAGGATCACGGCATGCAGAACCTCATCGAAGGCGAACTGAAAGAGGGCACTAAGGTTGTCGTTGTCGAAGACCTTATCTCCACCGGCGGCAGCTCGCTGAAGGCTGTCGAGGCACTCCGACAGGCTGGCATGCAGGTCGTGGGCATGGTGGCATCATATACATACGGCTTCGACGTTGCCGAAAAGGCTTTCAGCGATGCAAAGGTGCGCCTGGTTACGCTGACCGACTACGAGAGCGTTGTGGCTAAGGCAGTAGAGAGCGGCTACATCTCTGAGGCTGACGTTGCCGTGCTCAACGAGTGGCGCAAAGATCCGTCAAACTGGAAAAAGGACAACTGACAGGCTGATATTGTTCAACATCTACAAATAATATAATATGGAAAGTAAGTTCGAAAGCAGTGTCAAGATGATTGAAGCGCCGCAGCAGAAGGTCTACGAAACGCTCAGCGACCTCAGTCGCCTGGAGCAGATGAAAGACAAGCTGCGCGACCATGTAGGCAGCGACAAGCTCGACGGATTCAGCTTCGACCACGACACGATGACGGCGCAGGTGCCGCCGGTAGGCTCTATCACGCTCCGCATAGTAGACCGCGAGGAGCCCAAGACTATCAAGTTTGAAACCGAGCAGTCGCCTATGGCATTCAATTTCTGGATACAGCTGTTGCCGCTGAGCGACACGTCATGCAAGATGAAACTGACAATAAAGGCATCGCTCAACCCTTTCATAAAGGGAATGATAAGCAAGCCGCTGTCGGAAGCATTGGAAAAGATGGCTGACACGATAGCGCAGATAAACTATAACAATTTGTAGAAAACCAATACAATCGGGCAGTCTGCATGTGGCGGACTGTCCGATTGTCGTAAATAGCAACATCATGTTTCGTATTATGTTCAGCGCCTGTAAGGTGCGCCTGTGCAGGGTGGTGTGTCTCCTGGCTGGTTTGTTGTCGCTGTCGGCGTGCAACAACGTAGAGACCGAGTTCGTCAACAGTCCATGCTGGGTAGTCATCGACAACAGCATACACCAGAACCACGTGCTCGCCTCGTCGATGAATGCCAGTGCGCCGGGACTATTCTGCATCGTGCGCCGCGCGATGCAGAACGGTGCCAACTGTTTCCGTTTCGACAGTGCCGACGGCAACAGTTCAACGTCAGTGTTCACAGCCATCGACGAGCGACGCACGCTGGTCTTCGGTTTCAACAACGGACTGATAGTAGGTTTCGGCTCGCTCAGCAGTCCCATGACGTTCTATGCCTACGACCTCGAGTGTCCCAACTGTTTCGACCCCAACTATATACCCGTGCGCAGCAAGCCGCTCTCGATATCCGTAAACGGACTTGCCACATGCAACCTCTGCAAGCGCCAGTACGACATGAACAACGGCGGCATCGTGTCTAAAGGCGAAGGCGGCAAGAAGATGACGCGCTACCGCGCCGCCACCACCGGACCACTCGGCGTCATGAGCGTAAACTGAGAAGCAAGCGCCAGTCATAAGCAAGAGTTATCGAGCAACAATCCCGATGCGCCAGCCGCTCTCCGCTGGCGCATCGGGTATATTACCCACAAATACTTGCTTGCGGCTGGCGCTTTGCGCGAAACTTCCCGTTATCGTTCCCATTCCCGTTCCCGTTATCGTTCCCGTTAAGGTTAAGGTTAGAAAACGTCTAATCAATTTTCGCCTGTTTACAGTCGCGTGAATGCCCGCGAAAGTCGTTTCTGAAATCTCAGGGGCAAAATACGCCCAAAATCTGCGTATGGCTGTAATCGTCTGACAGTCAGGTTGTTATCACAAAATAAAGGCGTTCTGCGCAAGAAATACAAGTGTTAAAATTGTCAAAGAGCATGTTTGACATTGTCAAACACACTGTTTGAGGAGGTCAGACATAGTGTTTGGGACTATCGGACGCTGTGTCTGACATGGCAAAACAGACGAAATAGCCGTCTCAAACATACTCTTTGACAATTTTAACAGTTATCACCGACTCGAAATTTTACATATTTTCACACTTTCAGACACAATATAATTTCTATTTTGCAACTTTTCTCCTGTCAAAAATTTTCATACATTTTCGTGCCGAAAGAAAATTCTGACAACTTTGGCACAGTTTTTGTAGGAAAAGATTCATTCATAATAATTGTTTTCTCCGATTTTATTCGTACCTTTGCCATGATATCAGATGATTTCGCACGCCTTTAGGTGCTGTGCTAAGGTCAGTGGAGGTCTCAGTGTGGCAGAATGTCTCACAACTTCTTGTTGCTCGGCTACTTATGAAACAATATACACTAAAGTGCTGTGGAAATCAGGTGATGACTGTCAAGACAACGATGAAAATGCTGTATGAAAATGGAACAGAAACAAATAACATCCGCATACGCAGATGCCGTAAAGGCTATAAAGGAAGCGATATTGGAAAGCCGATATCGTGCTGCGCGATTGGTAAACAAGGAATTGTTGGCTCTCTACTATGCCATAGGCGGGTATATATCCGTTCAGAGCCGGGCTGCAAGATGGGGCAGTAATGCTATAGGCACTATCTCCGAGTCGCTGCAGCGAGAACTGCCCGGACTAAGAGGCTTTTCTGAAACCAGCATCAAGCGAATGCGTATCTTCTACGAGGCATGGTGCAGCATGTTTGAGAATCGTCCGTCGCCAGCGGACGATTTACAGAACAGCATCATTCCTGTAGGCGACGAAGGACATATCGTAATTCGTCCATTGACAACGGACGAATTACCACCGGAGACTTTGGAAGCCTTTCTTGCCGTCGGCTTTACTAACCATTATGAAATTCTTGCGCGTAAAAAGGACGTGGAGCAACGATTGTTCTACATCGTGAACTGTGCCACTGGCTTCTGGAATGGCGACAAGTTGAAATACTATATGAAGGACGACTTGTTTGGTAAGCGTGGCAGCATGCCTAATAATTTTTCAGCAACCATCGCAAACGTAGACTTGCGCAGTAAGGCTTTGCGCTCGTTCAAGGATGAATATCTGCTTGATTTCGTAAATATCGAGGACCCTGACGAAACGGATGAACGCGTAATAGAGCAGCAGATAGTCCACAATATAAAGAACTTCATTATGGCTTTGGGCAGCGATTTCTCGTTTATGGGCAATCAGTATCGGCTCGTAGTGTCAGAAAAAGAATACTTCATAGATTTATTGTTCTACAATCGCCGACTTCAGGCGCTAATAGCAATCGAGTTGAAGCGGGGAGAATTCAAACCCGAATATGCAGGAAAACTGAACTTTTACCTGTCAGCACTCGACGAGTATATGAAACTGCCTCACGAGAATCCATCCATCGGAATCATTCTTTGTAAGGACAGGGACTCAAAAACTGTAGAGTTCGCATTCCGAGACATCAACAAGCCAATGGGAGTGGCAACCTACCGCACATCGTCAGAACTTCCTAAGGAATATCAAGGAATACTTCCTGAGCCTGAAGAATTAAGAAAACTCATGTGAACATTCACAATATATGCGACATGCCATAATCGCAAAAAACAAAAAACAGCACAACTTTGGCACAGTTTTTGTAGGAAAATTATGTCAATTCGCCAAAAAGAATTATTTTTGCATCTGTAGAAAAAGAATATGGCATGAATTTCCGACATTTCAAGACAATCACCATCGCCCTCATGCTGCTGCCGTCGCTCGGCAGCATGGCTCAGGGCAGCGACAGCGACATCAGAGAGTGGGACGACCGACGGCTGCTGCATGAGACGGCGTGGCGCATGGCGTCGGCAGACAAGGCTGACGACAAGAGCATCGGCATGTTGCGCAGCGAGCTCAGCCGCAGGATGGGCGAAGAGAAAGCCGTCATGGCGCTGAGCGAGGTGTTCGAGCGAGGCGACGGCGTGAGCGAGCAGCCAAAGATGGCGTTCACACTGCTCAAGGACATCGCCAACAAAAAGACTTTCTACAAGAATGCCACCTACGAGTATGCCTGCATGCTGCTCGACGGCTACGGCTGTCAGCCAGACGTAGGCACTGCCGTGCAGCTGCTCATAAAGTGTGCGGAGGCTGGGCACAAGCCTGCCCTGCGCGAGTTGTCGCTCGCACTCAAGGAGAACGGGCTGACCGTCAGCGACGGATACTTGCAGATGCTCATACGCGAGAGCAACCACTACGACAGCTTCCGACGCATGCCTAACGGCTACATTCAGGTGGAACGCGACGCCAGACACGGCATCATCGACCGCGACGGCAAGTGCATCATACGCCCGATATACGACGAGCCGATACACTACAAGACCGAAGGACTGACTAAGGTGGAGCGCAACGGCAGGTACGGATTCGTCAGCGCCTACGGCACGGAAATCATCTCGCCGCGCTACGCCAGTGCAGGCGAGTTCAGCGAGGGAGTGGCAATAGTCTACGACGACGACGGATGGGCTATTCTCAGCGCCGACGGCAGCGAGAGGCTCATCGACGCCTTCGACGCTGTGGGAGACTTCAGCGACGGGCTCGCAGTTGTGAAGCGCGACGGAAAGCAGGGAGCAATAGACCACAACGGAAACGTAGTCATACCTCCGCACTTCGAGGAGATAACACCATTTGCCTGCGGACTGGCTGCCGTCAGAAGCGGAAAACACTGGGGATACATCGACCACAAGGGAGAAGTAGTCATACCTTTCAGATACGACAGCGCAAAACCGTTTGTCAATCCGCAGAAACCATTTGCGCTCGTAGCCTACAAGGGAAAGGAGATGTGCATCGACAGAAAAGGCAAGAAAACAAAGGTAAAACTGTAACACACACAGACATACAACCATAGTCCCACGCCAGACAAGCGTGGAACTATGCCTTTTTCAATGACAAAAACGCTCGTTTTTCTCCATTTTTTACACCTAAAAATGTATCTTTAAGTTAAAAACGCCCTCCTGTAGTTAACGATTATTAAATTTAAGACGAAAAACTTTATAAATAATAAATATGTTCGTATGTTTGCAGCGGAGAAAATAAAAGGGCGTCATGAAAAGAAATACTTCAAAATTATTTCTTTAAACGAAGCAGAAAAGTATGCCGGCATGAGTGAATTCTCTCTCTCTACGCCAAAGGCATACGTCTGCAACAGCCCCCAAAAACTTGAATTGTGAATAACGCGCGGAAGCACTTCCTGCGATGTGTGGCGCTTATCTGCAAACAAAAACAGGTAGAAAAATTAAAAAATAACCTGTTGGCGGAATTAATTTAGTGCATACTTAATTCTGCCAATGGGCTTGTCGTTAATGAAGTTTACGTATTGCAGAATGGTAAGTGCACTAATTT
>OMZM01000024.1 GCA_900315545.1 uncultured Prevotella sp.
TTAATTGTTCCTTTAAATATAATATAAAAAGTTTTATATGGAGAATCCTGATTAAATATCAAAGATTCTTTTTCATAAAATTTTTTAGTAATATGATTAAGAAGATTCTTGCCATATTTGTTTCTTAGACTGTCGACATAGGTTATAACTCTTGACAGTGTTCCCTTCTTTGGCTTGCGGTTTATAAAATCGTAAGGGAAGAACCATCCGTGAATATCACTTGTTTCAATTACTCTCAAATATACTTTTGTATCTTTTGCCATTATGTTTGTCGTGCAAATTAATAGTGCTGATATTAATAATATTTTTTTCATTTTATGAATTATAATAATTACTGTTCTAATTTGTTTTCTTTCGTCTGACAAATTTCCTATATTTGGTTTTGCGTCTTTTATTCTTAGTCGCAGACCTATAAACAGGAGTTTCACCTAACTCATTAGGCAATTCGCCCTTCTCAATTTTATATTTTAGAAATTTCTCAATGTTAATAAATTTGTCGATATCTTTGTCGTTTATAAGTGTTATTGCCATACCATCACGATCAGCACGTGCTGTTCGTCCAATTCTATGAACATAGTCTTCAACATCGTGTGGTACATCGTAGTTTATGACGGCGGATATGTTATCAATGTCGATACCTCTTGAAACAATGTCTGTTGCCACTAATATGTCGATATTGCCAGCCTTGAAGTCATACATAACATTATCTCTTTGCTGTTGAGTCAGGTCAGAATGCATCTCGCCGGACTTTACCCTTAACTGTGAAAGAGTCCGCTGTATATTCAAGACTTTAACCTTTGAACTTGCAAATATGATAGTTTTTTTCAAATCATTTGTCTTAAAAATATGTTTCAACACGCCTATTTTCTGGTTGTCATAACACATGAATGCCAGTTGCTTGATTTTCTCTGCAGGTTTGCTAACTGATAGTTTTACTTCCACTGGCTTATACATAAGTTTTCTTGCAAGTTTCTCTATCTTTTCAGGCATTGTGGCTGAGAACATCACCGTTTGTCTTTTTCTCGGCAAAAGACTTGCTATTTTAAGAATATCATCGCTGAATCCCATGTCCAGCATCCTATCTGCCTCATCTAAGACAAAAAAGGATACATTCGACAAGTCTACATTTCCCATCTGAATATGACTGAGGAACCGTCCAGGTGTAGCTATTATGACGTCTGCACCAAGTGTAAGTCCGCGCTTCTCATTCTCGAATCTGGAACCATCATTGCCTCCATATACAGCCAGGCTGTTGACATTATCAAGATAATAACTGAATCCCTGCATTGCCTGATCTATTTGTTGAGCAAGTTCTCTGGTAGGACTCATAATGATACAGTTTATTGCGTCATCCTTGAAATCCTGCTCATCCAATAGACTTAGGATAGGAAGCAGGTATGCAGCGGTCTTGCCTGTACCGGTCTGCGCTATGCCAATGACATCATTTCCTGACAATATTTCTGGAATACATTTCTCCTGTATAGGCGTACATGTGTCGAAATGCATGTCATCCAACGCGTCAAGAATATTATAACTTAGGTCTAATTCTTCAAATTTCATTAGTTTGGAGCATTTTTATAGCAGAAATATGCTACAATAATAAATATAAGATTAGGAATCCATGCAGCCAACATGGCAGGCAATCCTCCTTTTATGGCAAATGTAGCTGATATGGTTTGCAACATAATATAACCAAAACTCAATGCCAAACCCATACCCAAATACATTCCCATTCCTCCTTTGCGCTTTCTTGCCGACAGCGAAAGTCCTATTGTTGTCAATATGAACGATGCCAACGATGATGCTATGCGCTTGTGGTATTCCACTTCATATTGTACGACATTGCCCGAGCCTCTCTCTTTCTGTTTCTCTATATACTCTTTAAGTTGTGGACTTGTGAGTGTTTCCTGTTGTCCCTTTGAATATACAAGATCTGTCGGTTCCATATGGATGACAGTATCCTTTTCCATTCCACTGACTATATGTTCTTTCAAACCTTTCAGTGTCCTGATTTTCCAGTTATATACTTTCCAGTTGTATTTAGTGTCGGATATGGTATCATATTGTACTTCCGTTGCCGTAAGATGGCTGACAAGTTTCTTGTCTTCAAGCTTGTCGAGACAAAATCCATACCCTCTTTTAATGTTATTGTCGTAGTGTTGAATATATGCTATAACCCCTTTGCCGACCTGCAACTGTACGTTCTCGGCTGCCGTGTTTCGTTTCTTATTCTTATATATAGTCTCAAAGTTCTGTCTAATAACAGTTCCGTGTGGTATTACATAGGCTCCGAGATAGAATGTAACCAATGAAATTATGACACACGCTATCATATATGGACGCATGAGTCGCTTGAATGAAACACCTGCTGCCAGCATGGAGATAATCTCAGAGTTGCCTGCCAGCTTAGACGTAAAGAATATTACGGCAATGAAAACAAAAAGAGGACTGAACAAGTTTGTATAATATGGTACAAAATTTGCATAATAGTCGAACACTATAGCTTTAAGTGGTGGATGATACTGTGCGAACTTTTCCAGGTTTTCATTTATATCGAAAACTATTGCAATAGATATTATCAGCAATATGGAAAAGAAATAAGTGCCTATAAACTTCTTAATTATATACCAATCAAGAATCTTTATAGGTTTGTTATTCTTAACCCAGTTTATGAGTTCTGCCTTTCTTATCATGCTATAATCTTCTTCCTAAATCATCAATAACCGATTTCTTCCAGCTTACAAAATCGCCTTGTTCAATGTGTTTTCTGGCATCGCCAACCAGTCTAAGATAGAATGCGAGATTATGAATTGAGGCAATTTGCATCGCAAGCAGTTCCTGCGCCTTGAACAAGTGGTGCAGATATGCCTTGCTGTATATTCTATCTACATCGCAGCCTTCTATGTCAATAGGAGAGAAGTCATATTCCCATTTCTTGTTCTTCATGTTCATTGTTCCCTGATATGTGAACAGCATTGCATTGCGCCCGTTTCTTGTCGGCATGACACAGTCAAACATATCGACTCCACGTTCTATTGATTCCAGAATGTTTTGTGGTGTACCTACGCCCATCAGATAGCGCGGCTTGTCTTTGGGAAGTATATCGTTGACTATCTCTATCATTTCATACATTACTTCCGTAGGTTCACCTACGGCAAGTCCGCCAATAGCATTTCCGTCTGCGCCTATGTCTGCTACATGTTTCGCAGCATCTTGTCTTAAGTCCCTATAAGTGCATCCCTGAACGATAGGGAACAGGCTTTGTTCATAACCATATAGTGGCTCAGTCTCTTTAAACTTCTTTACGCAGCGTTCCAGCCATCGCTGTGTCAGCCCCAGACTTTTCTTAGCATAAGCATAATCACTGTTTCCAGGAGGACATTCGTCGAATGCCATCATAATGTCTGCACCTATCATTCGTTCAGTTTCCATGACATTTTCTGGTGTGAAGAAATGTTTTGAACCGTCAATATGTGAGCGGAATTCACATCCTTCCTCCTTTAGTTTTCTTATACCTGTAAGCGAGAATACCTGAAATCCTCCAGAGTCAGTAAGTATAGGCTTGTCCCAAGTGTTGAATTTATGCAGTCCGCCAGCCTTGTTGAGTATGTCAAGTCCTGGACGTAGATACAGATGATATGTATTGCCGAGTATAATCTGTGCCTTTACCTGTTGTTTCAGCTCAGAGAAATGCACACCTTTCACACTTCCGCATGTGCCTACAGGCATAAAAATTGGAGTCTGTATTTTCCCGTGTGCAGTAGTTATCTCTCCAGTACGGGCATCCGATTGGCTGTCAGTATGTTGTATCTCAAATGTCATATCAGTTCTTTTCTTTTTCTATTTCAAATGTTACTGCATCTTCAACCATTTCATTCGTAAGTGCAAAGTCCCAGACATCCTGTATGTTCTCAACATAATGGAAGGTTACGCCTGTAATATATTTTGGCTGTATCTCGTCTATATCCTTTTTATTGTCCTTGCATAAAACAATATCGGTTATTCCCGCTCTTTTTGCAGCAAGTATCTTTTCTTTTATTCCTCCAACTGGCAATACTTTTCCACGCAATGTTATCTCGCCGGTCATTGCCGTATTCTTTCTGACCTTACGCTGAGTCAATGCAGAAGCAATAGACGTTGCTATGGTTATTCCTGCAGAAGGTCCGTCTTTTGGCGTTGCTCCCTCTGGCACGTGGATGTGTATGTTCCACTGCTCAAAGATTTTATAATCTATGTTCAACTTGTCAACATGAGCCTTAACATATTCGAGTGCTATCACGGCAGATTCTTTCATTACATCTCCAAGATTGCCCGTAAGGGTGAGTTTTGCTCCCTTTCCCTTGCTCAGCGACGTTTCTATGAATAGTATTTCGCCTCCAACGCTTGTCCATGCCAGTCCCGTTACCACACCGGCATAGTCGTTGCCTTGATAAATATCACGGTAGTATGGTGGCTTTCCAAGTATATCCTGCACTTGTTCTGTTGTTATCTTGTCGTATTTTTTGTCCTCTCCGGCAGCCTTGTAGTATGCTATTCTTCGGAAAGTCTTGTTTATCTGCTTTTCCAACTGCCTGACACCACTTTCTCGAGTATATTGTTCTATTATCTTCTCAAGCGATGCTTTTCTGAAAGTAGGCTTTGACTCGCATGTGTCCAGACCTGTATTTTTCAGCTCTCGTGGTACGAGATGGCGTTTTGCAATTTCAATCTTTTCCTCCGTAGTATATCCACTGACTTCTATTATTTCCATTCTGTCTAACAGTGGGCGGGGAATGGTGTTGAGGTCGTTGGCTGTGGCTATGAACAATACCTTCGACAAATCGTAGTCTATATCAAGAAAGTTGTCATGGAAGGCATGGTTTTGTTCTGGGTCTAATACTTCCAGCAGAGCTGACGACGGGTCGCCATTGATGGTGTTTTGAGTAACCTTGTCAATCTCATCCAATATGAACACGGGATTTGACGAGCCGGCTTTCTGTATGTTTTTTATTATTCGTCCAGGCATGGCGCCCACATAAGTTCTCCTGTGTCCGCGTATTTCGCTTTCGTCATGCAGACCACCCAGCGACATTCTTACATATTTTCGCTTCAGTGCATTGGCAATGCTTTTCCCGAGACTTGTCTTTCCTACACCTGGAGGGCCATACAGACAGATGATTGGAGATTTAAGGTCGCCCCTGAGACTCAGGACTGCTATGTGCTCCAATATGCGCTCCTTTACTTTCTCCATGCCGTAATGGTCTTGGTCAAGTATGCGTTCAGCGCGTTTTATGTTTAAGTCATCTTGAGTATATTCGTTCCACGGCAGGTCTACCATCGTTTGCAGATATGCCATCTGCGTACTGTAGTCAGGACTTTGCGGGGGGAAGATGTCCAATCGGTTGAATTCCTTTATAAATATTTTTTCAACCTCCTCCGACCATTTCTTGTTCTTTGCTTTCTCTTTCAGGTTGAGTTTCTCTGGTGAGCCTTCGCCATTGCCGAGTTCTTCCTTTATGTTCTTTATCTGCTGTTGCAGGAAGTATTCACGCTGTTGTTCATCAATGTCTTCGCGTGTTTTTGAGCGTATGTTTTGCTTCAGTTCAAGCAGTTGCATCTCCTTGTTGAGAACTCTCAGTGCCTCGAACACGCGCTCTTTCAGTGAGTCTATCTGTAAAAGTTGTATCTTGTCCTGTATGTTGAACGGCATGCTTGAGCATGTAAAGTTCAAGGAAACGACAGGATTAGACATGTTTGTCAGTGCAAACAATGTTTCATCTGGCAGTTCCTCATTCTTGCGGATGTAGGTTATTGTCTGAGCGCGCAGGTCTTCCACTGCGGTTTCAAACTCATGATCATTATTATTAGGATATGTCTCCGTAGCGAGTTCGGCTGTCCCGACGATATAAGGGCGCAGCTTTTTTATTTCCTTCAGCTTGCAGCGTCCCAGTCCCTGCACAATGGCTGTAAGGTTTTGAGTGCCTGGCATTTCAAGCACTCTTATGATTTTGGCAAATACGCCATATTCGTACAAATCGTTTTTTGTTGGTTCGTCTACTGCACCGTCTTTCTGACAGAAAAGGGCAATGACAGTGTCCGGACTGTTTCTCAGCTCTTGTACAAGGTTTACGCTCGATGTTCTTCCGACAAGAATCGGAGATATTACTCCGGGAAATAATACCATATTGCGGGTAGCCAATATAGGAAGGTCGCCTTCAACATTAACTTCAAATATTTTCTGAATGTCGCCTTCGTAATCTGCTATCATCTGTATGTGTGTGTTATTTTCCATTATGTTTCTTATGATATATATAAAATTAAAGTTTGCAAAAATATAAATTTATCCTCAGATGGCATAATATTTTAAATATTATTTATACTTTTGCAGCATTTATAATTGATACTTGTCTTTTGTATGACTGCAAATACTTATTTTTCATTCAAAAAGTTTACGATATGCCAGAACAATGTCGCTATGAAAGTGGGCACCGACGGAGTCCTTCTGGGGGCATGGGCTAAAGGTGGCACGCGCATACTTGACATAGGATGCGGCACAGGACTCATTTCGCTGATGATGGCGCAGAGGTTTCCTGAGGCAGATGTTGTTGCAATCGACATTGAACCGATGGCATGCAGGCAGGCTGTGCAGAATGTGGGAAATTCCATATACAGAGGCAGGGTAGAGGTCATAAACATGTCAATATCGGAATATTACGGGATGATGCCGTGCGGTATTTTCGACTCAATAGTCTGCAACCCGCCATTTTTCAACAACTCACTGAAGTCGCCAGACGTAAGGAAGTCTATAGCAAAACATGCTGACTCTATGCCTTTCGACCAACTGCTCGATGCTGTAAGTCATCTTATTGCCGATGAAGGACAGTTTTCCGTAGTCATTCCGGTGTCTGAATCTGAGAGATTCGACAATGAGGCTATTTTTCATGGTTTCTTCAAGCAAAGGGAGTTGTTTGTCAAAACTACTGAAAACAAGTCGCCCAAACGCATACTAATAGAATATGTAAAACACCCTCCAGTGCATTTCTTTTCATCCACCGAATGTATCTGCAGCAACAATGGAAGAAGTGAATGGTATGACAGTCTGACAAAGGAATTCTACATAAAATAATCACGTTGGAAATGTCATGGTTTTCAGGTGTAAAAATCATGCTAAATAGACTGAGAAATTACAAACAATTTGTAAATTCATTACAGGAATTTTGTCACGCTGTTACAGATGTTTTGTCACGCCATTACAAGTACTTTGTAATAGGATTACAAGATTGTTTTTTAAATCCTGTAAAATAGAAATGACAAAATGAAATATAATGTATTTTGTTATAAACGTCTTATATTCAGTAGAATAACTGATTTTGTTTCTAAGGTTACTCTAATGCTCTCGTCGGCTCTTTCACCAACAAGCCAAACGCTTTTTCCTGTTTCGTCGGTTACGATGAGTTGCTCTTCTTTCTCAAAGACATTATATTTTCTGTCCGTAAGATAGTCGCTGACAAGTTTCTCGTTCTTCATGCCAAAAGGAATAAACCTGTCGCCAGTGCGAACATTCCTGACGTGTAGCGGCAGTCTCACTTTGCCTGCGTCGGCAAAACAATAGTCTTTTGTATGTGGAAACGAGCTGATGTCGTTGTCCTGTAAGTTCTGAAAAATTAAGGTTTCATCGCCACTAATCCTGTATTCTCCAGCTTCTAAAACCGTAATGCCAACCTCCTGTCTGTCGTCTTTACTTTTCAGGATTATTTCTTCGCGGTCTACAAGCAGCGAATATTTGTCCGAGTTGAAAATCCTGCCAGGCTTGGCAGTTTTCAGATATTCAAATATATTCTCCGCCTGCAACGATGTAAAACCATATTTTTTCAAGATAAGATAGCACAGGTATTCATTGTTTAAATCGCAGAAATTTATAATGTCGTGTCTGCCGTTCTTTCTAATGATTTTCTTACTCTTATCCTCGATGAAATCAGTCAAAATCTGCTCAACGGCAACCATTCTCCTTGCGGTTTTGTTTATGTTTGCAATAGCTGCGCTGTTAACCTTTTCCAGCTGTGGAATAATATTGTGCCGGATGCCATTTCTTATGATTTCATCGTCATTATTTGTAATGTCATGACAAAATGTCATGTCCTGTGAACTCATGTATTTTTCTATTTCCGTACGTGTAACACACAGCATTGGACGAATGATTTTGCCGCGTTTAGGCATAATTCCCTGCAAACCTTTCACTCCAGTGCCTCTTGCCAGATTTAGCAATACGGTTTCTACATTATCATTAATATGATGTGCGACACATACGGCAGCATATCCGTATTCATCGAGAAGACGGTCAAACAAGGTGTATCTCAGCTCTCTTGCAGCCATTTCAACGCTTATCTTGTTTGTATTGGCATAGGATAGTGTGTCAAACTGTTCAACGTGCAGTTTAATGTTCAGTTTCTCGCACAATTCCATGCAATAGTTCTCATCGTCAGCAGAGTCGTTTCCACGCAAGTGAAAGTTACAATGTACTGCTTCAACGTTATAGTCTAAGTCTTTAAGTACAAGCAACATACACACACTGTCAGCACCGCCTGACAGGGCAACGAGATATTTGCAGCCTTTGTCAAGCAACTGTTTGCTTTCGATAAACGATTCTATTTTCTTTATAAAGGTATTATTCGACATATAGAACTAATCCCTTGAGATACTCGCCTTCTGGATGATATATGTTTATAGGATGGTCTGCCGGCTGATGCAGTTGATGAAGAATTCTCACTGTTCTGCGCGCCTGTGCTGCCGCTGTAAAGACTGCATTTCTGAAATTGTCCTTCGTAACAGCCTGACTGCAACTGAACGTAAACAATATGCCTCCTTTTTCTATCTTTTCAAACGCCTTCATGTTGAGCCTGATGTATCCTTTCAGTGCATTGTGCAGTGCCGAACGATGCTTGGCAAAGGCAGGAGGGTCGAGCACGATAAGGTCGTATGAGTTCTTGGAGTTGTCAAGATATCTGAACGCATCTTCGCAAAATGCCTCATGACGCTTGTCATTAGGGAAATTAAGCTCCACATTCCTGTTTGTCAGTTCAATGGCTTTCTCACTACTGTCGACAGAATGGACTAATTCAGCACCTCCTCGCATGGCATAAAAAGAAAAACCGCCAGTATAGCAAAACATATTCAGTACACGTCTGCCTTTTGCATATTGCTCCAGAAGTTTGCGGTTTTCGCGCTGGTCAACGAAAAATCCCGTTTTCTGACCTTTCAGCCAGTCAACATGGAAATTCAGTCCATTCTCAACAGCTATGTTATTATCGCTATTGCCAACTAAAAAGCCATTCTCCTGTCCTAAGTCTGCTTTATAAGGCAGCGTTGTCTCGCTTTTGTAGTAAACATTCTTTATTATGCTTTCCGTTGCATTCACCAGTTGCTCTGCTATCGTCTTCCTGGCATAGTGCATACCTACACTGTGAGCTTGCATGACAGCCGTGTCTCCATAGCAGTCTATGACAAGTCCGGGCAGATTGTCGCCTTCGCCGTGAACAAGACGATATGTGTTATTGTTTTTATCATCAAATATGCCTATTGCCTTGCGCACATTTAATGCAGATAAAAGTCGAAAATGCCAGAATTCATCGTTAATTATGATGTCTGAAAAGCTCAGTATCCTAACAGCTATAGAACCAATCTGATAGTGTCCTACACCGATGAAATCTCCGTTAGACGTTACAACTTCTACTAAATCTCCTTCTTCAACTTCGTCAGCATGGTGTATTGCCCCAGAGAAAACCCATGGATGAAAGCGTTTTAAACTTTCTTCCTTTCCGCGTTTAAGATATATTTTCGGATAATTGCTCATCTTTATCGTTGTTTATTAAATTAAAATCTCTGCTTTCTGAAAGTCGTCTGTATTCTTCATAAATCTGTATACAAGCCCAAGCATCTGTAGCGGCATACAGCCTTTGCTTCTCGTTTAGAATGTCAGCATCCCAGTTGGAAAGCTGCTGGCTTTTACTTATTCGCTGATGAAAAAAATTTGCATACAATTTCTGTAGGCTCAAATCCTCTATGCCAATAGTTTTCACAAGGTTTTGCAAATCTATGAAATATCCTGGAGTAAAGTCAAACAGTCTATGGAGAGACATGACGTCATCGTGAAGCGACAGTCCTACAATAGGAACATCTTTGTTCTCCAACAGTCTAATAATAGATGATTTCTGCTTGATGAGTTTCAGGCGAAACAAAAAGCATATATCATGTGTGCTTACCTGCAACAATGATACTTTATGTTGCTGTCCCTTTTTGAATGAAGGTCGCGTCTCCGTATCAATGCCTAAAATATTGCATGTCAGAAGAAAATTGACTGCTTTTTCCGCCTCCGATTCGTTTAATACAACGACTATGCGCCCCTGAAATTTAGCCATCGGAAGCGTATTGAGCCAGCTTTTATCTATGTGATTGTATATATTTTTTTTCATTAATTCTGCTTACAGCATGCAAAATTATGAAAAAAAGTTATTTAAATATGTCTTTTTGTTATTTTTTTGAGTTACTTTTGCAGTTAAATTAGAAAATAATACTGTAATGGCTAAGAAAAGAAAAGGTAATAACAATAAATCAAAGGCAAAATCCCCCAGCCTTAAAGAAATATTTTTCAGTGAAAGAACCAACTTCCTGGTAGGTTTTTTCTTAATGTTGATAGCATGTTTCATGGTGCTTTCATTCATTTCTTACCTGAATACCGGACAAATGGACCAAAGCCTTCTGGTAGATTTAAGACCTGGCGAATTTCAGAATGCTGAACGCAGCTTTCAAAATACATGTGGCTCACTTGGCGCTATTACTTCATATTTCTTCATAACATGTTGTTTCGGACTTCCGGCATTTTTGATACCTGTATTTATTTTCATTACAGGCTTGAAGCAGATGGAAGTATATCCTAAAATCAATTTATGGAAATGGTTTTTGGCATTTGCCGTTGTTATGTTATGGTGTTCAGTGTTCTTTGCAAAGTTTCTGACAGTCCTGTTTTCTGAGAGTGTATATAATCCAGGTGGCAATCATGGCTTGTTTGTTTCACAATGGATTGAAAACATTGTCGGTACGCCCGGACTTATAGTCGTACTTGCACTCGTAGCAATAGTCTTTCTTGTGTTTGTCAGTTCAGAGACAATCAATGTCATCAGAAACATACTCAACCCTAAAAGATATCTTAAAAAGGTAAAGTTTACGATAAAATCAACGAATAATGATAATGAGACAGAAAATGTGAAAGATGACGATGACATTATTGTTAGAGATGAATATGAAGAAGAGAAAATAAGTCAACCCGTATCTCTTATGGATGAAGTTGCTGATGACAATGAAAATACAGAGGTCATTATCGAAGATGAGATACAAGACAACAAAGACAAAGTGGACATAAACATAATGGTTGCAGAAGAGGGGGAGAAGGCTACAAAGGAAACTGTAATGGATGTAGAAGACATTAACAGCCCTATAAACCCCAAAGAACCTTTCACGAATTATAAATATCCCACATTGTCATTGCTGAAAAAATATGACAACGACAATCAGCCGTACGTTGACAAGGCTGAACTGATAAAGAAAAAGGACAGGATTATTGAAGTACTACGCAGTTTTAAGGTTGAGATTAGCAAGATTGATGCAACCGTAGGACCAACTATAACATTGTATGAAATTACTCCTGCAGAAGGTATCAGAATCTCAAAAATTCGTGGTTTAAGCGACGATTTGGCTTTAAATTTGGCAGCAGGCGGCGTGCGTATTATTGCGCCTATACCAGGTAAGGGAACTATTGGCATTGAAGTTCCTAATACTAAGGCAAACATAGTTTCAATGGAGAGTATCCTTAATTCAAGGAAATTCCAGGAGACAAAGATGGACCTTCCGATAGCATTGGGCAAAACTATTACAAATGAGGTTTATATGGTTGACCTCGCTAAGATACCTCACTTGCTTGTTGCCGGTGCTACAGGACAAGGAAAGTCTGTCGGTCTGAACGCTATAATAACATCGTTGTTATACAAGAAACATCCAAACGAATTGAAATTTGTTCTTATTGACCCAAAGAAAGTGGAGTTCCCTGTATATGAGCCTATTGCACAGAAATTCATGGCTACTGTAGACGACGATGAAGAACCAATCATAACTGATGTTACGAAAGTTGTAAGGACATTGAAGAGTCTATGTACGTTGATGGACCACAGATATGATTTGCTGAAAAAAGCAGGAGTAAGAAACATCAAGGAATACAATGACAAATTTGTCAACCGCAAGCTAAAACTTACAGATGGGCACGACTACATGCCTTATATTGTTGTCATTATTGATGAGTTTGGAGACTTGATAATGACAGCAGGAAAAGAAATTGAGTTGCCAATAGCACGTATCGCACAGTTAGCCCGTGCGGTTGGTATTCACATGGTCATAGCAACACAACGTCCAACAGCAACAATTATTACAGGTAATATAAAAGCAAACTTCCCTGGTCGTATGGCATTCCGCGTTAGTGCCATGATAGACTCAAGAACAATATTGGACAGTCCTGGCGCAGATCAACTCATCGGACGTGGAGACATGCTTTTCAAAAACGGAACAGAACCTGTGCGTGTTCAGTGTGCTTTTATTGATACTCCAGAAGTAGTGGCAATCAATGAATATATTATGAATCAGCCCGGTCCATTGGATTCCTATGAGTTGCCAGAGCCAGCAGTTGACAATACATCAGCTGGCGGTGGCAGTATGGATGTTGGAGCATTGGATCCCTTGTTTGAGGATGCTGCTCGCTCTGTCGTGTCAACACAGCAAGGCTCGACAAGTATGATACAGCGTCGTTTTTCTATAGGCTATAACCGTGCCGGTAGACTTATGGATCAGTTGGAGAAAGCAGGTATAGTAGGAGAGGCACACGGTGGGAAACCACGTGAAGTCTTGGTGCAGGACGAAACCAGCCTGATGATGATTTTAGAATCAGTTAAATAATTATATAAAGTAAATGAATATGACAAATCACAAGAGATATTTCATTACAGTTTTACTGTTAACATTTTGCTTATTTGGACTAAAAGCTCAAAATGCAGCTAAAGCAAAACAAATACTTGACAAGACAGCAGCCATATTAAACCGTAAAGGTGGTTCTACTGCCAATTTTACTATTTCATCTGCCAATATGGGCAGTGTGTCTGGCACAATTTCCATAAAAGGCAATAAGTTCTTTGCCAGTACTCCACAGGCAAAAACATGGTTTAACGGTAAAACACAATGGACTTATGTCGTATCTTCAAATGAAGTAAACATAAGTAATCCATCAGCAGAACAGCAGGCAAAGATGAATCCATACCACTTTATCTCTTTATACAAGACAGGATACAAAATGTCTTTGAAGGAGGAAGGTTCAAACTATGTTATACATCTTACAAGCAAAAAGAAAGCAATACAAGATATTTATATAACAATAAATAAGAGGACAAATATTCCTTCGGTTGTAAAGATAAAAGAAAGAGGCAAGTGGATAAGACTTACTGTAAAGAATTTCAAGTCTGCACAACTAATCGATGCAAAATTCAATTTTAACTCTAAGGATTTCCCAAAAGCAGAAATAATTGATTTAAGGTAAAAGCAATGCTTAAACTGAATATAAAACAACACATAGAATATATACGTCTTCTTCGTAGGCACCAGAAGTTGTCAGCGAAACGTCATCCTGCATTTGAGCAAAACAAGACAGCAAAATTCTTTATATATCTTTCGGCAGGAATAACTATTATTTATCTAATGTTTTTTGCCGTTATATTTGCAATGGTCGCCAATTCGAGTGATTCCACTACTGCATGTGAACTTATTTATGGTTTTGCTCCTTTTATATTGACAATAGATTTTTTATTCCGTTTCATTGCACAACAGACTCCTTCACAGATGATAAAACCATATATATTGCTTCCAATTCCGAAAAAGATTTGTATTGATAGTTTTATTTCGTCTTCAATGTTCGACTGGGGTAATTGCATCTGGTTTGCCATGTTCATTCCATACACAATTATGTCTGTTGTATTTTCAGAAGGAATATTCATTACTTTTCTTTTCCTGTTAAGCCTATACATATTAATATTAATAAATAGCCAATGGTATTCCATTGTTCGTGCTTTAATTAATCGTAATATACTATGGTGGATACTTCCATTATTAGTATATGCACTGATATTTTCTCCATGGTACATTGGCAAGAATGCAAACTTTTCAACATTATGCGATACTTATGCTGAATTGGGGAGTTTGTTTGTTGAGCCAAAACTGTTCATGTGGTTATTGTTGTTTGCAGGCTTTGTCCTAATATTATATGTTAATAGAAGAATACAATTTGTATCTGTATGGCAGGAACTTGCAAAAGTAGAAACTACAAAACTGAAACACGTCAGCCAGTTTAATTTCCTTAACAAATATGGCATTATAGGAGAGTATGTCAAACTGGAAATAAAAAGCACCATGCGCAATAAGAACATACGTAAGAGTTTTATTTTTGCCAACATTTTCATACTTATTATAAGTTTAATAATTGCTTTTACTGACATATACGATTCTCAATTCATGAATTATTTCTGGTCGGTATATTGTTTCTCAATGTATGGTGCAATGATATTGGTAAAGACCATGTGTGCAGAAGGGAACTATATTGACGGCTTAATGGTACATCGTGAGAACATTTTCGCTCTGCTTACTGCCAAATACTATTTCTTTACTATATTGTTACTTGTTCCTTTTATACTTATGCTTCCAACAGTTTTTATGGGCAAATATTCATTACTGATGCTTTTTTCCATGATGTTTTTCACTGGCGGTGTGTCATATTGTCTGTTTATGCAGTTGTCAGTCTATAATAAACAAACCATACCACTGAATACTAAGTTTATAGGAAAAGGCAGTATGGAGAACAACTATTTGCAGGTAGTATTTGAACTTGTAGCCTTTTTTGTACCGATTTTACTATTACATATATTATATATTATCTTCAATGCTCAGATATCATACATAATATTCCTATTGGTTGGATTTATTTTCATACTCGGTCATAGAATATGGTTGAAAAACATATACAATCGTTTGATGAAACACCGTTATGATAATATTGAAGGATTCAGAGCATCAAGATAATTTTTATGCATGACATTGTATTTTGGCACACTTTTTGTATGTAAATAATATATAATAATGTTATGACATAAACTAATAGTTAAGATAAATGGCAAATCAATTTTCACCATCAGTATCTAAGATTCTATCTTTTAGTCGTGAAGAGGCTATGAGATTAGCAAGTCCAAGTGTTGGACCTGAACATCTTTTAATTGCATTGTTGAGAGAACGAGACGGACTTGTAAATGATTTGTTTGAATACAATAAAATAAACAAGCAAGCTGTTAAATACAATCTTGAAGAAAAAGTACGCAACGACAATATCTTGAATGCAAGCAATAATGAAATCGTACTCAACGATCAAGCCAATAACATTCTGAAACTGGCAGTACTTGAGGCACGTTTGCAACAAACAGATATTATAGATACGCAGCATATTCTGTTGGCAATACTTCATGACCGTACAGACAATGGCGCAAAAATAATTTTAAATGAAAACTCTATGAATTACGAAGATACTTTATTATACATAAAGAAACAATTGTCGTCGCCAAAAGGTGGGGTGGATATACCAGAGGATGATGAAACATACGATAACGCTAAAGCTGACAACAGCAAGCACAATAATACAACATCAACTGCGTCAAAGCAGCGAACATCGTCAGCCACACCTGTTCTCGATAAGTTTTCAACAGACCTTACTAAAGCAGCGTCAGAAGGAGCACTTGACCCTATTGTAGGAAGAGAGAAGGAGATGATTAGAGTAATGGAAATCCTGTGTCGCAGAAAGAAAAATAATCCAATTCTGATAGGAGAACCAGGAGTTGGTAAGAGTGCCATAGTAGAAGGACTTGCACAACTTATCGTAGCTCATAAGACTTCGCCTATACTTTTCAATAAACGAGTTGTTAATCTCGATATGACATCCATAGTTGCTGGTACAAAATATCGCGGACAGTTTGAGGAACGAATTAAAGCATTGATAAATGAGATAGAGCAACATCCTGAATTGATAGTCTTTATAGATGAGATTCACACAATTATTGGTGCTGGCTCTGCAGCCGGCACTATGGATGCAGCAAACATCCTGAAGCCAGCATTGGCAAGGGGTGTCATTCAGTGTATTGGTGCAACAACTCTTGATGAATATCGTAATAGTATTGAGAAGGATGGTGCCCTTGAACGTCGTTTCCAGAAAATTATCGTCAATCCTTCTTCAAAAGATGAGACACTGAAAATACTGCAAAATATTAAAGACAGATACGAAAAATATCATCATGTATCATATACTGATGATGCTATCAAGGCTTGTGTGGAACTTACAGAACGATATGTTAGCGATAGGGCTTTCCCCGACAAAGCTATTGATGCATTGGACGAAGCAGGAGCACATATCCATCTGAAACATGCAAACATTCCTCCTGAAATAACAGAGATGGAAGAAAAAATTGAAGAAACAAAGCGTCTGAAACAAGAAGCGGTTAAAAATCAGAACTTTGAACTTGCTGCACAATACCGCGATCAGCAGTTGAGACTTGCCAACCAACTTGAAGAACTTAACAGTGCATGGATGGACGGCAACAATGAAACAAAAGAAAAAGTAAACGATGCAGACATTGCAAATGTAGTGTCAATTATGACAGGTGTACCAGTCCAACGTATTGCAACGGAAGAAAATGAGCGTTTGCGTATTATGGGAGATGAACTGAAAAAATCTGTTGTTGCACAAGATAATGCTATCAATAAGATTGTCAGGGCAATACAAAGAAACCGACTTGGTCTCAGAAATCCTAACCATCCTGTAGGAGTATTTCTTTTCTTGGGTCCTACCGGAGTCGGAAAAACTTATCTGGCAAAGAAGTTAGCAGAACACATGTTTGGTAGTGAAACTGATTTGATACGCATAGACATGAGTGAATACTCTGAAAGTTTCAATGTCTCTCGTCTTGTAGGTGCACCTCCGGGATATGTAGGTTATGAAGAAGGTGGACAGTTGACTGAAAAGGTAAGGCGCAAACCTTATTCTATCGTCCTGTTAGACGAAATAGAGAAGGCAAATGCGGCTGTATTCAACATGCTTTTGCAAGTACTCGACGATGGTCGCCTTACTGATGGCAACGGACGTCTCATTGATTTCAGGAATACTATTATTATTATGACATCAAATACAGGAACCAGACAGCTTAAGGAATTTGGCAGAGGTATAGGCTTTGGTGTACAGAGAAATATCAATGGACCATTGACCAAAGAGGACAAAGAATATGCACAATCTGTAATACAAAAAAGTCTCAGTAAGCAGTTTGCACCAGAGTTTCTGAATAGACTTGATGATATTATTATTTTCGATCAACTTGACAAATCTGCCATACGCTTGATTGTAGATATAGAACTGAAGTCCGTTCTCAGGAGAATCAGCAATATCGGTTATGAAGTCGAAATCTCTGATGCTGCAAAAGATTATATTGCTTCTAAGGGATACGATGTACAGTTTGGTGCACGTCCTCTCAAACGTGCACTGCAACAATACATAGAGGATGGAATATGTGAGCGTATTCTGGAATCCAAAATAAAGAAGGGTACTTGTATACATATAGACTACAATGAGAATAGCAAGTCTTTAGATTTTTCTTAAGTTGATAACTATATAAAAGTTCAGGGCAAGCAATAAGTATAAAACTAATGCTTGCCCTGAACTTTTATATAGCTTGGTATTTATTTATTTGCTTTGGATTTATTGTAGAAATACTTTGCAGTGAAAAAAACAGCTACTGCAACTACAATAACTATCAGTCCCCATTTTATGTATTCTCCATATTGATGTATGCTCTCGGCTAATTTATCCTCTGGTACAACAGAATATAAATACCATCCAAGCGCAGCCAATATGCAGTTCCATACACCTGCACCGATTGTTGTATATAACAAGAATTTCCAATAGTTCATCTTAGAGAGTCCTGCCGGAATAGAGATTAGGTGTCGTATTCCAGGCAACAATCGTCCTGTTATAGTAGCAAACATTCCGTGATCGTAAAAATATTTTTCGCTTTTCTCTACCTTCTCTTGGTTAAGCAGGCATAAATGTCCAAGATGGCTGTTCGCAAATTTATATATTATTGGTCTGCCAAGATAGTAACCTGCTATGTAGTTTATTGAAGCCCCCAGGTCTGCACCTATAGTTGCAAATAGAATAACGAGAAAGATATTCAGATTACCACCAGCAGCATGATATGCCGCAGGTGAGACCACAAGTTCTGACGGTACAGGTATCACCGTACTTTCCAACATCATTAGGAATGTGATAGTACCGTAGTCTAAGTTCGACAATAATGAGTTTATCCAAGTCATATTTACGTGTAATTATATAAAGTGATTATGTTTTGCGTAGGCATAGTAATCTTCTGGAATTACAGAATCAGGGAAAATGTCCGACAGTATGTCCTTAACGTTATACAAGTCTTTGCTGACTGCTTTTCTCAATGCAATAAAGTAATCTTCTTTTCGTCCCATCTTGTATGCCAGGAGCGCAAGACATGCCTGACCTTTTGGGAAATCATCAACATAGTCTACGCATGCTTTTATTAAACTATATGCTACACTATACATCTTGTTGTCATAGAGAGATATGGCAATGTCGACTATACATTCTTTCTTGTCTACTGCCTTATCTATCGCTTCTTCATAACATTTCATTGCGGCAACGATTTCATTGTTTTCCAGCAATATATGTCCTTTGAAAGTCAGAAACATAGAATAATTATCTTCGTTGACTTTTATCTTGTTAAGATATTTCAGTGCATTTTCTACATCTTTCTTACTACTGTATGCAATGGCGAGAGTTCTATATATATCGACACTTACATCATCATCTTCTGACAGTCTTATAACGTCGAGGAAACAATTTATTGCCTGTTCATTATTACCAATGTTTATGTAGCAAAATCCCAGAAACTCCAAAGCCTTTCTGTCATTTGGGAACCATTCCAGATATTGCTTGTATAGTCTTATGGCATCGTTAAACTGATTGAGTGTAAATAGGGTATATGCCTTTATCTGTACAGCCTCATTTCTTTCTGGCTCTATGGCTATTGAAAAGTCACAACTATTCAATGCTTCCTGAAAGTTATTCAGCATAAACATTGTTTTAGCATGCACACACCACAGCGACTCGTCATAAGGGTGCTTGTCAAGCAAATCAGTCAGTAGGATACTGGCTTTTTCAAATTCCAAGTCTTCAAAATAAATACGAGCCTTCAGTTCTTTATATTCGTCGTTTTCTTTGCCTTTGGGATACTTCAGTAACCATTCCTCCGCAACGTCCGTATAGTTGTTGTCAATCAGAATTTCTGCTGTATCTAATATGAAGTCTGGTTTCAATTCATCTGACAGTTCTTCATATCTTTCTTCCATAAATTCGATAGCCTCCGTAATATCTTCTTCCCTTGCCAGTATGTCGAAATACGTATAGGCATATTCCAAATCGCTTTTATCGTCTAATTCTTCGAGAATTTCCTTCGCAGCCTCAATGTCATTTTCTATGTTCAGCAAAGTATTGACTTTCAGCAGTTTTGCCAACGAAGAATCTGGAAAGAGTGCATTCGTATAGTCGCACACTTCCTTAGCCTTGTCATACATACCTCGCATATAGTAATAGTCCGACAATTCCGTCAGCTCATCTATGTCGAAATATATATGTTCTCCATTCTCCAACGCTTTCTCGTATTGTTGGAGATTGTTCTTGAACTCTTCGCTGTCAAACATCTGGCTACGCATGTTCTTTCTCTACTTGTTTTGTTTAGCCCATGTGTCTTTCAGTCCCACTGTTTTGTTGAATACAAGATGATTCTCGCTTGAGTCAAGGTCTGCCATGAAGTAGCCAATTCTTTGGAATTGCAGATACTGTCCTGGTTTTGCTTTTGCAGCATACTCTTCCACATAGCAGTTGTCAAGAACTTGCAGAGAGTCCGGGTTTAATAATTCCCTGAAATCGCGTTCATCGTTCGACGGATTTTCTACTTTGAACAAACGGTCGTATATTCTAACCTCTGCTTTCTTACAGTGGTCAACCGACACCCAGTGCAGTGTTCCTTTCACTTTCCTGTTTGCTCCAGACATGCCGCTCTTACTTTCCTTGTCATATTCTGCATGTATTTCAATTATGTTGCCGTCGGCATCCTTGACACATTCTGTACACATCACTATATATGCGTTTTTCAGTCTCACTTCCTTGCCTGGTGTCATGCGGAAAAACTTCTTGGGAGCATCTTCCATAAAGTCCTCGCGTTCTATCCACAAGTTGCGAGAGAACGTAATGTTATGTGTGCCGTCTGCTTCATTTTCAGGATTATTCACTGCCACCATTTCCTCTGTCTGTCCTTCTGGATAGTTTGTGATGACGAGTTTCACAGGATTAAGTACAGCACTGACACGCGTAGATTTTGCATTAAGGTCATCGCGTACTGCTGCTTCGAGCAGAGCAACATCGTTCAGTGCATCAAATTTTGTATAACCGATAGAGTCTATAAAGTTCTTTATGCTTTCCGGCGAATAGCCTCTTCGTCTCATTCCGCTAATAGTCGGCATTCGTGGGTCGTCCCATCCCGACACTTTCTTTTCTTCTACGAGGGCAAGCAACTTGCGTTTACTCATCATCGTGTAAGTCAGGTTCAGTCGGTTAAACTCTATCTGTCGTGGACGGTTGTCTGCTATATTATCCGTTTCGCCGTTCTTTTCTTTCAGATAGTCTATGAACAGGTCGTACAATGGTCTGTGCGAAACAAATTCGAGCGTACATATAGAGTGTGTAACACCTTCAAAATAGTCGCTCTGTCCATGAGCGAAGTCATACATAGGGTAGGCGTGCCACTTTGTTCCCGTACGGTGGTGCGGTGTATGTATTATACGATACATTATAGGGTCGCGGAAATGCATGTTCGGGTTTGCCATGTCGAGTTTAGCCCTCAACACCATAGAACCTTCTTCCGCTTCTGCTGTGTTCATGAAGTTAAACAGTCTGAGATTTTCTTCTACAGGTCGGTTTCTGTATGGCGACTCTATGCCAGGCTCTGTTGGTGTGCCTTTCTGCTTTGCAATATCTTCACTGCTCTGCTCATCGACATAGGCATGTCCATGTTCTATCATCCATACTGCAAAGTTCCACAACTTTTCGAAATAGTCGCTTGCATAATACACGTTGCCCCATTTGAAGCCAAGCCAGCGTATGTCGTTCATTATATTATCAACATATTCTGTATTTTCCTTTGTAGGGTTGGTATCGTCAAAGCGCAGGTTGCACACGCCATTGTAATGTTCGGCTATTCCGAAGTCCATGCATATAGCTTTAGCATGTCCTATGTGCAGAAAACCGTTTGGCTCTGGCGGGAATCGTGTCTGTATTCTGCCGTTGTTCTTGCCTTCAGCCAAGTCTTCTTCTACAAACTGTTCCACAAAGCTCAGCGTGCGTTTTTTCTCCTGTGGTATTTCATTCACATTGTCCATAGTCGTCATTTATTCTGTGTTTATATTATTTTATTCCCCTTTTGTTCAGTGCTGCCGAATATCGTGCTGCGTTCTGCTGATGTTCCTGATATGTTGCAGCAAAGTTGTGCGTGCCGCTGAAATCTTCTTTGGCACACATATATAGATAATTATGTCTCGTATAATTAAGTACGGCATCTATGCCTGCCACTGTCGGTATTCTTATCGGTCCAGGAGGCAGACCAGCATTCCTATATGTATTGTAAGGACTGTTCACACTAAGCATATTGTTGTATATGCGTTTCAGTTCAAACTTCTTAAGGGCAAATTTTATCGTTGGGTCTGCCTGCAATGGCATGCCATTGGGGTATTCACTGTTTCTCAGTTTCAGTCTGTTATAGTACATTCCTGCCACCTTTGGCTTTTCTTCGTCAACCGATGTTTCCTCGTCGACGATGCTCGCAAGCGTAATCACCTCGTTAGGTGTCAGTCCCATGTGGCGTGCCTTATATGTTCGGTCGGTGTTCCAGAAGTTGTCCGATTCTTTTTTCATTCGTTCCAGGAACTTGTCTACAGGCATGTTCCAGTAAACCTCGTATGTGTTTGGAATAAACATGCATGCTATTGTCGTCGTGTCGTAGCCATACTGCTTACACGAGTCATTGTCTGTAAGTGTCTTGTAGATAGCAAGGCTGTCAAACATCATCCTTTTCGACAGTTCCCCGCACAGTCGGTCTATAGTTCTTACACTTGGTATTGTCAGCCTAACGGGGCTCTGACTGCCACTCTTCAGATGCCTGAAAACCACAAAAGCGCCTTCGCTTGGCTCTATGGCATATCTGCCCTCACGTACATGATTGTAGTACGAACTGTGTCTTACCAGCGTGCGCAGTGCATTCATTCCATGTTTGCCGGAGAAGTGTGAGATCTTTGTAAACACCGAATCTGCTGTGTCGTCAGAGTCGATGTACACATATTCCGTCTCTTTGCTTTTCGACAGGGGAGTGAAAAAGAAATAATATAGCAGCGAGGCTATAACACAAACACATAAGGTTATTAGAATTTTATATTTTCTTATTAATGTTTTCTTCATCTCTATGCTGTTTTAAAACTCTGCAAAGGTACACTTAATTGGAGACAATACAAAATAAATAAAACATTTTATTATTTATTTAAAACTTGTAATTATACAAATTTACATGTGAGTATACCGTATATTGACAGAAAAGTGTTACTTTTGCAGACTTTTATAAATGGAAAAACAACTTTAGGAAATGCAATATTAACATGAAGTATCAGACATATATTTTCGATCTCGACGGAACGCTCATCAACTCACTTGGCGACCTCGCTGCAAGCACAAACCATGCCCTCCGCTCTTCGGGCTATCCTGAACGCACGACTGACGAGGTGCGCAGATTTATCGGCAATGGTGTTCATAAGCTTATTGAGCGTGCCGTTCCGACTACAGCCACGCCTGACGACATTAGCCGTGTCTATAATATTTTCAGGCAGTATTATCTCGCTCACGGTACAGACAATACTCATCCCTACGACGGAATAATGGAGATGTTGCACGAGTTAAGACGGTGCGGAAAGAAAATTGCTGTCGTCAGCAACAAGTTCTACGATGCCACAAAGGAACTTACCGATTTCTATTTCCCAAACATGCTTGATGCAGCAATAGGGGAGAACGAACATTTGCGCAAGAAGCCTAACCCCGACATTGTCTTAGAGGCACTGCGTCAGATGGGCGTTACCAACGAAAATGCTGTATATATAGGCGACAGCGATGTTGACATAGATACCGCACGCAACTGCGGAATGCCATGCGTCAGCGTGCTATGGGGCTATCGCGACCGTCGTTTCCTCATCGAGCATGGCGCAACGACATTCGCAGAGACACCAGAAGATATACTGAAAATCTGACCTTGACGAACTTAATGAGCCATCATTCGGGCGAGATATTTCCCTATGATGTCGAACTCCAAGTTTACTACTGAGCCTATCTTTATGTCGCAAAAGTTAGTATTCTCCATCGTATATGGAATTATTGCCACCGTGAAAGTATCGTCCGTTGGTCGGCAGACTGTCAGCGAAACACCGTTCACTGTTACGCTTCCCTTGTCAACCGTGCAATATCCTCTGCGCACCATGTCGCTGTTGTGCTCATGTCTGAACGTGAAATAGGTACTTCCGTCAGCTTCCTCCATGCCTACACATTCGGCTGTCATGTCAACATGCCCCTGCACAATGTGTCCGTCGAGTCTTCCGTTCATCATCATCGAACGTTCAATATTTACCTTGTCGCCTATGTTCAGTAAGCCGAGATTAGAGCGCAGCAGCGTTTCCTGCATTGCAGTAACCACATATCTGCTGCCGTCGACAGCCACTACTGTCAGGCAGACGCCATTGTGACTTACACTCTGGTCTATCTTCAGTTCGTTTGTAAACGAGCATTCAAACGTGAAATCCACATTGCCGCCATATTTCCTGATGTCGACAACGGTAGCCATTTCTTCTACTATTCCTGAAAACATATATATACCTTATTATATTAATTACTTCGCCGACTCGGATGTATAGATGTCAGAAGGTCTTTTGCCTGCTTCTGTCTAAACATAAAAATGCTACACTGGCGATGTGATGAAACTCCGAGTGTGTAAATATTTAGAGTGCTCTCCGCCTTTGTAATCCGCCGGCACAAGGCTGTTCCAGATGGAATTGCGGCCCGCCATTAGCAAGAGAAGCGGTCTCGGTTTCTTGTAAGTTATTTGATGAGTATCCCGATCTGCCCCAGTGTAGCAATGTCGTTAAAACACTGCAAAGATACAAATTAAAAGATAAACTAAAACAATAATGCAAAATATTTTTTATTTATACCCTTTTTTATTTTGCCATATTTAAAATAATGTGTAATTTTGCATCCGCTATTAAGAATAAAAATCTAATAACTAAATAATTTAATTAAATTACAAAACAATTATGTTTAAACACAACCTATTTTCTAAGGTACTTCTATTGATGTTAATGTTCATAGGAGTACATGCGTCTGTCTTTGCAGACGAACAAACCGTTACCTATACTTTTACTGATAAAGCTTGGAGTACAAGTGAAAAAGTTTGGACTTCTGGTAAAGATGGTGCAGGTTTTAGCAATGGTGGCGTGCAAGTAACTACTAATGCAACAGGAGCAAATGCTACGTCTAAAAATTCTTTTAGCAATGTTTCTAAAATTGTAGTAACATATGCTACTAACAAGAGTCAAGGAACAGGTTCTGTTGAATTAAAAATTGGAGAGAACACTGCTGTCTCTAATAGTGTTTCTTATCCAGGCACAGGCGAAGGTAATAAGCAGAACTATACAACACAATTTGACTATTCTACACCTCAGACAGGTAATATAAAATTGACTGTTTACTGTACAAAAAACTCTATTTATGTTAAGAGTATTGCTATTACATACGACGATGGTGTAGCTGCAAAAACTCCTATTGCTACTATTGGTGATTTAGCGCCTACAACTCTCGAAGTAAATGCAGAAGGTACATTTACTCTTCCTATTGAATATGCTTCGACAGACGCAACAGGCTATGAAACAACATGGTTAAGCGATAATGAAGATGTTATTTTAGTAGATAATAGTGGAGAATATTTGACATCTACACCAGGAACTGCAAACATTACAGTAACTGTTACACCTGTTGACAATGCAACGTACAGCGAAGTAAGCAAAACTTTTGAAGTTACAGTTCTTCCTGCAATGCATATAGCACATTTCTCTATAAATGGAGAAATTGATGAAGCAAACGATTGCTCAGTAAGAGAAGGTTCTGCTATTGAATTCCCAGAAAATATTGCTGACATTAATGGAAAAACATTTTATGGATGGGCAACAACAACAATAGAAGGTGTGGCTGATACAGCACCTGAGGTTGTTACATCTGCAAATATGGGAACAGAAGATGTTACATATTATGCTGTATTTGCAAATATGGAAGGAACAATGACTACAACAGTTGACGTTCTTGACCATGCGTTAATAGGAATAGAAGGTACAAATTATACAGATTTCGATGGCATCACAGATAAATCTGATGCTGTATATGCTGGACAAAGTGCAGGAGGTAATTTTTCTATACAGTTGAGAAGCAGCAACAACAATAGTGGTATCGTTACTACTGCATCTGGAGGAAAACTTACAAAGATAGCAGTAGAATGGAACTATAATACTGCAGCAACTCGTACAATAACAATATATGGTTCTAACTCTCCATACACTGATGCAACAGATGTTTATAATGTTTCTAAACGTGGAACTAATCTTGGTCAATTAGAATACGATGGTAATAATAAAAATACAGAATTAGTAATAGATGGAGATTATACATATTTCGGCATTCGTTCTAAGTCTGGCGCACTCTATCTTTCTAAGATTGAAGTAACATGGGAAAATGGCAATGCTACATATTCTAATTTCTGCACAACAGTTCCTGATGTTGCTGCTGTTTCTGTAGAGATTGGTGCTGCCGGTGCTGCTACATTCAGTTCAACTGAGGCTCTCGACTTCACAGACGTAACAACTGTTGCTGCTTACATTGCTAAGGAGGCTACTTCCGGCAACAGCGCACTGGAATTCACACGCGTTTACAAGGTTCCTGCCAACACTGGTCTCATTGTCCGCAACGCTGCCGGCGAGGATGACGGTGCCGTAAGTGCTGACGTTCCTGTTCTTGCAGGCGAGGCTGACAACGTAGAGGGCAACCTGTTCGTAGCTGCTACAGAAGAGATTGCTTCACTTCCTTCAG
>OMZM01000025.1 GCA_900315545.1 uncultured Prevotella sp.
TGGCACACTTTTTGCTGCAACTTCATCGATAACAAAAAAATATCCCAAATATTTTCGTTTATAACAAACAAAATCATTATTTTTGCAGCAGTATTAACATATTAAACAGCGCACAGCCTATGGCATAAGACCAAAACAAAAGACATATAAGAAATAAAAAGCGTTAGCTTTATTCTTGTTCTATCGAAATCGGCAAAATTTCAAGAGCAACCAAGAGTAAAAGCGAAAACGCTCACGTCAACCGACGTGGGCTTTTGCTCGTATATGAATGCAATGGTGTTTGCCGATACCTGATAGAACGTAGACGAAGTTATTAGTCCACGTTTTTTATTTTGTCTATTACCATTGACAACTGGACTGCATTACTATGGGAAGAAGCCCAGTCGCCCGAAAGGATAAAGGCAAAACTACTAAACACATACATTATATGAATACAAAACAACTCTTATTATCACTCCTTATGAGCATCATGTCCGTTTCTGCCTTCGCAGAAGATGCAGTAATTGACGGAATTAATTACAGTTTAAATGATGAGACATTAGAAGCAGAGGTTGCCAGAAGAGAAGAATATTCAGGCGACATAATAATTCCTGAGACTGTAGACTACGATGGCAAGACATACAGCGTAACAAGCATCGGCATCGAAGCTTTCTATGATTGCGATGGTTTGACATCAATAACCATTCCCAACAGCGTAACAAGCATTGGCGAGCGTGCTTTCTCTTATTGCTATGGTTTAGAATCAATTATTGTAGAAAATGGTAATACTATTTATGACTCGCGCGAAAATTGCAATGCTATTATAGAAACCGAAACGAATACGCTTATAGTAGGATGTAAGAATACTGTCATTCCCAACAGCATAACAATCATAGGTGAGCGTGCTTTCTCTAATTGCTATGGCTTGACATCAATAACCATTCCCAACAGCGTAACAAGCATAGGCGAGGAAGCTTTCTCTTTCTGCTCAGGCTTGACATCGGTTACTATTGGCAACAGCGTAACAAGTATCGGCGATAATGCTTTCTTAGCGTGCGAAGGCTTGACATCGGTTACTATTGGCAACAGCGTAACAACAATCGGCTATTATGCTTTCGAGGGCTGCGAATCTCTGACATCGGTAACCATTCCCAGCAGCGTAACGAGCATTAGCAGAGGTGTTTTCTCTTATTGCTATGGTTTAGAATCAATTATTGTAGAAAATGGTAATACTATTTATGACTCGCGCGACAATTGCAATGCTATTATAGAAACCGAAACGAATACGCTTTTACAAGGATGTAAGAATACTGTAATTTCAGGCAGTGTAACAAGCATCGGCATTGGTGCTTTCAGAAACTGTGTAGACTTGACATCGTTAACCATTCCGAACAGTGTAACAAGCATAGGCGAGGAAGCTTTATATGGTTGCACAGGTTTGACATCGTTAACCATTCCGAACAGCGTAACAAGCATCGATATATGGGCTTTCAATGGTTGCACAGGTTTGACATCGGTAATATCAATGATAGAAGAACCATTTGAAATATTTGAAAATGTTTTCTCAAATTATAATGCCACCCTATATGTTCCGGCTGGAACAAAGGAGAAGTATGAAGGCACGCCGGCGTGGAACAAGTTTACAAACATTGTTGAAGGCATAGAGAACGCTGTCAAGTCGGTAGAGACTGACGCTCAGGCTGAGGAAACGGAGCGCTACAACGTCAGCGGACAGAGAATCAGCTCGCCGCAGAAGGGTCTGAACATCGTGAAGATGAGCGACGGCACGACGAGAAAGATAATGTGTAAATAGAAAGTAAAGGGCAGCAAAGTCAAAAGTTGCCAAATAAAGACACATCCATCTAACAGCATACGCCCCGAGAGTAATGACTTTCGGGGCGTATTTGTTACATTGTAATAATTTAAAAGAAGACAATAATCTGCCAATAGGGTGAAAGTTAGAAAAATAATGTGTACCTTTGCATCCCATAAGGAATTAACAGTTAGAGCATAATGATAGATACATCGGCATTTCAGGGCAAGACGGCAGCATACTACACGTTAGGCTGCAAGCTGAATTTTTCGGAGACGTCAACCTTCGGACGCATGTTGCAGGATATGGGCGTGAGGACTGTATCGGGCGACGAGAAAGCTGACATCTGCCTGATAAACACTTGTTCTGTAACTGAGGTAGCCGACCATAAGTGCAGACAGACGATTAAGAGGATGATACGCCAGCATCCCGATGCTTTTGTAGTTGTTACCGGATGCTATGCTCAGCTGGAACCGGAAACGATAGTAAAGATTGACGGTGTAGACCTTGTGCTTGGGTCAAACGAGAAGGCACAGCTAATAGATTTCCTCAGCGATGCATGGAGCGGAAAGACAACGGCAAAATCGATTCACACTGTAGAAACGAAGAATATAAAATCGTTTGCTCCAAGTTGTTCGCGTGGAAACAGAACAAGATTCTTCCTGAAAGTGCAGGACGGCTGCAACTACTTCTGCACATATTGCACCATACCTTATGCTCGCGGTTTCTCTCGCAATCCGTCTATAGAGTCGCTCGTAGCTCAGGCAGAACAGGCAGCAGAAGAGGGTGGAAAGGAGATTGTTCTGACTGGTGTGAACATCGGCGATTTCGGGGCTACAACTAAGGAACGCTTCATAGATCTTGTGAAGGCGCTGGACAGGGTTGAAGGTATTAAGAGATTTCGTATTAGTAGTCTGGAACCCGACTTGATAGACGATGAACTGATAGAATATTGTGCTGGAAGCCGAGCCTTTATGCCACATTTTCATATTCCGTTGCAGAGTGGTTCGGATGCTGTCCTGAAGCTGATGCACCGCAGATATGACACCAGTTTGTTTGCACATAAGATAGAACTGATAAAGAAATGTATGCCTAACGCTTTTATAGGTGTGGATGTTATGGTCGGTACGCGTGGCGAATTGCCGGAGTATTTTGAGGAGACATACAGCTTTCTGGAGAGGCTTGACGTTACGCAACTGCACGTATTTCCATATAGTGAACGACCAGGCACTGCCGCGCTGAAAATACCTTTTATAGTAGACGATAAGGAAAAGAAAATCCGCTCAAAACGACTTCTGGAATTATCAGACTGTAAGACGTTTGCGTTCTATGAGTCGTATATGGGCAAGACTGCAGAGGTGTTGCTGGAGAAAGCCGTAAGAGGTAGGGGAATGCATGGTTTTACGGAAAACTATATACGCGTTGAATTACCTATGAAACAGGCAGACAGTGAGTTGGACAACCAGATAGTAGAGGTGCGCTTGGGCGATTTCAACCGCGATAAGACAGCACTGATGGCTGAAATAATAAAACGATAGTCATGGACAAGACCGCAGTTGTTATTTTGAATTGGAATGGCAGAAGCATGTTGGAGAAATATATTCCTACAGTATTGGAAAACTCTGACGGTGCTGTAATATATGTTGCAGACAATGCTTCGACAGATGATTCACTCGATATGCTGTCGGAGAAATTCCCGCAGGTAAGACAGATTGTGCTCGACAAGAATTATGGTTTTGCTGATGGTTATAATAAAGCATTACAGCAGGTAGATGCGGAATATTTTGTTTTGCTCAATAGCGATGTGGAGGTTACTCCCGGATGGTTGCAGACGCTGGTAGACTTCATGGATGAGAACAGGCAAGTTGCTGCCTGTCAGCCAAAGATACGTTCCGTCAGCAACAGACAGATGTTTGAGTATGCAGGTGCGTCAGGTGGTTTTATAGACCGCTATGGCTATCCTTTCTGTCGCGGACGATTATTTGATACGATAGAAGAAGATAAAGGTCAATATGACGATGTGGTTGATGTATTTTGGGCAACGGGCGCCTGCATGATAACAAGAGCGCAAACATATAATGAGGTTGGTGGACTGGACGGACGATTTTTCGCACACAGCGAGGAAATAGACTATTGCTGGCGACTGAAACTGAAGGGCTACCGCGTATGCTGTGTGCCACAAAGTGTGGTTTATCATGTTGGCGGTGGAACATTGCAGAAGTCTAATCCACGTAAGACATATTTGAATTTTAGAAATAATCTGACAATGCTTTACAAAAACCTGCCTGATCACGAATTGAAGCATGTGATGTTTGTACGTTGGTTTTTAGACTATGTTGCTGCATTCGAGATGCTTATTCTGGGCAGGAACTTTGGGGATTTCAGGGCTATATATAAGGCTAGGAAAGATTTTCACAAATGGAAACATGACTTCGACAAAGACCGAAGCTATATATTGCAATCTGCGAAGGATAATAATGTTCAGGGGAAATATAGTTTCCTGTTGTTGTTAAGATACTACATGAAAAGACAAAAGAAATATAGCCAGCTGTTGAAATAAGGCTGGCTATATTATTTATTTTGAAGTGGTTTAACGCTAACCACTTTAGGTTTTGCCGTTAACCGTGAAACTGAATGGATGTGAATCTGAATTAAATCTGATAGGTCTGTTAGGGTTTCCTATATAACTGTTTTTATAACTGTCTTTTTTCATATGACAACAACTGCCATTGGCATTCAAAAAGTCATATTCTTTGATACTCTTTAGTTTTTTGTATTGACTTTATACAACACATTTCACAATGTTTGCGTTCCCATTTCATCATCAATTGCAAATATAATTCAAAGGTTTTAAATATTCAATTATTTTTTTGATTACTTTAATATTATGTTTTACCAACTCCCTTGTTTCATCATCCGCGTACCATTGATATTTAGAAATCATCTATTGTCATTGGCTTTTCTTTTTGCACAGTTGTACCAGAGTTCTCACTTTCTTCTGGGAATCGCAACGATTCTCTGATATTTCCGTTTTCATCAAGATATTTTGAATCGTCCTCTACGATACTGTCTTGTTGTATGGTAACCTTATTTGAAGATGAATATCCAGAACAGTTATATAAATATGGTGGTACTTCGTCGCTGCTTGGTTTCTCAAACAGAGCATGATATTGCTTGAAAGCAGGGTCGTTGAAAAGTGACTGCAAGAAATATCCGCATATAGGCAAAGCAGTTCTGCTGCCTTGTCCTAAGGCACCTGTTCGGAAATGAATGCTCCTGTATTCGCCTCCTACCCATGCACCGACAACAATCTTCGGACTGACGCCCATAAACCAAGCATCGGAATGGTTGTTTGACGTTCCCGTCTTTCCACCAAATTGTGTATCTCTGATATTACCTATATATCCGCGCAAGGGTTGAGATGTTCCTCCACCGTCGTTGACACCAGACATAAGCATCTGTTGCATGAGGAATGCAGACTTTAATGGAATGACCTGATGCTCGTCGGTAGGAGCGTTGTACACCTCATTGCCGTATTTGTCGACAATGTGTGTAACAAGTACGGGTTCATGGTGCTTTCCCTGATTGGCTATTGTTGAATATGCATTTGTCAGTTCCAGCAGGTTCACGTCAGAAGATCCCAAGGCAAGAGATGGTTCTTCCTCCATAGAACTCTTGATACCCATATCATGTGCTGTTTTAATGATATTTCTTATACCCATTTCCTGTCCGAGCCTGACAGCAATGGAGTTGATGCTCCTCGCAAAAGCGGATTTCAACGGAATAGAGTCGCCAGTGAAACGTCCGTCTGCATTGTGTGGAGTCCATGTTACTTCCTGATGTTTCTTTTTGTCATATACTTGCATGGAAATATACTCATCTCTTCGTTTATCGCATGGCGACAGACCCTGATTACAAGCTTCTGTGTATACAAACAATTTAAAGGTAGAACCAGGTTGTCGCATGGCTGTAACCTTGTCATATTTCCATGTGTCGAAATCAATATCTCCAACCCATGCCTTGACGTGTCCTGTCTGTGGCTCCATAGCTACAAAAGAACAGTGCATGAAACGCACCATATAACGTATGGAGTCCATAGTGCTCATTTCCTTTTCTATCTTTCCTTTCTCATAGTCAAACAGTTTAACTTTGTGTGGCAGGTTAAGATAGTAGTTGACAGAGTCAATATTGTTTTTGTATTTATTACACAACAGTTGATATACAGGCAGTTTCTTTGCGATGTTTTCTATGAAATTAGGGATGATGTTTCCATTCTCATCGCGCCAAACTTCTTGTTTGCCCCAGTGGTTTTCGAATCGTTGCTGCACTGTCTTCATTTGCTTCATGGCAGCATCTTCGGCATACTTCTGCATGCGAGTGTCTATGGTCGTATAAATCTTCAGTCCTGAACTGTATAGGTCATATTCGTCGATTTCTGCCCAATTCTTCTGCAAGTATTTGGCAACAGCCTCTCGGAAATACTGTGCTTCGCCGTCGTAGTTGTTTTCTACACTATAATTAAGTTTGATAGGTATTTTGCAAATTGAATCGCATTCTTCTTTAGACAAATCACCTTGAGCAACCATGTTATATAAAACAGTATTTCTTCTTTTTATAGAATTCTCTGGATGACTGAGCGGATTGTAGAATGTAGTTGCTTTCAACATTCCCACAAGAATGGCTGCCTCTTCTGTTTTGAGTTCTTTCGGAGTTGTTCCGAAATATGTCTTCGCTGCAGTTTTGATACCAAAGGAATTGGAACCGAAATCTACTGTATTGGCATACATTGTCAGAATTTCCTTTTTATCGTAAGATAGTTCCAGTTTGGTTGCAATAATCCACTCCTTGCTTTTCATTATAAGAATCTTCACACCAGGTATCTTACCGAGCAATCCTGTTGAATATTGCGTTCTTACACGAAACATGTTCTTAGCCAACTGCTGAGTTATGGTCGATGCTCCACGTGCATCATTGCGTAAAATAGCATCTTTTATTGCTCCGAACATACCAATTGGATCAATGCCATGATGACGGTAGAAACGCTCATCTTCCGTATCAATGAGTGCTTTCCAGAACATAGGATTTACTTCTTCATACTCAACAGGCGTTCTATTTTCATTGAAATATTTTCCTATAACTTTGCCATCAGCACTATATATGATAGATGCTTCATTTGTCGGCGGTTTCTTAATGGCAGCAAAACCTGGTGATTTGCCAAACAGCCATAGAAAGTTTATGTCAACCATTCCAAAATAAAGGAATATGGCTACGATGGTGGAAACTATGGTTAGAAGTGTTTTTGTGTACCATCGTTTTCCCTTGTATAGTCCCACGTACCATTTGGGAAAATGTGTTATCTTCTGCCATATATTGATAAATAATTGCTTTATCATGGTGTTGTATTAATTTTCCTTTTGTTATTTATATAGTTTATTATATTGTCCTTGTCGTCAGGATAGAACCAACATGTAGAAATGTCTTTCTTAAACCATGTAAGTTGTTTCCGTGCATATTCGCGAGTGTTGCTTTGTATTTTTGTTATTGCTTCATCAAGCGAAATTTTATGTTCTATGTACTCAAACAATTCCTTGTATCCCACTGTGTTCAGTGAGTTTACCCCCTTGTATTTGTAAACACTCTTTGCTTCGCCAAGCATGCCGTTGTCCATCATGTCGCAAACACGTTGGTTAATTCTATTGTAAAGTGTCCCACGATACATGTTTAGTCCTATCTTCACAATGTCAAACGGTCTTTTCTTATGAATGTTATTTCTGAAAGAAGAATAACTTTGTCCTGTTTGATGTATGATTTCAAGTGCATGAACAACCCTGCGTGGATTGTTTCGGTCGACAATATTCCAGTATTCTGGGTCTAATTTCTTAAGTTCTTCAACTAAACAAGGCAATCCTTCATCATACAGTCGTTGTCTCATAGTGTTTCGAACATCATCATTTACCGTTGGAATGTCGTCAATGCCTTTGCACACGGCGTCAATATACATCATACTGCCACCAGACAGGATTGATACATTTGTATATTTCGACTCAGAGCTGATGACCTTTATGGCATCGCTTTCAAACATTGCTGCGCTGTAATATTCATATAGATTCTTGCATCCTACGAGATGATGTTTTACTGTACTCATCTGCTCCTTAGTAGGTGCTGCTGTCCCAATAGGTATTTCTTTGTATATTTGCCGCGAGTCGGCATTTATGATAGAAGCGTTGAAATGCCGAGCAATCTCTATACAGGTTTTGGTTTTCCCAACACCTGTTGGACCTACAATGACTATAAGCGTATGCACTATCTGATAATTCCTCGTTTTGAAGAGTTGACGAAATCGATAACGTGTTGAATTTCTTTTGTTATAGGAAGCGTTTTCTTTATTTCTTCAATTCCTTCAGAAAGGATACCTTTTGAGTAGAGCAGTCTATATGCTTCATGCAGTTGCTCTATCTGTTCGTTGCTGAACCCACGACGTCTCAGCCCTATGATGTTGATGCTTGCATAGCGTATAGGTTCTTTCCCTGCAATAATATATGGTGGAATATCTTGACTTGTGCGACTTCCGCCTTGTATCATGACATAACCGCCAATGCGACAGAACTGATGAATAAGTACCTCTGCGCTAATAATAGCGTTGTCTTCAATAATAACTTCTCCAGCTAATTTTGTAGAGTTGCCGATAATACAGTTGTTCCCAACAATACAGTCGTGTGCAACGTGCATGTTTTCCATCAGAAGATTGTTGCTTCCAACAATGGTTGTACCTTTTGATGCTGTGCCACGAGAGATGGTAACATTCTCTCTTATGCTGTTGTTGTCGCCAATTTCGCAGATACTTTCTTCACCTTTAAACTTTAGGTCTTGTGGCTTCGTAGAAATGCTGGCACCAGGGAAAAACTCATTGTTGTTGCCAATTCTTGCTCCGACATTTATAGTTACACTGTTTTGCATAACATTGTTGTCGCCTATAACAGTGTCCTTGTCTATGTAGCAGAAAGGACCTATTATATTGTTATCTCCAAGTTTTGCTTCTGGATGAATGTAGGCTAACTGACTTATCTGATTCATGATATTATTTGTTTTTTACTATTTGAGCTGTGAATGTTGCTTCTGAAACAATCTTGTCGCCAACGAAGATGTATCCTTTCATAGAACTTACACCATGTCTTATCGGTGCCAACAGGTCAACTTTAAATATTAATGTATCGCCTGGCACAACTTTTTGTCGGAACTTGACGTCATCTATTTTCATGAAATATGTAGACCAACGCTCAGGTTCTTCAAGTGTATTCAGTACAAGCAGCCCACCGCATTGTGCCATTGCTTCTATCTGAAGTACGCCAGGCATGACCGGTTCTTGTGGAAAGTGTCCTACAAAGAAAGGCTCATTGCTTGTTACGTTCTTAACACCAATTATACTTGTTGCACCTATTGATATCACTTTGTCAACAAGTTGCATAGGGTAGCGATGTGGCAACAGTTCGCGAATGCGAATGTTGTCCATTACAGGTTCGTCGTTAGGATCATATATAGGTGCCTGAATCTCATGCTTTTTTATTTCTTTACGCATGAGACGGGCAAACTTGTTGTTTATGGTATGACCTGGGCGTGTAGCAATGATGCGTCCTTTGATAGGCTTTCCAATCAGCGCCATGTCTCCAATGATGTCGAGCAGCTTGTGTCGTGTACATTCGTTGTCCCAGACAAGTGGTTTGTTCTGTATGTAGCCTAAGTTGTTTGCATCCATGTGGGGAACTTTCAGCATGTCTGCAAGTGTGTCAAGACGTTCCTGTGTTGTCTGTCTTTCGTAAATGACAATGGCATTATCCAAGTCTCCGCCTTTAATAAGGTTGGCTTGCAACAGAGGTTCTATGTCTCTTACAAATACGAAAGTACGTGCAGGAGCAATCTCTTTTGCAAAATTACTTACGTTATCAATGGTAGCAAACTGACTGTTTATAAACTTGGATTCAAAAGAACACATTGCCGTTATTGAAAATTCTTCATCAGGAAGAATAGTTATGCATGATCCTGTTTTATCATCCTTAACTTCTATTTTCTTTCTAATAATGTACCAGTCCTTTGGGGCATTTTGTTCTTCTATGCCTATCTGTTGTATTTTCTCAACATACATGATTGCAGAACCATCAAGTATAGGAAATTCTGGACCGTTTACTTGTATGAGGCAGTTGTCTATACCCATTGCATAGAGTGCTGCCAGCCCGTGTTCCACTGTTGATACTTTGACATCACCATTTCCCAATACTGTTCCTCGTTGTGTGTCTACAACCTTTTCTGCAACAGCATTTATAGTAGGATTGCTTTCAAGGTCTATGCGCTGAATTACATAGCCTGTATTTTCAGGAGCAGGATTGAACGTTACAGTAAGGTTTAATCCTGTGTGTAATCCTTTGCCAAATAGGGAGAAACTGCCTTTTAGAGTTTTTTGTTTTATCATATATGTTTTATTTTTTCTTTAATTCATCTATTTCCTTTTTCATTTCGTTAAGCTGCGTATACATTTCACTCAGTCTGCGGTAAACAGCATACGACTTCATATAAGTCTTGGCATCGATAGCAGGCGAACCAACAATTGTCAGTCCTTCTTTCTTTATAGAGCCTGTTATACCAGCCTGTGCACCTACGGTAGTATGGTCTGTAATGTGCAGATGTCCTGCTATTCCAACTTGGCCGCCAAACATACACCATTCTCCAAGCTTTGTACTTCCTGCCACACCGCATTGTGCTGCCATGACTGTATTGCTGCCTACTTCCGCATTGTGTGCTATTTGTATAAGGTTGTCGAGTTTTGCGCCCTTTCTGATATATGTACTTCCCATAGTAGAACGGTCAATACATGTATTTGCACCTATCTCTACGTCGTCTTCTATTGTTACGATTCCTATTTGTGGCATCTTGTCGTAGCCATTCTCTGTTGGCGCAAATCCAAATCCGTCAGCACCGATGACTGCGCCGGAATGTATTGTAACGCGATTACCAACTTTGCAACCCTGATAAATAGAGACATTTGCATTTATGATGCTATTGTTGCCTATGGTTACGTTGTCACCAATGCATGCATGTGGAAATATCTGTGTGTTGTCGCCTATAACGGCATTGTCGCCTATAACGGCAAAGGCTCCGACATAGCAGTTCTCACCGATTTTAGCACTTGGTGAGATTGATGCGAGCGAATTAATGCCTTGTTTCTTCGGCTTCATAGATTCATATATTTGTAGCAAGTGAGCTACACATTCGTATGCATTCTCTACGCGAATAAGAGTTGTCGTTACCTGATGCTCAAGTTCAACATCCTTGTTGATAAGCACAACGCTCGATTTAGTTTCGTAAATGTAATGTGTATATTTAGGGTTTGACAGGAAGGAAATGGCACCGTCATGTCCTTCCTCTATCTTTGCAAACGAGTTTACTTTTGCGTTTTCATTGCCTTCTATTGTTCCTTGTATTAGCTCGGCAATTTGTTTTGCTGTAAATTCCATTTCTTTTCGTATATATTTTAATTCTGCAAAAATACAAATAATTATTTAATATCTATGATAACATAGATAATATTTACGAATTTTTTTAGAAAGTAGCGATACGTTAAGTATTTCTGACACTTCAGTTATGTCTTTTATCGTACCGTCTTTGTACAGAATGTCTATATTGTCATCGTTCACGTCATACATGTCTTTGTGTATGGTATTGATGCTGTATAGGTATGTTGTATCTTCGATTTTCAAGTTATACTTCTTCGCTATCTTTTCCCTCAGCTCGTTTATGTATTCTTCTGTAAATGGTTTGTCGCTTATCTCGACCTTGAAAAGACATCGGTTTATGAGTGCAGTAGAAAGCAATGAAAGAATCTTGTCTTCGTTCTGACTCCAAACCTTAACAGCGCACCATATATCGTTGTCATCTAATAGTTTATAGTTTTTCAATAAATTATTTTCCAATGATAGGTCGCTGTGCGATATTTCATTCTTGAGGAAGTATTTTAGAGCTGGCGAAGCAAAAATATCTACACCGTTTCTTGTAAGAAATCTTGCCCTCAAAAGAGTATTGACAAGCATCTTTTCACATGCAACTGTAGTCTTGTGCAGATATACTTGCCAGTACATCAGTCGTCGTGAAGTAAGATAATTCTCTATCGAGTAAATTCCTTTTGAACTGACTACAAGTCTGTCGTCTACGACATCAAGCATTTTTATTATTCTGTCTGAACCAATATTTCCGTCTGTAACGCCACAGAAGAAACTGTCTCGACACAGATAGTCAAGCCTGTCCATGTCGAGTTGGCTGCTTATCAGTTGATGAAGGAAACGCTTGTTGTATTCGTCTTTAAATATCTTTATAGCCAACGACAGTTCTCCGTTAAACTCCCTGTTCATTTCCTCCATCATCAGCAGCGACATTTCCTCGTGCGATATGCCGTTCATCAGTGTATGTTCAAGCACATGCGAGAATGGACCATGACCAACATCGTGTAGCAGAATAGCTGCCTCTACGGCTTCCGCTTCGCTGTCGAAAATGAATATTCCCTTTTGCCTGAGTGAATTTATAGCCTCGCTCATCAGGTGGAAAGCACCTAATGAATGTTGGAAACGCGTATGCTGTGCTCCAGGATAGACTACCGATGCCAGACCATTTTGCCTTATTCGGCTCAGGCGTTGCACCGTAGAATGCTTAACAATGTCAAGTAGCAGTCCTTTAGGTATTCTGATAAACCCGAAGACTGCATCGTTGATAATCTTGCTGTCGGTCATTTCTTTTATTGCCAAATATGTTTCAGCTCCTCAGCCATTTCCTCTTGTAGGACTTTTGCCTGTTCTGCAGCGCGTCCAGCAAAGTCTTCACCGTTGCTTGCATATATTATTCCGCGCGATGAGTTTACGAGCAGTCCGCAGTCGCTGTTCATTCCGAAGCTGCATACTTCCTGTAGGCTGCCACCCTGTGCTCCAACTCCAGGCACAAGCAGGAAATGGTCTGGAACAATCTCTCTTATTCTTTGGAACATTCGTCCCTGTGTGGCGCCAACGACATACATCATGTTTTCTTCGTCGCCCCATCTCTGCGATGAGCGCAGTACTTTCTCAAACAGTCGTTCACCGTTGCAGTCTTCTGATAACTGGAAGTCATATGAACCCTTGTTGCTTGTCAGTGCAAGCAGTATGACCCATTTGCCTTCATATCCCAAGAAAGGTGTTACGCTGTCTTCGCCCATGTATGGTGCAACAGTCAGCGAGTCAACATCGTATGTCTCGAAGAATGTGCGTGCATACATGGCAGATGTGTTGCCAATGTCACCGCGCTTTGCGTCAGCAATAATGAAGTGGTTGGGGTAGTTCTTTTTCAGATAGTCTATTGTCTTTTCAAATGCCATGAGTCCCTTTACACCTGTACTCTCATAGAACGCGAGGTTGGGCTTGTATGCCACGCAGTAGGCTGCGGTAGCATCTATAATGGCTTTGTTGAAACAGAATATAGGGTCTTCTTCCGTAAGCAGATGTTGTGGTATCTTCTTGATGTCAGTATCAAGACCCACGCAAAGAAACGATTTCTTTGTGCGTATTTGTTGTATAAGCTCTTGTCGTGTCATAGTATCCTCAGTTTTATGGATTATTTAAAAGCGACTTTATCTTTTATATTCTATTCAGAATTAAGTGTGTATATACTTACAGTTCTGATTCCTTCAGACGTTCAGCGTTTTCGGCAACGGTCAGTGCATCAATCATCGGCTGTATGTCGCCTCCGAGAAATCCTTGCAGGTCGTGTGTCGTGAAGCCGATACGGTGGTCGGTAACGCGTCCCTGCTGGAAGTTATAGGTGCGTATTTTAGCAGAGCGGTCGCCTGTACTGACAAGGCTTTTGCGTCGTGATGCTATGTCGTCGACATATTTCTGATGTTCCTTGTCATATATAAAGGTATATAGTCTCGACAAGGCGCGCTCTTTGTTCTTCGGCTGGTCGCGTGTCTCGGTACATTCTATGAGTATCTCTTCACTTTCGCCAGTGTTAGGATTCTTCCACATGTAACGCAGGCGTACACCCGATTCCACCTTGTTGACGTTCTGTCCACCGGCTCCCGATGAGCGGAAGGTATCCCATTTTATTTCTCCTTCGTTGATGTTTACCTCAAACTTGTCGGCTTCTGGCAGTACAGCCACTGTTGCTGCCGACGTCTGCATGCGTCCGTTACTCTCTGTAACAGGCACTCGCTGCACGCGGTGCACTCCCGATTCGTATTTCAGAATACCGTAGACATCGGTACCGCTGACGGCAAAGTCAATCTCTTTGAAACCTCCTACGGCACCTTCCGACACGCTTGTTATCGACAGTTGCCATCCTTTCTGGTCGCAATAGCGCTTATACATATTAAATAAGTCGCCAGCAAACAGACAAGCCTCGTCGCCTCCTGTACCTGCGCGTATCTCCATCTGCACGTTCTTTGCATCCTCTGGATCTTTCGGAACGAGAGCCAGTTTTATTTCTTCTTCAAGTTTTGGTTGCAGTGCCTCGTTCTCTGCCAGTTCTTCGCGAGCCATGTCCTTCATGTCAGGGTCGCTCTCGTTGGCCAGTATGTCTTTGGCTTCTGCTATGGTGTTCAGGCATGCGATGTATCGTTTTCGTGCATCCATGATGTCGCCCAAATCCTTATATTCCTTTGTCAGTTTAACGTAGCGGTTCTGGTCGGCAATGACATTAGGGTCGGTTATCAGCGTTGACACCTCCTCATAGCGTGCTTCCAGACCGTCAAGTTTCTGTAATATACTGTTATTCTCTGCCATTTTATTATTTGTTGTTTAATATTCGAACACGCCGTGCTCTGATTTTATAGTTAGACTCTTTGTTCCTTCATCAACATGTCCTACCACCTGTGCGTCAATGTTGAACGACTTTGATATTTCGATAATGCTGTCTGCCATGTCTGGACTGACGTAAATTTCCATGCGGTGTCCCATGTTGAACACTTGATACATCTCTTTCCAGTCGGTGCCGGAGCATTTGTGTATGGCGTGGAACAACGGTGGAGTAGGAAAGAGGTTGTCTTTCACCACATGGCAGTTGTCGCTGACGAAGTGCAGCACTTTTGTCTGTGCTCCTCCCGTGCAGTGTACCATGCCGTGAATGTCTTTCCTGTTGTTATCGAGTATTTTCTTTATTACCGGTGCGTATGTGCGTGTCGGCGAAAGAACCAGTTTGCCTGCGTCAATAGGGGAGTTCTCTACGCTGTCGGTCAGTCGGTATTTCCCGCTGTAGACGAGTTCGTCGGGTACGGCATGGTCGTAGCTTTCCGGATAGTTTTCGGCAAGATATTTTGCAAACATGTCGTGTCTTGCACTTGTCAGTCCGTTGCTTCCCATGCCTCCGTTGTAATGTTTCTCGTATTTAGCCTGTCCTGTAGACGACAGTCCTACTATGACATCGCCCGGACGTATGTTGTCGTTGTCGATGACGTCGGAACGCTTCATGCGGCACGTTACAGTCGAATCTACTATTATAGTACGCACGAGGTCGCCCACGTCAGCCGTTTCTCCGCCTGTCGGATATATGCCAATGCCCATTCCCCTCATCTCTGCCAGCAGTTCGTCGGTGCCGTTTATTATTGCCGAAATCACTTCTGCTGGAATGAGCATCTTGTTTCTGCCTATCGTACTGCTTACGAGAATGTTGTCTACGGCACCCACGCACAGCAGGTCGTCGGTATTCATGACGATAGCATCCTGTGCTATTCCTTTCCACACCGACAGGTCGCCTGTTTCTTTCCAGTACATATATGCAAGGCTCGACTTTGTTCCTGCGCCGTCAGCATGCATAATGTTGCAATATTCAGGGTCGCCTCCGAGTATGTCGGGTATAATCTTGCAGAATGCCTGTGGGAATATTCCCTTGTCGATATTCTTAATGGCGTTGTGTACGTCTTCCTTTGCCGCACTCACACCACGCATCATATAACGGTTGTTACTCATATCTATTTATTGCTTATTCTTTGTTTTTCTTTTCAGTGTTCCATATCCTCCAACTTTCTTCGGCTTGCTTTATCAGCATAGTGTAGCCGTTGCTTACGGTTGCTCCCATGCCTGCTGCCTTTTTCATGAACAGCGTTTCGGCTGGATTGTAGACAAGGTCGAAGCACAGGTGTCTGTCGCTTATCCATCCGTAGTTTATAGGTGGGCAGGTGCCTGTGTCGGGCATTGTGCCGCACGGGGTACAGTTTACGATTACTGTATGTTGCTGCATAATGTCTCTTGTCAGTTTTTCGTATGTCGTATAGTTGCTGCCGTCGTGTTCTTTGCGACTGACAAGCACTGTCTTAATATTATTTTTCGTCAGAACATGGTTTACAGCAGTAGCAGCACCACCAGTCCCCAGTACCAGCGCTTTTGTGTGGCAGGGCTTCAGCAGTGGGCTTATAGCCTGCCAGAAGCCAGTTATGTCAGTGTTGTAGCCTGTCGTCCGCGTCGGCTTTCCGTCTTTATCGCGTTCTATCTTGATGACATTTACGGCTCCAACCTCACCTGCTTCCGCATCGATGTCGGTCAACAGGTGCATGACTTGCTGCTTGTAGGGTATCGTAACGTTAAGTCCTGCTAGTTGACGGTTTGTGTTTATCAGTTCCGTCAGTTGTCCTGCCGTTTCCAACTCATAGTTGTTGTATGCAGCGTCGATGCCTTCTTTCTTAAAGAATCCGTTAAAATAGTCCTTTGAGAAACTGTGCCCGAGCGTTCTGCCTATGAGTCCGTATTCTGTCATTTCTGTCGTTTGCCGTTGTCAATTTATTTCGTTGCGAGATACATCGTGCATATTCCTGATGTCAGACGTTTGAATGTCGCCTCCCTGAAACCAGCTTTTTTCAATATTTCCGTCATCTGTTCTCCCTGTGGAAAAGCCTCTATCGTCGCCGTCAGGTATTTGTATGCCGACTGGTCTTTCGATATTATTCTTCCGTAGATGGGCAGAAACGTGTGCGAATATATTTTGAACAACTGTTTCATAGGGAACGTTACTGGTGTCGTCAGCTCAACTATACTGAGTTTGCCTCCTGTCTTAAGCACCCTGCACATCTCGCTCAGACCCTTGTCGAGGTCGGAAAAGTTTCTTATTCCGAATGCTGCCGTAACTGCATCGAAGGTGTTGTCGTCGAACGACAGGTCCATGCAGTCGTCTCGCTTGAACGATATGATGTTGCCGAGATGTTCTGTTTCCACTTTCTGCCGTGCTACAGCCATCATTTCTTCGGCTATATCTACGCCAATGAGTTGTTTCGGTCTGAGCATCTTGGCAGCCATTATGGCAAAGTCTCCGGTACCGGTAGCTATGTCGAGCATGGTCTGCGGACGGTAGGGCAGCAGTGCCTTTATTGCTTTTCGGCGCCATCCCTTGTCGATGTTCCACGACAGGCGGTGGTTCAGCGTGTCGTAGGCAGGAGCAATATTGTTGAACATTGCCTCCACCTGTCCGGTCTTCTCGCCGTCGCTGCTGTATGGTTTTATCTTCTCCTGTCCGTACATTTGGCTTGTCTTATTGTTTCTTTTCTGCCAGATACTGGCTGACGTTGCGCTCTATGCGTGCTGCAATGTCGTCGTTGTCGCTGCACTTGCTGAACTTCTCTCCAGTGATATGCTCATATAGTTCAATGTATCTGTCGCTTACGCTTTCAGCATATTCGTCGGTAATCTCAGGCATTGTCTGTCCAGGCTCGTTCATGAAGTTATGGTCGATGAGCCACTGGCGCACAAATTCCTTCGACAACTGTCTCTGTGGTTCGCCTTTTGCGAGTTTCTCCTCGTAGCCGTCTGCGTAGAAATAGCGGCTGCTGTCTGGAGTGTGTATCTCGTCTATGAGGTAGACTTTACCGTCGCGCTTGCCAAACTCATACTTCGTGTCGACAAGTATCAGCCCCTGTTTCGCAGCAATTTCCTGTCCGCGTGCAAAGAGACGTCGGGTGTAGTCTTCCATCACGGCATAGTCTTCGGCACTGACTATACCCTGACTTATGATTTCCTCCTTAGATATATTCATGTCGTGTCCCTCGTCAGCCTTTGTCGTAGGCGTGATGATTGGCTCTGGGAAACGCTCGTTCTCCTTCATTCCGTCGGGCAGTTTCACTCCGCACAGTTCCCTACATCCTTTCTGATATTCGCGCCATGCCGAGCCTGTCAGTATTGAGCGGATAATCATTTCCACGCGAAAACCCTCGCAGCAGAGTCCTACTGTTACCATCGGGTCTGGCGTTGCGAGTTTCCAGTTAGGGCAGATGTCGCTCGTCTGGTCGAGAAACTTGGCTGCTATCTGGTTCAGAACCTGTCCCTTGTAGGGTATTCCTTTCGGCAGTATTACGTCGAATGCCGATATGCGGTCGGTGGCAATCATTACTACAAGGTCGTCGATGAAGTAAACATCGCGTACTTTTCCGTGATAAACGCTTTTCTGTCCTTCAAAATGGAAATCAGTTTTTGTCAGTGCTTTCATTTTCTTCTTGTTTTATATCGTTTCTGTTGTTGTCGTTTCTGTTATATGCTTCCACGATGCGTGTTACGAGCCGGTGGCGCACGATGTCTTTCTGAGTCATTTCAACGAAAGCGATGCCCTCGATGCCTCTCAGTATTGTCGTTGCCTCGCGCAGTCCGCTGCGCGTTCCTTTGGGCAGGTCTACCTGTGTCAGGTCGCCCGTGATAATCATCTTTGTGTTCCATCCCATTCGCGTGAGGAACATGCGCAACTGTGCCGCAGATGTGTTTTGTGCCTCGTCGAGTATTACGACGGCATCGCTCAGTGTTCTTCCGCGCATGAAAGCCAGTGGTGCTATCTGTATGATGTGCTTTTCCATCATGTCTTGCAGTTTCACTGCCGGTATCATGTCTTCCAGAGCATCGTATAGCGGTTGCAGGTACGGGTCTATCTTGTCCTTCATGTCGCCTGGCAGGAAGCCTAGTTTCTCTCCTGCCTCCACAGCCGGACGGCTGAGAATGATTTTCTTTGCAGTTTTCTCTTTCAGTGCTTTCACTGCAAGGGCGATGCTCAGGTATGTCTTTCCTGTGCCGGCTGGTCCTGTCGCAAATATCATGTCGTTGGTTTCCCAGGTGTCTACGAGCATCTGCTGGTTCTTGCTTTTAGCCTTGATGGCTTTGCCCGACATGCTGTAGACAATGGCATCTTTCACGGCTTCACCCTTTGTGGCTCTGCCGTTGACGATGTCGAGTATGTCCTCCTCCTGTATGTTGTTGAATCTCAGTATGTGTCGCTGTATGCTTCCAACGTTTTCTTCAAACTTGCACATTGCCTCCTCGTCGCCCAAAACGCGTATTACGTTGTCGCGCGCAGTGATGCGCAGTTTCGGAAACAGCGACTTCAGCATTAGCAGATGACTGTTTCCGACACCGTAGAAAGATGCCGGGTCGATGTCTTCCAATATTATATGTTTTTCTATCAAGATTGTGTCGTTTTTCGTTTTACCCTGCAAAGATATGAATAATAATCGTAATGACAAAATACATACTTATTTTTTTAGAATATAGCATGAAGTCTCGCGTCATAGCAAAAACCGTGCCAAACTCATTGGATTTTTCCTTCAACCCGAAAAAATATGAAAAATTTTGACAGAGAAAATTCGTTCAAATAGAATTAGAATAGCCTCTGAAAATGCAAAATACTGTTAAATTTCAGCCAAATGCTAACTGTTAAAATTGTCAAAGAGTACCTCTGAGGCGCCTATTTTGCATTTTTTGCCCTATCAGACATAGCGTCCGAGACCCTCAAACACTATGCTTTACATCCTCAAACAGTGTGTTTGACATTCTCAAACATGCTCTTTGACAATTTTAACACTTGTATTTCTTGCACAGAAGGCTTATTTTTGATGTTAACAAATTGACAGTCAGGGAATTATAGGACTGTGCGGATTTTGGGCATATTTTGCCCCTTTGATTTCAGAAACGGGTTTCGCGGGCATTCTCGCGACAGTAAAAACGCGAATAATGATTAAACTTTTTCTGCATCGCTGCTCGTTTTCTAAGTATAAATTATTAATGTTGCTTGCAGTTTAGATTATTTTTATTAACTTTGCATGTTGAATGTAATATTGCGTATATTGCAAACCGCAAATCAGTGTAATTATGAATACGAAACAAAAGAGATATTTACAGTCGTTTGGTTTTCTTGTAATCATCATGGCGTTGGTGCGCTGTGCCTTCCCGACTGTTGCCGGAGTGTCTGACGAAAAGCCTGTGGCTGTGGCTGAAACAGACACGGTGGAAACATCGGAAGACAGTGTCGTCTTCGCAGAAAACGATGTGGCAGAACAGCCGGCTGCTGCCGTTGCCACGCGTTTTGTAGATGCAGAAGGCAACCTCGTCAAGCATCCGATATACAGTGTGGCTCGATACAAGGATGCCTTTCCCGACAGCAACAGCGTGCAGATGGCAGCAGCAAAGCGATGGGGCGTGCCGCCTGTGGAAGACAGGGAGGAGGCTGAACATCGGAAATTGGAACTTGTCTACGTGGCAAGCAGCCCATACTATCATGTAGAACGGCTGAAAAGAAGCATACCTTACCTGGTGCCGAGAGCCGCACAACTGCTGCACGACATAGGCAGAAACTATTTCGACAGCCTGCAAATAAAGGGCATACCACTTCACAAGCCTATAGTTACGAGCGTTACGCGAAGCAAGAGCGACGTGAAGAAACTGAGAAACTACAATCGAAATGCTACTGAAAATTCGTGTCATCTCTATGGCACGACCTTCGACATCTGCTACAACCGCTACAAGACCGTAAGTCCGCCAGACGGTAAGCAACGCCGCCAGGTGCGCAACGACACACTGAAATACGTACTGAGCGAGGTGCTGAACGACTTGAGAAAACAGGGCAGATGCTATATTAAATATGAGGTAAAGCAAGGCTGTTTCCATATAACCGTGAGATAGGCTGACACAATAATTTGCAAGAAAACACGTTATTATGTTGATGCAAAAGATAAAACTATATAAAACATTATGCGCATTTCTTGTCGTTTTTGCGACAGTGGCATGCAGCGATGATGATTCTTTCAGTCTGTCGCCAAGCAACAGGCTTACTTTCTCGCACGACACGATTGCGATGGACACAGTGTTTTCGCGCGTACCGACAGCAAAGAAGACGTTTTGGATTTATAATCGCTCGGGCGACGGAATACGCTGCACGAACGCAAGGCTGGAACGTGGAAACCAGTCGGGATTCAGGGTGAACGTAGACGGAGAGTATCTCGGACAGGCACAAGGCTATCAGATCAGCGATATAGAAATAAGAAAGAACGACAGTATATGCGTGTTTGTCGAACTGACATCGCCTTCCAATTATCAGGAAGAGCCGCAGAAGATAGAAGACAACCTCGTGTTCCTGCTTGAAAGCGGTGTGGAACAGAAGGTAAACCTCAACGCATGGTCATGGGATGCCGACATGATGACTGACGTAATTGTATCAAAAGACAGCACGATAGCAACGTCAAGACCGACGATAATATATGGTGGAATAACCGTGAAGGAAGGTGCCACGCTGACGGTGGGAGAGGGCACGACGCTCTATTTCCACGATAAGGCTGGTATAGACGTTTACGGCAAACTGATATGCGAAGGCACGGCACAGAACAATGTTACGCTCAGAGGCGACAGAATAGACCGCATGTTCGACTATCTGCCATACGATGGTGTCAGTGGACAGTGGCACGGAATACATTTCTATGAGCCGTCTTACGAGAACAACATCAACTACACCGACATACACGGTGCATGTGATGCGATAGTTTGCGACTCGTCTGACGTCAGCAGGCTGAAACTGTCGCTGCACAACAGCATCGTGCACAACTCGCAAGGCTACGGAATAAAGTCGATACACTCGGTCATCGACGTAGAAAATACGCAGATAACCAACACGCTGAGCGACTGTGTGGGAATATTCGGAGGCGTTGCCATGCTGAACCACTGTACCATTGCGCAGTTTTATCCGTTCGATTCACAAAGAGGAGCAGCACTCCGATTTACTAATTTCTACGAGGACAGCAATCTTCCGCTATACAGTTTCGACTGCATAAACACAATAGTTACGGGTTATGCCGACGATGTCATCATGGGCGAGATGCGCGACAGCACCATTGCATATTCATACACATTCGATCATTGTCTGCTGCGCACACCTGAAATGAAACCAGACGAAAAGAGGCTCATCGGTAACGTATGGGAAGACGTGGAGGACACAACGGCAACGGGAGACAAGAACTTTGCAAACATAGACACAGAACTCCTGCAATATAATTTCCAGCTCTCGGCAGTGTCGAAAGCCATTGGTGCAGCCAACAAGGAAAAGGCTCTCGAGTATGACAGGCTTGGTGTCAAACGTGATGATGACCCAGACATAGGATGCTACGAGGCAAGTTTGGCAAACAAGATAAGCAAGAGACGAAATACAAAACGACAACTATACTAATATTACTTTAAATGAAAAAGATAAATATCTCTATCGATATCGAACTCAAACAGAAAGAAGAACTTTCTGCGGAAGAACAAATTCTCGTTGACAAGGCTATCGAGGCGACTACGCGTTCCTATTCCGTATATTCGCATTTTGCCGTAGGAGCGGCGCTGATGCTCGAAAACGGAGACATCGTTCTTGGTGCAAATCAGGAAAATGCAGCATTCCCGTCAGGACTGTGCGCTGAACGTACGGCTATCTTTGCGGCACAAGTAAACAATCCAGACCAGCCGCTGAAGACGATAGCCATAGCAGCACGAAACGAGAATGGTCTGCTGAAAAAGCCAATAACACCGTGTGGCGGGTGCAGACAGGTAATGCTCGAAATAGAAGACAGATATAAGAAACCTGTAAAAATACTGCTTTACGGCACCGAAGGAATATATGTCATCAACTCCGTAAAGGACATCATGCCACTGTCATTTGTCAGCGATGACCTCACGGCATAGAAACATTTGGCTCTGAAGCATTTTCATTTTTGACTTCAGGTGTTACACTTTTGGGGACGTCAGGCAACACGTCTGGCTCCGACTGAGTGCTTTCCGCATCTTTGGGAAGCATAGCCTCGCAACCTATTATCATGTTGTCGATTTGTCGCATACGAGCCTTTAGGCCGTCGGTGTTTCTGTGCGAAAGATAGAATTGCCGCGACTTTGTCAGATAGTCGTATGCTTCCTGCCATTTCTCGGCATTGACGCAGCAATAGCCTAAACGGAAATAGATGTCGCCTTTCTCGTTGTCGTAGCATAGGTTTAGAGCCTCCTCATAGTGCGGAAAGGCTTTCTCGTATTCTTCAAGGGCGAAATAACTCTCTCCACAAGTGAACTGATAAACGGAACGCTCGTGCGGAGAAAAGAGGTTAAGCTGCGGCAAGGCATCCTCGAAATACTTGCATGCTTTCTGAAACGACCATTCATGATAGTAACACAGACCCATGTATGCTATATATCTTGGATTTAATTTGTGAGAGCGTTCAAGTTTCTCGAAAATAATTAGTGCCTCGTGATATTTATTGCTTTGGAAGTATTCGATGGCATTGCCCAGCAATTCGTTGTCGGAAAGGTTTTGAGCAGTGCAGGGAACAGCCCTGAGCAGAAAAAAGACAACTGCTATGGGCATGGCAATATGCCTGAAGCAAACCCTGAAATATGTTTTCTTGCAAAAAACAGTCATCGTCGTATTTACCGTTTATACTATAACATCTTGCTATTTTGTATAGAAGTCAATAAGTCTGGTTATCGCACGTCTGCACACAGGGCAGAATTCTGGATTCTCATTAGTACGCATACGGCAATCTGCACATGGACGGTAAACGCCTTTAACACTGTATCCAGCACCTTCGTACAGCGATACTCCGTCGACTTTATTATCTATCATGTCTGCCCATTTGCTGCCAAAATCTTTCTTGGTTGTGATGTTTGGTTCCCATGGCTCAACATCGTGAGGGTATGCATTGATAACCTCTTCCTCATAGGCATATTCGTCAGCCAATCCGGCAAAACTGTGTCCGAACTCGTGAACGACAACAGGACGGAACTTGCCGTGGTGTGTCATGGAGAGATTATAGGAATTATATATACCGCCTCCGCCGTATTCAGCAGTGTTGACAAGCACGATGATGTGTTCGTAAGGTGTGCCTGCCAGCAAGTCGTGCATACTTTTTAGATTCAGCGTGGTAAGGTATCTGTTGCTGTAGAAAGTATCAAAATGTGAGCCGAGAGCCGTATTCCTCCATATACCCTTTGACGGCTCGCTTGTTCCGCTGTCCTGCGACGGAGAACATACCGCAATGACGTTAAAACGGCCGCTGAGACTTTTGAAAGGCTCGTGAGAGAAGAGTGCATCATGTGCCGTGCGTGCATCTTCGAGAAATCTCTCCATCTCGCCTTCTGTATACCCTTCTGCCAAATAGGCAATATTGATGCAGTTTTGCCCATCGTCTGCCTGTTGCAGAGTAATGTATGGAGTCGTGTTTTCGCCAATGTGGTGAATGAGAATGTCATTTGGATTGACAACATGCGTCATTTCCACCGTTGTCTCCCTCCTGTTGTTAAATAGTTTTACCGTTATTTCTACACTGTCTTTCGGCATAGGAACAAGAAAGACATTCTCGAAAGAACGAGTAGTTGTCAGGGCTTCATCGTATGTCAGCCATTCCTGAAACAGGGTCGAGAAAGAATTGCGGTAGATTGTTACTCCGTCTTTGTGTGAACGAACAATTATTTGACCATTGCCCTCTAACGGAACGTCTGCAAGATTCTTGCGCTTGCCATACCATTTTGGCATGCTGTTAAGTTTGTCAAGAGCAATAAACTGCCGTTTCTGATTACCGCCAAAGATATAGTCAATGCGCAATGTAGCATCCGTAAAATACTCATCATAATGCTGAGCGTAGGCATTAGGCGATATTGCAGAAATGAAAAATAATACTATAAGTTTAAGATAACAGTTCATAATAGCCACCTTTTATATTATTATATTGTTGTCCTCCATAAGTTTTCTGATATACGTTTTATTCCAGTCTTTTATATGCAACTTTTCGTTCCCATACAGAAGAATGTCAATATCCATCATCACAATATCATGTCGTCGCAACACAGCAGAGTTGCCGCAAACACCCTCAGTCTCCTTAGTAAACGCCATAAGGTCGTCTAAAGACATATCCGTATGCCCGTAAGCCAGCAAATTGTCAAACCACCCACCATCCATCCCCACAGCCACATTGTGAACAGGGGCAGTGAAAGAAATGTCCGAAATACGCCCCTGCAGAACCCTTTGGGCAGTCCTGATAGGCCACATGCAGCCACAGTTGCAGCCAATCGCAAGAATAAAACGCCTCATCATCGTTGCAAAAGTAAAAAAAAAAAACAAAAAAGCAACCATTTTACAGAAAAATATCGTAACTTTGCAAATCATGACAGACAAACGCTTACAATACATACTCATACTACTGATATTGCCACTCGCCTTTATACAAGCACAAAAGACAAACGCACAATATCAGGAATACATAAACAGATGATGCGGTGGAAAATACCTGCAAGCATCACCCTCGCACAAGCACTGCTCGAAAGCAGCGCTGGCAACAGCGATTTGGCACAAAAAGGAAACAACCACTTCGGAATAAAATGCCATGGCTGGACTGGAAGAAAGACATATCACGACGACGACCAGCTACGCGAATGCTTCAGAGCATACGACAACGTACGCGATAGCTACGAAGACCACAGCCAGTTTCTCGCACGGCAACCAAGATACAGCAAGCTCTTCACACTCAAAATAACCGACTACAAAAGATGGGCACACCAGCTCAAGGCATGCGGATACGCCACAAGCAACACATACGCACAGCAACTCATCAACATCATAGAGACATACCGACTCTACCACTATGACACCCCAAACACACAGCACACAGCAAAACAACACACAAACCACAACCACACAACACAAACAACACACACCGTTTACTACAACAACCGAAACTACTACGTCATAGCAAAAACAGGAGACACATTCAAGACTATAGCAAAAGAATACAATCTAAGCTATAGAAAAATAGCACGCTATAACGAAAGAAACAAAAAAGACACACTCAGGCAAGGCGACATCATATACCTCGAAAAAAAACAAAGCAAAGCCGAAAAAAAATACAAGAAAACCCCACACACCGTAAAAACAGGAGAAAGCATGTACACCATAGCACAAAAATACGGCATACGCCTCAAAAAACTATACAAGAAAAACAAAC
>OMZM01000032.1:0-22217 GCA_900315545.1 uncultured Prevotella sp.
AGAGATTGAATTACAAAACGCCTGTCGAGTTTATCAGACAAAAATACGGAGAGAATAAAACAATTATAAAGTTGTTGCGTTATTAATGTGAATCCTGCAACTGTTAATGTTTGCTAATTGCATATATATGACATAAATAACAGAACAAGGCACCTTGACATCGTCAAAGTGCCTTGTTTTCAAATGGTTACATATTTTCAACACGCTGTAAAGCCTTTTTCGCGTCGATAGATATTGCTGGTAATTCGATTACAGACAGCTTAAAATTGCGTTACAGATACCTTGTAATCGCATTACAGATACTCTGTAATCGTTTTTTTATGAGCTTGTAATCCGTTTACATCATGCCAATAAATGTTATTACAAGTGTAAATTTGTTAACACGCCATGTCGGTAATGCCTTTCAACTGTTGTTCCGACACGCATGTGCGACACTATCAGGCATGCTGAAACGGCTCTCTATTCCTTAATTTTTGAGCCCGGCACGATGCCCTCTATATACTTGCAGAGTATGGAAATGCCGCGCTTGTTCTCTCCGCCCTGCGGAATGATGAGGTCGGCATATCGCTTTGTAGGCTCGATGAACTGCTCGTGCATCGGCTTCAGAACGTCGAGGTATCGGTTTACTACCATCGACACCGTCCTTCCCCTGTCTATCGTGTCGCGCTGTATGTTGCGTATGAGTCGCTCATCGGGGTCGGTATCGACAAAAATCTTCAGGTCCATGAGGTCGCGCAGCTTCTTGTCTACAAGCGTCATTATGCCCTCTATGATAATCACTGGCTTCGGCTCGACATGAATTGTCTCGGGCAGTCGGTTGCTCAAGATGTATGAATATGTGGGCTGTTCGATTGCCTTGCCGTTGCGCAAGTCGTTGACCTGCTTTTTCAGCAAGTCCCAGTCGAAGGCATCTGGATGGTCGAAATTGATGGCTTTCCGCTCCTCGTCGGTCATGTCTGTCGTGTCGTTGTAGTACGAATCGAGCGGCACCACAGCCACATAGTGCGGAGGGAGCGCCTCGACAATCTTGTTCACCACCGTAGTCTTGCCCGACCCAGTACCGCCGGCTATACCTATTATCGTCATAACTGTATTGTGTTTTGTTGTTTGCGTCTATGCCTAGACACGCCCACGACATACGCATCTGCGCACAGCCGTGCATGGCTTATCTTCTGCAAAGATACGACTTTTCACACAAACAGCAAATTATTTCGTGTTTTTATCGTCTGTCGGAGCATCACAAAATATGTTCCTCTGCGAACATAGCCCTGTATATCTCTGCTTTCTTTTCCACATTCATCGGGTAAGCACGTGAGCTGCTCGGCATGCGGTAGAGCCTCATGTCCCTGCCTTCAAACGTGAAGACAGACCAACTGCCAACCTTCGGGACATCCACACCGAAGCACTCGCACGCCAGTTCGGCAGCCTTCTGCCCCGTAGCGGCTATGGCGCAACAGTCAGGCATCTGTCTCAGCATGGCTTTGAGGTCGGTCTTTTCCACCACCTTCAGGTCTTTGTCGGAAGCCGTATTGTTAAGTCTTTCTACGACAGTAGCCGTGTCGTAGATTGCTATTCCGCGCTCGTTGAGCAGATTTTCGATGAGCGCCTTGCGGAAAGTCTTGTGTTCCTCATCAACGAAATGTCCCTTGTCGCCTTTGAAACAAATGCCAAAGATGCGCCACATGTCGTTGATGAAATTAGGATAAAAGAAGTTCATCGACCATCGATGGCTCGCCGGCGGAAAGCTGCCGAGCATCAGCAGGCGAGCCATTGACGGGATGTATGGTTGCAACGGATGACGTTCTGCCGGCATCAGCGTGCTTCCTTAACGAGATAGACGATAGTCGGCAGGTGGTCGCTGTATCCGTTCAGCCACACGCCACCGGCATGCGTACGCTTCGGACTGCCCTTGTACTTGCCTTCCGTCTGTATCATGTAGTCGCGGCGGAATATCTGATTCTTGTAGTATTTCAGCGTTTTGTAGTCCTTAGTCTTGTCGCGGTCGAGCACGTTTGGAGTCATGACAATCTGGTCAAACAGGTTCCAGCCACCGTCATACATAAGCGTTCCCCTGCCCTCTTTTACGAGCACATTGTACCAAGGATTATACATGCTGTCGTCGTCGGTACGCTCTATCGACGCCTTGCACTTCAGGTACTTCGTCATGCTGGCATTTGTAGGATCATCGTTCAAGTCGCCCATGACAAAGACTTTCCTGTCTGGATTTTCCTTTATCAGCCTGTCCTTGATGACTTTCACCTGGCGTGCTGCCGACTCGCGATAGAAACCACCGCTGAAACGGCTCGGCCAATGGCACACAATGACAGTTATCTGCTCGTCGGCAAGCTCTCCCGAAACGGCAAGGAAACCACGAGTGAAGAACGTGCTGTCCTTCTCCAGCTCCTGCACGTACGGGTGCAGCGTAACGTCTGACACCTTGAACAGTTTTGGGTTATACAGTAATGCGCAGTCTACACCACGACGGTCTGGACCCTCAACGTGGACAAACTTGAATCCGCGCTCTGCCAACGGCTTGCGGTCGACAAGGTCTTGAAGGCACTTTGCATTCTCAACCTCAGACACGCCGATAATGGCACAACCAACGTTTGGAATGACGTCTGTACCCATCTCTGCCAGAACGGTCGACATATTGTCGAGCTTGTTCTTGTACTTAAAGCCATTCCATTTGTTCGTACCACCTGGCAAATACTCATAGTCATTCTTTCCCTCATCATGACAAGTATCGAAAAGGTTTTCAAGATTGTAAAAACCAATACCATAAACATTGAGTTTACGTCCCTGCGACATTGCCCGTATTCCAAACAACAGGCATGCTGCAACTACTAATAAAAATATTTTTTTCATATCAGAGTTATTATTATGCTGCAAATTTCGACATTTTATTTGACAAATTAGAATTTTCTGCATAAAAAATAACTATAAATTTTTATTTTCTATTTTTTTTTTGTTACTTTGCAACCTTATCACTCTCATCTGACAGTGTATATACATATTAATATTAATAGAGATACGATAAAAAATTAACTATCAAATATTATGCATAAAAAGCTAACATTGTCTGTGATAGCTCTCTGCATCTGTTCTTGGGCAACAGCCCAGACACCACAAGGCAGCGAGCAAAAAACCACATCTTTAGATGATGCGGCATTCACATTTACAGAAGAACAGTTAGAAGAAGACGATGCAACATCTGAAAACGTTATCATCCTCAATTCTAACAGCAATGTCTATGCTTCTCAGGCAGGCGGATTTCTTTTCAGTCCTGTAAGATTCCGATATCGTGCCTTACACCAGAAGTATAACGACGTCTACATCAACGGAGTGCAAGTCAACGACCTCGAGAGCGGACAGTTCCGCTATTCTATGGTGGGAGGACTCAACCGACTGACCAACAACGGCAGCTACATACTTCCGTTCGAGGACAACAGCAACGGTCTGACGAGCATGGCAGGTACCAACATCCACAACTTCCGCGCAAGCAACATGAGAAACGGACACAGCCTGACGCTGAGCGGAGGAAACAACAACAACTATGTTGCACGCGCCATGTACACCTACGGTTCGGGATTCAACAACAAGGGATGGGCTTTTGCAGCCAACGCTACCTACAGGTGGTCGAACGGAGGATATGTGGAAGGAACATTCTACAACGCACTGTCATACTACTTCGGCGTGCAGAAGATGTGGAACAACGGACACTCACTGTCTGTGGCTACATGGGGTAACCCAACCGAGCGCGCTGGAGCTGGCTCATCGACAGACGAGGTTTACTGGCTGACAAACAACAGGCACTATAACCCTAACTGGGGATATCACAACGGACACAAGCGTAACGCACGCATCATCAACGACTTTGCACCAACAGCCATTGCTACATGGGACTGGGAAATAAACAAGAAGATGAAGCTGACAACAAGCTTGTTCGGCAAATATGCCATGTACAGCCGCACTCGACTGACATATCAGAACTCTGCCGAAAACCCACGTCCGGACAACTACAAGAAACTGCCGAGTAACTTCTATGAAGTATGGACTCAAGGACACATATACAACAACCCATATTCGCTGGCAGACTGGCAGACAGCATACGACTACTGGACATCTGACAAGGCAAACCAACAGATAAACTGGGCATCGCTATATGACGCAAACCGTGAAGCAGCACGACAGGGCATAGACCTGCTGTACTTCCAGCTGCGCCAGCACGACAACCATACTACTGTTGCACTGAGTTCTGCACTGAACACAAGGATTGACAACAAGAAATCTCTCAACTTCGGTTTCCAGATTGCACAGAACACAGGCAGACACTACCAGACACTGCACGACATGCTCGGCGGCAACAGCCTGCACAACATAAACTCATACGCCATGACAACCTACGGACCTGAGAGCCCGAAAATACAGTACGACCTCAACACAGCAGGACCAAACAATGCAGGCAGACTGGTGTACGAAGGCGACAAATATGGTTTCGACTATGCCATCCGCGTACGCAAGGCACAGCTCTGGGCAAACTATTCGGAACAGTTCGGGAAACTGCACTACACCGTTGCCGGCAAACTGAACTACGATGACATGCGCCGACAGGGCTACATGCGCAACGGACTGTTTGCAGACAACTCTTACGGCAAGGGCAAGACTGCCAAATTCCTTAACGGTGGACTCAAGTTCAATGCAGACATGCCTATTGGCCGCAGCCAAGTCATCAATATAGGTGCAGGATATGAACTTCGCTCGCCACAGGCTTCTGAAGCATTCATATCACCGGAAATGAACAATGACTTCGTAAACAATCTGCGCAACGAAAGAATATTCAGCAGCGAAATAGCATACCAGCTGAAATCTTCAATCGTTGACGTGAACATCAGCGCATACTATAACCACCTAAGCAACGTTACAGAGTGGCGCGCATTCTACGCCGACGATGCCGGTGCATTCACATACGCAAGTCTGACAAATATAAAAAAAGCATACTACGGACTTGAAGGAGGACTACGTTTCAAGATAACATCAGGACTGAAGTTCAACCTTATCGGTACTATCAGCGAGGCTAAGAACATAAACAATGCAAATGTTCGCTACCTCAATGCTACTCAGGCAAGCTATACCGACGACATAGTATATAATAAAGGTATGCGCGAGAACGGTACACCACTGACAGCAGCAAGTGCAGGACTCGACTACTACAAGAACGGATGGTCGCTGCGACTGAACTTGAACTGGTACGACCGTATCTACCTGTCATACGCGCCAAACACACGATACAGCTCATACCTCAACTCACGTCAACAGGTATTCGGAGGTGTCTTCGACAACGAAGGAAACATCAACTACGATGCCATTGCACAGGAGAAAGGTCATGGCGGATTTATGCTCGACGGCTCTATCGGAAGAAACATACGACTCAAATATGGCAGCCTGTATGTTCAGCTTATGGTAACTAACATCCTCAACAACACAAACATTGTTACATGGGGATATGAGCAGACACGCGCCGACAACTCTTTCAACATCCAGACTCTTGCACCGACAAGCGAGCGTGTCTACAAATTCTCTGCTAACCCAGTGAAACAATACATCTGGGGTACTAATGGTATGTTAAACGTAATTTACAGATTCTAAAACCCATCAACGATATGAAAGACTTTAAATATAGCATATTAGCACTTGTTTGCATACTCTTTGCATCATGTATGGGTGAAGACTACGCAGACATAGAGAATACAGGCTCGCAGAAAGAACCTGTTTACACAAACCTCATTACCATTAAACAACTGAAAGAAAAATATCAGTCTGTCATCAAAGGCAACGGAATGAAACTGATAGATGAAGACATTCAGATACAGGCAGTTGTTACAGGCAATGACATAGAAAGCAACATCTACGGACAGATAAGCGTACAGGATGAAACCGGAGCCCTGCTGATTTGCATAACAGCTCCTAACCTGTTCTCTACGATGGTAGAAGGACAGGAAATCCTCGTAGACCTTAAAGGACTGATGATAGGAGGCTACGGACAGATGCCAGAGGTTGGAGGTGTCTATACCAACACCAATCCAAGTTCTTCCAACTATGGTTCACAGTCTATAGGACGTCTGAGTCGATATGAGTGGGAAAAGCACTATACACTCATCGGCACCCCAGATGCCTCAAGAATCGAACCGGAAGAATTTGACATCAACAGTATCAGCAACTCAAATTATCTGGCTGACAACTGCGGAAAACTGATGAAACTGAAGAACGTAACACTCGCGGAAGCCGACGGCAGCGCGACCTATGCGCCACGCGACGGCAGCGTTACGCTTACGGCTAATGCAGCCAACAGGTCATTTAAGGGTATCGGCAGCAGCAGTCTCGTACTGCGCACCAGCGTTTACGCACAGTTTGCTGGTAACATAATGCCACAGGAACCTGTTGATGTAGTTGGTATCTTCACCCGATACAACAACACATGGCAGATACTCCTGCGCTCTATCAACGACATCAAGCCTGCCGAGAAAGAGGCAGAAGCTATATTCTCTGAATCGTTTAGCGAAGGTCAGGGCGACTTCAGCATTGTAGACGTACTCCTCTCCGACGGACTTGAGTATGTATGGAAATTTGATGCAAGATACGGAATGAAGGCAACAGCTTTCGTAAATAGCCAAAACCTGGAATCAGAAAGCTGGCTCATCAGTCCTTCTATTGACATGTCAAACGTTGCAGACGCAATGCTGATGTTTGACCATGCCCGCAGATATGGAGACATTTCCGCCCTGCATGTCATGTATTCAACTGAATATAAGGATGGCGACAGGATAGAATCCAGTCAGTGGAAAGAACTATCACTGTCTGACGACCAGTGGCCTGACGGCAGCAACTGGGACTTCAAGACAGTTGAAATCCCATTCAAGGATGCAGCAGGACACAACAATGTCCACGTGGCATTCCGATATACAAGCACCTCAAATGGCTCTGCTACTTGGGAAATAAAAAACGTAGTAATAAAATAAAAAGAATAACAATATGAAGAAGATTATTTATTCATTGTTTGCTGTGGCTGTATCTGCCATGACATTTACAAGTTGTGAAGACGTGCCGGCACCTTACGGCATGCCAGACGAAAGCGACAACAAATCTGAAACAACCTATGAGCCAACAGGCGATGGTACTCTCGACAATCCATTCAATGCAGCTGGAGCTATAGAATTTACCCAGCAGTTGGAGTCTGGACAGGAAAGCGACAGAGACATTTACATAAAAGGTAAAGTTGTTTCAATAAGGGAACAGTTCTCTACTCAATTTGGAAATGCTACGTTCTACATCTCTGAAGATGGTACAACAAATCAGCAGTTCTACATTTACCGCGCAATGTATCTCGGCAACAAGAAATATACAGAAGGCGACTTGCTCGAAATTGGAGACGAAGTAATAATCTGCGGTAGGGTAACCAACTATAACGGAACCCTCGAAACTCAGCAGAACAAAGCATTTGTCTACTCTCTCAATGGCAAGAGCGCCGGTGGCGAGTCTGTTGCTCCAACAATAGACGGTACGCCAAAGGGTACAGGCACACAGGCTGATCCTTTCAATGTCGTAGCTGCACTGAACTACATCTATGCTGGTGTTGGTCTCGACAAGGAAGTATATGTAAAGGGTAAGATTGCCTCTATCAAGGAAATAGATACAGGCTCTTACGGCAATGCCACATACGACATTACCGATGCAGACAATACAAACAACAACCTGACCATATTCCGTGGATATTCATTAGGCAACGTGAAGTTTACCTCTGCATCAGAGATAAAGGTTGGCGACGAAGTTGTTGTAGTTGGCAAGCTCATGCTGTATCAGGGCAACACGCCAGAGATGGCGCAGGGCGGCTATATTGTTCTGCTCAACGGCAAAGACACCAATGAGCCGGAAAAAGTAGATGCCGGCAGCTACGAGAACCCTATAGATGTAACAACTGCCTTGCAGATTGGCGATGCTGAAGATGCATGGATTCGTGGATTTATCGTCGGCTACGTAGCTGGCGACAATATATCTACTGCCGTCTTCGGTGCTGACAATGCAACAAACCTCAACTTCATGATTGCATCAACACCTAACGAAACCGACGCAAAGAATTGTATCGTCGTTCAGTTGCCACGCGGCATATTGCGCACTGGACTCAACCTGAAAGACAATCCTCATATGATTGGCAATAGTATATTGCTCACTGGCAATCTCGCTGCTCAGTATGGCACGCGCGCCTTGACCTCCCTCAAGTATGCAGAGGTTAACGGACAGACATATGGTACAAAACCATAATAACAAAAAAACAACAAAATATTTGGCAGGCTGCAAAATTCTTTGTACTTTTGCAGCCTGTTAGTTATATAGACATAACACATAATTTATAATTACTTCAATATTTAAAACAAAATGAAAAAAGGTATTCATCCAGAAAACTATCGCCCCGTCGTATTCAGAGATATGTCCAACGGCGATATGTTCCTTACAAAGTCTACAGCGAAAACAACAGAGACAGTAGAATTTGAAGGCGAAACTTACCCAGTGGTTAAAGTCGAAATCTCAAGCTCATCACATCCTTTCTACACAGGAAAGAACAAGCTTGTCGATACAGCAGGTCGTGTTGACCGCTTCATGAACCGTTACGGTAAGATTAAGAAGTAACAACATATAAGCGGTAAGGCATAATACCTATGCCTGACGCTATATCTGAAGAATTAAGGTGTGTTTAGATGCGTAGTTGCATATGCGCTTCTTGCACACTTTTTTTATTACCATTTAATGAAACATACTTTATTATGAAATTTATAAACGACATCATTCGTCGCCATTTAGCCACACTGCGCATCATCCCTATGTTGGCTGTGGCAACAGTCATGCTTGCAGCCTGTGGCGACGATGATAATGGCACAAGTGGCAGCGGCTCATCGTCAATGCAGTCAAACAATGCCAATGCCAATCCGAATACGCGCGAGGAACTGCGACTTTTAGAGTTTCCACGTGTAAAAGGTGACGACAACAATCTTATAATCGTTCACAGCACAGCACAATACGGCATAAACTACTCAATAGAATGGGACTGCCAGAAGCGTGCCCAGCGTTGGACTTGCTACGAGATGCACAAAGGCAACAACGTGTCAAACTGGAGTCGTAACAACTGGTACAGCACTTCGTGGAACGGCGACCCGTTTCAGGAAGACCGTGACATCCCTGACATGTACAACGTAACACTTTACGACCATGTAGGCGACGGCTTCGACAGGGGGCACATCTGTGCATCGCAAGACCGTATGTGTTCACGCGAAGTCAACGAACAGACATTCTATCTGTCTAACATGCAGCCACAGTACAACGCTTTCAATGCAGGTATATGGGCTGATATGGAGGGACAAGTGCGCAGATGGAACAGGGACAGTTTCCGCGACACGCTGTATATATGCAAGGGCGGCACCATTGACAAGGAGGAACAGATATTGATGTATTCTAATAAAGGTCTCGTCGTTCCTAAATATTTCTTCATGGCTGTGCTGTGCAAGAACACTGAGGGCTACAAGGCTATGGCTTTCTGGATTGAGCACACCAACGAGTCGAGGAAGAATGATGCACTTTCAAAATATGTAATAAGCATCGACCGACTGGAGTCTATGACGGGCATCGACTTTTTCTGCAATCTGCCCGACGACATAGAATACAAGGTTGAACGCAATGTTTATCCTCAATCGTGGGGAATTAAATAGTTTCACTACGACTGTCATAAACGACATGGGGCACGCTGTCAGCAGCATGCCCCATGTTTCGCTATGCAGGTTTTATCCTATTTAGCCATCAGTCTTCTAACCGGCTTTTCTATCTTCATCGGTGCGTGGAACGCCTTGTCGTCAGTGCTGTCGAAGTTTGCTCCGTTGCTCCAGTAGTAGTCGTCGAAGCCATAGTAGTAGTCATCCCAACGTGGAGAATGTGTGTGGTACAACTTGAAGTCAACATAATTGTATCCGTCGTACATTGTGCCTACGAAATAGTCATCTTCAAGATAGTAGTCGAATATTTCCACGTCGGCACCTTCCTCGTAGAAATGCACATATATTATGCTGTTTCTAACTTCCCACGTAATATGGTTTGCCACGTAGTCCCACGGCGCATTGCTGTAGTAGTCCACCCAGTAGCCTTCGCCTTTGGCATAGCGGTATGGGTCTTTAGAGAACTCTATGACAGAGTATGTAGAGTTATACACTCTCCCACTCCATTCCTCCGTGATATACATTTTTCCTTGCCACGTTCCTTCCAGCGTGTAGGCAATAACCTCATTGTCGTCGGCATCACAGCCGGCAAGCGTCGATGCCGTCAGTGCTACGACGGCTATCATCAGCAAGTTGTAAATTTTCTTCATCATAATATTCGTTGTTTATTTGTTGTTCCATGCTTGTCTGTCTGACAATGTTTTCATCTCACGATGCAAAGGTACAAATAAAAACCATATAGGCAAGCGTGATTTTCATATTATTACATAGGGATTTCCCTAAAAAAGTCTGCCGCAACTTATACAAGGCGATTGACTTTGGAAAACAAAAATCATAATAATTGCAAACAGATATACTGTTTAAAAGTTTTTTTGTATCTTTGCAAAAGATAAACCAACATAAAACAATATGAAGAAAATTATTATTCTGGCTGTCTGCCTTACTGCAACCGTAGGCTTGATGGCATTTGCAAACAACATAAGTAACAAACATAAAAAGAAAGAAAACAAGACAATGAAGACTGTTTATGAATTTACTGTCAAAGACAGGAAAGGCGGCAACGTGTCGCTGAAAGAGTATGCTAACGAGGTTCTGCTCATAGTTAACACAGCTACGAAGTGTGGCTTCACACCGCAGTATGAGGAACTTGAGCAACTGTATAAACGCCACCACAAGGAAGGATTTGAAATTCTCGACTTCCCTTGCAACCAGTTCGGACAGCAGGCTCCCGGCACCGACGAGTCTATACACGAGTTCTGCAAGCTGAACTACGGCACAGAGTTCCCACGATTCAAGAAAGTTAAGGTCAACGGCGACGATGCAGACCCACTGTTCAAGTTCCTGAAAGAGCAGAAAGGCTTTGCAGGCTGGGACATGGACCATCCTATCGCTCACCTGCTCGACGAGATGCTGGCTAAGGAAGACCCTGAATACAAGGAAAAGGCTGACATCAAGTGGAACTTCACAAAATTCCTTATCAACAAGAAGGGACAGGTTGTTGCACGCTTCGAGCCTACCGCCAAGATTGAAGAAATAGAAAAACAGATTATCGAACTTCTAAAAGACTAACATATATGGAACGCGAACATGTACGCTGTCTCATCATCGGCAGCGGTCCCGCAGGCTATACTGCTGCCATATACGCATCGCGCGCTAACCTCAATCCTGTAGAATATTGCGGCATGCAAATGGGCGGACAGCTCACACAGACAACAGTAGTAGAGAACTTTCCGGGCTATCCCGAAGGCGTAGACGGCAACCAGATGATGATGGACATACGCCAGCAGGCTGAGCGTTTCGGCGCCGACATACGCGACGGAGAAATCACTAAGGTTGACTTCTCTAAGCGACCATTCATCGTTACGACCGACCGCAACGTGGAAATAGAGGCTGACACTGTCATCATAGCCACCGGAGCATCGGCAAAATACTTGGGTCTCGACGACGAGAAGAAATACAACGGACAGGGTGTCTCTGCCTGTGCAACGTGCGACGGCTTCTTCTATCGCAAGCGCACCGTAGCCGTTGTGGGCGGCGGCGACACTGCCTGCGAAGAGGCTCTCTATCTCGCAAGCCTCGCTAAGAAAGTATATCTCATCGTGCGCAAGCCTTTCCTGCGCGCATCAGACGTTATGCAGCAGCGCGTAAAGGAGAAAGAGAACATCGAAGTGCTGTTCGAGCACAACACAGTAGGACTCTACGGCGAGAACGGCGTTGAGGGCGCTCACCTCGTAAAGCGCAAGGGCGAGCCCGATGAGGAACGCTACGACCTGCCTATCGACGGCTTCTTCCTTGCCATAGGACACAAGCCTAACACCGATATCTTTGCCGAATATATAGACCGCGACGAGACCGGATACATCAAGACCGAAGGCAACAGCCCACGAACAAACGTGCCGGGCGTGTTTGCAGCAGGCGACTGTGCCGACCCAGACTATCGTCAGGCTATCGTGGCAGCAGCATCGGGATGCAAGGCTGCAATGGAAGCAGAGCGATTCCTGCAGAACAACCAATAATTTTCTATAGGCTACTCTGCCGATAGATAAACGTAAAGAGAGGACTGACACTGGCTTACATGCCAGAAAGTCAATCCTCTCTTTTTTATTGCCGTCCTGCGCAAATGCGCACACTACCTTGCCACATACTTACAGCCATTCTGTATGGCAATTCCCTTATAGTTCTTGTCAACACGCTGACTTATCTGCTATATCTCCGACATTTATTTGTATATTATTGCCGGAGACTCTATGACAAGATATAGTTACTTCACTGATGCTCAGATAGTTTTGTCTCCGACATGTCTCCGTCATTAAATGTGTCGGAGAATAGTGATTTTGTTTGTTATAAACGAAAATATTGGGGATATTTTTTTGTTATTGATGAAGTTGCAGCAAAAAGTGTGCCAAAGTGAACGGAATTTTGTCTGAGGGCGGAAAATGATGAAAATTTTTGACAGGGAAAATGTTGCAAAATAGATGCGGAACAGGTGCTGAAAGTGCAAAATTGTGTTAATTTTGAGGTCGGCGATAAGTGTTAAAATTGTCAAAGAGTATGTTTGAGGCGCTTATTTGCGTATTTTGGCTTGCGAAACATTGTGTCTGAGAGTCCCAAACACTATGTTTGGCATCCTCAAACAGTGTGTTTGACATTGTCAAACATGCTCTTTGACAATTTTAACATATAGATTTCTTGCACAAAAGGCTTACATTTCGCAATAACAAACTGACTGTCAGGTAATTGCGGATGCACGCGAAATATGGGCGTATTTTGCCCCTCAGATTTCGGGAACGACTTTCGCGGACATTCTCGCGAGGGTAAATGGGCGAAAATTGATTAGTGTTTTTGTTCTGCGATGGTCAGGTTTCAGTTGCGGCTGATGCGTGATGTGAGCAGCAGACCGACGAAGGTCAGCGTGCCGTTGAGCAGCAGCAGCTCGTAGCCGAACTTGTAGCCGAAAGCGCTTGCCGACACGCTGTCGACGGCATAGCACAGCAGCGGCGAGGCTATGGCTATGCAGGGCACGCATCGGTCGCAGACGGCGCGCCGTGTGAACAGCCCGTAGGCAAAGAGTCCGAGCAGCGGTCCATAGGTGTAGCTGACCATGATGTATATGGCATCGATGACGCTCGTGGAATTGACGGCATGGAAAATTATCATTGCCACGACAAGCACGACAGCCATGACAATATGCGTGCGGCGGCGCAGACGCTCGTCGTCGGTCTTGCCTTTCACGTCTACGCAGTATGACGTCGTGAGTGCCGTCAGTGCCGAGTCTGCCGACGAGAACGATGCCGCTATGATGCCGAGCAGGAAAAGTGCCATAGGCAACTGCCCCAGCCTGCCCGTAGCAGCGAACATAGGCAGCAGTTCGTCGCCCTTTGCAGGCATGGCTATGCCCTGCTTTTGTGCCAGCATCAGCAGCAGAACGCCGAGCACGAGAAACAGGGCGTTGGCTGGCAGGAAGGCAAAGCCGTAGGTGCACATGTCTTTCTGAGCCTCGCGCAGCGACTTGCACGTCAGGTTTTTCTGCATCATGTCTTGGTCGAGCCCCGTCATGACGACTACCACGAAAGCGCCGCTGACAAACTGTTTCCAGAAGTTTTGCCGCGACATCCAGTCGTCGAAGACAAACACGCGACTATGGCTGTCGCCCGCCACTGCCGTCATGGCTTCTCCGAACGACATTCCGAGCTCGCCGACGACGCTGACGATTATCAGCACGAGGGCTGCAAGCATGCATGTTGTCTGCACCGTATCGGTCCACACGAGCGTGCGTATGCCGCCCTGCCGCGAATAGAGCCACACGAGCACTACCATAGCTACAGCCACCACGACAAAGCCGAAGCGCGACATGAAAGCCGACGGAGCAAACGACGACACGACGCTGTAGACGATAAAGCAGGCTATATAGAACTTCACCGCCGTAGAGGCTATCTTCGACAAGAGGAAGAACCACGCTCCCGTGAGCCGCGAACGCCTGCCGAAACGCGTGTCGAGATATGAATATATGGTCGTCAGGTTTAGCCTGTAGTAGACCGGCAGAAGTATGAATGCCACGAGGAAATAGCCGAGTATGAAGCCCATGCACATCTGCAGGTAGGTCATGTCGGCGTGCATGACCATGCCAGGCACCGACACAAACGTTACGCCCGACACCGATGCGCCTATCATTCCGAATGCCACGAGCTGCCACGACGAACGACGCTCGCCGCGATAGAACGACTGATTGTCGGCTTTTCCCTTTGTCATGCTGCCAACAATGAGCAGAACGACGAAGTATATTATGATTACTGAAAGTACAAGCATGATGAAAAAATTGCATTATAAACCGCTGCAAAGGTAAGAAACATTTTCAAACCACACAACACAACAGGGTTTTATTGGCACCGACGGCACGCAATAAGACGCGCAAACCTTTGAAATTAGAAATGAAAAGCGTAACTTTGCAGGCGAATTACTTTACAAAAAAGATATGCCGACACAACGTATAGGATACATAGATGCCATCAGGGGACTGACGATGCTGCTCGTTGTCTACTGCCACGTGGAATACTACAGCTACAACATCAGCTTCGTACACACCATCTTCGGAATGCTGTTCGTACACTTCCGCATGCCGATGTTCTTCTTCATCAGCGGATTTATCGTCTACAAGTCTGTCGACATCGACTGGCAGAGATACCTCAAAGTGATGCGCAAGAAAGCCGTCGTGCAGATTATCCCTACCCTGTTATTCTTCCACCTGTTCTACGTTGCCTGCCAGAACAAGCCCATAGGCATGTTCATAGACAAGGGACCAAGCGGCTACTGGTTTACGATAGCACTGTTCTATATGTTCTTCCTCTACTTCACGTCTGCCCTGCTGACACGCTGCTGCAAGCCCTACGCACAAAACATAGCGCTTGTCATCATAGCCATAGCAGGCGCTGTGGCATACGGCATAGGCGTCAGGCAAGGCGACCGTACACTGGGCATACACCCGCTGCTGTGCTTCGACAAGGTGGCAAACTATTTTGAATTTTTCGTGGCAGGCGTACTCTGCCGGAAATACTGGCACAAGTTTGAACAGATAATAAGCCACGACGCAACGAAAACCATCCTGCTGCTCGGATTTACGGCATGCAGCATCATAGCATGGCGCTATCATCTTGACAAGAAATCGCTGCTCGTGATGCTCAACTACGAGTATCTGGTGCGCTATCTCGGGCTCTTTCTCGTCTTCTCCATATTCTACTACTACCGCAATTTCTTCGACAGCGACAACCAGATAGCACGCGCCATGCGCTATACGGGCAGGCATACACTCGACATCTACCTGCTGCACTACTTCCTGTTGCCAAATATTCCGTCGCTGCGCAGCTGGGCTTTCAAGAACGACATGCTCATCCTCGAACTCTTGGCAACGCTGCTGCTCTCAGCAGTCATCATTGCTTTCTGCCTGCTCATCAGCCGCATCATCCGCCACAGCGACTTCTTGGGACACTATCTGCTCGGCGCCAAACGCAAGAAATAGATGATTGTCTGCATTATTCCGCGCATGGCAAGAAAGACAAGAAACGACATCCACAGCGCGTGATTGCCGTAATAAGGATGCAGAAAATGGTCTATGACAAAGAAAAAAACTGCCGAAACAATAGCCGACAGCAACATTCCGCGCGTTGCCGTTATGCCGATATAAATGCCGTCCCACACAAATGCGGCTACGCCAGCCAACGGTATGAGCCACGTCCACGACATATACTGACGCGAAGCATCGACAACGCTCATGTCGCTCGTCAGCAACGACACTATCAGATGTCCGCAGAATATATATAAAATAGTGAACATGAGCGTCATTCCAAGTCCCCACACGAAGAGCATTTTCACTGTTTCGGCAAACAAAGCCTTCTCTCCGGCACCCCAGTAGCGCCCTCCGAGAGCCTCACCGGCAAAGGCAAAGCCGTCGAGAATGAACGAAAACAGGATGTAGAACTCCATAAGCAGAGTGTTGACGGCAAGCACCGTTGCCCCACTGCGTGCTCCCATAGAAAGGAAATAGAGATTGACACCCACGAGGCAAAGCGTGCGCAGGAATATGTCGCGGTTTACTCGGAACATCGTGCCCCACCCTTTGGCTGTCGATTCGCCGGTACTGTCTGCTGAAACAGCACTGTCCCGCTGTGTCGCCGACAGGCACAGACCATGCTTGCGGGCTTCCTTTCTGAGGAAAAAGACTGTGGCTGCCAGTCCCACATACTGTGCTATGAGCGTTCCAGCGGCAACTCCCTTCAGCTGCATTCCGAACAAAAACACAAGCAAAAGGCTCAGAAGAATGTTTGATATGTTCTGGACGATAGCAACAAACATAGGCGTTCGCGTATTCTGCATGCCTATAAACCAACCCATCAAGCCATTGCTGACAAGCACGGCAGGCGCGCCCCATATACATATATTATAATATGTGTGCACGAGTTCTGCTACGTCGGGCTCCGGACTCACTGTCAGCATTGTCAGCGAGAGCAGCGGTTTCTGAAGCAAAAGCATGGCTCCAGCCACGCCAAAACCAATCAACACGGTTCTGCGCAACAGCAGTTCCAACTCACTGTTGTTGCCTGCGCCATAAGCCTGAGCCGTCAGTCCGCTCGTTCCCATGCGCAAAAAACCGAACACCCAGTAAACAAGATTGAAAAGCATGCTGCCCACTGCTATTGCTCCAATCATGCGCGCATCGCCGATATGCCCAACGATGGCAAGGTCGACGAGTCCGAGCAGCGGCACGGTTATATTGCTCACTATAGACGGAACGGCAAGTCGGAGTATGTTTTTGTTCATAAATGCAGTGTTGCTGTAGTGTTGATGCAGACAAAAGGGTGCGGATTAGAGTCGTATGCCAAATACCAGTCGAGTTCTCCACTTGGTGTGTACGAACTGCAAATGGTCGCTGCGACCTATCGACGACGTGTTTATCACGGCTGTTATGCCTGCAAAATAGTTCTTGAAATAGCGTATTGCAGCAATGTGTCCGGTGTTTATTATCGATGGGAAATAGTATGGCATTTTCTCCTTGTTGCCGTCTATTGTTACGTTGTCGCGGTTGATGACGACAAGAGTAGGCAGCGTTGAGACATGGATGAGCCACTTGTCCTTGATGACAAAGTTGTATCCATAGCCCACACCAACGCCCAAGTGTCCCATGTAAAGTCGCATCGGCGATATGTTGTAGTCCTTGTCGCCTTCGGTTGTAGTTTTGCTTGCCATGTATGAGATACCGACGAGGAAACTGCCGGCTGACTTCTTCTGGTCGAAAGTCTGGCTGAATGCAGCCGCATAGGAGAACCGCTTGTTGTTGAAAGCATAGTAAGAATTGACGGTAAACATAGTCTGGCGTACAAATCCCTTTGCCAGTTTAATCTCCGCGTCGCCCGACTTTGCCGTTCCCTTAAAACTGTTGGCACGCTGAAAAGTTATGTCGAAGCCTAATTTTGCGCCATACGAATTGAAATTAAGCTCCATGTCGCTGCTCTTTTTAAATATTTTCACAGGGTTAACACCCAGTCCGAGCGAGAAGCCTCTGTATGATACGGCAAAGCTGATGGTAGTCTTGAGGTCAGCATCCATGTCGGTTGTCGTCTTGATACCATCATCCACACTGCTCGTAGAGAGATGTGCGCCCGACACGTTCAGGCGTGCTTTCAGAGTCCAACGTGCTTTCGAGCGTACGATATACTTGGGGTCGAAATTGTCCTTAGCGTGTTTCTTGTCGATAACGCTGTCTATGCGTTCTATCACACGATGCTCCTTAGCCAGGCTGTCTACGTGTCTGTAGAGACTGTCTGCCTTTTCTTTCTTTGTCTGTATGATGGAATCTATCTTGTTTTTCAGTGGTTGCTGAGCACTGGCAAGCATGCACAGGCAGCACAACAATGCTGATAGCAGGCTTCTCTTGGTGTGTCTGAAATGAGTGTTGTTATTCATAATGCTGTTCTTACGATATATTTTTCTGAGACAAAAACAGCCTCAGACGGCTGCAAAGTTAGCATTTTTATTAATAATATGAAAGCTATGCAACACTAATTTGCCATACTTTCACTATCCGTGCAGTAATACTTGACCTGATATATTTGCATATTCAACCATAAATACGTACTTTTGCAAATAGAATAGTATAAGTATAAAACATAAAAAGTAATCTAAATTTCAAAATTATGAACATCGGAGATAAATGCCCCGAACTGTTAGGGCGCGACCAAAATGGCAACGAACTCAAGCTGAGCGACTTTGCCGGAAAGAAATTAGTCCTGTATTTCTATCCGAAAGACATGACTCCAGGATGCACCAACGAGGCTTGCAACCTGCGCGACAACTACGAGCGGTTTCTCGACATGGGCTATGCTGTGGTTGGAGTGAGTGTAGACGACGAGAACAAACACCAGAAGTTTATAGAGAAACACTCGCTGCCGTTCCCACTGATTGCCGATACTGACCACAAGCTGGTTGAGGCTTTTGGCGTCTGGGGAGAGAAGAAAATGTATGGACGGACATACATGGGTGTGTTCAGGACTACATTCGTGATTTCTGAGGCAGGCATCGTGGAACGAATTATCGGACCGAAAGAGATAAAAGTTAAGGACCACGCAAAGCAAATTTTGGAATAAACACGAGTCAATCTGCATACATACGCAAGACTATTCGCCTATATACGCAAGATAATCTGCATACATACGCAAGACTATTCGCCTATATACGCGAGGCTGCTACATAGTCGGCGGAGTAAGCATACAGGTCGCTCCTTTCATGGAAACACAACACATGGAAGGAGCGACTTTTATGTATTAATATGTTAATTATGCCCATGCACTCGTTAACATACCATAATATTGACTGCTAAACATATTTTGTTTCATCTGAAAACTATAATTTTGTAATATCAAAATAATATCATAATAATAACAAGACACAACTTAACTAAAACCCAATTAGGTATGGAAACAAAAGAATTTTCATTCAATGGGATGACCATCAACGGCTTCCTTGTACTGACAGTCAACCTGCTGCTCACGCTGGCAAGCATCGCCACAATCGTTATGAGCATTATTTTAGGAAACATGTGGTTTATCTATGGCATCATCGGCTTGATAGCTACGCTGTTCATCTGGTTTGGTTTCATCGTCCTGGAGCCAGGCGAAGTGTGCGTAATGACATTCTTCGGCAACTATAAAGGTACGTTTAGACGCACAGGATACTCGTGGGTTAACCCTTTCCTGTCTGCAAAGAAGCTGACACAGCGTGCCCGTAACCTCGACGCTGCACCTATAAAGGTGAACGACAAGACAGGCAATCCGGTCATGATTGGCATGGTTATCGTCTGGAAACTTAAGGACACATACAAAGCTATATTTGAAATCGACTCGCAGACCATTGCCAAGACCAACTCGGCTGGTAAGGAAGAAGTGAGCATCGGTACAGGTACGGTTGGACTGATGTCTGCATTCGAGAACTTCGTAAAGATTCAGGGCGACTCTGCCCTTCGCCAAGTGGCAAGCCAGTACGCCTACGACAACACTGAAATGAAGTCTGACGAGATTACGCTTCGCAGCGGTGGCGACGAGATTAACCGCGAACTGGAGGCTAAATTGCAGGAACGTCTGATGATGGCAGGTATAGAAATCGTTGAGGCACGCATCAACTATCTGGCTTACGCACCAGAGATTGCTGCCGTCATGCTGCGTCGTCAGCAGGCTGCGGCTATCATCACTGCACGCGAGAAGATAGTGGAAGGCGCCGTAAGCATGGTGAAAATGGCTCTCAACAAGCTGTCGGAGGAAGAAATTGTTGAGCTCGACGACGACAAGAAGGCAGCAATGGTGAGCAATTTGCTCGTTGTTCTCTGCGGCGACGACAATGCCCAGCCGGTTGTTAACACGGGTACTCTGAACCATTAATATTGTTAATTTTCAATCGTTTTACAGCAGAAATTACCGCAGATGAAAAAGACCAAGAGTTTCATATTGCGCATTGATCAAGACACGATGTCAGCCATTGAGGCGTGGGCAGCTGACGAGTTCAGGTCGACCAATGGGCAGCTGCAGTGGATTATCAACGAGGCACTGCGCAAAAGCGGACGTCTGCCGAAGAAAAAGAAGACCAACGACAACGAAAAAGCCCCGCAGGAGGAACAGCTATGAACGTTTTTTTGAACATACTGTACAAGGTTTTTGATATAAAAGTCAACAAAAACATGTCCGACGTGCGTGTTTACCGCACTACGGAAGGCACCATCTTCGAGTGTGTGGCAGCTGTAATTATCGTCGTCATGTGGGCTCTCATCGCTTACTACTTCAAGGATTTGCCCGACTGGATACCAACACATTTCGACATGACGGGCAATGCCGACGGCTTTGGGAGCAAGCACACACTGTGGTTTCTCGGCATCATCGGCACGCTGACTACTGCCCTTTTGCTTTTTTCGGCTTACCGTCCGCGCTTCATGAATCTGCCCGTGAAGGTAACGAAGCCTGTGCATATTGCTATGGCTGTCAGGATGTTGCGCATTATCTGCATCATCATTGCGCTGCTGTTTGTAGACATCGTTCAGATGATTGTCAGCAATTCGTTTGCTTACGTCATAGTCATGTGGTGCCTGGTAGCAACTATGTTTGCCGTGATTACCTACTACAGTGTGCGCATAAGGAAGACAACGGTGTGAGCCGCAGGCATATATATAACAAAAACGTCGGAGCAATGACTGTTCCGACGTTTTTGTTTCTAATAGCGAATATTATCCGAGACGCTTCAGCTGTACTGTGAAGTGGCGCATCAGAGGTGCTTCCCACTCGATGGCAACACCGCGTGTGATTTCGTTACGACGGTCGTAAACGTTCTTCAGCGCTGCTGCGATAACGTCCATGTGGTTGTCTGTGTAAACGCGACGAGCGATGCACAGACGGAGCAGGTCGAGACCTCCGAAGCGGTTTTCGCGTGTTACAGGGTCGCGGTCGGCGAGTATGTAGCCGATTTCGCAGCCACGAATGCCTGCCTCGAGGTAGAGTTCGCATGTCAGAGTCTGTGCAGGGAACTCTTCCTTAGGTACGTTGCAGAGCACCTTGTCGGCGTCGATGAAGAGTGCATGACCGCCTACAGGACGCTGGTAAGGTATTCCGTACTCGTCGAGTTTCTTTGCGAGGTACTGTACCTGGTGGATACGAGTTTCAAGCATGTCGAATTCCGTGTTCTCGTCGAGACCTACAGCCAGTGCGTTGAGGTCGCGGCCGTTCAGACCACCGTATGTGAGGAAGCCTTCAAAAGGAATACAGAACTGCTTAGCGCCTTCGTACCAATCCTTTTTGTTTGTAGCGATGAAGCCGCCCATGTTTACGAGTCCGTCTTTCTTTGCAGACATTGTCATGGCGTCAACATAACTGTACATTTCCTTAGCGATTTCCTTTATAGTCTTGTTTGCGTAGCCTTCTTCGCGAGTCTTGATGAAGTAAGAGTTTTCAGCGAAACGTGCTGAGTCCATAACTACAGGTACTCCGTACTTGTGGCAGAGTTCGCAGGTCTCGCGGATGTTCTTCATTGAAACAGGCTGTCCGCCTACTGTGTTGTTGGTTACTGTGAGAACCATGAACGGAACGTTGCCCTTGTTCTCTACGAGCACCTTTTCGAGTTTTTCGAGCGATACGTTACCCTTGAAAGGTATCTCGAGCTGTGTGTCCTTAGCCTCGTCGATTGTTACGTCGATAGCCTTAGCCTTGCGGAACTCGATGTGTCCCTTTGTTGTGTCGAAGTGTGCGTTTCCAGGAACAACCATGCCTTCCTTAACGAGGTAAGAGAAGAGTACGTTCTCTGCTGCACGTCCCTGGTGGGTAGGGATGACATACTTGAAGCCGAAGATGCGCTGCACTACTTCCTCAAACTTGTAGAAAGATGTAGCACCTGCATAGCTCTCGTCGCCGAGCATCATTGCAGACCACTGACGGTCAG
>OMZM01000032.1:22300-37737 GCA_900315545.1 uncultured Prevotella sp.
ACGTTGTAGTGAGCTTCTTTCAACCATTGTTCACGTTCTTCGCGTGTGCTTTTGCGGAGTGGTTCAACCATTTTGATTTTCCACGCCTCTGCGAAAGGAATTTCCATAGTTTTAATATTTTTTAATTTTAAAGAATTATTTTAATGATATTATCTATTGTTCTTGTTTCCAGAACTTTGCCATGCGCCGGTCAAACCGTTACTATATGGGAATACATGGGGTATGGCTTAGGATGTGGTCCGATAGCTTACGGCTGTCGTGGAGCCTGCTTCTACACCCTAAACATGATATTAAAAAACGAACTCGTCGCGTTCCTTAATATTTATAAACTTACGAAAAACAATTTTGTCAGCCACTGATTTGCTTTTCATCCTATTGCTTTTTGTCGTTGCAAAATTAGATTTTTTTTCTGAAACGGCAAAGAGTCGGAGCATAGAATTAATACTTTTTAAACTACGCGCTTGCACATACATATTATTATATGGATGTTGCGCGTGCCTTATTTTCATCTTGCCGGCATTTGCCTGCGGATGGGCGCATACCGTTACAGACGGCTTGTAATTGTGTGACGGAGTATCTGTAAGACCGTAACAAGATATCTGTAATGGTTTTACAGAGTGCTTGTAAACGGATTACAAGATGCCTGTAAAAATCCTGTAATCCGTCTACAAGGCTTATACACCTGGCTGTCAGCGAATTACGCAAACTTCGGAATGCGCGCACGCTTGCCGAATAACATTCAGAAACGGCTTTCAGAAACACTTACGCTACGGCAGAAACAAGAAAAAAGAACAGCCTGTTGCCTGTCGGCGACTGCATCCAGGCATGACAGTCAGCAGAGCCGCAAACGGAAAAAGAAAACACCTATTTTATAATTTTTTTATGCCATTATTGGTTTTGTATGGTTTTTTTGCGTAAATTTGCAGCATAAATGAAATTAAATTAATAACATAACTATGATTAACAAACAGCTTTTACAACCCGAGAGTATCGTCGTTATCGGCGGTTCTAATAATTGTCATAAACCCGGTGGCGCCGTTGTACGCAACCTTCTGAGCGGCGGCTACAAAGGAACGCTGCGCATTGTCAACCCTAAGGAAGACGAGGTGCAGGGCATCAAGGCGTTCCACGATGCAAAGGAAATACCACCGACAGACCTCGCCATACTCGTTGTGGCAGCAAAATACTGCCCCGAGTATGTAGAATACCTTGCAAAAGAGAAGCAGGTGCGCGCCTTCATCATCCTTTCTGCCGGCTTCGGCGAGGAGACACACGAGGGTGCTGTCTTCGAGCAGCAGATTCTCGACACCTGCAAGGAATACGGATGCTCGCTCATCGGACCTAACTGCATCGGTCTGCTGACACGCTGGCACCACTCTGTGTTCACAAAGCCAATACCAAACCTCAACCCTAAGGGCGTCGACTTCATATCAGGCTCTGGCGCTACGGCGGTGTTCATCCTCGAAAGTGCCGTAACCAAAGGTCTGCCGTTCAACTCGGTATGGTCTATCGGCAACGGCAAGCAGATAGGCATCGAGACCGTTCTCGAATACATGGACAACAACTTCGACCCAGAAAAAGACTCACACGTCAAGTTGCTCTACATCGAAAACATCTCCGACCCAGACAAACTGCTGCTGCACGCCACATCGCTCATCCGCAAGGGATGCCGCATAGCAGCCATCAAGGCAGGCAGCTCGTCAGCCGGAAGCCGCGCCGCATCGAGCCACACAGGAGCCATAGCATCGAGCGACTCAGCCGTAGAGGCACTGTTCCGCAAGGCAGGCATCGTGCGCTGCTACTCGCGCGAAGAGCTGACAACCGTCGGATGTATCTTCACGCTGCCACGCTTCACAGGCAAGAACTGCGCCATCGTTACTCACGCAGGCGGTCCTGGCGTCATGCTGACTGACGCACTGTCGAAGGGAGGAATGAACGTTCCGCCAATCAGCGGACCACTTGCCGACGAACTGAAGGAGCAACTCTTCCCAGGCTCATCGACAGCCAACCCGATAGACATTCTCGCCACCGGAACACCGGAGCATCTCGGAATAGCAATCGACTACTGCGAAAAGAAGTTCGACAACATCGATGCCATCATGGTTATCTTCGGTACACCAGGTCTGGTACAGCTCTACGAGGCTTACGACGTGCTGCACCAGAAGATGCTGGAATGCAAGAAGCCCATCTTCCCTATCCTTCCGAGCGTCAACACGGCAGGACCGGAAGTGCAGGAATTCCTCAGCAAGGGACACGTAAACTTCTCCGACGAGGTTACACTGGCAACCGCACTGACACACGTCATGAACACTCCGGCACCGGCAGAGCAGGAAATAATGAAAGACGGCGTAGACATACCACGCATACGACAGATTATCGACGGCATAAAGGAAGACGGATACATCGCTCCGAAACTCGTCAACGAACTGCTGGATAGCGCCGGCATACCAACCGTTCCTGAGTTTGTCAGCGCAAGCAAGGACGAAGTGGTAGCCTTCGCATCGAAGTGCGGCTATCCGGTCGTTGCCAAAGTTGTCGGTCCGGTACACAAGTCTGACGTCGGAGGCGTAACGCTCAACATCATGAGCGACGAGCAGCTGGCTAAGGAATTCGACCGCATGATGACCATAAAGGATGCTACGGCAGTAATGGTACAGAAGATGATAAAGGGTACGGAACTGTTCATCGGAGCCAAATATGAGCCACGCTTCGGACACATCGTGCTGTGCGGACTCGGCGGTATATTCGTAGAAGTGCTGAAAGACGTGTCGAGCGGACTCGCACCACTGACCTACGACGAGGCGTTCAACATGATTCGCTCGCTGCGCGGATATAAGATTATCAAGGGTACACGCGGACAAAAGGGACTCAACGAGCAGAAATATGCCGACATCATCGTGCGTCTCTCAACCCTGCTGCGCTATGCTACCGAGATAAAGGAAATGGACATCAACCCACTTCTCGCCGACGAGAACGACGTGATAGCAGTGGATGCCCGCATACTCGTAGAGAAAAACAAGTAGAAAGCATACTGCACCATACACAAAAAGAGCAAACTTCAGCCGTTTGCTCTTTTTGTTTTTTGCTGCCTACACGGCACGATGAGACGACAAAACACTTAAAAACTGCAAAAAAATGCGTGCTATATTTTGTATTGTCTATGCTTACTCATAACTTTGCAGGTATGGAAGCAATACAAAACATCATTGTAGACAACACGCTCGAGAACGTGAAAGACGACAAGTTTGCGTCGTATTTATGCCACGCCTACTGCCACAGCGGCAGCTGCACGTTTGAGCACAACGGCAGGAAACATACATTTGAGAAAGGCAACTGCCTCATCATTTCAGGACGCAACGACCTCATAGAGAACATAAGCCAAAGCAGCGACTTCACCGTAGACGTCATCTACGTCAGCCAAGAGTTTATAGCCATCAGCACACCGCAGAGCAACTACGGCATGAGAGGGCACCTCGCACTGTTCAACAACCCCGTGATGCAACTGACACCAAACATGCAGCAGACCTGCAAGCGCAACTTTGAACTGATACACAGCCGCCTCTCGCAGCCACAGCACCACTTCTATCGCGACGCACTGATGAATGCCGTACAGATGATGATTATCGACTTCTTCGACTTCCATGCCGAACTCTACGGCGAAGACAAGATAACTACGCAGTATTACCAGCTGATGGAGCAGTTTCTCAACATGCTCGAACAAGGCGAATATGAACGAAACCGCAACATAGGATACTATGCCGACAAGCTCTGCGTAACGTCGAAATACCTCTCTGAAGTGTCGAAGAAAGTCAGCGGACTGCCTGCCAACTACTGGATTACGCGCTACACGTCGCTCGAAATAAGCCGTCTGCTGCGCGACAAGAGCCTCAGCTTCACCGACATAAGCGACAGGTTTGGCTTCTCATCGCTGTCGCACTTCAGCCGATACGTGCAGAACAATCTCGGCGCAACGCCCACCGACTTCAGGGAATAAAGGTAAATAAACTGAAAACTGCCAAGTAATATAGCAATGATAACGAAAAATGAAAAGCGTGCTGCCAATAATTGCAACACGCTTTTGTTATCTTTTAAAGACAAGTTTACTGTTAACACTATGCTCTGTCAGCTGAGCTGCATGTTGTAGTTGCCTGTTTTGATGGCTGCTATCATGCCGCCGTCAACGGCTCTGGAAGCATATAGCCAGTCATGCTGCTGATAAGTATTCCGGCACCACCGCGTGCCATCACGTTGCCGAAAGCATCGAGTGCGTGAGCCGAGCCGACAAGGTCTAAGTCGATGATATGCTGCGGATTTGTCTGGTGCGGAGAAGCTCCGGCGGTGTTGATAAAGTACATTACTGGTCCGAGTTCGGCTGCCTTTCTTGCAAAAGCATATATGCTCGCCTTGTCGCTTGCATCCACCTGCATTGTCTCAACGGCGTATCCACTGTATTCCAGTTTCTCCTTAGCCGCAGCAAGTGCTTTCTCGCTAATGTCGCCGAGCAACACTATGCGGTTTGAAGCTATGCGTTCTACTATTGAAAGTCACATGCTTCCTGCTCCGAGCAGGGCTACAACTTCCCTGTTTTTGTCGTAATTGAAAATCAGTTCTGTTATCTTTCTAAGTTTATTTGTTTACATTATACGTGAAATCCACACACATGCCAGTTATCAATAGCCCAGCTTTTTCAGCCATTTCTCTACCTTGTCTCTGCCTGAGCGTACATCGTGCCCATAGATAGAGAATTCGCCTGCGACTGTCGCATCGGGGTAAGCCTCCTTTACGTCGTCGACTATCGAGCCGAGTCCGCTGCCCTCATGCGTACTGAAAGGTATCAGCTTCTTGCCATTCATATCGTTGTCGCGGAAGAAGGTGAACATCACCTGCGGAAACGTTCCCCACCATATTGGTCCTCCTATGAATATCGTGTCGTATGCAGACACGTCGATGCTTCCCTTGTAGGCAGGCAGCTCACCATCCTGCTGTTCCTTCTTGGCAACCTCGATGAGTTCCATATACGGCATGTCATAGTTCTTTTCTGCCACTATTTCAAACTGGTCGGCACCGGTAATGTCGCTGATATAGTCTGCCACAATCTTCGTATTGCCAACTTCTATGTTGCCAACGGCATAGTTTTCGCCTGCATGCGAGAAGAACACAACAAGTGTCTTGCCTTTTCCGTTGTCTTTCGTTACAGCCTTTGCAGCCTCACTTTTGTTTCCGCTGCATGCCAAAGAAACAAGCAACGTAGCTGACATCATCAATATTTTTCCTATTTTCATTGTTATAAAACGATTTTAATTACATTATTAATATATACACTCTAATGCATCAGTATGTAGATGCACTACTTTCAGAGATAAGCCACTTGCCGTTGCGCCTTACGAATTTCATCCGCAGTTGCAGCCTCCACGTGTGGCGTCCGCCTCCAAACACTGCTGCCTCTACCCTGCTCCTTCCCGTGAGCAATGCACTGTCGCCGTCGATACTGATGTCCATCTGCTCGTGTGTGGCAGCGAAATAGTTTAGCGTTCCGTTGCTTATGGAGTTGATATATTCAGCCTTCGACTGCCGCATGCCTGTCATGTGAATGAGGACAAAGTCGTCGCTGTGCAGACGGTTGAGCATGGCTGTATCTTTCTCAACCATTGCCTTGTACATCAACTTGTACACCTGCAAAACATGTTCCTTTTCGTTCATCAGGCTATCTGATAAAGTTTGTTCCGATGCGCACTGGCTCCTGTTCCGGCAATCCGTTGCGTTCGCGTTCTGCACGTATGGCACGTACGAGAAAAGCGACATTGCGACCAAGAACGCGCATAACCTGCATTCCTTCTTCATCCTGTACTACTTGTTCGGCTGTATTGCCATGTACCTCATTCCAATACCTGCTTGACGCCACTGGCATTTCGCATATCTGGAAATATCGGTTCAGCTGGTCGAGCGTAACAGTTGTTCCTGCCCGTCGTGCCGATGCTACTGCTGCTCCCACTTTCATGCGTTTCGGGAACGGCGTTGAGTAGAACAGGCGATTGAGGAAAGCAGTCAATGTTCCGCTGGCACCTGCATAGTAGACGGGCGAGCCTACTATCATGGCATCGGCAACCTCAAACTTTCTGGCTACTTCGTTTACCATATCGTCGTCGAACACGCATCGTCCGAGCTCTGCGCACTTGCCACAGCCTATACAGCCGCGTATGTCTTTGTGTCCTACGTGTATTATCTCGGCTTCCACGCCTGCCTTTTCGAGTTCGTCCGCCACTGTCCGCAGCGCCGTGTAAGTACAGCCTTTGGCATGCGGACTGCCATTGATGAGAATTGCTTTCATAATGTCTTGATGTTTTGTTGACTGCCTGTCGTGCAGACAGTTTTATGTTTATACCTTATAATTAAGTATGTAGTTTACAAAATTCGGGTCGTTGAAAGCCACTGTTCCGCCGTCGGTTTCGTTCAGCGCTACTATCTTCTGCATGTCGTCGGCAGACAGTTGGAAGTCTGAAATATCCATATTCTGCTGCATGCGTTCAGGCTTTGTCGACTTCGGAATGACCACTATGCCCTGCTGTGTCAGGAAACGGAGTCCTACCTGTGCTGCACTCTTGCCATATTTGCTGCCTATTGCTGCGAGCACTTCGTGCTTGAAGAAGTTGTTTCTGCCCTCTGCCATCGGTGCCCACGCCATGAGTTGCGTGCCTGTCTGCTTCATCAGTTCGCGCATTTCGTTCTGCTGGCAGAACACGTTAGTCTCCAACTGGTTTACAGCAGGCATCACGTCGATGTGGCGTATGAGGTCGATGAATCTGTCTGGACGGAAGTTTGACACACCAATGGCGCGCACCTTGCCTGCTTTCAGTGCTTCCTGCATGGCGCGGTATGTGCCGTAGTAGTCGCCGAAAGCCTGATGAATGAGCAGCAGGTCTATATAGTCGGTTTTCAGTTTGCGCAGGCTTTCGTCGATGCTTGCTGCAGCGCGAGCCTCGCCAGAGTTTGAAATCCACACCTTAGTCGTTATGAACAGTTCCTCGCGTGCAATGCCGCTCTTCGTCCAGGCAGCACCTACACCTTCTTCGTTTTGGTATGCCTGAGCCGTATCTATTAGTTTGTATCCCGTCTTGAGTGCATCACTGACACAGCGTTCACACTCCTGTGGGTTTACCTGAAACACTCCGTAGCCTACGAGAGGCATTTCTACTCCGTTGTTAAGTCTTATTGTTTCCATAATCTGTTATTGTTTTTTGCTTTTTATTATTTCGTAGTCAGGCTGCCCGGCTGCGTGATTTACTACTTTGTAGGTTTTAGAAATTTTGTAATCCATTGTATTTCAGTGGTTTCAAAAATTGTTTTTCTCAAACGTAACAAACCTGCACCAAAATTGTGTTAAATAAATCCAAGCAAACGAAACGTGGTGCATGTGCTACTGAAACATGGTGCAAAGTTACAAAAAATATCTGAGACTAATGCGATTTTCTATGATTATCTTTTTCACCGATGCAACCTGTCGGATTTTGCATCTGGAAGTGGCACAAAGAGGAGCCGATTGCACTCCCTTTTCGGATGGTAATAAATCGAAGGCAAAAGAGCATATCAAACAAATTAAGAGTATGGAAAACACCGAAAAATCATACTCGGAAGTTAACTCTTCCAAAATTCCGACGGTTTCTTTCTTCATTTTTCTTCTGCCTTGCTCATTACATGTAACTTCGCATCGTCGTATTTCTCTTTTGACAGAAAAAAGCTCTGACTTATCTGGTCATTGGAGGTTGTGAAGAAGGGGACATTGCAGAGGCAATTCAAATGAAGGTGATGCTACGATGTTGGTCCTAATCAGGACATGATTTAGAACCAGTTCAGTCGTAAAAGTGTTAAATCAAGAGTTTGGTTTTCTGATTTTCCTTTGTTTGAAAATGTTGTATTTACTTTGCCGCCCGATTGAAAGACAATATTGTGTATAGTATATATAGGTAAAACAAAAAATGTAAGTTGAAAATGACACAACAGAATTCCGTCCCCAGGGACACCCAACTGCACAAGCAAGTTGCAGAACTCCAGAAGCGAGTTGACGTTCTGGAAGACATCCTTGATTCAAGCAAGGAAGTATTAACCGTTGAGGAAGCCGCCAAGTTCATGGGTATGGCTCGCAGCTCTCTCTACAAGATGACCTGTGAACAGAGCATCCCCTTCTATCGCCCGAACGGAAAGATGATCTACTTCGAGAAAGCAGACATTCTTTCGTGGATTCGGAGGAACCGTGTTTATACCCAAGATGAGATTGACGATGCTGCCCGTCTTCACATGCAAACCCTTAGCAAGAAACAGTGATGAAGGAACAGGAACTATCCGCACTCAAAGAGAGTGCCGTTTACTCAGCTGCACATTGGGCCAAGACGGGCTTCGGCTACTTCACCATGCGTGACAAGGTGAATGCCTACATTGACGCTACGGGAGCGAACAAGGCCATTGATAATGACCAAGAGGCTATCAGATACGGACGTGAAGCCGCTGCACTCGCCATCAACATTGATGCCATCCATCTGCTGAACAAAGCGGAGGAACAGAAGTTGAATGAAGAACTAATCAGCATCGCCAACGACTTGCCACAGACTCGTAGCCGTGGTTTCCGCAGATGAGTAAACCCAAGAATGAGACGTAAACATGAATGGTGTCCGCACCCATAACAATTAAAACAACGAGACATGAACGATAAGGACTTGTATTATGGTCTGTTTCTATCAGACCGGCAGTTGGATTTCCTGTCTAACTATCCGCAGGGATTTGACCGCATGAAGTGTTTCGCAACCTTCCTGCATCTGGCTGTGAAGGAACCGACACACTATGAGAAGAAGGAGTATTCAGTTGACCTAACCCCAGGCCAGTTCGCCATTTCGGAGGTGGAACTTGCCAAGCTCTGGAAGTGCAACCGTAAGACTGCCTCCAAGATTGTTGACATGTTCCATGAGGTGGGACTGGTATCATCTGTGCCGAATTGTCGTACCACGGTCTTCACCGTCCATTGTGTTGCCAGCTGGTATATCGGCAATGATGTTATCCGCAACACGCATTACTCACGCCATCCTCAGGTCGAGCAGCGCATCAAGGCGAACCACAAGAGAACGGATGCTGTCTCTGGAAATGAAGTCAATGATGACAATGCAAACTCTTCCTTATCCCTTTCTTCAAGCCAGATTGATATGGGAACAACCGCACATCAATCAGATGTCCCAGCCATCGAACAAAGGGATGGGTACACTTCTAAGCAATCCGACCTTGACAGCCGCGACTATTCTAATGAGGGTAACGGCAGGGAAAAGGAACTATTCAATGATGGTGTCGAACCGACCACCCGGATTGAAGAAAACCTTTCCCCATCCATCACCTTGACAGATGCAACCTCTGGCAGCGACAGCCCCGAGAACGAGGCGCAGCCTTCCTCTGGACTGCCCGACAAGGACAATACGGATGCTACCGCCACGGCACCAGCCGAAACGATTTCCGACGATGCTGTGTAACTCCATCAAAGGCTTGGGACGACCCGAAGGGAGCCTGAATTTTCGTACTCTCTAAACAAGAAGTGTCAATGTCCGACAATCCGCTTCGCTACTTGCCCGGCTTATTGACTTCTTGCAATACTCGCAGGCTCGCATTGGGTTGCCCAAGCCCAGTTATAAACCTACAAATAATACATTTGCTAATGGAACAGAAGATAGAACATAAAGGGCGTAATCCACGTATCACCGTTTGCTATACGCCCGAAGAATACAAAAAGATTGTCGATAATGCTGCAGCCTGTGGGCTGAAGAAAAGCCAGTATATCCATGACACCTCATTAGGCCAGGAACCAAAGGCGATGATGAGCGACAAGGAGGCTGATGCCCTTATTTCGCTGAAAGCTGCCCGAGGCGAGCTTATCCTGATTAAGAATGCCCTTCACGGCACGACCCAGGAACAGCGAAAAAAGTACTTCCGCAACGAGCAGTTTATGAAGCAATGGATTGAGGGTGTAAACAGCCTTATACGCCGTCTTGTTGAAATAGAAGGAATGTTCAAAAGATGATAGCAAAAGCAAAGTCTATACCGCATGGTGCCGCCATGACGAATTATGCCACCAAGCATAACCGTGCAGACATAGTACTGACACGCAACCTTGACGAGGGGCTTACACCTCTCGCCATGTGGGGAGCGATGGAAACCATTCATCAAAAGTATGAACCGAAATTCAGGCGTAAACCAGTAAAGAACCCGACCCTTCGACTGGAGGTCTCCCCATCCCTTGAAGAGACAAAGGGATGGACACTAAGAGATTGGTACACTTATGCGCTACAATTCCTCGATAAGCTCCAGAAGGATGTCCAAGCCAAGGAAGGCAAGAAGAAAGGAAAAGGAAAGTTCAATCTGGACAGGGCACAGATATTCGCCTGTCTTCACTTTGATGCGAAGTCTGGCATCCCGCACCTTCACATCCTCATCAACCGCATTGACCTTGACGGCAATCTCATGAATGACTCCTTCATCGGTGATAGCGCAGTCAAGGCTGCCCACGACATTAACATTGAACGTGGATGGGAGCTGCCCGAGGATATTCACGAGGCTCACCAGAAGGAGATAACGGAAGCCTGTTACGACATCCTACGTGGAATGTCGAGTTTTGACTGGAACGGTTATAAGCGCGGTCTTGAAAGCCGTGGTTACAAAGTCCATGAGCAACGAGACAAGCAAGGTGTCCTGCATGGGTACACCGTCCTTCGTGGTAACTCCCGTTTCAAGTCTTCCATATTGGGCAAAGGTCGTGACCTGACCGCATCCAAACTTGAAGCTACATGGAAGAAACTTCATCCAGTCGCTCCAAGTGTGGTGAAACCCAGTTCCACTGTGGACACCTCCCAGGCCACTAATAGGAAGCCTCTTGTAGAACGCTATGCCGAGCGTCAGAGCGTTGCCCAGACTAAGCCGGCCCCCCATCTGTCTTTAGAAAAATCCAGTATGTTGACGATGAGAAATATTCTGTCACAATGCCGTTGGAGGCATACAAGGCTATGAAGGATGCCATCGAAGTTCCTGATGAATCTGTGCCCTTTGAGAATGTCTTGAACGTGGCTATGCTGCTGTTCATGAACTACGTCGATGCTGCCACTTCCATGTCGGAATCCTGTGGTGGCGGAGGCTCCACTCCATCAAACTGGGGCAATGACAAGGATGATGATGAACGTGAGTGGGCACGACGCTGCGCCCAACATGCCAACTGGCTATGCAAGCCAATGGGCAGGTCAGTAAGAAAAACCAAAGGAATTCACCGTTAAAAACAAACCATTATGAGTAATAAAAATAAATTTGACAACCTTGTTGAGGAAATCAACAGGAAGGAAGAGATTGCCGAGCAGAAAGACAATCTGGCTGAGCAATTGAGCCAAGTCACCAAGAATGTGAACGATGTGAAAGAAATCGTTGACAAACTGCTGACTGCCATTGAAGATTTGAAGAAAATCGTAGTAGCTGTCACTGCTGCCAGCAAGAGTACCGACAATGCCGTAACAGCCATTACCAATGCTATTCTTGACAGCCGGAATGTTGTCATCACGAATAAACTGGATGATGAGTCTGTCAAACAGTTGCAGACCAAGTACGAAACGTATTATCAGGAAGAGGAAAAGCTGTATAATAAGCACTGTATAAACATTGGTGAAATGTTTGAACAGAACAAAGACCGATGCTATGAGATTATCAACCGAGGGGATGGTGTCTATTTCGGGAGGAAAACCTTCATGCGGTTATACATTGTCTTTTGCACCTGTGCAGGTATCATTCTCTTGGAGATAGCCTATGCCTTGTTGAGGTTGTTTGGTGGGTATGAATAATTAGTATATTCTTCAGAAAAAGTACAAAATAATATATTTTGCGGAGTTGAAAAAATGGAGGCAGAGCGTAAACTTCCCCGTCTCCATTCTTTTAAAGAATCAGAACGTGTAGCCGTCACACTATCCCAATCAGGAACGGCGGTGAGGCAGAAGCTACCGTCGGACGAGCCGCCCCGAAACACATACACCGTCACGGAATAACTCATCGTGTCTCGTCAACGGCAGTGCCTCCAGACTTCGTCCGCACTTGCAGCAAGGAGTTCACCACTTGCCCACTTCCAACATCCTCGATGTCACCCACGAGCGTATTCTCTCACGCCGTCAGCATCACCGCCGCCAACGGCCAGAACCAAATCGTTTTATTCATCGTCGTTTTTTTATGGTTATTTAGGACTATTCCCATCAAAAATAATACAAAAGTAACGGAAAACGCCCGCCGTTCGTCACTTTTAACGCGCAAACGTCTCCGTTTTTCGTATAAAATCTGTACCTTTGCAGCCAAAAGGCTGCTAAACTGCTCCTGCTCGGTCGCAGTTTTGTCACCCATTATAACATTAAATGCGTAATTATTATGGCAAGACCCATCAAAGAAATACCCGTACTGAAGGGCGATGACGTGGAGCGCTTCAAGTACAATCTTGAGCACCCTACACCAGTGTCAGCCGAAGAAGTCACCAAGGCAAGGGAAACGTATGAGAAGTTTAAGCGTATAACCACCTTCGTCCGCTAACAGCAGAGTAATTCCCATGTCCCGCATCCAGTTAATCCTTTTCCACCTCGTTGCCGCCGTCGTGATATTTTTGACAGGCTGCACGGGGCATGGTGGTGCAGCGCAAGCTCAGCAACCGCAAGACACCATCTACACCGAGCAGAAAGCGATGGCGGTCTATGACTACCAGCCGGAACGGGCACTACAGATTATCGACTCGGCGGTCATCGCGGGTAATCTGAGTGAGGTGCGAGCCGACTTCTTCAGGGCGCGCATCTACAGTTGGAGTGCTATGGGGCAGACACTTGACTCCCTGCTCCACGGGGGAGAGGGCATTCGTTTCGACACGGCGCGTGTCATTGGTGAGCGTCTTCTGACTCACGATTCCGTAGAGACGAATCTCGGCCTGCGCCAGGATGCTCTGGAGGTGCTGGTCTATGTGGCCAGACAACAGCACGACACGGCGCGATGGCTGCGACGTTCACAGGAGTTGGTGGAGGTGTGTCACGAACAGGGCGAAGATGCCGAGCCCGAGGCACTGCGCACCGAGGCCGAGGTGGGCGCGGTGCTCTACCAGATGGGACAGCGGGAACGGGGCATGGCAAAACTGGACAGCGTGATTGCCATCCTCGACAGCCGTGAGCACCGGCAGTTCAACTGGCTCGATGCCACGGTGATTGCCTTGAAGCGCAAACTCTGGCGTCTCAAAATCGAAGGGAAATATATCGAGACGATTCCGCTGGCGCGTCGCATCATCGACCGTCTGGGCGACTACGAGCAACACCCGCAGGACTATCACGACGGCTCCTACCGCGAGCCTGCGGACTCCACCGACCGTATCTACTACGGCAACACCCGTAAGGATGCCGCCGACATCAACTTCGCCGACGATTTCATCTACGAAGAGATGGACAAGCCGCTCGGCAAGCGCATTGTTCCCATCATACCGATGCTGCGCGACGAGGCCTTGCACTCGTTCCAAATGTGGACGGAAAAGAATGACAAAACAGAATACTAAGAGTATATATGAGAAAGACAATCTTCAGACATTGGATGCTCGCCGCCATCCTCATTTGCGGCACAAGTGGGTTCGTTTCGTGCGGAAACGACGATGATGCCGCCATTGTTACCCCGGCGGCGAAGGAATACTTCACGCTGTGGAATCAGTGCGAGGCGCTGACGGCACTGCAGGAATACGTGGAAGACGTGACAAACCCCGACTCCAAGAACTTCATCCGCGAGGAAGACCGCATCGCCACATTCGACATGGACGGCACGTTCGTCGGCGAACTCTACCCGTCGTACTTCGAGTACAACCTGCTGGAATACCGCGCGCTGGACGATGCCGGCTACGAGGCTCCGAAGGACGTGATGGAGACGGCGCAGGAGATACGCGACTTCGTGCGCACAGGGAAGCCGCTGCCCGACCACTTCGACATGAAGCACGCCTACGCCGCTGCCAAGGCATACAGCGGCATGACGCTGGCTGAGTTTGATGCCTACGTGAAGGCTTACGCCCAGCAGCCCGCCAACGGCTTCACGGGCATGACCTACGGCGAGAGTTTCTTCAAGCCCATGCTCCAGGTGTTTGAGTATCTGCGCGACAAGGGCTTCACCTACTACGTCGTATCGGGCAGCGACCGCTTCATCTGCCGCGCACTGGTAGAACGCATCGGCATGGACGTGAAACTGCGCTCCACCAGTCAGGGTACGGAGGAGGGCGTGAACCACACCTACGGCCGCGAGGAAGACCTTGTGCGCACCGACGAACTCATCATCAAGAACCTGAAGACCAACAAGGTGCTGCAGATTTCGCAGGAGATAGGCAAGGTGCCCGTGCTGTCGTTCGGCAACAGCGGCGGCGACGCGGCCATGCACAACTACGCCCTGAGCAATCCCAAGTACCGCTCGGCGGCCTTCATGCTCATTGCCGACGATGACCAGCGCGACCATGCGAACCGCGAAAAGGCCCTTGCGCTGGGCGACCAGTTGCGGCAGGCCGGCTACCACGTCATCTCCATGCGCGACGACTTCCGCACCATCTATGGCGACGGCGTCACGAAGACCGACTTTACCTTTCCCGTCGATACCCGAGCCCTCACTGAGTGGCAGGCCGGGCGAACCGTCAGTCAGGCGGATGTCGATGCCTTCGGTGGCATAGACAAGTGCTTCGCTGCCGAGCCGATTCCCGACGGCGTATGGGCACGCATGCAGGGCAAGACCTATAAGGAGAACCCCAACATAGGCCGCGACGACCTGCGCCACATACGCGCACTGCACTGGGACTACGACAATCAGATGCACGTGGGCGAGATGGTCTGCAATGCCCTGATTGCCGACCGCGTCTGCACCATCCTGCGCCAGCTGTTCGATGCGAAGTACCCCATACAGCGCATGCTCCTACCCGACGTCTACGATGCCGACGACGAGACACAGATGCGCGACAACAACTCGTCGTCGTTCTGCTATCGTGCCATAGCAGGCAGCAGCAAGTTGTCGAAACATGCCCGGGGGCTGGCCATCGACATCAACACGCTCTACAACCCCTACTACAAGGACCGCGCCGATGGCACCCGCTACATCCAGCCCGCCACCGCCGCCGACTATTGTGACCGCACGTGGGACTTCCCCTACAAGATTGACCACGATGACCTTTGCTTCCGCCTCTTCACTGCCGCCGGTTTCGAGTGGGGCGGCGATTGGACATCGTGCAAGGACTACCAGCATTTTGAGTTGATAGAGGAATAATATAATGAAACAGACTTCAAGACCTTGGACATTTCTTTTTGCATATCTCCTCTGTATATGCCTGTCGGTGTCGTGTAGCGATTCCGACGAGACGATAGTCTATAGTACGCCCCTGCGTACCGTTATCACAG
>OMZM01000036.1 GCA_900315545.1 uncultured Prevotella sp.
CTGCGACGATTGTCATGACAAGTGTCATGTTCAGCAAAGAAGACTTCAGTTTCTTCATTTTCCAACCTCCTCTCCGAAGCGTTTAGGTTTTATATATATATTAATAAGAGGTGTAAAGGCATTCATTATTAGAATTGCGAACGACATACCTTCGGGGTATGAGCCCCAGTTTCTGATGATAACCGTCAACAATCCTATTCCAACGCCGTATATCAGTTGCCCCTTGTGTGTCATCGGCGATGTGGTGTAATCCGTTGCCATGAAGATGGCTCCAAGCATGAGACCTCCGCTGAGAATGACATTCAGTGGCGATGCGTATGCAGGGTTGAGGACATGGCAAATGGCACTGAATACGAAAACTGTTACGATGATGCTCACTGGTATGTGCCATGTGATGATTTTTCTTACGAGCATATATGCAAAACCCAAAAGCATGGCAATGGTACAAATCTCGCCTATGGATCCAGCACCGGCATTGGGATTGTTGCCGAGCAACAGGTGAAGGCTGTCGGGGACATTGTTCAGCAGGGAAGCGTCTCCTGTCTTTATGGCTTCCTTCATGTAGTATAAGGGTGTAGCCGATGTCGTTGCATCGGTATATTTCCCTAACTGACCGGCAATTGGCCACGACGTCATTTGTGCAGGAAAACTGACTAAAAGGAAACAGCGTCCGACAAGTGCAGGGTTAAAAGGATTGTTGCCGAGTCCTCCAAATGTCATTTTCCCTATGCCTATTGCTACGACAGCACCTATAATAATAATCCAAACAGGTAAGTTTGACGGCAGGTTGAAACCTAACAGCAAGCCTGTAATAATGGCAGATCCGTCGGTTATTGTGTTGCCTCGCTTCAGGAGGTAGCGTTGTATGATGTATTCCGTTGCTATGCATGCAAGCACAGATGTTGCACATACGATGACGGAACCGATGCCGAAATAGAAAAACGACACAAGCAATGCCGGCAGCAGCGCAATGATGACACCGTACATGTTACGTTCAACGCTGTCGTTGCCATGTATGTGTGGCGATAAAGAAACTATAAGCTTGTTCATATATTTTTTGTAAACTCTTTATTCTGTTCTTGTTTTTATTTCTTGCCCCTCGACTTTATTACAGCCATGACCGACTGTTTTCCATATCGAATATAGTCTAACAAAGGTCTGTGAGAAGGACATGTAAATTGGCATGAGCCACATTCTATGCATGATGTAATATAATTATTCTCCGCATTCTCCCAGCGTTTCAGTTCCGACAGGCGCGATAGGAGATAAGGCTCAAGCCCCATTGGGCATGCAGACACACACTTCGCACACCTGATGCACGGCTGAGCTTCTTTCCTGCGGGCATCGTCAGTAAGTATAGTTATACAGTTTGTACCCTTCGTAACAGGTACATCCGTAGAATATAGAGCCTTGCCCATCATCGGTCCCCCTGCCAGCACTTTATTGTCGCCCTGAGGAAGACCGCCGCAGAAGTCTATCAAATCTATTGCCGGAGTTCCTATTCTCACGACGAAATTCTGAGGATTTACCACATCTTTGCCCGTAACGGTCGTATATCTCATTATCAGTGGCATATTCTTCATCACTGCCTGATATACTGCAAAGGCAGTGCCCACATTTTGAACGATAGCGCCAACGCTCACAGGAATAGCAGGAGGACGTGGCACCTGACGTCCGATGACAGCATCCACAAGCTGTTTCTCGCCGCCCTGAGGATATTTTCCTTTCAAACTGACAACCACAATTCTGCCATTCCCCTTAGTCTTTTCCTCAAAAAGCTCTATAGCCTTAGGCTTATTCTCCTCTATACCGATAAAAGCCTTGTCTACACCGACAGCCTTCATCAGTAGTTCCACACCGACAACAATCTCATCAGCATGCTCCATCATAAGCCTGTAGTCTGAAGTAATATACGGTTCACATTCAGCAGCATTTATAATCACACATTCAGCCTTCGACCCTGGCGGAGGCATAAGCTTAATAAACGTAGGAAAGCCTGCACCGCCCATACCCGTAATGCCTGCATTCTTTATGCGCTCAACGACCGTCCCTGCACTCAGTTCCGGATGATCGTCAAGAGTTTCCAAAGCATCACTCCTGTCAATCGACTCATCCCATTCGTCGCCGTCAGTATCGACAATAATTGCAGGCCTGCGGTAGCCCGTAGCATCCACGACATCTTCTATCTTGGAAACAACACCTGATACCGAAGAGTATATAGGTGCAGAAACAAAACCGCCAGCTTCCGCAATCAATGTTCCCACCTTAACCTTGTCGCCCCTGCCGACAACAGCCCTTGCAGGCACGCCAATATGTTGCTGCAAAGGAAACACAGCCCTGCGCGGTATTGGAGCAACGACAGAAGCAACATCAGCCGTCAGCTTATTCTCCTCAGGGTGAACACCACCCATGCCAAACGTACTTGTTTTCATAACTCATACCTCCGTTTTGCGTTGTGGAAAGTTGAAAGCAAAGACAGCACCGGTAGGACAGGCAGCCTCACACCTTCGGCACAAACGACATTTCTCATCATCAATCCAGCTCAAGTTGTTTTTGACAGTTACAGCGTCGAAGGCACACACCTTCACACACTTTCCGCAGCCGATGCAGGCACTGCTGCAAGCCCTCACAGCCACAGCACCCCTGTCACTGTTCACGCAGCGTACAGCAACCAGCCTGTTGCCGGCACGCCGTCGCCGCAGCCCTATAATGCCGCGCGGACACCCGTCGACACACCTTCCGCAACCCGTACACCTCTCCATATCCACCACCGGCAGCCCCGACACATCAGACATCGACAGAGCCCCGAACGCGCAAGCCCTCACACAGTCGCCACACCCAAGACAGCCATAGCCGCACCCAGTGTCGCCCATGCCGCAGGCATGCATCGCGAAGCACGTCTTCAGCCCGTCGTAGCGCGCAGTCCTTTCCCTGACACCGCACGAGCCGTTACACCTCACCACAGCCGTCGTCGCAGCGCCCTCGTCAGCCGTCGTGCCCAACAAATCCGCAATCCTGCGCATCGTCTCGCCGCCGCCCACAGGACACCACAAGCCCCTCGTCAGCCCCTCGTCAGCAGCAGCCACAAGAGCCGACGCAAAGCCCGCGCAACCCGCAAAGCCGCAGCCGCCACAGTTAGCGCCCGGCAAAGCCCCCACAACAAGCGCCACGCGCCCGTCCTCATTCACGGCAAACCGCCGCGAACAGAAATAAAGCACCGCAGCAGCCACCACAGCCACCACGCACAAAACCATTATAGCAGAAAAAATATACACCATGATGCAGAAAAAATTTTTACAAAACCCTTTTCACGGAAGGGCGAAAACACCCCCACAACCTTATTCTGAAAACATATAAAACCAAGTAATACGACAACAGCGCCGTCAGTCCCGCAACAACCGAAAAAACCTCGCTCCCCGTCAGCACAAAAGCAGTAAACAGAGCAGCAAGCATAGTCGCAAGAGGGACGACAAAAGCCAACGCCACCGCCCTGAGCCCGTCGGCATCAGAAGCCGCCACGTCAACCACGCTGCCGACCCCGATGTCATCACCCTCATACCGCACGTCAACAGTTCTCATCTTCCCTTCACCCCTGCCGCAGACATCCGCCGCACCGCACGCGCCGCACGCGCCGCGCGCAGCAATCCTCACGCTCACCGTGCCATGCCCTACGCCCACGACAACACCCCTATGACATACTCTATCCATTATGCTTTTATTTTTATTCGCCTGCAAAAGTACGAAATTCGAAATTAAAGAGCAAAATAATAATGTATTTTATTTTAAGAAAGGATTTCTTTCTTTACAATACTTTTATGACTCTTATTCCGAGGTGTGTTTTGTGTTTGTAGAGGTATTGTCTGAGTGTCATGGGTTCGATGATGACTTTCTTGTGTATTGATGATGCGTTGAGGAGGTGCAGCCCGTCTTTTCTCCACAGGGCGATTCCGAGATGTGCTATGTCGAGTCCTTTTTTCTGTGTTACTATTGCTATTATGTCGCCGTCGCTGATGATGCTTCGCAGCTGTGCGGTGTTGCGTATGTTGGCTTTTGGTATGTATGGGTATTGTTGGCGGTTTATGCTTTGCTGGAGTTTGCGTATCTGTGTTTTCCGCCGGGGGTTGTTTCTGAGCATTTGGTATTGCTGGCTGTGTGTGGTCATATAGTTGACGTTTATGGTTTGTGTTGCGGTGAAGGGGTATTGTTTTGTTTTTATTTCGCTTATGTATCGGTTGTGGGCGTTGTGGTTTATCCAGAGTGTGAAGTAGTGGTTGCGTGTGGCGTAGCTGATTTTGCCGTTTGCGTATCTTATGTGTGCGAGATAGTGGCAGAAGTCTTGGAATGTGTATTTCTTGTTTTTGAGGCATAGATGTATGGCGAGTGCGTATTCGACGTATGTCGTGCAGTCGACCTGGCTGATGTTTACGACGAGTTGTTCTGTCTGGCTTCGGTCGAGAGTGTGGGCGACGTATGGTGTTCCGATGAATTGTTTTGCTATGTTTAGGAATTGTTGGCTGTCGTGGGGTATGCGGCGTGCGGTGCTGATGAGTTGCATGACTTTTGTGCTGTCGCTGACGGTGTATGTCGCGGTTGTGGTGATGGGTTGTGTGTGTATGGCTGCGACGATGATGAGGAGTGTGAGTGTTGTGAGTGTTTTTTTCATGTTTGTGTGGTTTTGGGGTTTTTTTGTTGTCAGTGTTTGTTTTTGTTTTTTCTTTTTCCGAATTTTATTCCGGTGTATATGTTGAGGTTTCCGAAGATGTTGTTTGTTGTGAGTTGTGGCTTGTGGCTGTTGTAGGAGTGGAGTATGAGGCTTGCTCCTGCGAAGTGTTTGTCGTTGTTCCATACTATTCCGAGGCGTGCTGCTCCGTCGATTAGGAGGTTGTTTGTGGCGAAGTTTCTGAGGTTGAATTTTTCGTTGTCTGCCTTGCCTGATGTGTGTTTGTATCCGAGTGCTATGGAGAGTGATGCTGCGAGGAGAAGGTTTCGGGTGAGACACAGGTTGTAGGCGTATCCTCCTGAGACTGATATGTCGGTGTATTTCAGTTTTCTGAACATGAGTGCGGTGTCTGCTTGCTGTCGGTACTGTGGTATTTTCTGGCTGATGGTGTTTATGAACTGCTGGTAATCGAAGTCGAGTGTGTGTCGTGTGTATCCTATTCCGATGAGTGGTGTTCCGCAGCTGATTTTCTGCCGTGTGCTTTGGCTGAATGCTGCGGGGTATGAGAATTTGCGGTGGTTGAATATGTAGTAGATGCTTGCTCCTGTGATTCCGACGTGCAGTCCTTTGAATGGTGTGTTTTTTATGTTGTCGGTATTGATGTCGTTGTTTAGGTTGATGTTTTTTATCCTGTAGTCGTCGCCTGATTTTCTGTAGAAGATGTCGATGCCTATTTTTGAGCTGTATATGCTGAGGTCGTATTCTTGTCGTGTCTTTCCGGCGAGGTGGCTTATGTCGAATGTGTAGCCTGCGAATATCCATCGCCATCCGAAGTATGGCCCGATTTTGACGGTTGGTTTTGGTGCGAATGTTATGGTCTGTCCGCTGTTGCTGCGCAGATGGTATACTTCGTAGGTGTTTGTGTTTTGCAGCATGGCGGTAAAGTTGTAGTGTTCGGGTTCGATGTATGTGGTGTCTATGTTGTTTATCTCCTTTACGGTCTTGTATACGTTTTTTCTTGTCTGCCGAAACGGTTGTTTCGCAGAGGTGATGGTGTCGTTGTCTGCCATGAGGCATTCAGGCAAGAGTGCGATGATGATGATGAATATGGTTCTTGCCATGTTTCAGTGGTGTTTTAGGATGCGGTCGACGACCCAGCTTGATGGTGTTGCGGAAACAGATGTTGCGGTGCATATGTTGAAACCTTGTATGTCTTCTACGACTGATTTTATGAGTTGTTCATGCTTGGACACTGTTTTTTCTACGTTTATGTTTTGTTGTTCTTTGCCTCGAATAATGATGACGTTTTGTCCTGTAAAAACTGAGAAGCGTATGATTCCACGTTCTCCAATTACTTCCACAACGTCTTTCCGGGCGTCATCAGCAGCATTAAAGCACCATGTCGATACAGCGGGAACGTTGCCTTCAAACATAAGACATGAATTTATGGTGTTGCTGATTTGTTTATTTTTGGAATGTGAAGTCAGCCCGTTGGCTTCTACTATGATACCAAATATTTCCTGAAGGATGTCAAGCTGCTGTGGTACATACTTGTAGAACTTGTGTTCATATTGGTTTTCTGGTGTTGTGGAGTCTGCTGTTGTGTATAATGTGGATTGTATATTGAGGATTTTACCAATGGCGTCGTCTAATATTAATTGTTTTACTTTCCTGAAACGTGGCATGAATCGCATGGGATATGCTACAAAGCATGGTACGGACAGCTTGCTGCTTATATTGTTAATCCTTATGCAGTCGTCGTATGATGCTGCCAGAGGCTGCTCTATGAGTACGGGCTTGCCTGCATTCATTGCCATGACGGCATAGGTGGCGTGTGTTTCTGGCTGTGTTGCGATGTATATGGCGTTTACTTCTGTATTTTCTATAAGTTCCAGTACGTCGTCGGTATAGCTCTCTATGTTGTAGCGCTTTGCAAGTTCTTTTGCTTTTTGTTTCTGCGAATGCATGATGGCTACAACTTTTGAGCCTGCAACAGTGTTGAACGTTAAATCGTCTTCATCTATTGCAGTTTCCCCGATGCCGATCAGTCCCCAACGAACGTACTTCATAAGCAGATGTGTAAAGTTTTGGGCAAAGTTATATAATATTATTGAAAGAAAAAAATGTAAACCTCTTTTTTATGCTTTTTCTTTGCCGAATGAAATAATATTTGTAAATTTGCACGCTATGATTTATGAAAAAACAGAAATTGAGGGTGTTTATGTCATCACCCCAAAGGTGTTTACCGATGCACGGGGGTATTTCTTTGAGTCGTTTAAACTGAAAGAATTTGAAGAAAACATAGGTAAAGTTAACTTCATACAGGAAAACGAATCGAAATCGTCTAAGGGCGTTTTGCGTGGTCTTCACTATCAGAAAGGAGACTATTCGCAGGCAAAGTTGGTGAGGGTGATAAAGGGATGTGTTGTTGATGTTGCCGTCGACATACGTCGTTCGTCGCCTACTTTTGGGAAATATGTAATGGTGGAACTGTCGGAAGACAACAAAAGGCAGTTTTTTATTCCTCGTGGCTTTGCTCATGGTTTCCTCGTGTTGAGCGACGAGGCAATATTCTCCTACAAAGTGGACAATGTGTATGCTCCTCAAAGCGAAGCATCAATACGCTGGGATGATGAAGACATAAATATCAAATGGCCACTGGATGGCATAAATGTGCTGACAAGCGAGAAAGACGGCAACGCAAGCAAATTGTCAGAGGCTGATACTTTTGAGTAAACAGAAGAAGTGAATAACAAAATTATATTATACATTATATTAATAGTATTTTCCCTCTCTCTCTCGGGATGTAGGGAAAATGCTTCGCGCACGGACGTGCCTTCGGAAGACAAGAAGGCAAAGCAGATGTTGCAAGGCATATGGCGTAATGCGGAAACAGAGGATGTCGTTTTCAAGGTTTCCGGCGACACAATATATTACCCAGACTCTCTGGCACAGCCGGTTGCCTTTAAAATCGTAGACGACTCTCTGTTTCTCATTGGCGATTTTGTAACAAAATACAAGATAGAGAAACAACAGCCACATCTTTTCGTATTCAGGAATGAAAGCAATGAAACGGTTAAGTTACAACTGGTCGACGATGCTGAAGATGTTTCAACTACAATTTTCAAGCCTGCAAAACCTGTAACGCTAAACCAGAATAAAAGAATTAAAAACGACACTGTTGTCATCGTAAACAACAACAGATACCACTGCTATACACAAGTAAACCCATCAACCTATAAGGTTTACTATAAGAATTACAATCCCGACGGTGTTGCAGTGGAAAGAATCTATTATGACAATTCTGTTTATGTTGGTATTTTTCAGGGAAACACAAAACGATATTCCCACGAATTCCATAAACAGGAGTTCGCAAAATATCTTCCTAAACAATACCAGAAGAGCGGTATCTTGAGTGAAATACAGTTAGAGAAAGTCGACGGCGACGGCTTCCATTATGTTGCATCAATATGCCAACCTGATGAAAGCGTTAGTTTCGTCTTGGGTATAGATATATCATTTAATGGCAGGGCTAACATACATATTTTAGATTAGTGTCGTCTTCTCCTGCCGTAATTGTTCCTGTCCTCTTTAGGCTTTCTGTTCTCTCCATGAGAATCTCTGCCATAGGCATCTTTTCTTTTGTATGATGAAACTCTCGGGGCATTTGAATACAGTTTCGGTATTAAGTCTTCCCTGTTAATTTGTCTTAGTGTTTTCTCAATGTTACGGCGTTCTTCCGGCTTATACCAGAAGAAAAATTGTCTCTGTGCAAGTTTGTCTTTCTGACTTTTGGCACTGAAAATTGGCTCTAACGTATAAGGGTCGAAACCTGTATACCATGTTTCGGTACTTACCGTCATAGGAGTAGGAGTGAAGTCCTGTATTTGCTCAAGGTGGAAATCAAGCCTTTTCGTTATTACGGCAAGTTCTGCCATGTCTGCCAAAGTGCAATTTGGATGGCTGCTGATGAAATATGGAATGATTTGTTGGTTTAGTCCTTCTTCATTGTTTATCTTGTCAAACAGCCTCTTAAACTCCTCAAACTGTTTGAACGAAGGTTTCCTCATGCTGTACAAAACACGGTCGCTTGTATGCTCAGGTGCTACTTTCAGTCGCCCGCTGACGTGTCTTGTTATCAGTTCCCGTGTATATTCGCGTGCAGCAATGTTGCATTTTTCATCTTTACTCCTATGCAGCAGCAAGTCATACCGGACACCACTTCCAATAAAACTTTTCTTTATTCCGCTTACAGCATCAACACTTCTATATATGTCTATCAGGTCGCTATGGTCTGTATTCAGGTTTGGACAAACCTCGGGATGTATGCACGACGGACGTGCACAGCGCTCGCATGCCTTTAAGTTTCTACCTTTCATGTTATACATGTTGGCAGATGGACCTCCCAAATCTGATATATAACCTTTGAAATCGGGCATTTTGCATACCTGTTCAACTTCATGCAGTATGCTCTTCTTGCTTCTTGAAGTAATGAATTTGCCCTGATGTGCACTTATCGTACAGAATGCGCATCCGCCGAAACATCCGCGATGAATGTTTACCGAATGCTTTATCATCTCGTATGCAGGTATGCGTTTGTTCTTGTATTTGGGATGTGGCAGGCGCGTATATGGCAAGTCGAACGAGGCATCAAGTTCTTCTGTTGTCATAGGAGGGTAGGGCGGATTGACAATAGTATACAGGTTGCCTGTTTGTTGTATGATTCTCTGGGCATGTATTTTGTTCGATTCTTCCTCAATATGTCGGAAGTTCTCAGCCTCACATCGTTTGTTCTGCAAGCATTTCCCATGGCTGTGGAGAACAATGTCGTCGTCTTTTATACCTTGCGGAATATCGTGTTTGCTTTTTACAAATACCGTTTGCGGAATATCCGTGATATCCGTAATCTTCCTGCCCTCATCGATTTGTCTGCACAGTTCCAGTAGTGGACGTTCCCCCATGCCGTAAACTATCATGTCAGCACCTGATTCATACAGTATGCAGCGCATGAGTTTGTCTTGCCAATAGTCATAGTGGGTGAGTCTGCGAAGTGATGCTTCTATTCCGCCAAGAACTATCGGTACATCCGGATATAGTTGTTTCAATATTTTAGAGTAGACTATCGTCGGATATTCAGGTCGACAGTTATGCCTGCCGTCAGGACTATAGGCGTCTTCCGAGCGTAGTCTTCTGTTTGCAGTATATTTGTTTACCATCGAATCCATGCATCCAGGCGATATACCGAAGAACAGTCGTGGCTTGCCAAGTTTCTTGAAATCGCGGTAATCACCATGCCAGTCGGGTTGCGGAACTATGGCTACTTTATATCCTTGTGCTTCCAATATGCGTCCTACAACGGCTGCTCCGAAAGAAGGATGGTCTACATACGCATCTCCAGAGAACAGAATGACATCCAATTCATCCCATCCTCTAAGTTCTATTTCTTTCTTTGTCGTTGGCAGCCAGTCAGTAAGTTGCATATAAGAGTATTATTCTAATAAGTATGTCAGTATTGCTTTCATAACCCAGTTTCTTTCCTTGTCTGTCGTAATGCATTCAAAAGGAAAGCCCATGAGATATGTTCGATAGTTGGCTGAGCTGTATGCTGTCGAAGCACTGTAGCCGTTACCATATTGCATGGCACATATAGCAGGAGCCACAGGGCTGACTATGTCAACCGATGTGGCTGCATAGTGCTTGTCGTTCAGTTGCCTGTATATTGTCATTGACGTATTCAATCCGTTGACAACAGGATTTTTGTCATAAGACATATTGCCGTCGTATGTTGTCTTGAACCACTGTTGCATGAACTCTGACTCATCGTTGTCTGTCATGTCTGACATGATGTAGGCTCCTGACACAAACAATCTTCCATTGCTTTTAAGATATTCAGCTATCTTGTTTCTTAAAGACATCGTAAATGTCTTGTATTTCTTCAGCGAATGTCCGTCATCTTTTTCCAATCCGAACACAATATCCACAGCATGGTGTCGCTCCATTTTTACATATCCATTCTCTACCGCTTCTCTCGAACAGCTGACGATGTTGTATTTGTGCATGTTGTGGATTGAGCGTGAGTGTGTCCTTACGTAGTCAAAATCATTACCTGCAATGAAAGTTCCAGCCAGTTCGTTGCCACTATAGCCTAATCCTGTTGCATCTTCATAGCCCATTCTGCTTATGTCAAAACTTTCCTGTGCACCGCTCCATCCAGCCGTTGTGCCGTATGTTACGCCTATGTCGCTGTTGATGTCGAATCCCTGTTCCATAGTGTTGTTTACTATTGCAGGTGCAGAAAGTCGGTCGAATGCATTTACAACCAGAACGGTTTTGGTTGCATTTGGACATATTTCTGCCGACAGTGTTTCAGTTGTGAAACTCTCACCGCCATTGTTTATTGCGCTGACTTTGAAGTGATACAACTGTCCTTGTTCTATCTTTATGGTATAGGACGTGCCTTTCACAACTGTTCCGTTGTCGAAAGACGAATTGTTTACAGCCGTGTACACCTTGTATGCAGTAGGCTTGGCAGTAGGTTCATGGCTGTCGTTGACGGCATTCCACTTCAGTGTCAACTTGTCTTTCGACTTTATTTCTATTCTGAAATTGTCTGGTTTCAACGGTTGTACCACATAGTTTTCTCCATGCATGTCTGAAATGAAGTGCAGTATGGTCTTGTAAATTGAACGTGCCAGAGTGAATTTGAAGTTAGGATCCTGTCCGTACATCATGTCGGGGAAACTCTGGTGCGACAGTGTTTCTAATATTGCAGCAGGAACTTCAGGCACTCTCGTCTCTGAATAGTTTTTGTCCCAAACTGCGCGCTTTGTCCATTTGCCATATTTTTTAATAAGGTCGGCAGTTATAGTATTTAGCAACATGTCTGCAAATTTTCTCGATGTTTCACGCGACAGCCCTTCGTTCAGCTTTCCGTCGTTGTGGTTTGTCGTGCAAATGGCTAATGTTCCTACCAACGAAGCACCGTCTCGGTTGAATCCGGCATCGCTGTGCACTGCCAGCGACAGTTCTATCGGCACTTTCTTGCCTTCTTTCTTCGGTACATATACAGAGCCACCTGCGAGCCAGTTTGTCATGAATGAGCGCACGTTTATGTCGTCGCTATAGTCGTCGGTACCGTTTTTCGAGCTGTAGACGGAATAGGGTGCACCTGCCCACTGACCGTAATATCTCGCACCTTCCAGTGTTCGTGGCAGCATGCTCGTCGTTCCTCCTCGTGAGATGTTGCCCATTCCGCCGCCAAAACGCACGGCGTCTGTAGTTACGACTCCCTTGTTTTTGCTTTTGTTTGAGACTACGACACTGTTGTATATGCTGCTTCCTTTGTCAAATTCGAAGGTGCCGAGATATACCCATGTGCTGCCTCCCATCTGCTGGTTAACGTGGAAAACGGTTTCCTGTCCCTTGTGTCTTACGATATATTCGGCATCGTCTACGCTTTTGTCGGTTGTCTTATAACTGACGTAGACTGCATATTTGCCGTCTTCAGGAATATATGGCTGATATGTGGCTGTTGTAATGTTGCTTTTGCTTCGTGTTGTTTTCGCCATGCGGGCAGAGCCGTCTGTAAATGGATTTTCATTGTCGTAGTAGATTGGTCGATACTGTGCAAATCCTCCCGACAGTGTCTGCCAGTTGTTGCCCGACATGTTTCTCTCCAGATAGTATGGTGCCCTGTGAGTGTCGTTGTCTACTATTACTTCGTTTTTCTGCCAGTCTCTTTCGCGTGGTGTAAACACTATTGCGCCGGCATTCTGCAACATAGGAATAAGATATGGTATGACGATGGTCTGTGTGTACAGGTCTTCCGTCGTGCAGAAAAGGTTTGGTCGCTGCCATTTCCAGATGTTTTTCTTCTTGTCGTAATAGCGTCCATGACTTGCCCACAGCGATATGTGTCTGTTTTGCAGGCCTTTTGTTATCTTGTTGGTTTGCGAAACATTTGTTGTCCAAGCCTTGCCCTTGTATTCGGTCTTGCCCCATGTATGCTTCGACTTGCCGCTATGCTGACTGAAACAGACAATGCTTGTACACAGCAATAATGCTGTCAGCAAAAGATGTCTTTGTCTGAATATGTTCATCATTCTAATCTTCTGTAGTGAACTGGTCTGGATTTTTTCCAGAAAACTCCTTGTAGTAATCTTTCAGTTCCGACATGTCTTTCTCCATATTGCCGGAAGGAACGATTACTTTGGTACACTTTATGAGTCTGCGTTTGTAGTCGATGCCATAGAGCAGGATAGGGATGCCGGCTTTTTGTGCAATGAAATAGAAACCCTTTTTCCATTCCTTCGTCCTTGAGCGTGTACCTTCGGGCGTGATACAGAGATGGAAAACGTCAGATGTCAGAGCCTTTTCCGCCAGCTGGTCGGTGAGGTTATGGCTTTTGGAACGGTATACCGGCACGCCTCCGAGCAACTTGAAGAATGTGCCTAAGGGCCAGAAAAACCACTCCTTCTTCATCAGAAAGTTTATTTTCCAGCCGCGAGAACCAGCATACAGTTCGCCCAAAAGGAAGTCCCAGTTGCTTGTGTGCGGAGCAAGACAAATAATATACTTGTCGGGATGGTCTACGGTTATGTCTGTTGTCCATCCCAACTGCCGGTATAGCAACCAGCTGCAAAATCTACGCCACATGCCGCTAACCCATATTTCGTATGTTGTCTATGATTTCGGTTACGTCTTTGCCGAAATCAGACTTCAGTATCTTGAAATATTCCTTCACCTTAATGCCTGGCTCAGGGTGTGAAATGCGGCGGGTATAGTCGTTGTTTATCAGGATTATAGAGTTTATAATCTCTTTTGCCTTTTCCTCCTTGCCGTCGTACAATGTTGCTGCTACACATTCTGAGAGCAGGTCAGTACATACGTATTGAATACTTTTCTTTAAATTTCTCTTGTTTGCCATGTCTTTAAAAGTAATGTTTCTGCAAAGATAGGAAAATATTATTAAAATCCAAATACTTGACTTAAAATATTACGTTGTTATTTTCTGAAAAGTAGAAAAAGTATTCTGCGAGTGAATATTATTAACGAAAACTGGTCTTGATTTATCAAATCAGACAATAAAGGTTTAATCATTATTCTCGTTTTTAGTATCGCGAGAATGCCCTCGAAAGTCGTTTTTGAAATCATAGGGGCAAAATATGCCCGTATTTTGTATACAAATGTAATTTGTTGATAGTCAGTTTATTGTATGCAAATATATCGTTTGTGCGCATGAATTATATATGTTAAAATTGTCAAAGAGTATGTTTGAGATTGTCAAACACACTCTTTGAGGAGGTCAAACATAGTGTTTGGAGGCATCGGACACTATATTTAGCAAGGCGAAAAACACATAATAGGCGCCTCAAACACACTCTTTGACAATTTTAACAATTAACGCTGATCTTAAAATTAACATATCTTTGCACTTTCGGAGGCTGTTCTGATTCTATTTGGATAATTTTTCCCTGTCAAAAATTTTCATATTTTTCGGTGTCGGAAGAAAATTCTGACGAGTTTGGCACACTTTTTGCATGGAGCAATTTTCTCATTATTATATTAATGTCGGCTTCTGCACGATGACAACCTGATATATAAATGCGAAAATCAGTAAATGTCATTAGCATTGATATGTGTAAAAAATACGATTATTTTGACTGGTATGGCATGGCAAAATTTTGTATTTACGAATTTTATTTGTAATTTTGTGGGCATATTTTAAAACTGTGCCTGCCCGTCCATTGGAAGCAGGCTGAAATGATAAATGTAAAGATATGAATATCAGTGTATTACAAGAATTAAGATCTGCTTATGTTCCGCTTCTTCCAAAAGAATTGAGCGGACCAGCGCAGGCAGTGGAGGGTGCTCCGACAGAAAGTGTTGGCAATCAGAAAGAAATTAGAAGAATGTTTCCAAATACTTATGGCATGCCGTTGGTAGAGTTCCGACAGGGACACACACCGATTACTACGAGCATGAACGTTGGAGTTATTCTCAGCGGAGGACAGGCTCCTGGTGGACACAACGTCATAACGGGACTGTTTGACTCCATAAAGGCTATCAATCCAGAAAACAGACTATACGGATTTATTCTCGGTCCGGGTGGATTTGTCAACCACAACTACAAGGAACTGACAAAGGAAATCATCGACAAATATAGAAATACCGGCGGTTTCGACATGATTGGCTCAGGACGTACAAAGCTGGAAACAACGGAACAGTTTGAAAAGGGCTATGAAATATTGAAGGAACTCGACATCAATGCTCTGGTAATCATCGGCGGCGATGACTCAAACACCAATGCTTGCGTGCTGGCTGAGTATTATGCCGCAAAAAAATATGGCATTCAGGTCATAGGATGTCCGAAAACTATCGACGGAGACCTCAAGAACGACCAGATAGAAGCAAGTTTTGGCTTCGATACGGCAACGAAGACTTATTCGGAACTGATAGGCAACATAGAGCGCGACTGCTGTTCAGCACGTAAATACTGGCACTTCATAAAGGTAATGGGACGCTCGGCAAGCCACATCGCACTGGAATGTGCATTGCAGTGTCAGCCAAACATGTGCATAATATCTGAGGAAGTGGAACAGAGAGACATGACGCTGAACGACATAGTGGAAGACCTGTGCAGGGTTATAAGTCGGAGGGCTGACAAGGGACTAAACTTCGGTACGGTCATCGTGCCGGAGGGACTGATAGAGTTCATTCCTGCCATAGGACGACTGATAGATGAGCTGAACGACCTTATGGCTGCTCACGGACACGAATACAAGGACTTGAAACCAGAAGAGCAACGCGAATATATCATCAGACATTTGTCGAAAGACAATGCCGCAACCTTTGAGACATTGCCGCAGAACGTGGCTCGACAGCTCTCGCTCGACCGCGACCCACACGGAAACGTACAGGTTTCGCTCATAGATACAGACAAACTGCTGGCAGACATGTGCAAGCAGAGACTGGCAGAATGGCAAAAGGAAGGCAAGTTCAATGGCAAGTTCGCCACGCAGCATCACTTCTTGGGCTACGAAGGACGATGCGGAGCACCGTCAAACTTTGATGCCAACTACTGCTACTCGCTTGGAGCAAGTGCCGCCGGACTTATTGCAACTGGCAAAACCGGATACATGGCTCTAGTGAAAAATACCATTGCACCAGTGAAAGACTGGATTTGCGGCGGAGTACCCATAACAATGATGATGAATCTTGAACGCAGAAACGGAGAAGAGAAGCCTGTAATCAAGAAAGCGCTGGTTGACCTCGAAGGCAAACCATTCAAGACTTTTGCCAGCAAGAGAAACAAGTGGGCTATAGACACATGCTATGTCTATCCAGGACCGATACAATACTGGGGACCGGCAGAAGTATGCGACATGCCTACTAAAACACTAATATTGGAAAAGACAGTTTAATGTCTAAGAAAAGAAAGTCAAATCGGAAACATACGCAAAGTCGGCGACGGTCTAAGATATTAAGGGGGACCGTCGTGGGCTTTGCTCTTTTTGCCGTCTATATATGGGCTTTCTATACGTTTTTTGTAAGTCCTTTCTCTTTCAGGTGGCAAGCCATTTTCGGAGAGCCACAGTATCCGCAAGACTATGAAATACACGGTATCGATGTCAGCCATTATCAGGGTAATATCGACTGGCAGAAGTTGCGTACGGCAATGATAGGACGAAAACCTATCCGATTTGTAATGATAAAGGCTACGGAAGGTGCCAACCATATTGACAAACAGTTCAAGGAAAATTTCATTCAGTCGCGCGAGAACGGATTTATAAGAGGTGCCTACCATTTCTATAGTACCAAGTCGTCGGCACGAGAGCAGGCTTTCTACTATCTGCAGCAAGTGCATCTCGAGGAAGGCGACCTGCCGCCGGTGCTCGACGTAGAGCATAAGCCTGAGAACATGTCTACGGAGGATTTTCAGATGGAAATACTTACGTGGCTGCATACGGTGGAAGACAGATACCACATAAAACCTATCATATATACATATTATAAGTTTAAGGAGAAGTATCTCAGCGACCAACGCTTCGACGACTATCCGTACTGGATAGCACACTACTATGTCAAGAAAGTGGAGTATAATGGTAAATGGAAATTCTGGCAGCATACTGATGTCGGTAAGTTGCCAGGAATAAAGGGCGATGTTGACCTTAATATATATAATGGCAGCTATTACGACTTGAAACAACTGACAATTCAGTAGTGCTGACACCGTCAAGCAATGCTTAATGCTGCCTGCTCTCTATAAAATTGTCTATCAACTGGCGTGCTATCGATAGTTTCTCTGGTATCGGTGGCAGCTCTTTATAATTGAACCAGCCACCTGTTTTCAGTTCCGACTCTTGCAAGTGTATTTCTCCTGAAACGTAATCGGCATTGAAACCGACCATAAGTCCGCAAGGGTAGGGCCATGCCTGACTGCCAAAATATCTGATGTTGGCAATCTTCAATCCTGTTTCTTCCTCTACCTCCCTTACTACAGCATCTTCAAGATTCTCGCCTGTTTCAACAAAACCGGCAACCAAACCATAGAAATTATGCTTGAAGTTGTTTGCCCGAACCAGCAGCAGTTCGTCGCCCCTGCTTATCAGGCAGATGATAGCCGTAGACAGTTGTGGCCATATTTCGTTGCCACAACCTGTGCAACGCTTTGAGATATCGGTAGCCATTTCGTTTTTACACCCGCAGATACCACAATATTGGGTGTTTACATCCCAATACAATATTTCCCTGCACTTGCCGGCTTTCAAGTATAATTCACGATTAATTAGAGAATAAGACTGCCTAAGTGGAACAAAAAAATAATTGGGTGGCAATGAGACATTGCAGCTGACAGTAAATGTTTTTACCTCGATGTCGTTTAACGGCGTAATGTTATGGTAACCGCTTTTGGCAGTGAGTCCACACGGAGGCTCTACAGACAAAGGAACGTTATGACTGTTGCCGTCTTTATGCAGCAGCAATTTGTCATCGCAGAATATAAACCAATATCTGTTCATTTTAATTATTTTCCGAATAACAATATTCTGTCGCGTTCAATGGCAGGCTTTGTCCATTCCTCAGGAACAAACTTCCAGTTGTTGTGAGCCTTAGGACTGATGGTGCCCATACGTTCTATTTCCTTCATGAGATAGTAACGCTGGTCGCGTTCACTCTCAAATATTATTCGGTTTTTTATCTCTTCATGTGGTATGCCGGCACCTTTCGTGAGCAGTTCACCACCACCATTGCCTCTATAACTGTTCATCACAACGTTGTATGTCTTCTGCTCGTCGAACGGCTCACCATTAGACATCTGAAGTATCTTTACTTTCTCGCCGTCAGGCTTAGTAACGTCTACGACATAGTCGATACCTGCTGCACTGTCGAAATTAAAGGCAAGATTTTCAAATCCATATCGCTGATTGTCATAGCGTGCATGCTCGTTCATTTTCATTATATGATCGTTTGGAGATGTCATTGTGTTGACCCATAAATCGTAACTCATTTCGAGATGCTTGCGAACTTCCTCGCCTGTCATTCTCAAAACGTAGATTTGATTTTCATATTTGTATAGATTGAACATGTCACTAACACGTATCACGCCTGCATATATGCCAGTATCAAAAGAAAGTGGGGCGTTGAAAGAAATGTCGGCACCTGTTATCTGCATTTGCAAATCATGAATGAAATCTGTGAACGCAGCACTGCCGAAATAGCAGTCTCTTGTATATATAGATTCATCTATCACACCAATTTCGCGGTTAACATAAGTCTTTACACTGTCTATTGCCGGCTGGAAATGGTTAATGAAATCGGTATTGACTTCCAAATCTTGTATATCAACAAGACTGCCTGTAACTTTCTTGTCTATAATGTTCTTCTTTTTGTCAAGAGTTATTTCTATTTCAGCATCAGCCACCATAAGGGCATTGCATGAGGGGTCTAAACATACAACTTCCTTATTGGCTGTATTCCTGACAATATCATTGTGCGCAGTATGGTCATGTCCGTAAAGGATAAGGTCGAAACCAGGTACATTCCTTGCAACTTCAAGCGAGGCATCTTCTGTATAACTGTCGGTCTTTATTCCGCCTTCACGTCCAGAATGGAAAAGTCCGATTACTATGTCTGGCTTTTCGTTCTCCTGAATATAATTCATCCAATATTTAGCCGTTGAAACCATTTCGTCGAAACGCAGACCTTGCCACAAACTTTCATTGAGCCAGTTCGGTATTGCAGGCGTAAGCATGCCAATAACGGCAATCTTTATGCCTTCTCTATTAATAATGGTATATGGATTTACGTATGGTTTGCCAGTAGAAGTGTCTACAATATTTGCTCCAAGCATTGGACAGTTGACCTCCTTAATCCACTTGTCATAGACGCTATGACCTGTTTCAATGTCGTGGTTACCTATTGTCTGGGCATCATATTTCATGTAGTTAATAACTTCAGCAGCGACATTTGGCATGTCTGGCTTGACGTAATTGCAGTAATAGCATGTTGGGTGCCCCTGCAATATGTCGCCATTGTCAAAAAG
>OMZM01000015.1 GCA_900315545.1 uncultured Prevotella sp.
GAATAGTTATTGATGTCAAGCCTTCGCAGGCACAGAAAGCACCGTTGGCGATTGTTGTTACGCCGTTGCCAATAGTAACCGATGTCAAACCTTCGCACTTAAAGAAAGCATTATTGCCGATGCTTGTTACGCTGTTGGGAATGGTTATTGATGTCAAGCCTGAGCATTCAGAGAAAGCCCAATCGCCAATGCTTGTTACGCTGTTGGGAATGGTTACCGATGTCAAGCCTTCGCAACCATAAAAAGCGCCTTCGCCTATGCTTGTTACGCTGTTGGGAATGGTTATTGATGTCAAGCGAAAACAGCCACCGAAAGCATCATCGCCAATGCTTGTTACGCTATTGGGAATAGTTACCGCTGTCAAGCTGTAGCAACTTTCGAAAGCACGCTTGCCAATGCTTGTTACGCTGTTGCCAATAGTTACCGATGTCAAGCTTGAGCAGTCTTCAAAAGCAGATTCGCCAATGCTTGTTACGCTGTTGGGAATGGTTATCGATGTCAAGCCTTCGCACAGAAAGAAAGCACCCTCGCCAATGCTTGTTACGCTGTTGCCGATAGTTACCGCTGTCAAGCTGTAGCAACGCAAGAAAGCACGTTCACCGATGCTTGTTACGCTGTTGCCAATAGTTACTGATGTCAAGCCTCTGCAATCAGAGAAAGCATACTCGCCGATGCTTGTTACGCTGTTGCCAATAGTAACCGATGTCAAGCCTGTGCAGTAATAGAAAGCTTCCTCGCCTATGCTTGTTACGCTGTTGGGAATGGTTATTGATGTCAAGCCTTTGCAGTTAGAGAAAGCATAATTGCCAATGCTTGTTATGCTGTTGGGAATGACAGTATTCTTACATCCTGCTATAAGCGTATTCGTTTCGGTTTCTATAATAGCATTGCAATTCTCGCGCGAGTCATAAATAGTATTACCATTTTCTACAATAATTGATTCTAAACCATAGCAATCCTCGAAAGCACGCCAGCCAATGCTCGTTACGCTGTTTGGAATGGTTATTGATGTCAAGCCAGGGCAGTAATAGAAAGCGCCTTCGCCAATGCTTGTTACGCTGTATGTCTTGCCCATGTAATTTACTGTTCCTGGAATTGTTATATCGCCTGAATATTTATATCTTATAACCTCTGCTTCTGACGTCTCGTCGTTTAAACTGTAATTAATTCCGTCGATTACTGCTGCGAAGGCAGATACGGACATGATGCTCATAAGGAGTGATAATAAGAGTAGTTTTGTCTTCATATAATTAATGTCTTTTGTAATTTTGCCTTTATCCTTTTGGGCGACTGGGCTTTCTCCCGTTGTAAGGTAGTCCGGTGGTCGGTGGTAATAGACAAAATAAAAAAACGTGGACTAATAACTTCGTCTACGTTCTTTCACGGTATTGGGGATAACCTAACATTCATATACGAGTAAAAGCCCACGTCGGTTGACGTGAGCGTCTCGCTTTTACTCTTGAATGTTTTTCTTTAATTCCTCAATTAATGAAAGAACAAGAATAAAGCTAACGCTTTTTATTTTAATATGTCTATTGTTTTCTGTCTTATGCCATAGGCTTGTCTGGTGTTTAATGTGTTAATACTGCTGCAAAAATAATGATTTTGTTTGTTATAAACGAAAATATTTGGGATATTTTTTTGTTATCGATGAAGTTGCAGCAAAAAGTGTGCCAAAATTTTGACAGAGAAAAACTCTCCAAATAGAAACGGAATAGCCTCTAAAAGTGCAAAATTGTGTTAATTCTGAGGTCGGCGATAAGTGTTAAAATTGTCAAAGAGTATGTTTGAGGCGGCTATTTGCGTATTTTGTCTTGCAAAACATTGTGTCTGAATGCCCCAAACACTATGTTTGGCATCCTCAAACAGTGTGTTTGACAATGTCAAACATGCTCTTTGACAATTTTAACACTTGTGTTTCGTGCGTGAAAGGCGCGTGTTTCGCGATAATAAACTGACTGTCAGATGATTGCAAACGCACGCGAAATACGGGCGTATTTTGCCCCTCAGATTTCGGAAACGACTTTCGCTGGCACTCACGCGACAGTAAACGGGCGTAAATTGATTATTCTTTTTCTTACTGCGTGTTGCTCGTAGTGTATCAAATTCTTGGTTTCGATGATAATTATGATGTTCGGCTATAGGCTTACGCTATGTCCGCAGACGTGCCACAGTAAATATTAAAGAATTTCATGAGCAAACAAAAAGTCTGACACTGAGTGCCAGACTTTTACGTTTATCTGTATTGTAACAGTTTTTTAATAAGCGAAGAGAGGATAGTTCTTCATCTTCTCGTTTACGCGCTTGCGTACGCTTGCTATTACTTCTTCGTTTGTCGGGTCGTTGAGTACTTCCTCTATCAGTGCAGCAATCTCGACCATGAGGTCTTCCTTAGCGCCACGTGTTGTGATGGCAGGTGTTCCGAGACGTATACCACTTGTCTGGAATGCAGAGCGAGTGTCGAACGGAACCATGTTCTTGTTTACTGTGATGTCGGCAGCAACGAGTGCGTTTTCTGCAACCTTACCGGTCAGTTCCGGATATTTAGGACGCAGGTCTACCAGCATAGAGTGGTTGTCTGTTCCACCGCTTACGATGTAGAAACCGCGCTTTGTGAGTTCGTCGGCAAGAACGGCAGCGTTTTTCTTAACCTGCATAGCCCACTCCTTGAATTCCGGCTGCATGATTTCGCCGAAGGCAACAGCCTTAGCTGCTATGACATGCTCCAGCGGACCACCTTGCTGTCCAGGGAATACGGCAGAGTTGAGTATCTGGCTCATCATCTTCGTAACGCCCTTCGGAGTCTTCAGTCCCCATGGGTTTTCAAAGTCTTTGCCCATCAGGATGATACCACCGCGTGGACCGCGCAGTGTCTTGTGAGTAGTAGATGTAACGATATGAGCATACTTCACAGGGTTGTCGAGCAGTCCGGCAGCGATGAGTCCGGCAGGGTGTGCCATGTCGATCATGAGCAGTGCGCCCACCTTGTCTGCTATTTCGCGCATGCGCTTGTAGTCCCACTCACGGCTGTATGCCGAGCCACCGCCGATGATGAGCTTTGGCTTGTTCTCCAGAGCCAGTTTCTCCATTTCGTCGTAGTCAACGCGTCCGGTCTCCTTGTTGAGGTTGTAGCCTACAGGACGGTAGAGAATACCGCTGGTGTTGACCAGTGAACCGTGAGAGAGGTGGCCTCCGTGATCGAGGTTAAGACCCATGAAAGTGTCGCCTGGCTTCAGTACGGCAAGCAGAACGGCTGCGTTTGCCTGTGCGCCAGAGTGAGGCTGAACGTTGGCATATTCTGCACCGAAAATCTTGCAGATACGGTCGATAGCCAACTGCTCTACCTTGTCGACAACCTGACAGCCGCCATAGTAACGCTTGCCAGGATATCCCTCAGCATACTTGTTTGTAAGATAAGAACCCATAGCTTCCATTACCTGGTCGCTGACAAAGTTCTCAGACGCGATGAGCTCCATGCCTTTCAGCTGGCGCTGATGCTCCTGTTCAATGAGCTCGAAAATTTCTTGATCTCTTTTCATTTCTTTTTAGTATTAAAAAGGTTTTTATTGAAATTATTTTATGTTATTTTTCATTTTCGCGTGCGAAGTTACGATTATTTTTTAATTTATTCGGCATAAAACCAAAGAAATATTGTTTTTTTATTATCTTTGTAGCCAAATAGACGATATTTGATAAATGAGACGCAATTTTATAACCCTTCTTTGGACAATACTGTTTTCAGTTATAGGCTTCATACTTGTTGCTTTCGTAGCAATATGGTTTGGCTGGATAGGCTACATGCCGGACTTTGAAGACCTGCAAAACCCTATATCGAGATACGCCTCGCAGGTGTATTCGACCGACGGCAAGGTAATAGGAACATACAATATGAACCGCGAAAACCGAGTGGCTGTAAGCTATGCACACCTGTCGCCACACCTCACAAACGCACTGGTGGCAACCGAAGACGAGCGTTTCTATGAACATTCTGGCATCGACTTCATAGCGCTGATGAGAGCAATCGTCAAGCGAGGCATATTGCAGCAGCACAGTGCTGGCGGTGGCTCAACGATAACGCAGCAGCTGGCAAAGCAGCTTTATTCGGAAACGGCACACTCGTCGCTCGAGAGATTGTTCCAGAAACCGATAGAATGGATTATTGCCGTGAAGCTGGAACGCAATTTTACGAAGGAAGAGATAATAGCCATGTATCTGAACTACTTTGATTTCCTGCACAATGCAGTAGGGATAAAGACAGCAGCAAAGACATACTTCAACAAGGACCCGAAGAACCTGAATGTCAACGAGTCTGCAATGCTGATAGGACTGTGCAAGAATCCTTCGCTCTACAACCCCGTACGCTATCCGGAACGCTGTCTGGAACGACGCAACGTGGTATTGTTGCAGATGCTGAAAGTTGGCTATCTGACGCAAGCCGACTATGACAGATATTCACAACAGCCTATAGAACTGAACTTCCACAGGATTGACCATAAGGACGGTTCGGCACCATATTTCAGGGAATTCCTGCGACAGTACATGATGGCAAAGAAGCCGTCGATTGACGACTATCCGTCATGGAACAAGAAACAGTACCACATCGACTCGATAACATGGGAGACTGATCCGCTGTACGGATGGTGCAACAAGAACGTAAAGAAGAACGGCGAGCCGTATAATGTATATACCGACGGACTGCGCATATACACAACTATAGACTCAAGAATGCAGCAGTATGCCGAAGATGCCGTGTATGAACATGTGTCGAAGACCTTACAGCCTACGTTTAACCGTGAAAAACGCGGAAAGCGCAATGCGCCGTTCTCCGACAACATAACAGCCAAGCAGGTCAGAGACATCATCAACCGCTCGATAAAGCAAAGCGAGAGATACCGTGTGATGAGGGAAAACGGCTCGTCAGACGAGGAGATAAGACGTGCATTCGACACACCGGTGGAAATGACAGTGTTTACATATCACGGAGATGTTGATACTGTAATGACGCCAACCGACTCTATACGCTACTATAAGTCGCTGCTGCGCGCAGGATTTATGAGCATGGACCCGATGACAGGAGCAGTGAAAGCCTATGTAGGGGGAGTAGATTACTATCATTTCCAGTATGACATGTGCATGGGTGGTCGCCGACAGGTGGGCTCAACGATAAAGCCATATCTCTATTCGATGGCTATGGAAAACGGATTCTCGCCATGCGACGTTGCACCTAACGTGCAGCGAACATATATAGTGGCAGGAAAGGCATGGACACCGCGAAACGGTAGCCGTGCAAGATACGGGCAGATGGTAACGCTGAAGTGGGGACTGGCACAGTCGAACAACTGGATTTCTGCTTACCTTATGAGCAAAATGTCGCCGTCAGGCTTTGTACAGTTGCTGAACAGATATGGCATTAACAACCCAGACATACATCCTTCGATGGCACTGTGTCTCGGTCCGTGCGAAGTGTCGGTAGGCGAAATGGTAAGCGCATATACGGCTTTCGTAAATCATGGTATAAGATGCGCGCCGATGTTTGTCAGCCGCATTGAAGACAGCGACGGCAACGTGATAGCAACATTCCAGCCTGTAACAAACGAAGTGATAAGCGAAGAAAGTTCGTTTAAGATGATAGAACTGCTGAAGGGAGTAGTAGAAGGCGGTACAGCCGGTCGACTGCGTTACAGATATAATATAGATGCGGAGATGGGAGGAAAGACCGGAACGACGAACAACAACTCCGACGCGTGGTTCATGGGTGTTACGCCGCAGCTCGTCAGCGGATGCTGGGTCGGCGGCGAAGACCGAGACATACACTTCTCGTCTACAAATACCGGACAGGGTGCTGCCGTTGCACTGCCAATATGGGCTATCTTCATGAAGAAAGTATATGCAGACAAGTCGCTGAGCATATCGCCTAATGCCAAGTTTGACATACCGGCTAAGTTCAACGCATGCAGTGTCAAGAACGACTTTATAGCCGATGGAATAGAAGACGTATTCGAATAAAACAACACAATATGACAGACTATACTGATAAAACAAAGAAAATCAGCCCAGTAGCATGGGTGCCTACATTGTATTTTGCAATGGGTATGCCTTTCGTTGTCCTCAACATGGTGTGCTCGCTGATGTATAAGGGCATGGGAGTAAGCGATGCACAGATTGCATTCTGGACGTCGCTCATAATGTTTCCGTGGACGCTGAAGCCGTTGTGGAGCCCTTTCCTCGAGATTTACAAGACTAAAAAGTTCTTTGTAGTGCTGACGCAGTTGCTCTCGGGACTAATGTTTGCTCTGGTGGCACTTGCTCTGCGACTGCCTGATTTCTTTGCCATAACGGTTGGCATGCTGGCAGTGATAGCGCTCAGCGGAGCAACCCACGACATAGCGGCAGATGGTGTCTACATGTCAACGCTGACGACTGACGACCAGGCAAAGTGGATTGGATGGCAGGGAGCATTCTATAATATAGCAAAGATAGTAGCAACGGGTGGACTTGTGTATCTTGCCGGAATGTTCAAAGACAGTTTTGGCGTCTCAATGGCATGGATGATAGTCATGCTGATAGTTGCAATTATAATGGTAGGAATAGGCATCTATCACGTATTCAGATTGCCATCAGGAGTTAATAGCAAGAAAGACGAGGCTGTTAGCATAAGCAGTCAGCTGAATGACTTGTGGAATGTCTTTGTCGAATTTTTTAGGAAGAAACACATTATATATTATATCTTCTTTATAATTCTGTATCGTTTCGCAGAGGGATTTGTAATGAAGATAGTACCGCTTTTCCTGAAAGCACCACGCGCAGAGCAAGGACTTGGACTCAGCGAACAGGAGATAGGACTCTGCTATGGTACGTTCGGAGCTGCCGCATTTGTCATTGGCTCTATCCTTGCAGGCTATTACATAGCCCATCGCGGACTGCAAAAGTCGCTGTTCTCTTTGGCTTTGATATTCAACTTGCCGTTTGTTGCATACACTTTGCTGGCAATATTCCAGCCGGAGAATATTGTAATTATAGGCGGTGGAATAGTGCTTGAATACTTCGGATATGGATTTGGCTTTGTCGGACTGACTCTTTTCATGATGCAGCAGATAGCACCTGGACAGCACCAGATGTCGCACTATGCTTTCGCCAGTGGCATAATGAATCTCGGCGTGATGTTGCCTGGAATGATAAGTGGATATGTAAGCGATGCTTTAGGCTATAAAAACTTCTTCATCTTTGTGCTATTATGTACTATTCCGGCACTGTTGATAACTTGGTTTGTGCCGTTTACATATCCTGATAAGAAGCAAACTGAAAACAATTAATACAAAATATTTTATGGAAAAACTGATAATTAAGGGCTCGTCGCTTCCCAATATGCCGTGGGAAGACAGACCAAAAGACTGTAAGCAAGTAATGTGGCGCTGCTCAAAGAACCCGATAATACCGAGAGATCTGCTCCCTACGTCTAACAGTATATTCAATAGTGCTGTCGTTCCGTTTGGAAATGTATATGCAGGTGTATTCCGTTGCGACGATACCAATCGCCGAATGGTGCTGCATGTAGGCTTCAGCGACGACGGAGTAAACTGGAAAATCAACGAAGAACCTTTGCGTTTTCAGTGCGAAGACGATGAAGTAGGAGAGTGGGTGTATGGCTACGACCCACGTGTTTGCTTCATTGAAGACCGCTATTATGTTACTTGGTGCAATGGCTATCATGGTCCGACAATAGGAGTGGCTTATACTTTTGACTTCAAGACGTTCCATCAGCTTGAGAATGCATTTCTTCCATACAATCGAAATGGAGTCCTTTTCCCTCGAAAGATAAATGGTCGCTACGCTATGCTTAGTCGACCGAGCGATACGGGACATACACCGTTTGGTGATATATTCTACAGCGAGTCTCCCGATATGGAGTTTTGGGGACATCATCGTCATGTAATGTCGCCTGCACCGTTTGAGGTCAGTGCCTGGCAGTGCATGAAAATAGGTGCGGGTCCGATACCTATAGAAACATCAGAAGGCTGGCTTATATTCCATCATGGCGTGCTGCGCTCATGCAATGGTTATGTTTACAGCTTCGGTTCTGCACTGTTGGATCTGGAAAAGCCTTGGAAAGTAACCCATCGTTCAGGACCTTATCTCATTTCCCCTCAGATGCCTTACGAATGTATGGGCGACGTTCCGAACGTTTGTTTCCCATGTGCGGCTCTGCATGATGTCGACAGCGGACGTATAGCAATATATTACGGATGTGCCGATACGGTAACCGGTGTGGCATTTGGATACATACCTGAGATAATAGAGTTTACAAAACGTACATCAATATTATAAATGTTAGAAAGGAATTAAGTAGCGAACTTAATTCCTTTCTTATTTCATTGAGTCAAAAATCCTGTTTTTCAGTGCTCTCGTTTTCCTGCTGTTGGTTGCTGGAACAATCATATAACCCTCTTCAAGGAATAACAACTCATTGATAATAGCCTCTATTCTTGAAGTAAATGGAGTTAGTTTCTGAGAGTCAAGTTCGCCTGCGAGCTTTTCCTCGTCGCAGTCTTTATATTTTATTAATAGGTATATAGATATGAGATTACGGAGAATAGCCTTATTGTCTTTCTTTTTTATATTCTTGCGCACAGTCTTTATCAGGTCCACCAAATTGTCATTTTTTTCATATTCCTTTGTAAACTCATCATCATTAGCCTGTACATTTTTTATATGTTGTTCAAACTTTCCGTTCCTGTTGATGTAAAGTCGTGCACCATTGATGATATATTCGCTGACGTTTGTCTTTTCTGCAAGCAGGAAAATGCGTTTTATTTCTATTTCTTCCAGTTGTTCTATGGTGCTAATCTCCTCTCTGCTGGTCTGTCTGCCTATTTTCTCTTGCGACAGTTGCATCCGGTTTTTATTTCTGTCCACATACACGTCAACACCATTGCGCAGCAACACGAAGAATGATTTTATTTCGTTCTCCTTCATAAAGGAAAACACATTCTCATCAGTTATTTGCTGATATCTTTTCTGTAGACGCTCTGTTATTTCGTTGTCAGAGAGTTCTCTGTCGATGATAACGAGAGAAGACTTTTTGTTATATTGTCTTATTTGGTTGTATTCCTTGCTGTTGCGTGCAATAATGTATCTTGGCTTCCTTACCATATACCACTGAAAGGCTATCCATTTTGGCAGATATACTTTCCAGAAGTTCTTGTCTTTCCTGTTGAAATAGTGCAAGCCTCCGTATGGCGAATAAGCTACGATATACTTTTTCCTTGCAGCTATATTCATGATACATGCCGCAATGAAGTTCCAGCATCCATAAATATGGACGATATCAGGTTTGCTGTTGTTCAGTTCGGTACTGAAAGACTTTATAACCTTTATTATATTATAAGGAGAGAAACCAGTGTTTTCATCCAGTTTCAACACTGTTGTGTCAGCACAGTGAGAAATCATTTCGCACTGAGAACTTATGCGTTCTGCCGTTGCTCCGCGTCCTTTCTCCTTTACAATAACATAAAATATCTTCATGTTTCTTATATTTTATGCGAAATAAAATCGTATTTGTCGGCTTTCATGTGTCTTATCTTCCACCACAGGTTTCTCCATACTGTACTGATTTCATAGAGAGGAATCATCCATGCCTTTATGTCTACGTCGTATTCTGCCAGTTTCTTTGAAATGACAATGCTTGAAACGATGCAGTACAATATAAGTGCAAGGCATCCCGCTCCCATCAGTATCCATTCTTTTGCAACTGCACCGACAGCGATGGCAGCTATCGACAGCAACACGAGCATGTGTATGAAGAACTGCTTTGCGTTGAAAAGGAAACTGTATGTGAATTTACCCGGCAAGTGTTTGCGTGTTTCCTGGTAGAATATATGCTTGTTGCTCCATTGCTTTTTCGTAGGTGCGCTTTCCTCGCACCATGTCTCTGGGGCATCGGCTACAGCTGTCTTGCCGTTTCTGCCATATTGGTTTACGAGGAAATCATATTCTCCTCGCAGATATTTCTGGTTATCCCTGAAGCCATGTTGAGCCATGAAGTTGCTCTTCCTCAGTGCTATCAGCGGTATGTTTGTCCTGAAAGGCTTGCCTCGCTTAGCCCTGCGTTGTGCGTAAGTGGCAGTGCGCAGATGCTCGTATTGCTTATAGCTGCTGGCATCAGTAGCATACAGCGTGTGTCCCATGACGAGAGCATTGTCGTCGTTGCAGTATTCCGCAAACGATTTCAGCCACTGGTTGCTCATCGGTCTGACGGTCGGCTCGGTTATAACAAGCCATTCGTTTTTTGCAGCCTTGACACCCAGTGTGATGGAAAGTTTCTTCCTGCTCATGTATCTTGACGACTGCGGAATATATGTAGAGTAAAGGTGTTCGTTGTCAGCGAAACGCTTTATCACATCTTCGGTTTCGTTTTTACCCTGTTCTATTACGACAATCACCTCAAAATCTCCGTCGTATTCCTGCGACAGCAATAGTGGCAGGTTACGATAAAGCTCGTCTGCCTCGTCGTGAACGGTTATGATTATCGATATAGGTGTATGCGAGTTTATATTCTCCATTGCAGTTTTCTCAGAATAAAGTTTTGCTAAGTTCCTTCATAGCCTTATGTTTCTCACTGCTTTCTACGACGTAGGAAATGCTGTAGTTGCTGCCTCCGAATGAAATCATTTGTATGTTGCAGCCTTTCATTGCATCAGTGGTTTTTGTCGTCATGGCAGTGTTTTGAGGGTTCAGGTCGCCAACGATGGTAATGATGCACATGTCTTTCTTCATGTCTACATTGCCAATCTGCCTTATTTCTTCCGTTATCTCGTCAATGTGTTCGTTGTCTTCTACGCATATAGACATGCTTGTTTCTGCAAACGACGATACGAAGCAGACGGTCTGATAGTTGTCGCAGATGCTGTAGACAGATGCTATGAACGATGCCGTAGGCAGCTGCCTGCTGTTGCTGATGCGCAGGATGTACATGTCGTCTTTTGCTGCCACAGCCTTTATAGAATTTTTCTCGATAGACTGGTTTATCAGCGTTCCGTGTGCATCGGGCTGCATTGTGTTTTTCAGCCTGATTGGAATATCGGCTTTCTGTGCAGGTTTTACGCATGTAGGATGCAGTATCTTTGCTCCGAAGAAAGCCAGTTCCGATGCCTCCTCATAGCTGAGGTTAGACACCGGCGATGTGCCTTCCACTATTCTCGGGTCGTTGTTGTGCACTCCGTCGATGTCTGTCCATATCTGAATTTCGGTTGCTTTCATTGCCGCACCTATGAGCGAAGCCGAATAGTCGCTGCCTCCGCGTTGCAGGTTGTCTATTTCTCCGTAGGCATTGCGGCATATAAATCCTTGCGTGATGTAGATTTTATGCTTGCTGTTAGCCTCCAGCAGGTTTCCCAGCAGTGTTTTTGTGGTGTCGAGGTCGGGCTCGCAGTTCTTGTCGATGCGCATGAAGTCGAGTGCCGGCAGCATGCATGCCTCAATGTTTTGTTCGTGCATGTAGTTCAGCATCATCTGCGTGCTCATCAGTTCGCCTTGTGCGAGGATGCATTTTTCCTCGAAGGTGGTAAATATATCGTTTGCGAAAGAACGTATGTAGTCCATTCTTTCAGCCACGAACTGCATCGTCGTCTGTTGCCACGACGGTGTAGCCAACAGGTTTTTTATCTCTGAATAGTATTTCTCCTGCAATCCATCGATAAGTGCCGCAGCCTTGTCTGCCTGTTTGCCGTAGTAGTAATTGCATATTTCAACGAGTTTGTTGGTTGTTCCCGACATGGCAGACAACACGGCAATGACAGGCTCGTCGTTCTGTTCTATCAGCGAGGAAACGTGCTTGATGTTCTTTGCAGAGCCAACCGACGTTCCTCCGAATTTCATAACTATCATATCAGTCTTTGTTATCGTCGTTAGACATTACAGAGAGTTTTTTGTCTTCGCACTTGTAGACTATTCCTGGAAAAGACTTTATTATGCCGGTGTTGTGTGTCGACATTACTACAGCCGCACCTCTCTGGCTTATGTCTTTCATCAGTGCCACGATGCCTTCTGCCGTTTCTATGTCGAGGTTTCCTGTCGGTTCGTCAGCGATTATCATTTTCGGATTGTTGAGCAGAGACCTTGCAATGGCAATGCGTTGCTGTTCGCCTCCTGACAGTTCGTGCGGCATGCGGTCTATCTTGTCGTCCATGCCCACAATGGAAAGCACCTCGTTTATGCGTTCCTCTATCTCCTGTCCTTTCTTCCAACCCGTCGCTCTCAGCACAAATTCCAGGTTTTTGCCCACCGTGCGGTCGTGCAGCAGTTGGAAATCCTGAAACACGATGCCCATGTCCTTGCGCAGTTCCGGTATTTCGCGCCTGCGTATAGTCATTAGGTCTTTGTCCATGACAACAGCCTGCCCGGCTTCATCTATGTCCAGTTCACAGTAGATGGTTTTCAGCAGCGACGATTTACCTGAGCCAACCTTGCCGGTCAGATACACCAGCTCGCCTTCATTCACCTGAAAATCAATGTTCTCCAAGACACATACGTCGTCTTGATATATGGTAACATTCTTGTATTCTATCAACATAACCGTATAAATTGTATTTAAATGCAGTGCAAATATACATAATTATATTTAATAAACTATTATCATACATTAAAAATGTTTCACTTTGCCGTAAAAAATGCCAATAAGTTTGGTCCGCGCAAGTAAAAAAGGCAGCAGTTTCGGACGTATGGATTTTTCTCCCTGCAAAAAGTGTGCCAAACTCGCACGAATTTTCTTTCAACCCGAAATTTGATGAAAATTTTTGACAGACAAAAACTCTCCAAATAGAAGCGGAACAGTCTCTGAAACTGCAAAAATCTGTTAATTTCAAGACCATACACAAGTGTTAAAATTGTCAAAGAGTACCTTTGACGCACCTATTCTGTAGTTTTCGCCCTGTCAGACATAGCGGTTTTTACCCTCAAACACTATAGTTGGCATCCTCAAACAGTGTGTTTGACAATCTCAAACATACTCTTTGACAATTTTAACAATTATATTTCTTGCGCAGAACACCTATGTTCTGCACTAATAAACTGATATTCAGATAATTATAAATGTATGCGAATTTTGGGCATATTTAGCCCTTTCGATTTCCGAAACGACTTTCGCGGGCGCTCACGCGACAGTAAAAACGCGATAATTGATTATATGTTTTTCTACTCGTGGTGGTAGGATTCGCCTCTGAGGATGGTACAGGCTCTGTAAATCTGCTCAGTTATCAGCAGGCGTGCCATGTCGTGCGAGAATGTCATCTTCGACAGCGAAATCATCTCGTCGGCACGGTCGTAGACACGTTGCGCAAAGCCGTAAGGTCCGCCGATGACGAGCGTAAGGTTTCTTCCGCTGTGCTTCTTCTTGTCAATCCACGACGCCATCTCGGTGCTCGTCATCATTTTGCCGCGCTCGTCGAGCAGCACGACATGGTCGTTTTTCTCAATGCACTGCAAAATGGCATCAGCCTCTTGTTCCTTCTGCTGCTCGCGCGACACCTTGTTGCGCCTGCTGTCTTGCAGGTAGGTAATCCTGAACGGCATGTAGTGGCTGATGCGACCGTAGTAGTCTTCTACAAGTTCGGCAAGATGCTTGTTGGAAGTTTTGCCAATGACAATCAGGTTAGTCTTCATATTCGTGTCTGCGTTTCGGATTCATGGGAAACCATCCTTTCTGCACACGCTTTTTCTGTGCGAAAAGCTCGCCTATGCCCCAGAGCAGTGATGCGCCTGTAACTCCGAGTATTGATGATGCGATGACGTTTTCAACAAACAGTGCAGTAACGATGCATATTATGCCGACAACAAGAAACGTCCACCAATAGCGCGTTCCGCTGTAATATTCCATCTTGATGACCAGCGGGTGGCACAAGCCGATTATCAGAAAAGTTGAAAAAGCAATAGTGATGCCTATGAAATTCATAACGTTTAGTTTATCCGAAATTTATAAAAACACTGCAAATTTATTGCTTTTATTCATAAAACGGACAAAAAATCAAAAAAATCTCCCTCAATGTTCACATTTTCAATTATAAATAAGTATTTTTGTAACCTGAATATAATAAAATAATGTAATTATGGAAAATAACATAGAACTGATAGCCCAGTGCGAAGCAAGGGCAAAGGAATGGCTCACGAGCGAGTTCGACAGCGAAACCCGTGAAGCCGTGAAAAAAATGATAGACAGCGACGACAAGACCGAACTCATAGAGTCTTTCTACAAGCAGCTGGAGTTTGGCACAGGCGGTCTGCGCGGCATTATGGGTGCCGGATGCAACCGTATGAACATATATACAGTGGGCATGGCAACTCAGGGATTTGCCAACTATCTGAAACTTTCGTTCAGCGGCAAGACCGACCTAAGTGTAGTCGTCTGCCACGACTGCCGAAACAACAGCCGACTGTTTGCCGAAACCGTTGCCGACATATTCTCTGCCAACGGCATAAAGGTATATCTCTTCGAAGATATGCGTCCTACTCCAGAGTGCTCATTCGCCATACGACACTTGGGATGCCAGGCTGGCGTGAACATAACGGCAAGCCACAATCCGCGCGAATACAACGGATACAAGGCTTACTGGTCGGACGGCGCACAGGTGCTGGCACCACACGATGTTGGCATCATCAACGAAGTAAACAAGGTTAAGATAGCCGACGTCAAGTTCAAGGGCAACAAGGAGCTGATAGAGATTATCGGAAAAGACATCGACACGGTATATCTCGAAAAGATAAAGACAATCCAGATAGATGCCGACGTCATCAAGCGTCAGCACGACCTGAAGATAGTCTACACTCCGCTGCACGGCACCGGAATGATGATGATACCGCAGTCGCTGAAATTCTGGGGCTTCGACAACGTTCACTGCGTGGAAGAACAGATGCAGCGCAGCGGTGATTTCCCAACGGTAGTAAGTCCTAATCCGGAAAACGGAGAAGCCCTGACCCTCGCACTGCGCGATGCTAAGGCTCTCGATGCCGACATCGTGATGGCAAGCGACCCAGATGCCGACCGCGTGGGAATGGCTTGCAAGAACGACAAGGGAGAGTGGATTCTCATAAACGGAAACCAGACCTGCCTGCTGTTCCTGTACTATATCATAACCAACAGAAAGGCAAAAGGCAAGATGCAGCCCACAGACTACATCGTAAAGACTATCGTTACGACAGAGGTTATCAGGAAAATAGCAGAAAAGCAGAACATCGAGATGCGCGACTGCTACACTGGCTTCAAGTGGATTGCACATGAAGTGGCTATCTCGGAAGGCAAGCAGCAGTATATCGGCGGTGGCGAAGAAAGCTACGGCTTCATGGCTCAGGACTTCGTGAGAGACAAGGATGCAGTGTCGGCATGCTCGCTGCTGGCTGAAATATGCGCCTATGCAAAAGACAACGGCAAGACTCTCTACGACCTGCTGATGGACATCTACGTGGAATATGGATTCTCATTCGAACACACCATCAATGTTGTCAAGCCAGGCAAGAGCGGTGCTGACGAGATAAAGCGCATGATGGAGAACTTCAGAAACAATCCGCCGACAGACTTGGGAGGCTCGAAAGTGGCTATCTGGAAAGACTATAAGACACTTGAAATGCGTACGGCTGACGGCAAAACAGAAAAGATGACAATGCCAGACACAAGCAATGTGCTGCAATGGTTCTGCGAAGATGGAAACAAAGTGAGCGTGCGTCCGTCTGGAACAGAGCCAAAGATAAAGTTCTATCTGGAAATAAAGGACAACACAATGACACATGCTTCTGACTACATGGCTTGTGTGGAAAGAGCAAAGCAGAAGGTTGAAGAGATAAAGAAGTCTCTCAATCTATAGACTATAATCATAAGTATAACTCTCAACCGGCAATACACGCATGATGTATTGCCGGTTGATGTTTTGTCGCAGAATGACTTATCGCATGACAAAGTGCAGCAGACAGATATTTATTTTTGTTTCAAATAATATCCGAGACGATATATTTTGAACAGGAACAGAGATGGTTTGTTGCCTTCGATATTTCTTTTAATGATATTCTCTAATGCGTTGAATGTTAGAAGAAAAGCCTTTGTCAGATAAAGCTGGTTTAAGCGCTGCGCCGTAGATATGATTCTTGAAAAACCATGTAGCTCGTTTCGGTGCGCGAAGAGTGTTCTTAATCCTTCTTCCGTCTTGCTGATGAAAGAACTGTTGCACTCAAATCTATCAAAGACAACAGGGTTGTCAATGTGCTTTATCTTATATCCCTTTTGCTGTAATATTTTCCCCCAGAATACATCTTCGTAGCCGTATTGAATGAAATTCTCGTCGAAAGGAATGTCGAGAAGAATCTTCTTCCTTGCCATGAAGTTTGAAGTGTGGAAATCCTTGTAAGGGTCTTTGCTGCGTTTTTCCACAGTATGCATCGGCATACATTTTCTTTCGTATTTATATCTCAGGTTGCTCAGCATCGTTTTGCCGCCGTCGGGCAATTTGTATCCACCATAAGCAACATCGTCTTCGTCGCATTCAGCATAGTTGTCGATAAACATGTCATTGTCGACAGACATGTCTCCGTCGATGAAAACAATCCATTCGTGTTTAGACGTAGTAACGAGATAGTTCCTTATGGCAGACCGTCCGCAGTTTGTCTTGCGTTCGATGAAACGGCAGTGTGGCAGTGTGGCAATCCTGCGGTTAAGTTCCTGTATTTCCTTATTGCTCGAACCATCGTCGGCAACGATAATCTCAACGTCGCATCGTGCAGCATCTGCCTGGCTCGACAAAGTCTTGGCAAGTCCAAATGACAAATCGTTGTAAGTTGGAATAAGAATGGATATACCGCTAACCATAAGATGTCATTTTTTTGTTATTAAAACGCTGACCACACATTATTTATTATATATTTGTCAAAAACTTTTTAAATAATTTTGCAGATTGACATAAAAGAATTACCTTTGCAGCCGCTATTACGAGTTAATGGCATTAAAATTCAAACCAAATTAAAACAAACAATTACAAATGGCAACAAAAATCAGATTGCAGCGCGGTGGACGCAAAGGATATGCTGTTTATCGCATAGTAGCTGCAGACGTAAGAGCTCCACGAGATGGTAAGTTTATCGAAAAACTTGGTACTTATAACCCTAATACCAATCCTGCCACTGTGGATTTGAATTTTGAACGTGCACTCTACTGGGTAGGCGTTGGCGCACAGCCAACCGACACAGCGCGCAACATTCTGAAGAGTGAAGGCGTTTACATGATGAAGCATCTCATGACTGGTGTCAAGAAGGGTGCTTTTGACGAAGCAACAGCTCAGAAGAAGTTTGACGAATGGAAATCTGAAAAAGATAAGAAGTTCGACAATGTTCGCAACGCAGAAGAGAAAGCAAAGAAAGATGCTTATGCTAAGAACCTTGAGGCAGAAAAGAAAATAAACGAGGCACTTGCCAAGAAAGTTGCTGACAAGAAAGCTGCCCTCGCAGCAGAGGCTGCAGAAGCAGAAGCAGCAGAGGCTGCTGAGGCAGAAGCAACAGAAGCAGTTGCTGAGGAAGCTCCTGCAGAAAATGCAGCAGAAGAGGCTCCTGCAGAAGCATAAACTTCAGGAAAGAAAAACTTTAAAGTGGGAAATACAAAATTGGTATTTCTCACTTTTTTAGTTAATAACTATTTAAGTAGATAATATTATTTGCTTAATTAAAGTATTTTATTTATTTTTGCACGATAATATAAAACTAAATAAAAATAAGACGTATGGCTGAGAAATTTAGCGAGCATAAAATGCTAAATCTTACTGAGACAAATAACAAAATACTTAGTAAATGGAACGCACTTGACGTGTTCCACCGTTCGATAGAAGAAAGAGAAGGATGTCCTGAATTTGTATTCTACGAGGGACCTCCATCTGCCAACGGGCATCCAGGTATACACCATGTTCTTGCGAGAACAATCAAGGATACGTTTAACAGATATAAGACAATGAAGGGGTATCAGGTACACCGTAAGGCTGGATGGGATACTCACGGATTGCCAGTTGAACTGAGCGTGGAAAATGACCTTGGTATAACAAAGACAGATATCGGTACGAAAATAACGATAGAGGAATACAACCAGAAATGTCGTGAGAATGTGATGAAATACACGGCAGAATGGCGCGACCTGACAGAACGTATGGGATATTGGGTTGACATGGACAATCCATATATCACTTATGACAATAAATATATTGAAACACTTTGGTGGTTGCTGAAACAATTCTACTCAAAGGGATTGCTGTATAAAGGATATACAATACAGCCTTATTCTCCTGCTGCAGGTACGGGACTGTCTTCTCACGAGCTGAACCAGCCTGGATGCTACCGCGATGTAAAGGACACGACGTGCACAGCACAGTTTGCCATCAAGACTCCGAAGAAGGAAATGACGGAGTGGGGTAAACCATACTTTATAGCATGGACGACAACGCCATGGACTCTTGCTGCAAACTCGGCTCTCTGTGTCGGACCAAAAATAGACTACGTGGCAGTGCAAACGTTTAATCCTTATACAGGCGAACCAATAACCGTCGTACTTGCAGAGGCACGCGTGTCAGCATACTTCAACGAAGAAGGTAAGGATGCCGACTTCAATGAATATAAGAAGGGGGACAAGATAATACCTTACCGTATTGTTGCACACTATAAGGGTACAGACCTTGTGGAGATGGAGTATGAACAACTTTTGCCATGCATCAAGCCACTTACAGATGGAGCGTTCCGTGTTATTCCAGGCGACTACGTTACGACGGAAGACGGTACGGGTATTGTTCATATTGCTCCCAACTTTGGTGCAGACGATGCTATCGTAGCTCGAAATGCAGGCGTTCCTCCTATTGTTCTTATTAATAAGAAAGGTGAACACAGACCTGTTGTTGACTTGCAGGGAAAATACTATGTAGTGGAAGACCTTGACGAGCAGTTTGTGAAAGACTATGTCAATGTAGAGGAGTGGAACAAATATGCAGGACGATATGTAAAGAATGCCTATGACGAGACTCTTACAGATAAAGACGAAACACTCGACATAACAATTTGTATGGATTTGAAAGCACAGAACAAGGCTTTCAGAATCGAAAAGCATGTGCATAACTATCCGCATTGTTGGAGAACAGACAAACCTATATTATATTACCCACTTGACAGTTGGTTCATTCGTTCTACTGCATGCAAGAGCAGAATGGTAGAACTTAACAAGACAATCAACTGGAAACCGGAATCTACAGGTACAGGACGCTTTGGCAACTGGCTTGAGAATCTTAACGACTGGAATCTATCGCGCTCACGCTTCTGGGGGACACCTCTGCCAATTTGGAGAGATGAAGCCGGTGAGGAACTGTGTATAGGCTCGCTGGAAGAACTCTATAACGAAATAGAGAAGTCTGTTGCCGCAGGTATAATGAAGACAAACCCAATGAAGGAAAAAGGATTTGTCGCAGGCGACTATTCAAAGGAAAACTATGACAAGATAGACATGCACCGTCCGTATGTTGATAATATTGTTCTTGTAAGCAAGAATGGCAAGCCGATGAAACGCGAACTCGACCTTATAGATGTGTGGTTCGATTCTGGTGCAATGCCTTATGCGCAGATACATTATCCTTTTGAGAACAAAGATGCAATAGATAAGAACAAGGCATTCCCTTGCGATTTCATCAATGAGGGAGTAGACCAGACACGCGGATGGTTCTTTACCCTGCATGCTATTTCAACAATGATATTTGACAATGTTGCATTCAAGAATGTCATCTCATCAGGACTTGTACTCGATGCACACGGAAATAAGATGAGCAAGCGTCTTGGTAATGCTGTAAATCCGTTTGAGGCAATAGAGAAATATGGTACAGATGCAGTCCGTTTCTATATGTTGACAAATTCACAACCATGGGATAACCTCAAGTTTGACACAAATGGAGTTGAGGAAATTAAGAGAAAGTTCTTTGGAACATTATTTAATACGTATTCTTTCTTCAGTCTATATGCAAACGTAGACAACTTTGACTATTCTCAGCCGGATATACCTATAGCAGACAGACCGGAGATAGACCGGTGGATACTCTCGGAATTGCACTCTTTGATAAAGAAAGTTGACGAGAGCCTTGACAGTTATGAGCCTACACGTGCAGGAAGACTGATAGAAAAATTCGTAAATGATGATTTGTCTAACTGGTATGTTCGTCTCAACCGCAAACGTTTCTGGGGTAAGGAGATGAGCAATGATAAATTGTCTGCATACCAGACATTGTACACATGCTTGGAAACAGTGGCTAAATTGCTTGCCCCATTCTCGCCATTCTATTCTGACCAGTTGTACTGCGACTTAACGGCAGCTGTTGTTTCGCATGAAAAATGTGATAGCGTTCACTTGGCAAAATATCCTGTAGCAGACGAAAGATATATAGACAAGGAACTTGAAATACGAATGCAGATGGCGCAGAAAGTAACATCTATGGTGTTGGCTCTTCGCAGAAAAGTTAACATAAAGGTGCGCCAGCCGTTACATAGTATAATGGTACCTGCAACAGATGAAGCCCAAAAGAAACATATAGAAGCTGTTAAAGACCTGATCCTCAGCGAAGTTAATGTAAAGGAACTGAACTTCGTAGAAGGAATGGGCATATTGGTAAAGAAAGTGAAGTGTAATTTCCGTACTATGGGTAAAAAGTATGGAAAGCTGATGAAAGGTGTTGCAACATATATGAATGGACTGACACAGGAGCAGATAGCAGAACTGGAAGCCAGCGGAAAACTTGATATAAATGTTGACGGTGAAACACTTGTCGTTGATGCTGCGGATGTTGAAATCATCAGCGAGGATATTCCGGGATGGCTTGTTGCCAACGAAGGAAACCTTACTGTAGCACTTGAAGTAGAACTCACAGACGATTTGCGTAATGAAGGTTTAGCGCGCGAATTGATAAACAGAGTACAAAATCTGCGTAAAGACGGAGGATTGGAGATTACGGATAGAATAAACGTTGTTATTACTCCAAATGAGCAGATGAAAAATGCGTTACAGTCGTTCAACGAATATGTCAAGTCGCAGGTTCTTGCTGATGAGATAATAATGTCAGAGAATGACGGACAGGACGTGGAGTTCGATGATTTTACACTAAGAATAACAATAAACAAAAGATAAATATAATCATGTCAGAAAAGAAACGTTACAGCGATGCAGAGTTAGAAGAATTCCGCGAGATTATCAATAGTAAACTCGCTCTGGCTCGTCGCGACTATACATCGATGATGAAGCAACTTCGCAATGCAGAAGGGAATGATGTTGATGACACATCGCCATCGCTGAAATTATTGGAGGAAGGCTCTGCTATTCAGAGTAAGGAAGAACTTATCCAGCTTGCGTCGCGCCAGCAGAAATTCATTCAGGGGCTTGAGGCTGCTTTGGTAAGAATAGAGAACAAGACATATGGTATAGATAGAATAACAGGAGAGTTGATACCCAAAGAACGTCTTCGTGTCGTTCCTCATGCAACGTTAAGCGTTGAGTCGAAGAATGCACGTAAACATTAGAAATAATGAATCTTAAGAATGTAGACAGAAGACATCTTCTGTGGGTGGCAATACTGCTGTTGCTTATAATAGACCAGACGATAAAGATAGAGGTAAAGACTAATATGTGTCTTTATGAACATATATCTGTTACGGATTGGTTTTATATAAGTTTTGTAGAAAACAATGGAATGGCTTTTGGCATGGCTTTTTTGAACAAGGTCGTGCTAAGCCTTTTTCGTATTGTTGCAAGTAGTATTATTGGTTATTATTTGTATAGGCAAATAAAGAACAAGGAGACCCGTCTTGGATATTTGATATGCATATCGTTGATACTGGCAGGTGCTATAGGAAACATAATAGACTGCATGTTCTATGGGCTTTGCTTTACTGAGTCTACTCCCTATACTGTTTCAACCTCAGTGCCGTTGGGAGATGGATATGCACCTTTCCTGATGGGCAGGGTTGTCGATATGTTCTATTTTCCTATTATAGAAACATATCTTCCAGAATGGATGCCTTTTGTTGGTGGCAATCATTTTGTATTCTTTAGTCCGGTTTTCAATTTTGCAGATGCCTGCGTAAGTGTAGGTTTCATTTTGCTTTTGCTGTTCTATCGAAAGGAGTTGTCAACTTTGTCTTTTTCTTTAAAACACAATGATACAGAGGTAAAAGAAAAGTATGATAAGAAAGTTTAAGAAGTTTCTTTGTGCATGTACGGTGGGAATGCTTTTACTTTTTATGGTGTCTTGCCGACCGTCTGTTCCAAGCGAATACATACAACCGTCTCGCTTGGAGAATATACTATACGATCTGCATATAGCTGACGGATATGCTATTAACGAAGGAGGCAACTTCGATGACTTGGCTTCGAAAAGGCAGAAATACAGAGAGGCTGTTCTTCGTAAATATAACCTTACGCAAGAGAGTTTTGACCATTCTATGGAGTATTATTATCGACATTCTGACCGTTTGCAGAAAATTTATGAAAATATAGCGCAACGTCTTACAGATGATATTAAGTCTCTTGGTGGTGAGGAATATAATCTCAGCAGGCAGTATACTGCAGACGGAGACACTGCGAATATATGGCAAATGGCAGACAGTAAGCTGCTTACGCCTATCGCCTCTAACAATAGATACGAATTTGATATTGCTGCTGACACAACTTTCCATGCAGGCGACAGTTTCATATTGACATTCAGGTCGCAGTATATATTGCAGGATGGAATACGTAATGCTGTAGCACTGATAGCAGTAAGGTTGGATAATGACAGCATAATGTCTCAAACTCAAAGAATAAACTCTGATGCAGACTATCGGCTTATCATAAATCTGCCGAAAGACAGATCTGCGAAGTCAGTGCGTGGATTTATCTTCATGGGAAATGGTGGCATGAACTATGGACAGACAACATTAAAGTTGCTTAATGTTTATCAGATTGCTCTGCTGAAGATACACAATAAATTAATTATACAAGCGCCAGATATGCAAGGCGACAGTATAGCCAATGATTCTGCCGGAACAAGATAAGATAAGGAGAATAGCCTCAAATAAAGTTTTCCTCAACAACGAGTTTATAGGCAGAAACGTTGTAGAGATGCGGGGGAAGGAAGTACTCAGATATTTCCCTTTGAATGAAGAACTGGCTTCAACTGAATGGACTGTAGATGAGATACACATTATTAATATAGGAGGTTGTCTTACGATAGAATTATAACGATATAAACGAAATAGATATGTTAAGCGTAAATGAATTAGAGGATAGACTCATAGATTTGGCTTTTGCCGAAGATATTGGAGATGGAGACCATACTACTTTGTGTTGTATTCCTGCTGATGCAATGGGCAAATCACGTTTGCTCATAAAGGAAGATGGAATATTGGCAGGAATAGAGGTCGCAAAAAAAGTCTTTGCACGCTTTGACAAGGACTTGCAGGTGGAAGTTTATATAAATGACGGAGCATTTGTTCACGCAGGCGATGTGGCTATGCTTGTGTCTGGACGCATACAGAGTCTGTTGCAGACAGAGCGCTTGATGCTTAACATCATGCAGCGAATGAGCGGAATAGCAACAATGACAAATAAATATGTCAAACTGTTGGAAGGAACAAATGCAAAGGTACTTGACACGCGCAAGACAACACCTGGCATGCGTATGCTCGAAAAACAAGCAGTCAAAATAGGTGGTGGAGTCAATCATAGAATAGGTTTATTTGACATGATTCTGCTCAAGGACAACCATGTAGACTTTGCTGGTGGTATAGCCAATGCCATAGATCGTTGCCACAAGTACCAGAAAGAAAATAATCTCGATTTAAAAATCGAGATTGAGGTACGCAATTTCGACGAATTGCAGCAGGTATTGGAGAAGGGTGGAGTAAACCGCATAATGCTTGATAACTTCTCTGTGGAAGACACGCGTAAGGCTGTAGAGATAATAAACCATCGTTTTGAAGTAGAGTCGAGTGGAGGCATAACCATTGATACAATAAGAAGCTATGCAGAATGTGGTGTAGATTTCATTTCAGTAGGTGCGCTGACACATTCCGTAAAATGTCTTGACATGAGTTTTAAGGCTTGTTGATGCACATCCTTCTTAACATATTGCTGTCGCTGTTGTTTGTCTCGCCAGTGGATTATCCCATCACTCTGGCTGGAAACTTTGGCGAGCCACGTCCAAACCATTTTCATGCAGGTATTGACATAAAGACTGCGCAGGTGGAGGGGAAGGTTGTCCGTTCCATAGGAGATGGTTACGTCAGCAGAATTACAGTTGGATTATACGGCTATGGCAATGCTGTTTTCATTCAGCATCCTGAAGGCTATACCAGTGTATATTGCCATCTGAAATGTTTTGAGCCTTATCTTGAGGCATTGGTACGAAAATATCAGTACCAGCGCAGGCGTGCAGTAACAGACATACAGTTTCAACCGTCTGAATATCCAGTTGCAGAAGGACAAATAATTGCCTTGAGCGGTAATACCGGCTCAAGCGTTGCGCCACATCTTCATCTTGAAATGATGCGTACATCTACAGGCGAGTTGGTAGATCCTCTTGACTTTATAGGTAAAGAAGTAGTTGATACTACACCTCCAATGGCTCATGGTTTCATGGCTACGCCAATGGAAGGCGAAGGTGTTTTCATGCAGCAGTCTGGGAAACAGGTATTTCCTTTTACTTCACATCACTTGGACAGGAAGTTTTCTGCATGGGGAAAGGTAGGATTCGGAATATGGGCTAACGACTATATGGAGGGCTCGTTTGGCAATAAGTACGGAATAAGGAAGACGCAATTATTGGTAGATGACAAGGAGGTCTTTAGCAGTGATGTTTCAAACATTCCTTATTATTTTACGCGAATGGTAAATTCATGGGGCGACTACAATCATTATCTGCGTTCAAACGTCTGGTACATGCGTTCCTATAAAGAGCCAGGCAATCGTTTATATATGCTTTCTGCAGGTGAAAATGATGGTATAGTCGAATTTAGCGAGGAGCGTGATTACCACTTGAAATATATCCTTACCGACGCATTTGGCAACAGTACGGAGTATTCGTTCACGGTTTCTGCACGACGTTCTGCATTGCCATTACAGCGACGCAGGAATCATTTTACTACAATTTATCCTAACCGCCACACTGTCGTTGACTTGGGCTGTGCTTCGTTGACAGTCCGCGAAGGCATCGTGGCGAAGGAAGTAGAATTGTCGCCAGTAGTTTCCGCTGCTGCGGAAGGTTTGTCTTATGCCGTAACTTTCTCTCCCTTGTCGTTGCCGCTTTTTGATGATGCGCGACTCTCATTCAAGCTTCGCCGCAAGGTTGCAGATACATCAAAGTTGTATGTTGTAAATAATTGGGGCGGAAAACGTTACATCCCTGCATTTTATTCTGATGGCATGGTAAGCACATATATACGCGAGTTGGGTGCAACATACGAGGTTGGTTACGACGAACAGCCTCCTGTCCTTTCGCCTGTAGGCGAGAGCGGGTGGGGCAGTAGTGGTGTAATTACTGTAGGGATAACCGACAGTCAGACTGGTGTAGGTTCATATACGGCTACGGTCGACGGTCAGTTCATTCTTCTTGAGTCTGTTGCAAAAAGCGAATGGTTCAGGTGCAGGCTTCCGGATAGTCCTGTCAGGCGGAATGGGAAACGTCGCAACATAATCATAACAGCCACTGACAGAGTAGGAAACAGCAGGAACTATAAGACACAAATAGTATATTAATTAAGTAAAACCAATAATAAACAAACAGTTATGCGTAAACTATTTTTATCATTAATGATTGTAGCAAGTTCTTATGCGAGTGCTTGCACAAACTTCATTGTCGGTAAGAATGCCAGTGCAGACGGTTCTGTTATCTGCACTTACAATGCCGACGATTATGGTATGTTTATCAATCTCTGCCATTTTCCTGCTGCCAAGCATGCCCCAGGCACGATGCGACAGGTCTACGACTGGGACACAGGTGAGTATCGAGGCGAGATATTGGAAGCTGCCGAGACATATAATGTCATCGGCAATATCAATGAGTATCAGGTAACGATAGGCGAGACGACCTATGGAGGCCGCGACGAAATGGTAGACCCTACTGGTATTCTCGACTATGGCTCGCTCATTTACATTGCGTTGCAGCGTTCAAAGACAGCACGCGAGGCTATCAAGATAATGACTACTCTTGTCAATACATACGGCTACTGCTCTGGCGGTGAGACATTTACAATCTGCGACCCTAACGAAGCATGGATTATGGAAATGATGGGCAAGGGTCCTGGCTCGAAAGGTGCTGTATGGGTTGCCATCAGAATACCAGACAATGCTATTTGTGCGCATGCAAACCAGAGCCGTATAACTACCTTCAACATGAAAGACAAGAAGAACGTCATGTACTCAAAGGATGTTGTTTCGTTTGCGAGAGAAAAGGGCTGGTTCAGCGGCAAGGACTCTGAATTCAACTGGAACATGGCTTATGCAGCGCCTGATTTTGGTGGCAGACGTTTCTGCGAGGCTCGCGTGTGGAGTTTCTTCAACCATTTCGTAGACATGACTCCTTACCTCGACTATGCAGAGGGCAAGGTTGCCAATGCCGAGCCAATGCCATTATGGATTGTACCAAACAGAAAGGTGTCTGTTCAGGACATTGCTGAGTGTATGCGCGACCACTATGAGGGAACACCTTTTGCTCTCGACAACGACATAGCTGCCGGTCCGTGGGACATGCCATATCGCCCGACGCCGCTGTCGTATGAAGTCGACGGAAAGACATATTTCAACGAAAGACCTACAAGTACACAGCAGACAGCATTCTCTTATGTAGCCCAGATGCGTTCATGGCTGCCGCGCCAGATAGGCGGAGTGCTGTGGTTTGGAAATGACGACGGCAACATGGTCGCCTATACTCCAATATACTGTGGCAATACCGTACAGCCGGAATGCTACAATACTCCAGGTGCCGATGCTGTAACATTCTCTGAAAAAAATGCTTTCTGGGTATGCAACTGGGTCAGCAACATGGTCTATCCGCGCTATTCGCAGATGTTCCCTTCGCTGAAGGAAGTGCGCGACTCTCTGGAGAAATCTTATTTCGATAATCAGCAGGCAATAGAAAAACGCGCTCTTGAACTTTACCTGCAAGGTGAGGATGTTGCTGTAAACTATCTCACCGACTACAGCAATGAGACAGCCCAGCAGATGTTGGCACGCTGGCGTCAGCTTGCTACATACCTTATTGTTAAATACAACGATATGGCTGTAAAGCCTGAGAAGGATGGTAAGTTTGAACGCACGTCGACAGGACAGGGTGCCCGCGTACAGCGTACAGGCTATTCTGACAAGTTCAAGCGACAGATAGCAAAATATCATGGCGAGCGTTTTGCAGAGCCGAAATAATAATCAGTTTTTTACAAGTGGTTTGTAAAACTATTACAAGCCACTTGTAAAAACGTTACAGACTACTTGTCACATTGTTACAGGTAGTCTGTAATTTTCAGCATGTTTTTACTTGTTTTTATAACTCCATAACCAGCATTGTCCAATCGTTGTCAGACGTCTGTTTTAGGCACTTCATGCCAAGTTGTCCGGCTTTGCTGATGAGCATGCCGGCATCGGCAGAATAAAATCCGCTCAATATCAGTTTTGCGCCATGACGCATGGCACTTGCAAAGACAGGCATGTCGTTTAGAAGAATGTTGCGGTTGATGTTGGCAAGCACAAGGTCATATTTCTGCTCATGTCCGGCTATTATGCTTGCATCGCCTTCGGCAGCCGTAATATTATGTACGTCATTTGTTTTCGCATTGAGCTCAGTATTTCTCACGCTCCATGCGTCGATGTCGTAGGCAAAAACACTTCTTGCGCCAAGCTTAGATGCTGCGATAGACAGTATGCCCGTGCCGCAACCGCAGTCTAAAACATCCATTTCCGACACGTTCATCGAGAGCATCTGCTGAACAATCATGCGGGTTGTCTCGTGCGTTCCGGTGCCAAAAGCCTGTCGGGCATCTATCTGTATCGGCATGTCAAAGTCGTCTTTGTTGTCTGGAATATGCTTGGCATCGAATATGATGCACTGCGAGCCAATCGCAATAGGCTCAAAGCCAATATCTTCCCACGTTTCGTTCCAGTTTCTGTCTTCCATTTCCGATACCTCGAAACTATATGAAAGCCCGTCAAAGACAATGTCTTGCAGACAGCTCTTGAGTAAGTCTTCGTCATACAATTGTTGCTGTATATACCCATTCAAGCCGTCTGGTGTTTCTTCAAAACTTTCAAATCCAGCCTCTCCTGCTGCCCATGCAATCAGGTCGCAGACATCTTCTGTCTTTGGATTTACGATAAATTTTGCAACCAAATATTTCATAATACTGTTAATTTTCAGTGCAAAATTAAAAAAAATAGGGAAATACCTATTGTTGTTTAGGGTTTTTCCGTAAATTTGCATGTCAATATTAAATAAATTTGCATTGTCGATAATGACAATAACAGTTTATTCACTAACAATATAAACAAAAGCAATATGAAAAAGTTAATATTATTATCAGTGCTTGTCGTGGCTTCGTCGTTTGAGCTGAGAGCCCAAGACGACATGTATTTCACGCCTAAGAAGAAAGCTCAAGGCAAAAGTACAATAGAGAAGTTGGATAATATTAGTAACGATGATATTATAGATTTCGCAGTGGGCAACGGCGAATATCCGTCAGACACTATTGACTTTGCTGACAGCGACAACGAATGCTATGCTTACGGAGCCGACGATTTTGAGGATGAGGACTTCAAATACACGCGCCGCATGAGTCGTTTCGATGACTTCTACGGATGGTATAATCCTTATCTCTACGATTATTACTATAATTACCCATATTGGCGCACAGGCTTCTACAGTTGGTACGACCCTTGGGCGTATCGCTGGTATGACCCATGGTATCATACATACAACTGGGGATATTACGGATGGGGATGGCCATACTATGGCTGGTATTATCCGTATCATAATTGGTATTATCCCTATTATGGCGGCAGCTGGTATGCCTACGGTGGTCATACAGGCACGGCAAACCATGATGGAAACGGACGTGTATTCAGTGGCGGACAAGGCAGAAGCACATACGGACACCGCAGTGGCAACTTCACCGGTGCACGAGGCACTACTACGGCTGGTAGAAGCACACGCAGCAGCAACAGTCGTGCAACAAGTGGTACACGCTCAGGTGGCAAGATGACACGCTCGTATGGCACTGGCAGCAGCACTCGCAGCACAAGCCGTTCAACTAACAGGAACAGAGATTTCGATGCCATAAACAGTGGCCCACGCAGCATGGGTTCATACAACTCTCATTCAAGCAGTTCCGGTTCAAGCCGTTCAGGTGGATTCTCCGGCGGAGGACACAGTGGAGGCTCACGCGGTGGCGGCGGACACTTCGGTGGAAGAAGATGACTCTAAATATATAAATATGTAGATAATGTAAACTGTAGAACAAAAATAGAATTATGAAAAAGATATATATCATAGCTGCAATGTTGGCAGGAACAATGTCAATGGCAGCACAGGAAACATACGAAAATGCAAAGCTCGTGGACAATGACCTCAACGGTACGGCACGCTATGTAGGTATGGGTGGAGCCTTAGATGCTCTCGGTGCAGACATCTCTGTAATAAACAGCAACCCTGCTGGAATTGGCTTGTTCAGACACTCTATGATTTCGACCTCGTTTGGACTTGTCATGCAGCAGGATGTGCCAGGCTACGCAACAGGCAACAAGACAAATGTAAGTTTCGACCAGATAGGTTTTGTATATTCGGCAAACAGCGGCAAGAACTCAAAACTGAACTTTGCATTCAACTATCACAAGTCAAAGAATTTTGACTATATTCTTGCTGCAGCTGGAAAACCTAACAACGCATCGCAGAACATGCTGTCGTATATAAAGGGAGCTGTAGGAAGTCAGAAAGAGGGTGGATTCAATGTCGGTCAAGACAAGAATGGTACATACATCGGATATGTAGACGAAACAAGTGAATATACTGCGGCAACATTCAACCAGTTGGACTATCTCTACTGGAACGCATTTCTTGTAGACCCAAAAACAGGAGACTATGGCTATAATCCTGCCCAGTATCTCATGTTTAACCGTGAACATACAGGATATATTGGTTCTTACGATTTTAATATCAGTGGTAACATAAACGACCGCGTTTATCTTGGTCTTACGTTTGGATTTAATGATGTACACTACAATGGTTACGGACAATATGCAGAAGAAATAGTTGACTTCAATGGTAACTATGTTGGCGATATTAACATAACAGACGATAGACGCATCACAGGTTCTGGCTTCAGTATGTCTGCCGGTGTAATCGTTCGACCGATAGAAGAATCTCCTTTCCGTATTGGTCTGTCTGTAACCTCACCAACATGGTATGACCTTACAACCGAGAACTATACTGTTCTGGACAATGGTACAAGCTATGGAATGTTTGACAATGGCAAAAGCGATGAGGCTTACGACTTCAAACTGTATACACCATGGAAGTTTGGCATATCTCTCGGACACACAGTAGGCAACTATCTGGCTCTTGGAGCATCATACGAATATGCAGACTACAGCACAATGAACACACGTGTTAACGACGGTTATGGATACGACTGGTGGAATGACGGCTGGTATGATTACTACGAGTCAAGTTCGAGCGACAAGGTAATGAACAATCATACAAAGAGGACTTTGAAAGGTGTCTCTACCTTGCGTCTTGGTGCAGAAGTTAAGGCAACACCAAATCTTGCCATCCGCGCAGGATACAACTATGTTTCGTCCATGTACAGTAAAGATGGATATAAAGATGGAAGCCTTGTGTCTGAAGGTTCTTACTATAGTTCTGCAAGCGATTACACCAACTGGAAAGATACAAACCGATTTACTCTCGGTCTTGGATACAATGTAGACAAGTGGAATTTCGATCTTGCATGGCAGTATAGCGCAACAAACGGAACATTCTATCCTTATACATCATACGCAGTTAGCTATGATGACGGAACGCCTGATGTTATTATGAGCGAAGATAAGTTCGACGTAACAAACAAGCGCCATCAGCTTTTGCTGACAGTCGGTTATCACTTTTAATATTATATAAAAACGTATCCTGTTTAGATAGTTTTGTATTTAGACAGGATACATTTGTTAATCTTATATTATGACACATAAAAACAATCATGTTGTTATAATGGCAGGCGGCATAGGAAGCCGCTTTTGGCCTATGAGTACCATAGAACGTCCAAAGCAGTTTATAGATGTTTTGGGTGTTGGTCGTTCTTTATTGCAGCTTACTTTTGACAGGTTTAAAGGAATATGTCCGGCAGAGAATGTTTGGATTGTAACAAACAAGGATTATGCAGAACTGTGCAAGGAGCAGTTGCCTGAAATACCTGAGAAAAACATCCTTTGTGAGCCATATCGCAGGAATACAGCACCATGTATTGCCTATGTCAGTTGGCGTATAAAGGCTACTGACGGCAATGCCAATATAGTTGTTACTCCGAGCGACCATATTGTTACAGATACAGAGGAGTTCCGTAGAGTTATAAGTCAGTGTCTAAGTTTCACAAACCACACAGATGCAATCGTAACTCTTGGCATGAAACCCACACGTCCTGAAACGGGCTATGGCTACATACAAGCGGACTTGTCATATAGTTCGCCTACGAACAAGGAGATATATCGCGTCGACTATTTCCGCGAAAAGCCAGACTTGGAAACTGCACAGCAGTATATAAAAAAGAACAACTATTTCTGGAATGCAGGTATTTTCATCTGGAATATAAACACAATAGTAAATTCATTCCGTATATATCAGCCTGAAATCAGTGCTGTATTCGATAGCATTAGCGATAAGTTTGATACCGATGCTGAGCAAGATGCCATCGATAAGCATTATGGCGAATGTGAAAGCATAAGTGTTGACTATGCCATAATGGAAAAGGCAGAGGAAATATTTGTCTGTCCTGCTGACTTTGGATGGAGCGATCTCGGAACATGGGGAGCGTTGTTGGCACAGACTAAACACGATGTTTTCGGAAACAGTCTTATTGGCGAGAACATTTCAGTCTATGACACTCACGACACCATTGTTCACACTGTTGGCGAAAAACGTGTGGTGGTACAGGGACTCGATGGATATATTGTTGCAGAGAAGAATGGTACATTGCTCATCTGCAAGTTAAGTGAAGAACAAAGAATAAAACAGTTTTCAGAACTATAGACATTAATAATATACATTAATAATATACATAACAGACCATGAGTAAAAATATAGCATTAATTACTGGTATAACAGGTCAAGACGGTTCATACTTGGCAGAGTTTTTAATTGATAAAGGTTATGAGGTGCATGGACTTCTTCGACGTAGTTCATCGTTCAATACAGCAAGAATAGAGCATTTGTATTTAGACGAATGGGTGCGCGACATGAAGAAACAGCGACTGATTGAACTGCATTGGGCAGACATGACCGACTCTTCTTCTCTTATCAGAATTATAGCGGAGGTTAAACCTACAGAAATTTATAATCTTGCAGCACAAAGCCATGTAAAGGTTTCCTTTGAGGTTCCGGAGTATACAGCTGATACTGATGCTGTTGGTGTTCTTCGCCTGTTGGAGGCTGTACGTATATGTGGACTGGAAAAGCAGTGTCGAATATATCAGGCATCTACATCCGAACTGTTCGGTTTGGTACAGGAAGTGCCGCAAAAAGAAACAACACCGTTCTATCCGCGCAGTCCATATAGTGTTGCAAAACTCTATGGTTACTGGATAATGAAAAACTATCGTGAGAGTTATGGCATGTACTGCTGCAATGGTATATTGTTCAATCATGAGAGTGAACGTCGTGGTGAAACTTTCGTTACAAGGAAAATCACTCTTGCTGCTGCACGTATAGCACAGGGATACCAGGACAAACTCTATCTTGGAAACCTCAACTCGTTGCGCGACTGGGGATATGCTAAAGATTATGTAGAGTGTATGTGGCTTATTCTTCAACAGCCTGAACCAGACGATTTTGTCGTTGCAACAGGCGAGTACCATACTGTTCGCGAGTTCGCAACGTTGGCGTTCCACGAAGTTGGAATAGAACTTGAATGGCAAGGAGAGGGTGTAGACGAAAAAGGTATAGACAAGAATATTGGTAAGGTACTCGTAGAAGTGGACCCAAAATATTTCCGCCCCGCAGAAGTAGAACAGCTTCTTGGCGATCCGACGAAGGCAAAGACTGTACTAGGTTGGAATCCGCGCAAGACTTCTTTCGAGGAACTTGTCAGAATAATGGTAAAGCACGATATGCGATTTGTCAAGAAAATACATCTGAAGGCTCAGATAGATGAAAATGAATAAGGCGGTATGACATTAGATAAAAATGCAAAGATATATGTTGCAGGGCATCGTGGTCTCGTTGGCTCTGCAATATGGAATAATCTGAAGAGTCGTGGTTACAATAATCTTGTTGGACGCACCCATGCTGAGCTTGACCTTACCGACCAGACTGCCGTTCGCCGTTTCTTCGATGAAGAACAGCCGGATGCTGTTGTCCTTGCTGCGGCTTTTGTTGGTGGCATCATGGCTAACTCGCTCTATCGTGCCGATTTCATCATGCAGAACATGAAGATACAGTGCAACGTTATCAGTGAAGCGTATGCCCATAAAGTTAAGAAACTACTCTTTCTCGGTTCAACATGCATCTATCCCAAGAATGCACCGCAGCCTATGAAGGAGGACTGTTTGCTGACGTCGCCGCTTGAATATACCAACGAGGAATATGCTATCGCAAAGATTGCCGGACTGAAGATGTGCGAAAGTTACAATCTGCAATATGGAACTAACTATATTGCTGTTATGCCGACAAATCTGTATGGTCCGAACGACAATTTCCATCTTGAGAATAGTCATGTCATGCCGGCAATGATAAGAAAAATCTATCTTTCCAAGTTGTTGCATGACAATGATTGGAATGCTGTTCGCAACGATCTTAACAAGCGTCCCGTGGAAGGCATTGACGGCAGTGCAGACAATGGCACAATAGTAGCAGTGCTGAAAAAATACGGCATTGACAATAATAAGGTAACCTTGTGGGGTACAGGCACGCCATTGCGCGAGTTCCTCTGGAGCGAGGATATGGCAGACGCCAGTGTACACATATTGTTGAATGTTGATTTCAGCGATATTATCGGCATCGAGAAATATTCGTCAGTATTCTATGGCGCATCTGCTGAAGGTTGTGTCGATCGAAACAATAGTCAGGGCAGGGGAGGAGCATTGCCACAGTTGGGAGAGATACGCAACTGCCATATAAATGTCGGTACAGGTAAGGAACTGACCATACGCGAGTTGTCGGAGATAATTGTCAAGACAGTAGGCTTTGAAGGTGAAGTTACTTTTGACGTGACAAAACCAGATGGTACACCGCGTAAACTTATCGATGTAGACAAATTACACCGTCTTGGATGGACACACAAGGTGGAAATAGAAGATGGTGTGAGGAAACTATATGAATGGTATCGTGATACGATAAGCTGATGCTTGCGTCGACGAAAATCATACATAATTCCGTTCATATTTGCCAAAATGGACAAAAATCATCGCTTAATTAAAAATAATATAGAAAAAAGTTGGAAAAAATTTGGTTGGTTCAAAAATAAGGCTTACCTTTGCATCCGCAATAAGCGAAAGACTTTTTGTTCGATGCGCTTGTAGCTCAGTTGGTAGAGCACCTGACTCTTAATCAGGGTGTCCAGGGTTCGAACCCCTGCAGGCGTACAAAAAAGGAAACAAAATCTTGTTTCCTTTTTTATTTTATTTGTTTCTCATGATGTAGAAGTTTCATATAAAGTTTTTCATATTGTCGTGCCACTTTCACATATTCATGATGCCGTCTTACATATTCAATGCTTTCGCGTTTCAGTTTTTCAATTCTGTCTCGGTGAAGTACAAGCTGTTCCAATTCATTATATACACTTTCGTAATTTGGCAGTACGTTAATTATTGGTCGCAGCTCGTTCTCTTGCAGTATCTCATAGCATTCCGGCTCTCCTCCGCCGATGCAGATAATACCTTTCGACATAGCCTCCAATGGATTCATCGATGGCGTATAGCTATACAGTTGGTCTAGAATTGCATCTGAGCCATTCATAATCTCCTTGTATTGTGCAAACGGCACGCCTTCAACTTTCCTAAGTTCAACCATGTCAGGATATTTTCTGGCAATGTCTTCAGCTGCTTTCAGCATTATGTCTGTGCCTTTATATTCGCTTCTGTTTTTGCTTATTCCAATAAACAGTTTCAGCTTATTGTCTTTATTTGCATTATCGATGTTGTAGTCTGTTGCAGTCGGCATAACAATCGGTTGGGGTATAAAGAATGTCTTGTTAGGAAAAAACTGTCTGTAACACACATCATATTCATACAGTCCTGTAACTATTGCATCGCAGTCATTGGCAATCGTCTTGTTCAGTTTTTCCTTCATCGTACCCATCCAGTCCTGCTGCTCTCTGCGTGCAGGCTCGTCAGTTCTTGTCTCGTTGCCTATATTGAAGTCGCTGTATCTCAACGGTTTCAGATGCGTGTTTACATACACCCAATACCAATCCATGCCCATAGCAGTCATAACAACTCGTTTGTTGTGTGTCCTGAGATATTTGTATATGTTGAATAGGCGTTCTGCTTTCAGTTCGAGAAACATCGGATTGATAATTTGCACTATGTCGTAGTTGCGTAAGCGTGGAAGCAGCGACATCACTTTCAGCATAAGCATAATACCACCCCATTTGCTGGTCTTGCGACTAACGTCAATATCGCGTGGATAATCTTTCCAGAAGTCGCCGTTGGAAACGACAGTAACGTCATGCCCAATCTTCCGCAGTCCACTTGCAAGCGTAGCGTGAACATTGCTGTATTCGCCTATCAGTAGTACCTTCATCGTTTATGTTTCCTGTTATTTAGTCTGCATAATTCATACATCATTCTGTGTCCGGCAGCACAGTGTGTAGCCATGCTGAACAGTATATATTTCATGGTGTACGTTCTTACAGGCAGCGGAAGAATATTCTTTTTCGTCATCATGTCAGTCCTACTGCATGCCTCACGATAGTCAGTCGAGTCTGTCATGCAGTTGTAGACAGCATCCATCGACAGTTGTGCAACACGTCGTTCCATTGCTGTTCTCTCGTTGCCTGTTAAGTTAGAACATAAAACTTTCAGTTTTTCTATTACCGAAACAATATCGTTAATTCTCTTTCCTATGGTTTTGCTGTCAGTCGATGTCGTTATAGAGTTTTCTCTGATTCTGTAGTAATATGCCGTAATTTCTGTCAGCATCAGTTTCTTAGCCCGCAAAATCAGTTGTGGCGTAAACTCCTCATCCTCATGCAGTATACCCTTGTGAAACCTCAGTCCACCGAGAATGTCTTTCCTGAATATGTAGCAGCATGCCGCAGCTTTCATGTTGTAGTGCATCAGATAGTGCGTGCCACTCATCATCTTGCTTTTTGCAGTCTTGCTTCCACAGCCTGTGCCCGATGTAAAGTTAAACATCAGCATGTCTGGATTGTTTGCACGCAGGAAGTCTATGCATGTTTCGTAACCTTCTTTCAGCAGATAGTCGTCGCTGTCAACAAACTGTATAAACTTGCCATGCGCAGTATCTATTCCGCAGTTTCGTGCATCGCTCAGTCCTCCGTTGTCTTTACGTATGACCAAAATTTTGTCGCGATAATTGCCAAGAATATTGCTGACTGGTACGTCAGAGCCATCATCAACCACAATTATCTCGCTCTCTCCGTTGCTCAGCGATAGTCCTGCTATGCTGTCGATACATTCCTCCAGCATTGCTGTGGGAATGTTGTAACACGCTATGATAAAGCTGATCAGTGGTTTGTCAGTCCCAGTTTGTGTGCTGCAATCATTATTCTGCATAAGTTTTTTACTTTAAAAATCCTCACCAGCTTGGCTTTTATCCTCATCGAGACAGGCATGTCCTTGCTGATTTCCACAGGGAAGTAGCTGAGCAGTGGAGTTTCACCTGTCATCATATATGTTGTTATCTGTATGTTCAATACATACATATAGTATATGCAAAACCATCTTCTTGCATCACTGTCTGTTTTTGCGAGAGGAGCATAGAAATCTATCTGTTTCAGGTGTGCCGCCAGTAGCATTTTCATTTCGTGCCCGCTGCTTGTAGCTGTTATACCCTTACTGTTCCACTGATAGTTGTAGAGTCCAGCCGACGAAGTAACCACCAGCTGTGTCTTGCTCAATAGTAGCGGAAGTGTGTGCATGTCTTCATACACCACGCCAGCAGGGAAGCGAATCGTTCTGAACAGTTCACGTTTGTATATCTTGTTCCATGCATAGCTGTGAGTGTAAGCCATGCCGTTCAGCCAGTAGTGGTGTGCCGTGTAGTAGTATCTGTCGTCCAGTTTCAGCAGATGTTCCTTCTTGCTGCTGGCATGTTCCCTCACGCTGTATTCTATTATGTCGATGTCGTTGTTTCTTTCGAGTGTATCAAGCAATTCGGCATACGGATTGCATTCCAGATAGTCGTCGCTGTCGACAAACGTAACATATTTTCCTTGTGCTATGTCCAGTCCGGCATTGCGGGCATCGCTCAGTCCGCCGTTTTCCTTGTGTATGACCTTAATGCGGCTGTCGCGTTTTTCCCATTCATCGCATAGTGCAGGACACATGTCGGGAGAACCGTCATCCACGAGTATCACCTCCATGCGTATTATGTCGCACGAAACAATGCTCTCAATGCATCTGTTGAGCCATTGTTCCACTTTATAGACGGGAACAATAACGCTAAGTAATACTCCTTTTATATAGTCCATCGTAATTATTCTTCTCTTTATCCTTTCAATTTCTTCAGAAAGAAATACAATCTTTCCTCAGCAAGGAATAGCATCCACGACTGTTTCATTGGCATGTAACCGAACTTGCTTTTCAGTGTGTCGCTAATCTTCTTTGGGTCTGTTGCCTGCCATGCTTTTACAATCTTGTCCATGCACTCCTTCCTGTCGTTTGCCGACAGTCTTTTGCGGTTGTTGTACACAAAGTATAGTCCGTCGACAACGGTAAGCCACAGCTTGTCGTACAGTCGCTGTTCCGTTTCTTTGTCTATTCCTGTTCCGATGAGCGATATCAGCAGGCTTTGAGTCGCCATTATCCTGTCCGTATAGCTGCTGTTCACGTAGTGTGTAACCGATTTCTCGTGTTGCCTGTAGTAGTATATGCCGTCGCATAGTCCGACATTCCTTGCAGCAGCAAAGTGCAGGCGTGCCGTGTTCTCGTCGCTGTACACGCGTGTCGTCTCGTCGTAAGGAAACATGTGATGTATCTCTGCGCGAATCATGTATATGCCATGTACGCCATCCCATTCTATGCTGTGCTTCATGGCCTCAGTGCCAGTCATCGTCGTAAACTCTTTAATTGCGAAAAAGTCTTGCCGTTTGTCGTCGCAATAGTAGCACAGCCTGAACAGCACGCAGTCGATGTCTGCGTTGTTGTCAAGTATTGTGGCAGCCTTCTCCAGTGCATCGTCAGAATACCAGTCGTCGGCATCGAGCATGCAGATATATTCGCCTTCAGCCTCTCTCAGTGCCACGTTGCGTGCATGTGCCAGCCCAGTGTTATGTTCCAGCGCCACCACCTTTATGCGACTGTCGCCTGCCTCATATCGGCGCAGTATCTGTAGCGATGAGTCGGTAGAAGCATCGTCGACGCACACCACCTCTATGTCGCCAAGTGTCTGCGACAACAGAGAGTTCAGACATTTGTCCAAATACTGTTCTGCGTTGTAAACTGCAACAAGTACCGATACCTTCATGTTCCTGATGTATTTCTGTTCTTTATCTCCTAAACCTGTTGAAAAAGTCCGGCAGTTTCACTGAGTTCTTTCTCAGAAGCTCATACGATATGCCGCCGCTTATAATCGTCAGCAATATTCCCGCAGACCAGTAGACCAGCGGAGTCTCGATGAAAGTAAACATATATGCCAGTATTCCTATCGGAAACTGTATAGCCATATATCTTTTTATTTCGCTGCTGCATCTGTACTGGTACTTGTAGCGTGCATATCCGATAATTATCAGGAGGTCGAACAGTCCGGCAACCGTAATGGCTATGCCGCAGCCCGTCAGTCCCCAAAGGCGGAAAGCAATAAACACGAGTATCACGACCACAACGTCGTAGATAGCTTCGAGCATCAGGTAGCTCTTTGAGTCGCCCTTAGCCAGAGGCAGATAGGCTACAGGCAGCTTAACAGCCCTCATGTACATGGCTATCACCATTACCTGCATCATGCCCATCACGGGAAAGAACTTACCCGAATAGAGTAGGGGAATAAGTATCGGAAGCCCTATCGTAAAGGCTACAAGTATAGGCGCAATGAGCAGCAGCGACACTTCCATCTGCCTGTTCACCAGCAAGTTGGTGTCTCTGACGTTGTCTTTGGCAGCCGACAGGCGGGGAAAATAGTCGGTCTCCATAGCAGAGAACACCATGCCCGAATATGTCATCGTCATCATATATCCCGCCGAGAACAGACCCAGCATCTCGAGAGTCGACGTATAGCTGAGGTAGGAACGTATGGCAAACTCGGCACCACTGCCCAAAATGCCTGCCACAACAAATGCTATGCCGAGATGCACCATGTCGATGCCCTCGCGAAGCAGCATCTTGTTTGCCGACAGTCGCAAGGGGAATATGCGGTAGGAGAACATTACCGTGAAAAGCATCTGAAACAGTGCCATTATTATCAGCGACGGCACGATGCCCGACTCACCGAAGAAATAGTAAATAGGTATCGACGTTACAAGCGCAGCTATCACGTTGTACACCGATACTACGGCAAGCCTTTTCAGTTGTCGCGCACCTTTCAGCAAAGCCATCTCGCCGCCAGTGATAGCCATAAGTGCAATGACAGGCGACAGCAGTATGAAGTGAAGAGTATGGTCGCCCCAGCCGAATGTCCAGTAACTGAGTATTGGGCTGAGAACGATGCAGAGCAGCATGCCCGCAACAGCAGTGATAAGGCTCCACGAGCGTATCAGCTTCACGATGTGGCTTATCTGTTCCTCGTTGCCAGATTCATATATCTCGGAGATGTTTCTCACGGCACTCATCTGTATGCCGAGATTTGTAGTGTCGGAAACCAACTTTATCGTAGAGTTGAACAGTGCGATAAGCCCCATACCCGTCGGACCGAGAATAGTCGCAACGAGTTTGTTCCTCAGCACACCAATCAGTATATTAAGTCCCTGAACACCACCAAACAAACCGGTATATTTCACGATATGATTGTAGCTGTTGGGATTGTCTGCCTTATTCATTTATATCTTTATATCTGTCGCATCACCGACAATTAAACTATAAACATATAACGTAAAAACACTAATAATATTATATTCTCATCTAATATTATATTCCCACAATCTCTATAATTGAGTTCCCGTCCCCGTTATCGTTCCAGTTATAAAAAGAAAGCAGGACACATTTCTGCGTCCTGCTTTCTTTATTTGTAAGATATTTAAATCTTATTCATCCCAGATTGAGTTGTCGAAACCGTTAGACAGTGCATTGTCCTCTGCATCCTCATCGCTTGGAGTACCAGTACCGCCTTCGTTGTTCAGATTCAGCGATGCTGTCAGGAGTTCGTCCTCTGTAACGGCTACGAACTTGCATGTCGGTACAATATATTCTATTTTCATAATACTTATTCGTTTTTATTTGTTTATACTATTCGTTTTAACTTTCTTACTTCAATACAACCTTCTTGCCGTTTACAATGTAAACACCCTTTGCTGCCTTAGCAACGCGGCGACCCTGAAGGTCGAAAATCTCGTTGTTGGCATTCTCTGCTGTCAGAGACTCGATAGCCGTTACCTCACCGTCGAAACCGATGAACTCAGCAGCGCCAGAGCCTGTCAGCATCTTCAGGTAAGCCTTGCCGGCTGCAACCTTCTTGCCGTTAGCCTTGTAGAAACCGAGAACGTCGTTCTTCTTGTTAAGGATGTAGTTAGTATATTCACCGTCAACTGAAGGAAGTGAAGCAATCTCTTCTGTAGCAGCTACGAACAGGTTGCCCTCTACGTTGTCAGCCTCGCCTGCAAGAACAGGAACGTCAGCACTTACGG
>OMZM01000046.1 GCA_900315545.1 uncultured Prevotella sp.
TCTCCAAATAGATGCGGAATAGCCTCTGAAAGTGCAAAATTGTGTTAATTCTGAGGTCGGCGATAAGTGTTAAAATTGTCAAAGAGTATGTTTGAGGCGGCTATTTGCGTATTTTGGCTTGCGAAATATTGTGTCTGAGAGTCCCAAACACTATGTTTGACTTCCTCAAACAGTGTGTTTGACAATGTCAAACATGCTCTTTGACAATTTTAACACTTGTGTTTCGTGCGTAAAAGGCGCGTGTTTCGCGATAACAAACTGACTGTCAAGCGATTGCAGATGCACGCGAAATACGGGCGTATTTTGCCCCTCAGATTTCGGAAACGACTTTCGCGGACATTCTCGCGAGGGTAAACGGGCAATAATTGATTAGTGTTTTTTCGGGCACAGACACTGACTTGCCGATGAGCGGGAATGCCGGAAAGCGAAAGTTTCCTATACTTCCATCCTGTCGCTGACCACTTCGTCGAAGTGTTTTTGCGCCCAGTCTATCATGTAGGTTACTGCCGGCATCAGCGACTGCCCTGTGTCTGTGAGCGAATAGTCTACTCTCGGCGGCACCTGCGGATAGACCTTGCGGCTGATGAGGTTGCTTTTCTCGAGGCGTTTCAGTGTCTGCGACAGCATCTTCTGCGAGCAGTCGAGCATCAATCCGCGCAGTTCGTTGAAGCGCAGGATGCCCGTTTCGCTGCGATAGAGCATGTAGAGCACGAGCAACGACCACTTGTCGCCGAAACGGCTGATGACATGCCGGATAGGACAAAACATGTATTCGCTCCGTATTTCATCTTTCTTTATTTCTCCCATAGCAATGCAAAGGTAACCAAAAGTTACCATAGATGTTGCAGATGATGCGTTAAACTGTGTTAATGCTTGTTTCTGAAAACATCGGTGGCTGCATAATTCCTACTTTTTGGTAACTATCCGACCAGAAAGTAACTTCTTGCAGGGAGAGGAAAATATGAATATCTTTGCAAAAATTTTAAAAACGAAAAGATTATGAAAGAGATTAAGATTATCAAGACTGGCAACAACTTTGCCGCAGCGTGTGTAGGAAAGATTAGTGAAATAATAGAGCACGAACTGCCTATGGGTCCCGACGTTACCATAAAGGGCAAGGTGTTTGCAGGTCAGGCTGTGGGCGCAACAGGCAGCGAGCTGTCGTTTCAGACACTTGTGCCTGGTCAGGACAGCGGTTTTCTGCACACTCACAAGACTCACGAGGAGCTGTATATCATTCTGAAAGGTGAAGGACACTATCAGGTTGACGGCGAAATATTCCCTGTCAGCGAGGGCACTGTCATCCGCGTGGCACCCGACGGTAAACGCGCACTGAAGAACACGGGCAGCGAAAACCTTACCATGCTCTGCATACAGTATAAGGCTAATGCCTTTACCGAAGCCGACTCGCCAATGACAGACGGCTACATACTGCAGGAAGAACTGAAGTGGTAAGACCGTGAGCCAAGACAGACTATACGCATAGCAACTGCAAGAAATGGGGATATGGCACAGCAGGCACATCCCCATTTCTATTTTGCTGCATATAAAAAGAAAACCATCCCAGACAACAATGATGTCGGGATGGTTTCTTAAGTTTTGTATCTTTTCAAAGATTAGATTATTGCTCCTTCATAAATCCATTCGTATATGCAACTGAGAACACCGAAGAGCATGATGCCTGCCGTACATACGGCAAGTGCTATCTTGGTGTAGGCATCGCTGCGGAATGTAGGCAGTGGGTTGTCAGAGCCCTTGATGTACATAGCCTTTACTATGAGCAGGTAGTAGTATAGACTGACTACCGTATTGAGCAATGCTATGAACACTACGATGTATGCTACTGATGACATCGACTCTGTGGCTGCCATGAAGACGAAGAACTTAGAGAACATTCCTGCAAACGGCGGTATACCTGCCAGCGAGAACAGGGCTACCGTCATAAGGAATGCCAGCTTGGGGTTCGTTCGATAGAAGCCGTTGTACGCACTCATGTCGGTTGCGCCGGCGTTGTTCTGCTCTACAGCGTTGATGACTGCAAAGACACTAAGGTTGGCAACAACATATACGAGCACGTAGTATGTCAGTGCTGCTATGCCGAGCGTGTTGGCTCCAACGACTGCAAGCATGATGTAGCCTGCCTGAGAGATTGAACTGAACGCCATGAAGCGCTTCAATTCGCTCTGACGAATGGCGAAAAGGTTGGCTACTGTGATTGACAGTACGATTACGACATAGAGCATCTGCTGCCAGTATTCGGTCATCGGACCAAATGTCTTCATGAATGATGCCAACAGCGCAAATGCTGCTGCACCTTTTGAAACAACGCTCAAGTATGCCGTAACTACGGTTGGCGCACCCTGATAAGTGTCGGCTGTCCAGAAGTGGAACGGTACGAGCGAAATCTTGAAACCGAGCCCGCTGAAGAAGAATACCAGACCCATTATCATAATAGGCGATATGGTCAGCGTGTCGGCTACGTCGTCGAAATAGAGCGTACCACAGGCAGCGTACACGAATGTGAGTCCGAAAAGCATTATTCCGCTTGAGAATGTTGCTGTGAGAATATACTTGGCTGCGCCTTCGGCAGAGTTGTTGCGGTATTTGTCTAATGCTACCATGCACGCCATTGGCACGCTTGCCATCTCAAGACCCAAGAAGAACATCAGGTAATGTCCTGCCGAAACCATCATGTTCATACCGAGCAGCGTTGACACGACGAGCATGTAGAACTCTCCCTCGTGTCGGTCGAACGTCTTCATGCGGTCTATCTCTGTTACGTTATGCTTTCCGTAAATCCATGTGCGGCTCATGACGAGTACGATGATTGTACCCATAGACAAGACTATCTTCATTATGTTTGCAGCCTCTGAGGTTACATACATACCGCCAAACGCTTCTGTTGGCTCCATGCAGAAGAAACTCAGGACAAACTCTGCAAGCATAAGCAGAGATACAAGCGGATTGAACCACTTGCGTTCATTGCTCTTCGATGATGCGAAATCGGCAATGAAAACAATTATCAGAATGGCTACTAACATAGCCTCTGGTATCATATTAAGAAATTGACTGTAATTCATATTCCAACTTGTATTTAATTATAATACTGCTAAAGTTTGTGGTGTAACAACATTGAGTATAGGTCCTACAGCGTCGCTGATGACGTTGCTTGCCCACAATGGGAAGAGTCCAAGTCCTGCAACGCAGAAAATCAGACATGCAACGGCAAAGCGCTCGTCCCATGTTGCGTCGGTAAGTTCCTCGTAGTGAGGATCGGCTACTTTCTGGAAAAGTATCTTGCCTACGACACGCAGGATATAGACTGCCGTAACAACTATTGATGCACACGCAATGATGGTTGCCGTACGACGCATGACGTCTACGCTGCCGTCTGCCATCTTTGCACCGAATGAGCCTACGAAGATTGTCATCTCGGCAACGAAACCAGAGAAGCCTGGCAAGCCTAAGTTAGCCAAACCTGCAAGCACATAGCCTACAGAGAGGAATGGCATAATCTTCATCAGTCCACCGAGCTTGCGCACGTCGCGAGTGTGAGTACGACCGTAGATCATACCGATGAGCGCGAAGAACAGGGCTGTCATCAGACCGTGAGAGAGCATCTGAAGAACGGCGCCAGTGCACGATACCTGTGTCATCATAAGCAATGCAAACAGTACCAATCCGCAGTGGCTAACCGAAGAATATGCGTTGATGTACTTCAGGTCGGTCTGAACACATGCAGAGAGTGCACCGTAGACAACAGAAATTGTTGTCAGTATGATGAATACCCATGCCAACTGCTGTGCTGCATCTGGCAGGAGGAACATCGCGATGCGGAAACATCCGTAGCCTCCGAGCTTCATGAGCACACCGGCGTGAAGCATTGACACTGCCGTTGGGGCTGAAGCATGACCGTCGGGAGACCATGTGTGGAATGGGAAAAGGGCTCCCAGCACACCGAAACCGATGAACAGCAACGGGAAGAATATCTTCTGTATGGCTACCGGAATGGCGTGGCTCTGAGCTATTGCAAGGATGTTCATTGTATATTCTCCAGTATTTGCTCCGTTGAAGAAGTAGATACCGAGAATACCGATGATGAGCAATGCAGAACCGCCCATAAGCATGAGGGTAAGTTTCATGGCTGCATATTCCTTTGCTCCGCTACCCCATACACCGATAAGAAGGTACATAGGTATGAGGGCAACCTCGTAGAACATGAACATTGTGAACATGTCTATAGAGATGAAGAAGCCATAAACACCTGTTGAAAGAAGTGTGAACCACAGGAAATATTCCTTTGTCATCGGCTTCAACTGCCATGAAGCAAAAGTTCCTGTGAAGACAATGACACTTGACAGCAGCAACATTACTACAGAAATGCCATCGACACCTATATTATAGCATATATTCAGTGGAGCAAACCATGTGTGACACGCTGTGTACAGCATCGGATATTGCTCTGCCGACATTGTCTGACGCAAATGAATGAAATCTATAGTCAGATAGACTGATAGGGCTAACAGTAAAGTTGATCCTACCACCATCACACCACGAACCTGATTTAGGTTGTGGGCAAGCCACAGACCTACCAACATCAGTGCGGGGATTATTACGAATAATGTTAAAATACTCATAGTCTATTTTTTATTATAAACAAAGTAAGAATAATGTTAATGCCACTGTACCGGTGAGGAACCATACGACATATTGACGTACGTCGCCACTCTGCCAGCCACGAATGCTCTCTCCTGCCTCGTTTGTTCCCCAAGCCATGAAGTTGAATGTGCCGTCGATGACACGGCGGTCGAACCATGCTATTGGTTTAGAAACGAGATTGAATATTATCTTGTGAGTAACAAACTGGTAAACTTCATCCATGTAGAAACGCTTATATGCTGCACGATGGAGTTTAGGGAATGCCTTATACAGTTTGTCGGCAACAGGCTGTTTCTCACCTTTATATATATATGTTGCGAGCAGAATGCTGCAAACGGCAATGACAATGCTTGTGCCTGCCACTGTCCAGTCGAGGTGTATATCGTATGCCTGACCACTTGCACTTACAAAGTGTCCGAATGGTATAAAGCCGGCGCAGATAGTAACTACAGACAGGAACATGAGTGGGAATGTCATTGTCAGCGGAGCCTCGTGTGGTGTATGATGCTCGTGAGCTTCCTTGTTCTCTGTACCCCAGAAGATGCCGTAGTACAGACGGAACATATAGAAAGCTGTCATGGCTGCCACACCTGTCATTATCCAACCTACTACCGGGCTATACTGCATGCAAGCCGTAAGGATTTCGTCTTTCGAGAAGAATCCTGAGAACGGAGGAATGCCGGCAATAGCCAAGCAGCTGATGAGGAACGTGATGTGGGTTATCGGCATATATTTGCGCAAACCACCCATCATAGACATTTCATTAGAATGAACAGCGTGGATGATACAACCTGCTCCCAAGAACAGACATGCCTTGAACATGGCGTGTGTGAACAGGTGGAACATTGAAGCCATATAGCCTAACTGTGCATGATTGTCTAACACAGCTTCGTGTCCAGGCAGACAAACTCCAAGAGCAACCATCATGAATGCAATCTGAGAGATTGTTGAGAACGCAAGCACACGCTTGATATCACTTTGGGCACATGCTACTGCGGCTGCATAGAAGGCTGTAAATACGCCTACCCATACAACAATGCTCATTGCCTGTGGTGCATACTCAATCCACAATGGGAACATACGTGCTATCTGGAATACACCGGCAACAACCATCGTGGCTGCGTGGATCAACGCAGAAACAGGTGTCGGGCCTTCCATAGCATCTGGCAACCAGATGTGCAACGGGAACATGGCACTCTTACCAGCACCACCGATGAACATCAGTACAAGGGCTGTAGGAATGATAAAGCCTCCTGCTGCAACGGCACGCGTTGCATCTGCTGTAATGAATGGTGTTGCTCCTTCGCCCATAACAGCACCTCCGTTGACAAACGAGAAGCTGAATGAGCCTGTGTAATAGCCGAAAATCAAGATACCGATAAGGAAGAACATATCGGCAAAACGAGTTACGATAAATGCTTTCTTAGATGCAGCTACGGCAGCATGCGTCTGATAGTAGAAGCCGATGAGCAGATAAGAAGAAACGCCCACAAGCTCCCAGAACAGATACATCTGGAAGATATTTGTAGCCACAACGAGTCCCAACATTGACATCGTGAAAAGAGACAGGAATGCGTAATAACGCTGGAAACCTTTCTCTCCATGCATGTATCCAAAAGAATAGATGTGTACCATAAGGCTGACCGTCGAAATGACAATAAGCATCATTACTGATATTGGATCGAGCAAGATACCCATGTCGAAGTGAAGACTGCCCAATGGCAACCATGTGAAATTATAAGGTACGAGCGTAGCATACACACCTTCGGCTGTACGAGCCGCCGTGAAATAGTTGAATGCTGTGATATATGACAGTATTGTTACTATTCCGAGCGATGTTGTACCTATCAATCCCGCAACCTTGTACGACATCTTCATGCCCGCCAGTCCCAAAACAAGGAACGTGAATGCAGGCAGAAGGAGTATTAAACATACATAACTATATTCCATAACGTTCTTAGAGTTTCATGTTTTCAATACTGTTCACCTGATCACTGTTGAAACGGCGGTAAACATTTAATATTATAGCAATGGCAACTGCAGTTTCTGCTGCGCTTACACCTATTGAGAAAAGCGTGAAGAAGAAACCTTCAAACTCTCCGGGGAAGAGCAGGCGGTTGAACACTGCGAAGTTCATGTCAACGGCATTCAATACCAATTCAACTGAAATAAGCATTGATATAAGGTTGCGACGTGTCACAAAACCAAACACACCGATGAAGAACAGTAATGTGCTGAGAATTATAAAATATTCTACTGGTATCATAACTTATTTGTCCTTTCTTGATATTACAATTCCGCCAATGATGCATGCCAACAGGAAGAGCGAGATAAACTCGAACGGAAGAACGTACTGGTATTTGTCGGCACCCATGAGTGTCGTACCTATTTCCTTCATTGGAATCTCTTCGTTTGATATTGCCATACTAATAAACTGATTCTTCAGCAGGATGACGAGAACCAACACCAAACCTGCCAATGCTGAGAGACCACCTACAACCATGCGCTTTACGTTAAGCTTTTCTGTAAAGCCTTGAAGCGTACGCTTTGACACAAGTTGTATAGCAAAGATATATAACATTGTTACACCTCCGGCATATACGCTGATTTGCACAGCACCAAGGAAGGTATAGTCGAGCAAGAAATATATTCCAGCCACTCCGAAAAGGACAAATAGCAAGAACAGTGCTGCTCGCATGATTCGCTTTGTTGCCACGCACATCACGGCTGAGCCGAGAATGACAACAGAGAGAATTATAAACATTACGATATTAGCCATAATTTCTATTTTTTACTTAGTGCTTGTGTTGAACTTTCCTATCTCCATGTCGGCTCCTCCATCTATCAGCGATGGCAGGCTACCACCTTCATAGTGTTCCTTGTCGAGATGAAGAACAAGAGAGTTGCGGTCGAAAACACTGTTTTCAAAATCATTTGTAAACTCTATAGCATCGAAATTGCATGCGTTTGTGCATAACTGACAGAACATGCAATCGCCCAGATCATACTGATAGTCGTCGAGGACTTTCTTTTTCTTGCCTGTTTCCGGGTCTTCTGCCATGTGAGATGTAATTTTAATAGTACCGTTGGGACATGTCTTTTCGCACAGCGTACATGCTGTACACTTGTAGCTTCCGTCTTCATTACGCTTGAAGACGAGTCTTCCACGATGACGCTTTGAGACGTGGAGTGTTGTCTTGCGGTTTTCAGGATACTGCTCTGTCGACTTCGGCGTGAGATATTCCTTGAAAGTTACTTTCAGTCCCGTAGCCAAAGTTTTGGCAGCAGCTACTATACCTCCGAAATATGATTGTTTGTTTTCCATATTCATTATTTAATTAAATATACCATCCGAAAGCGACTATAACAGTCATTAATACTATATTCAGCAGTGCCAATGGCATCAGATATTTCCATTCGAGTGCAAGTATCTGGTCAATTCTCAGACGTGGGTATGTCCAACGTATCCACATCAGAACCCATACGAGGAAGAATGTCTTTCCGAAGAACCATACGAATCCCGGTATGTAGTTCATCAGGTTGTCAAAGGCTTCTATGCCGATGGCTATCGGCGCCCATCCTCCGAGAAAAACAGCTGACGCGATGCCTGCGATAACGAACAGGTTGAGGTATTCTGCGAGATAGAAGAAACCGAATCCCATACCTGAATATTCCGTATGGTGTCCTGCTGTCAGCTCGCTTTCCGCCTCTGCCATGTCGAAAGGTCCGCGATTGGCTTCTGCATTTCCTGCTATAAGGAAGATGAAGAATGCTATCAGGGCTGGTATGTGTCCCTTGAATATGAGCCACTGCCATGGTCCTGTCTGAGACTCAATAATGCCTGACATCTGCATTGTTCCAGTAAGTATCACTGCTGCGATGAGGCAGAGGCACAGCGACATTTCATAAGATATCATCTGCACTGCCGCACGCATGGCTGACACTACTGAATACTTGTTGTTACTTCCCCATCCTGCGAGGAATATTCCGATAACTCCTATGGATGATATTGCCGTTATCAGGAATATGCCGACGTTGAAGTCTAATATCTGTGCTCCGCTGTTCCATGGCAGGAATGAGAATGTACCTACCGATGCTATGATAACCAGAAGCGGGGCTACGACATAGAGAAGTTTGTCTGCCTTGTCAACGAAGAATATTTCCTTGATGAGCATTTTCAGCACGTCGGCGAACACTTGGAGTATTCCCCACGGACCTACACGCATAGGACCTAAACGGCACTGGAAATAGGCGCAAACCTTACGCTCCATAAATATCAGCACGATTGCTATCATGGCGTAGGCTACCAAAATGAGTACGCCGACAACAATGCACTCTATAAGTATCGACCATAAGTCTCCCAAGCCAAGTGTATTGCGCAGAAGACCGTCGAACCATTGTGTCACTATAGAAAAATTAAACATAATCTGTCCATTTAATAATTATTATCTGTCTATGTCTGGGATAACAATGTCAATAGCAGCACCTGTCGTAACGAGGTCGGCTATTTTCTGTCCACGCAACATTCTGTCGAGAGCTCCGACGAGTGTGAGTCCCATCGGGCGCATCTTCAGGCGGTAAGGGCTCTTGTCGCCTTTTGAGTCGAGGTATACGCCAAACTCGCCGCTTGCACCTTCGACAGAGAAGTACCATTGTCCTTCGGGCACCTTGATGATTGGCTTCTGCTTTACGTAGAAGTCGCCTTCCGGTATGTTGTCTATCAGCTGTTCGATGATGTTAAGGCTCTGATACAATTCGTTGATGTGTATGTTGTATCTGTCCATGCTGTCGCAGCCTGTCGAGATTACCTGTTCCCATTCCACCTTATTATATAAGTCGTATGGATGATTCTTTCTTACGTCGTTCTTCCATCCCGAAGCACGTCCGGCAGGGCCTGTAACTGCGTAGTTGATGCAGTCTTCCTTGCTCATCATGCCGACTTTCTCGAAACGGTTGTGAGTGATGACGTTGTCGCCGAATACGTCGACATATTCCTGAATCATAGGTCGAAGGTATGACACGAGCTTCTTGACGTTCTTGACGAAGTTAGGGTCGATGTCGTCTTGCAGTCCGCCTATTCTGTAATAGTTCTGTATAAGACGTCCGCCGGTTGTTTCTTCCATTACGTTGAGCACGTGTTCGCGGTCGCGCATGCAGTAGAGGAATGCTGTCAGTGCGCCCAAGTCCTGTGCGCAGCATCCGCAGTAGAGCAAGTGTGAGTCGATACGCTGGAGCTCGTCCATGATTGTACGGATGTACATGATACGGTCGGTCAGCTCTATGCCCATACCCTCCTCTATCACGCCGACGAGTGCATGTCGGTGCATCATTGCCGAGAGATAGTTCAGTCGGTCGGTCAGTGCGAGTGTCTGCGGATATGTGTAGCCTTCACACATCTTTTCTATTCCGCGATGTATGTATCCCAAGTGTGGGTATATGCGCTTTACTGTTTCTCCGTCGAGCACTGTCTGCAGTCGCAGCACGCCGTGAGTTGACGGGTGCTGAGGACCGATGTTTATCACGTATTCATCGTCGTCGAAGAGTCTGTTTTTCTTGCAGCACAGCTTTCCGTCGGCATTGAGGTAGTATTCCAGTCCGAAGTCTGGCTCTACGTCGTCGTCGAGTGTATAGGTTTTGTCGCCTACGAAATCCTTGCGCAGAGGGTTGCCCTTGAAGTCGTTGCGCAGGAAGAGGCGTCGCATGTCTGGATGGTTGAGGAATACTATTCCTAAGAAGTCGTACACTTCGCGCTCCAGCAGGTCGGCTGCCTTCCACAGATGCAGCACTGACGGTACGTAGTGTATGCCGCCTTGCTGTTCTGATATGAGTTTCACGCTTACGCGCTCATGGCTTTCGGTGTTTTCCAGTATGTAGATACATCCCAGACCTTCTTCGCCGAAGTCTTCTCCGATGATAGTAACCAGATAGTCAAAATGCTGCTTTTCCTTCAGCTTTTCCATTTCGCCGGCAAAGCTGTCGAATGAAAATACTTTATTCTCTAATTTCATTTTGCTTCCTCCTGTTCTTTTTTCAAGTTCTCGACAAAGTCTTTCGGAACTTCGGTTACTACTATTGGCTGCTTCTTTCCGTAGGTCAGTTCTTCGTTGCTTACGCCTTTCTCGCGCTCTTCTGCGTTCTGCTTGTGGTTGGCTCCGCCAAAGAATTTCTCTACCTTTACTTTTCTCTGAAGCTGCATCATGCCGTAGAGGATTGCTTCCGGACGTGGAGGACATCCGGGCACGAATACGTCTACCGGTACTATCTCTTCTATTCCGTTAACGACGTGATAGCTCGACTTGAACGGTCCGCCGCTTATTGCACATCCGCCTACTGCGATGACATACTTTGGCTCTGCCATCTGGTCGTAGAGTCGCTTGAATGCCGGCGCCATCTTGTGCGTAATCGTACCTGCGCACATTATCAAGTCTGCCTGTCGTGGGGAGTTACGCGTTACTTCAAAGCCGAAGCGTGAGAAGTCGTAGCGTGCACATCCTACTGCCATGAACTCGATTCCGCAGCAGCTTGTCGCGAATGTCAGCGACCACAGAGAGTTTGAGCGTCCCCAGTTTATCAGCTGGTCGAGGCTGCCTGTTACTACATTCACTCCGCCTTCGTGAAGTTCGTCTACCAACTTCTCGAGGCTTTCGTTATCCTTAAACTCATCGTAAGGAATACTTTTGATAACTGGCTTCTTTACTTCCATTCCAACGCTCCTTTCCGCCATGCGTATGCAAGGCCAAATACAAGTACCAGGAGGAAGAATCCGATTGTTACCAATGCCATCGGACCGAACTCTCCTACAACTACTGCCCATGGATAGAGGAATACGGTCTCAATGTCGAACATAAGGAAAAGGATGGCGAAGAGGTAGAAACCTATCGACATTGGCAGCCATGAACTGCCGTGCGTAGGTATACCACACTCGTATGGTTCTCCCTTTACCTTGTTGTAGGAACGCGGACCGATGAGCTTGGCTATGACATAAGCCGCCATAACCAGTGTAATAGCCGTTATCAGTACGGTAATTAACAAAGTAGAATTCATATTGTTTTAAATTATAAATTTAATTGTGCTTTCTTAAACGCGTGCAAAGGTAGTAAATTCTTTGCTAACTGACGAAATGTTTGTTAACTTTTTCTTTAAACTTTCAAAAAAATTACTTTTTCCGCCTTTTGTAACGTTCGCTGCCGACCTACGACGATTACTACTGAAACGTCCTTACACAGGGATTTCCGACGTCGTTGTCAACTTCCCTGAACGCGCATGGTTTCTTTGGCAAAATTACAGATAGCCTGTAATGACGTGACAACTAAGTTGTAACGGTGTTACAGACTACTTGTAACAGGATTACAGAGCGCCTTGTAATTTTGTTAAACTCACTACTGTCCCGTTAAAGTGGACTAATCGCTCTTTGAATTAATTGAAATACAGTCTATTAGGTGGTGTTTTGGAATGAAACGGACTTGATTTCGT
>OMZM01000027.1 GCA_900315545.1 uncultured Prevotella sp.
AGACGGGAATAATAGGGGAAACGATAACAGAAACATTTACACACTTTAATTAAATATTTAGTTTCTAACAAACAAAACCTTTTACTTAGACTTGACTTTGCGGGGTGTACTTGCTGCAGGCTTCATGTTTTTTCAATTCACACTTCTTCTTGCCTGCACTACACCTCGCACTTTTTGTGTCTATACGCAAGCCTATGGTTAAACGCTTGAGTGTCGTGAAATACTGAAGTCGGGAAGTTTTGATAAATGAATGTTGTCGCGGTGCATGGTTGTGCATCGCGATGTTTATGTTCGCGATTAAAAATCGAAGTATATTTTTTTCATAAAAACATTGTCGAATAAATTATTCTTTGTATCTTTGCAGCCGTAGGGACGTTCACGTTGCCTGCGTTCGGAATAATGACGAACAATACACTTATACATTAATAATAAAAAGAGAAAATATGAAAAAGATGAAGTTTTTAGCACTTGCACTCAGTGCAATGTTAGTAGTTTCAGGTTGTGGTTCTCTTAACAACACAGCCAAAGGTGGTCTTCTCGGTGGCGGCGGTGGCGCTGTTCTCGGTGGAGTGATAGGCAATATCATCGGTAAGGATACCAAAGCAACAGCCATTGGTGCAGCCATCGGCGCAGCAGTAGGTACAGGCGCAGGTGTTCTTATTGGTAAACACATGGACAAGGTTGCTGAAAAGGCACGTCAGATAGAAAATGCACAGGTAGAGAAAATTACCGATGCAAACGGACTCGACGCAGTGAAAGTTTCTTTCGACTCAGGCATCCTCTTTGCTGTTAACAAGTCAGACCTGAACGCTGCATCACGTCAGTCGCTCTCTGAATTTGCCCAGATAATGAATTCGGACAAGCAGATACTGCTCGACATTCAGGGACACACCGACAGCAGCGGCAACGACCAGATAAACCTGCCACTGTCGCAGAAGCGTGCAGAAGCCGTGATGAACTTCCTCTCGCAGCAGGGTGTGCCTTACGGACAGTTCAAGAACGTTGCAGGCTATGGCTCTGCTTATCCTATTGCTGACAACTCTACAGCAGCAGGCAAGGCACAGAACCGTCGCGTGGAACTCTACATGTATGCAAGCGAAGACATGATCAACTCTGCAAATGCAGGAACACTGAAGTAAAAGATATTAGAAAAGATCTCTTAATATGAGTGGAACGGTGAAAAAGCAATAGTGCTCTTTCGTTGTTCCACTCTTTGTTGAAACTTGCCGACAAGTCGACAGCCAAGCAACAATAGCCAGAAAAAAGCACATTGACATGAAAATAGTCCGTCGCATAGTAAAGTGGGTACTGATATTATTCTTCTCGTCGACGATACTTGCAGTCGTGATGTATCGCTTCTTGCCCGTGTATGTAACGCCGCTGATGCTGATAAGACTAGTAGAGCAGGTGGCAGAAGGCAAGAGCATGGCAATGCATCACGAGTGGAAGCCGATAGACAAGATATCGCCACACCTGCCAGTAGCAGTCATGGCAAGCGAAGACCAGCGTTTCCTGCTGCATCATGGATTCGACATCGACGCCATCTCGAAAGCCGTAGAACACAACCGCAAGGGCGGAAAGCAGCACGGTGCCAGCACCATATCGCAGCAGACGGCAAAGAATGTGTTTCTGTGGCCAGGACGCTCGTGGACAAGAAAGGGCTTTGAGACATATTTCACGTTCCTGATAGAAATGTTCTGGAGCAAGCAGCGAATAATGGAAGTATATCTCAACTCAATAGAAATGGGCGACGGCATATATGGTGCAGAGGCTGTGGCAAAACATCACTTCGCAAAGACGGCAAGCGTGCTGACACGCTCGGAATGTGCCACGATAGCGGCAACGCTGCCCAACCCGATACGCTTCAACTCGTCCGCCCCGTCGCGGTACATCAGAAAGCGCTCGTCAAAAATAGAACACGAGATGCGTTTCATACCGTCGTTTCCGAAAGAGGGAGAGGACTACGACCCCAACACGACGTCGGGAGGCATATACCATAAAAAACGATAGGCAATAATTGCTGACGACACTGCAATATGGATTTTTTACAACAACTGAACGACAGCCAGCGCAATGCTGTGCTATACAACGAAGGAGCATCGCTCGTCATTGCCGGTGCAGGCTCCGGCAAGACACGCGTGCTGACCTACAAGATAGCCTATCTGCTCAACAGCGGGATGAAGGCATGGCAGATACTGGCACTCACGTTTACCAACAAGGCTGCACGCGAGATGAAAAGCCGAATAGCAATGCTCGTCGGCGAGGAGAATGCGCGCTACCTGAACATGGGAACATTCCACAGCATCTTCGCACGCATACTGCGCAGGGAAGCCGAAGCAATAGGATTTACGCCGAATTTCACAATATATGACGAGACAGACTCGCGCTCGCTGATAAAGAATATCATAAAGCAGAACGACCTCGACGACAAGCAATACAAGCCATCGACCGTACACAACAGAATTTCGATGGCAAAGAACAGGCTCATAACGGCAGCCAACTATGCTGTAGACAAGTCGGCACTGATGCGCGACGAAGAGCAGCAAATGCCACATATATGGAAGATATACAGCATATATCAGGAACGACTGAGACAGGCAAACGCTATGGACTTCGACGATCTTCTGCTGAATACATACATCTTATTCAATAACGAACAGATAAAGGAAAGATATGCCGACAGATTTCAGTTCGTGCTTGTAGACGAGTATCAAGATACTAACTACGCACAGCAGGCTATTCTGTGGAAGCTCACAAGTCAGCGACAGCATATCTGCGTGGTAGGAGACGATGCTCAGAGTATTTATGCCTTTCGTGGAGCCAATATTGACAACATTCTGAATTTCAGGGAAATATACAAGGATGTAAAACTGTTTAAACTGGAGCAGAACTACCGTTCGACCCAGCGTATAGTACAGGCTGCAAACAGTCTGATAAAGAAAAACGAAAGACAGATACCAAAAGATATCTTCAGTAGGAACGATGAGGGCGACAATGTAGTGCTGAAGCATACATACAGCGACCGTGAGGAGGCTGCCGTAGTGTGCAAGGACATACAGAATATACGCAAGCGTGAGGGCATGGAATACAGCGACTTCGCCATACTATACCGCACCAATGCACAGAGCAGAACCTTCGAGGAGCAGATGAGAAAGCAAAACATACCTTATAGAATATATGGGGGAATGAGTTTCTATCAGCGCAAGGAGATAAAGGACATCATAGCATATATGCGTCTGGTCTGTAACATGGCAGACGAGGAGGCTTTCCGCAGAATAATAAACTATCCTACGCGCGGAATAGGAACCACGACTGTTGGCAAGATAACCGATGCTGCTCAGCAGAGCGGCAACAGCCTCTGGACTGTAATATCTGACATGACGCAATATCTCGGCAGTCTGAACAAGGGCACGCAGGCAAAGATTGCTGCTTTCAGGACAATGATAGAGAAGTTTGCAGACAAGGCAGAAACAACAAATGCCTACGTGCTCGGACAGCAAATAGTGAAGGAAAGCGGCATGCTTGCCGAAATATACAGCGACACCACGCCGGAAGGCATTGCACGGCAGGAAAACCTGCAGGAGTTTCTAAGTGCACTTCAGGACTTTGTCGACTCGCGAATGGAGGAGGATAGGGGAAATGAAACCTACTTGTCAGACTATCTTCAGGAAGTGGCGCTGCTTACAGACTTGGACAGCGACGACAAGGAAACCGAAAACAGAGTAACGCTGATGACCATACACAGTGCAAAGGGACTGGAATTTCCTACTGTATTTATTGTTGGAATGGAAGAAAATATATTCCCTTCGCCTATGGCTTGCTCATCGAAAAGAGAGTTGGAAGAAGAACGCCGACTGCTGTATGTGGCAATAACGCGTGCAGAAAAACACTGCATACTGACCACTGCACAGAGCAGATACAGGTATGGCAACATGGAGTTTGACACACCGAGCCGTTTCCTCAACGACATAGATCCAAAGTTTATGACGGTTGTGGGTGGCTCTCCAACCGAAAAAACATCGTTTGCCAATGGCGTGTTTGGTGGCAGCAGACCAAATTCCGGCAGCCATAGATTTCAGAATTCTCGCCCTGTTGCAAGTCAGTTTAAAGCTGACCCAATGCAGAAAATCACCTCTCCGAATAGAAACGAAAAAGGCATAGACCCGTTTTCGACCCGCTTCAAGCAGAAATTACAGGCTGCAGGAGGAAACATGAAGAGAGTGTCGGAACTGATAAATAAAGGCAGCAATATAGACAGTCAGTCAAAAAATACATCGACTGCTATGCAGAGACTTGCTGTAGGAATGTGCATAGAGCATGAACGCTTCGGAATAGGAACAGTGGAAAACATAGAAGGAACGGGCGAAAATACGAAGGCTACGGTTAGTTTCAAGAATGTAGGAGTAAAGCAGTTGCTTCTGAAATTTGCACGTTATAAAGTTATCGGATAGCAATGTGCAGAATGTAAATCTGCCAGATAAGACAGACAAAGAAATGTTTTTTTTTGAAAAAACGCATGTTTTATTCATTTAAAACAAATAAATTTAGTATATTTGCAAAATCTAAATAAAAATGAAATACACATGAACGAAAAGCATGTTATGAACATGGCAGCCGACAATATACGAATATTGGCTGCGTCGATGGTTGAGAAAGCAAAATCCGGACATCCTGGCGGTGCGATGGGTGGTGCAGATTTCATCAACGTCTTATTCTCGGAATACTTAGTTTATGACCCTGACGATGCAGCATGGACTGGTCGCGACCGTTTCTATCTTGATCCGGGACACATGTCGCCGATGCTGTATTCTGCACTTGCACTGCAAGGTAGGTTTACTATAGAGGAACTAAAGCAGTTCCGCCAGTGGCAGTCTCCAACACCGGGACATCCAGAGCGCGACATCATGCGTGGCATAGAAAATACAAGTGGACCGCTGGGACAGGGACACACGTTTGCTGCAGGAGCTGCCGTAGCTGAGAAATTTCTCGAAGCAAGACTGGGCAAAGAGGTAATGAAGCATAAGATTTATGCCTATATCTCGGACGGAGGCATACAGGAAGAGATATCTCAGGGGGCAGGAAGGCTTGCCGGTTTGCTGAAATTATCAAACCTTATAATGTTCTACGACTCTAATGACATACAGCTTTCTACAGAGTGTTCTGCCGTAATGTGCGAAGACACAGCTGCAAAGTATAAAGCTTGGGGATGGAACGTACTAAGCTGCAACGGAAACGATGTAGACGATATACGCCGTGCTTTAGACTCTGCACTGACGGAAACAGAACGCCCGACACTCATCATAGGCAAGACTATCATGGCTAAGGGAGCACTGAAGGATGACGGAACAAGTTATGAACACAGCATAAAGACACATGGTGCTCCGCTTGGTGGAGATGCTTATGTGAACACAATAAAGAATCTTGGTGGCAATCCAGACAATCCTTTCGTTGTATTCGACGAGGTTAAGGATTTATATGCACGACGCCGTGAAGAACTGAAGACTATTGTGGCACAGCGCAGAAAAGAAGAAAAACAATGGGCTGAGGCTAATCCGGAAAAAGCAGAACTTATGAAGGAGTGGTTCTCTGGCAATGCTCCAAAAATAGATTGGAGCGCTCTCGTGCAGAAACCAAACCAGGCTACACGTGCCGCTTCAGCTGCATGTCTCGGACTTCTTGCAGAACAGGTTGGTAATATGGTATGTTCTTCGGCAGACCTTTCTAATTCAGACAAGACAGACGGATTCCTGAAGAAAACACACGATATACAACCTGACGACTTCACGGGAGCATTCTTCCAGGCAGGCGTATCGGAACTGACAATGGCATGTATGTGTATAGGTATGTATCTGCATGGCGGCGTTATACCAGCATGCGGTACGTTCTTTGTATTCTCAGACTATATGAAACCAGCCGTGCGCATGGCTGCCCTTATGGAAGTGCCAATCAAGTTTGTATGGACACACGATGCGTTCCGTGTAGGCGAGGATGGACCGACGCATGAACCTGTAGAACAGGAAGCACAAATAAGACTGATGGAAAAACTGAAAAACCATCATGGCAAAGACAGTGTGCGTGTATTCCGTCCTGCTGATGTCAACGAAACAACTGTTTGTTGGCAGATGGCAATGGAAAACATGCAGACACCTACGGCACTTGTTCTGTCAAGACAGAATGTTAACAATCTTCCGGAAGGAACAGACTACGAGCAGGCACGACGTGGAGCGTATGTAGTTGCAGGAAGCGACGACAACTACGACGTTATCTTGTTAGCAAGCGGTTCTGAAGTTTCTACACTTGTTGCTGGAGCAGAACTTTTGCGTAAGGACGGTATAAAGGTGCGTATTGTAAGCGTTCCATCAGAAGGATTGTTCCGCAATCAGCCGAAAGAATATCAGGAAGAAATATTGCCAAAGAATGCAAAGATTTTCGGTCTTACAGCAGGATTGCCCGTAACGCTTGAAGGTCTTGTAGGAAACAATGGCAAAGTGTTTGGACTGAACAGTTTTGGTTTCTCTGCGCCATATACAGTTTTGGACGAGAAACTGGGCTTCAATGCTGAGAATGTATACAATCAAGTTAAAGAATTCTTGAACTAATAACTTAAAAATACAAATATGGAAGTAAAGACAGTCGGATTGGCCTGCGACCATGCAGGATATCCATTAAAGAAATTTGTAGTAGAGTATCTTGAAAAGAAAGGATACGAGTATAAGGATTATGGCACATGGAGCGATCAGAGTGTAGACTATCCTGACTTTGCTCACGAACTGGCACAGGGTATAGAGAATGGTGATGTATATCCTGGAATAGCAATCTGTGGCAGTGGCGAAGGTATGGCGATATGTCTGAACAAGCATCAGGGGGTACGTGCAGGTTTGGCATGGTGTACGGAGATTGCACATCTCATCCGTCAGCACAACGATGCAAACGTGCTCGTAATGCCTGGACGTTTCATAGACAACAAGATGGCTGAGGCTATTATGGACGAATATTTCAAGACAACGTTTGAAGGTGCACGCCATCAGCGTCGTGTTGAAAAGATAGCTGTAAAATAATCGTTTTGCGCTATTTTGTTTGGTTTGCCTACGATGGCACCGATTATCATGGATGGCAGATACAGCCGCATGAAAATAGTGTACAAGCTGAACTGCAAAGGGCTCTTTCAATACTATTGAGAGAGCCTGTTGCGGTTGTTGGTGCCGGACGTACTGATACAGGAGTCCATGCACGCTCAATGGCAGCGCATTTCGATATAGGGAAAACAGTTGACTGTCAACAGTTAGCATATAAACTGAATAGATTGTTACCAAAAGATATTGCAGTCTACAAGGTTGAACAGGTTGACGGAGATATGCACGCTCGTTTCAGTGCAAAAAGCAGAACATATCATTATTATGTTCACACAAGAAAAAATCCATTCCTCAGAAACTACTCTTGTCAGTTGCATTACAATCTGGACTTTGAACTTATGAACAAGGCAGCGGAATTATTGCTCAGATATGATGATTTCGGTGCATTTTGCAAAAGTCATACTGATGTAAAGACAACCCTTTGTAATGTTACAGAAGCCAGGTGGATAGAAATACAAGATAAAGAAGCTCATACTGACGGTGCAGACAGTTATGACACGGCATCGCAATGGTATTTCCGTATAACAGCCAATCGTTTTCTAAGAAATATGGTACGGGCGGTTGTAGGCACACTTATAGAAGTGGGTAGGGGACGAATGACACTCGAAGAATTCCAGAAAGTAATAGAAGGTAAAAGCAGGAGTGAAGCCGGAGAAAGCATGCCAGGACATGCGCTTTTCTTGGAAAAGGTAGTCTATTGACAATTTTATAAAACAGTATAAAAGTATTGCGTGCGTAGTAATTCGCAGCAAAATATTATAAATCTTATTAAAAAACAAGGTTATTCTTTGTACTACAATTGCTTTTTGTTATCTTTGTCAACTATTAATTATAATAAAAAATACAATGGCAAAACAGATAACAGATAAAGTAAGCTGGGTCGGTAAAGTAGACTGGGAACTGACTCGCTTTCATGGAGATGAGTATTCAACACATAGAGGCTCAAGTTACAATTCATATCTAATTCGCGATGAGAAGGTTGCGCTTATCGATACTGTATGGCTTCCTTACGACCGCGAGTTTGTTTCGCGTCTGAAACAGGAAATAAATCTCAATGATATAGATTATATCATAATGAACCACAACGAGATAGACCATAGTGGTGCATTGCCTGAACTTATGCGCGAGATACCAGATACTCCGATATATTGCACAAAGAAAGGAGAGGCAATTATCAGAGGACATTATCATCAGGACTGGAATTTCGTAAATGTCAAGACAGGCGACACTCTTTCGCTTGGCAAATCAACACTCACATTTGTAGAGATGACAATGCTACACTGGCCTGATTCTATGTTGACATATATGGATGGAGACAACATTTTGTTCTCAAATGATGCTTTTGGTCAACATTTTGCATCAGAGTCGCTGTATAACAATACTGTAAACCAGGCTGATTTGATGTATGAGGCAGAGAAATACTATGCAAACATTCTGAATTTATACAGTCCGCTTGTTAAGAAAAAGATAGACCAGATACTCGCAATGAATCTACCTGTTGACATGATATGTCCGAGTCATGGAATTATCTGGAAAGAAAATCCGATGCAGATAGTTGAAAAATACATTCAGTGGTCTAATGCATATCAGGAGAATCAGATAACAATTGCATACGACACAATGTGGCAGTCAACAAGAAAGATGGCAGAAGCGATAGCCGAAGGTATCAGAAGTGTGGATAATGATGTTACACTGAAAATAGTTAATGTTGCACACGATGACAAGAACGACGTATTGACCGAGATGTTCCATTCTAAGGCAGTCTTGATTGGCTCACCAACTATCAATTATGGAATATCATTTGCTATCAGCGGATTGTTGGAGATGATGAAAGGACTGAAAATGAGAAACAAGAAAGCTGCAGCTTTTGGTTCTTACGGATGGAGCGGTGATGCAGTAAAGATTATCAATAATCTTCTGAAAGAGGGTGGCTTTGAACTTGTTGACGATGGATTGGCAAAGCTGTGGGTACCAGACGAGCAGACTATAGAGGAGTGTCGTGAATACGGCAGAAACTTTGCAAAGTCGCTGTAGATTTATCTAAAACTTCCAGCGAATCTGCATTTCCAAGTCGGTTTGATGCGAAGCATCTATTTGCTGCAGTCCGCTTGAGATGTGATCTCTATCAAAATAATTGTTATAAGACAATCGCGCAATGACCATAAGATTATCGGTTATTGCGCTTTTTATATGCGTTGAGATATGAATGCCATTACCGTGGAATGAATGGAATGACAACTGGTATAGCAATCCCGGCTCATAGCAGTAGAGACGTGATTGGTAGTCGTCAGTGTTAAAATAAGCGGCAGATAAAGACAGTTGTAGTTGTTTTATAATCTGCATAGACAGATGTTCGCTTATCATCCATCCTTTGCTTCTGTTCTTATAGTCGTTCATTGCCGCATCGAGTTGTGTTCGGGCAGAGAACTTCTCATACATAGCTGTTGCAGACAAACGTATACGATGTGTCCTGTCATCAACAAGTGCAGATTTACTTTTGTTGTTTTTCTCCTTGTCTCTAAGTGAGTAGCGCGCAAAAACAGTCCAGTTCTTTAAACGTAGTACGGCTTGAAGCATTGCATCGTAAGACATAGATGTGAAATCGGCTTGATATTTAGGCCATGCAAATCGAGCCACGTCAATATAACCATTTATATTAATAATAGGTATAGGGCGCCATTCTGTACCAACATAAAAACCACTCTCGTTTTGTACTCTGCCTCCGTCGCTGAAACTTTGTGCGTGAGTGGCAACATATTTATATCCATAAAAACGTTGTAGGGCAATAAGCGATAGGGCAGACGTGGCTTCAAAAGTAAGTCTGTTCACTGTCGCTATGCTTCCTGACGAGCCTGTCGCTGTTTCTCCCTGAAAAGAAAAACGATAGTTGCGATAGCCATAGTCTATGCCAATGTTCCAGAACGACTTACCTTCTGGATACCACCTGCGGTATTTTTGTCTTGTGTCTGGTTGCAACGGCATAGAGTATTTGTTGTACAATGAAGTAAATCCAAACTGCCATCCATTGTATTTATAAGTAATGTTGGCGCCAATCAATCCCTCTTTTGCATTGTGTCGCCTCTTTATCTCGCTTTCTGTACGATGATAGCCTGTAGTAAGTATCGTACGAATAGTATTTTCATTATCAGGCGTAAGTGTAGCATCAATATATCTATATGATGCAAATGCACTGACAGTCAGATTGTCAATAATCTCATAAGAGGCAGCAATTCCTTGAAGATAGTTCGATTCAGAGCGAGATGTGTGTTCTGTTATTGCATTCCTTCTGCGTCCGAGCGATGTCAATGACATCAGTTTGCCGAATGCAAGATTATTGTTTACTACCAGTCCCATGCCAAATGTCGTACGATATCTTCCTATGACAAGTTTCTTAAGTTTGCCGATATTAGATAAAGAAGCAAAGAAGGAATAATAGTCGTAACCTTTCTTGTTTGTCCCTGCAAAGAACGGTTCGCCGGCATCTTGTGCGCCAATCAGTCCTAATTTTATATTGTTTGAGTAATTGAAAACATATCTGAATGAATGTCTGTATGGGTAGCCAAGATATCCGCTTTTGTCGCCGTGTCGTTCATAGAAAGGAATTTTTGCAGTAACAGTAAGGTCGTGCTTACCCCATTTTGCTATGTCATTAAGTTTTGGGAAACCACTTTTCTGATGTTCTTCCGTAGTTACGAAACACTGTAGCAGTCTTCTCATGTCTCCGTCAATGCTCTCAATCATTGCCAACTCATTGGTAGAGCGCATAGGGCCATATTGATACACATACGCCAGTATATCTTCTATCTGCTCGTCGGATAGAAAATATATTCTTTCTAAATCTTCCTTTGTTGCGCTGTTGAGGTCAATAGGATGTTGGGACAATTCATCCCATAATTCCGTATTATCTTCCCAAGCATCAGATTCTGCATCATCAATAGTCATGACAAGTGGAAGCAATACATGCCAGTCTGGTCTGTCCTGAGCAAAGCATGTTGTGCTTGCAGATAAAAATACTATGATTGCTACTATATAATTCAGGTAAGTATTATATTTATGAAACATGGCGGTGATAGTCTCAATGTGTTTTCTTATTAGATGCGAAGGAATTATATCATAACATATTTCTAAAATAAAGCCTGCTTTCATTATTCTGAAAACAGGCTTTAAATTTATGTGTCAGTGATAAAACAGATTATTCACCCTGTTCCATCTTAGCTTTCAGTTCGGCAAGAGCGTCGATGTCGCCAAGAGTTGTAGATGCAGCAACATTGTTTACAGTAGCTTCATCTTTCTTAGCTGCATGCTTGCGTGGAGCCTTCTTAGGTTCTTCCTTCTCCTCCTCGAATGTGCGGCTGTGAGAAAGGATAATGCGCTTTGTTTCCTTGACAAACTCGATAACCTTGAAGTCAAGTTCCTCTCCTGGCTGAGCCTGTGTGCCATCTTCCTTAACGAGGTGCTTTGGTGTAGCAAAACCTTCACCACCTTCATTCAGAGCGATAACGGCACCCTTGTCCATCATTTCGGTAATCTTACCTGTGTGAACAGAACCTGGAGTATAGATAGTCTCGTATGTATCCCATGGATTGTCTTCGAGCTGCTTGTGTCCGAGAGACAGACGACGGTTTTCCTTATCTATTTCGAGAACCACAACGTCGATTTCTGCGCCAACCTGTGTGAACTCAGATGGGTGCTTAACCTTCTTAGTCCAAGAAAGGTCGCTGATATGGATGAGTCCGTCAACACCTTCTTCAAGTTCCACAAAGATACCAAAGTTTGTGAAGTTGCGTACCTTTGCAGTGTGTTTGCTGCCAACAGGATATTTAACTTCTATAGTCTCCCATGGGTCTTCTTTCAGTTGCTTGATGCCGAGAGACATCTTGCGCTCTTCACGGTCGAGTGTAAGAACAACAGCCTCCACTTCGTCGCCAACGTGCATGAAGTCCTGGGCAGAACGCAGGTGCTGGCTCCAAGACATTTCGCTGACGTGGATAAGACCTTCAACGCCAGGAGCAATCTCTACGAATGCACCGTAGTCAGCAATGACAACAACCTTACCCTTAACGTGGTCGCCTACCTTGAGGTCTGCATCGATAGCATCCCATGGATGTGGAGTAAGCTGCTTCAGACCAAGAGCAATGCGCTTCTTCTCGTTGTCGAAGTCTAAGATAACTACGTTAATCTTCTGGTCGAGTTCTACGACCTCGTGTGGGTCGCTTACACGTCCCCATGAGAGGTCTGTTATATGAATGAGTCCGTCAACTCCGCCAAGGTCAACAAAGACACCGTATGAAGTGATGTTCTTAACAGTACCTTCGAGTATCTGACCTTTTTCGAGCTTAGAGATAATTTCTTTCTTCTGTGCTTCCAGTTCAGCCTCAATGAGAGCCTTGTGTGAAACAACAACATTGCGGAACTCCTGGTTAATCTTGACAACCTTGAATTCCATAGTTTTTCCAACGAATACATCGTAGTCGCGGATAGGATGAACGTCAATCTGGCTTCCTGGCAAGAATGCTTCGATACCGAATACATCAACAATCATACCACCCTTAGTGCGGCACTTGATATAACCCTGAATGATTTCTTCATTGTCGAGGGCTGCATTAACGCGTTCCCAGCTCTTGCTGAGGCGTGCCTTGCGGTGAGACAGAAGAAGCTGACCTTTCTTGTCCTCCTGGTTCTCAACATATACTTCAACAACGTCGCCAATCTTCAAATCTGGATTGTAGCGGAATTCGCTTGCTGAAATAATACCATCGCTCTTGTAGCCGATGTTGACAACAACTTCTTTCTTGTCGATGGAAATAACTTTGCCTTCTACAACCTGATGCTCGCTAACCTTGTTGAGAGTCTCATCATAAGCCTTGCGAAGCTCGTCGGCAGAAGCACCTACGGCTGTACCATTCTCAAATTCTTCCCAGTTGAAGTCCTGTAATGGTTCTACGTTCTTAATGTTTGACATAAATTTAAATTAAAATTGTTATAAATAAAATTAGACTTTATATTGATATAAAACGGCTGCAAAGATACAAAAAATAATTGATACCACAATCTTTTTATGAAAAAATGTACTTCTATTTTAAATCGCGAACATAAATTCGCCACTTATACCAGTCGTAATCGTTTCAATACGGAGCCGCCAGCAATTTCAAAGATAACAAAGTGCGAGGTGTAGTGCAGGCAAGAAAGGCTGATGTGCCGAATGTTATTGTCGAAGAAAAATATATCAGTATGCTACTTGTTCGTTGGGGAAAAGACTAATCAATTTCGGGCTCGTTTACTGTCGCGTGAGTGCCCGCGAAAGTCGTTTCGGAAATCTGAGGGGCAAAATATGGCTGAATTTTGAATGTTGTCGTAATTATCTGAGGGTCAGAATGATAGCACGGGGAGTGGCGGTTTTGAGGGCGAAAGAGAAGTGTTAAAATTGTCAAAGAGCATGTTTGAGATTGTCAAACACACTGTTTGAGGCGGTCAGACATAGTGTTTGGGGGTATCGGGCACTGTGTTTTGCAGGGCAAAAAACATGAAATAGGCGCGTCAAAGGTACTCTTTGACAATTTTAACAGTTATCGCCGACCTCGAAATTAACACATTTTTGCAGTTTCAGAGGCTAAAAATTTTCTATTTGGAGAGTTTTTGTCTGTCAAAAGTTTTCATAATTTTCGGGGTCGCAACGGAAGGCGCGAACAGTTTGGCACGGTTTTTGCAGGGAAAATCTAATGGGAAAGATAACGGGAACGGGAAAGACTAACTGGAACGATAACCTTAACGTGAACGGGGACGGGCATGAGTCTGCGCGAAGTCAGGCTTTGCTATTGCATTTCTTGCAGGATGCTTATGACGTATGATTATTTATTGATTGCTGTCAGCAGGTCGGCTACGACGTAGCTGCTTCCACCTATGAATATAAAGTCGTCGGCTGCTGCGTCGGCAATGGCAGCATTGTAGGCTTCTTCCACTTTGGCGAACTGCTTGCCCGAAAGATTATGCTTTGCTCCCTCGTCTGCTATCTTGCCGACAGGTATGGCTCTGTGTGTTGAGGCTTGAGTCCAATAGTATTCTGCGTCTTCGGGCAGCATTGCCATTACTTTCTCGAAGTCTTTGTCGTCTACCATTCCGAAAACGATACGGCAAACGTTGCATTCTTGCTGTCTTATTTGCTTGCTCAGTATTTGCCATCCGGCAACGTTGTGTCCTGTGTCGCAAATAGTTAGCGGTCTTGATTGAAGTTTCTGCCATCGTCCCATCAGTCCGGTTGTCTCGCAAACATTGGCAAAGCCGGTTCTCACGTCTTTTGCTTCAATGTGCAGACCTAAATCTTTTAGTACAGTTATTGCGGAAAGTATCGTTGCCGTGTTAAGCAGCTGACACTGCCCACCAAGTTCGCCGCAGATTTCCCCATAGTCGATGGTGTCGTAGACAATCTGTCCGTCGTCGGTCTCAGTGTGCTGTTTTATCAGTTTATTGTCGGATGCGAAAAGTATTGGTGCAGACAATTCTTTCGCCTTTTTCTCAAATACAGGGCGGGTCTCGTCTGTATATTCGCCTATGACAACAGGTATGTTATGCTTTATTATGCCAGCTTTCTCAGAAGCAATCTTTGCCAGCGTGTCTCCAAGAAACTGCATGTGGTCGAACGAGATGTTTGTAATGACGGAGAGTAGTGGAGTGATAATGTTCGTACAGTCGAGCCTTCCGCCCAGTCCCACCTCCACAATCGCAATGTCAATGTTTTGCTCTGCGAAGTATTTGAAAGCCATTGCTGTGGTCAGTTCGAAGAAGGAGGGATGCAGCGGCTCAAAGAAAGAGCGTTCCTGTTGTACGAAGTCGATGACATATTGCTCGGAAACAGGTTCTCCGTTTATTCTGATGCGCTCCCTGAAATCAATCAAGTGTGGCGACGTATATAAGCCTACGCGCAGTCCTGCCGCCTGTAGTATGGCTGCAAGCGTGTGTGAAACAGAGCCTTTGCCGTTAGTTCCGGCAACGTGTATGCACTTGTATCTGCGGTGCGGGTTGCCGAAGTGGTTGTCAAGCTCAATGGTATTGTATAAGCCCTCCTTATATGCAGAAGCACCCACATGTTCGAACACGGGGGTGCTGTTATATAAGTATTCTGTTGTTTCTTTGTATGTCATCTTCCAAATGTAGAATATTCTGTAATATGTTTCCTAACTGAAATAATTGCGGAAACGCTCAAAAATGGACTGCTTCGTATTGTTGTCTCCTTTGAAATTGTCGCTGTCTTTCATCTTTTCAAGCATTTCTTTTTCGCTGCGCGACAGTTCCTTCGGCACATATACGCTTATGTTTATCAGCAAATCGCCCATTCCGCTTCCATATCCCTGTACGGCTGGCAGTCCCTTGCCTCTCAGACGCAATGTCTTTCCAGGCTGTGTGCCCGGCTCAATCTTAACGTGTGCCCGTGTTCCCTCTATCGTAGGAATGTCTACTGTTCCGCCAAGTGCGGCAGTAGGGAAATCGAGCAGCAGGTTGTAGATGACATTGTTTCCGTCGCGTACAAATGTGTCGTTGGGCTCTTCTTCTATGAACACCTGTATGTTTCCGGTAATACCGTTGTGCTTGCCAGCATTTCCTTTTCCCGGTACGTTGACAATCATTCCGTTGGCAACTCCAGCCGGTATCTTTATCTCTACTACTTCCTCTCCCTTTACGACACCTTCGCCATGACAGTGAGTACATTTGTTTTTAATAACCGTACCTTCTCCGCCACATGTCGGACAGGCACTCTGTGTCGTCATTATGCCAAACAGGCTTTTCTGCTGGCGTGTTACCACACCAGAGCCATGACATGTCGGGCATGTTTCCGTACCGCTGTTGCCTTCGGCTCCGCTGCCATGACAGTGAGAACATGTGATGTCTTTCTTGACTTTGAATTTCTTGATTATTCCGGTGGCAATGTCTTGCAGCGAAAGTCTTACCTTCAGCCGCAGGTCGCTACCCCTATATTGCTGTCTTTGTGCGTGTCCGCCAAATCCGCCTCCGAATCCGCCGAACCCACCGCCAAATCCTCCGCGTCCGCCAAAAACATCACCGAACATATCGAATATGTCATCCATCGAGAATCCGCCGCTGAATCCTCCGAAGCCGCCTCCCATGCCAGCAGGTCCGTCAAAGCCAAACTGATCGTATTGCTTACGTTTCTGTGGGTCGTGCAACACATCGTATGCTTCAGCCGCTTCCTTGAATTTCTCTTCTGCTGTTTTGTCGCCGGGATTGCGGTCAGGATGATATTTTATGGCAATCTTTCGGTATGCCTTCTTTATTTCGTCTTCTGTCGCGTTTTTACCAACGCCCAGAACTTCATAGTAATCTCTCTTTGCCATAGTATTCGGTGTTCTATGTTCTATCGTTAAGAATTATGTTATTGTCCGACTGCAACCTTTGCATGTCGGATAACCTTATCGTTAAGAGTATAACCGGTTTGTACACAGTCTATCACTTTGCCTTTCTTGTCGTCTCCCATGCCTGGAACCATAGCTACGGCTTCGTGAAAGTCTGTGTCGAAGTCTTTGTTGTCGGTTTCGATTTTCTTCACGCCTAAACCTTCAAGTGTTTTCATCAGTTTCTTGAAAATCAGGTCCATTCCTTCTTTCAGTGCATCTACGTCGTCGGTCTTCTCTGCATTAGCCATAGCCCGTTCCATGTCGTCTACGACAGGAAGTATGGCATCTACAGTCTTTTCGGCACCGTTGAGAATCAGTTCCGTCTTCTCCTTCAGTGTACGTTTGCGGTAATTTTCAAACTCTGCAACCTTTCTGAGATACTGGTCTTTCAGTTCTGCCAGTTCTTCTTGCAGTTTCTCCATCGGATCTTTCTCTTCTTCGTCGCAGTTGTCATTAATGTCTGTAGAGTCTGACTCTTTGTCAGTTTCTTGCACACTGTTGTCAGTGTTTACTTCGTTAGATGACTGTTTTTCATTGCCGTCTTCTATCTCTATTTCCTTTTCTATATCCTTTTCTTCCATAATTGTTTATTTAACTGTTCATAATAAAACACTGCAAAAAATGTGCCAAACGTGTTTAAAGCGAATACATTTTTGCTTTTTGTTCCTTTATGCTGTTGTCGAAGATATAGTCGTCGTAGGTCATCAGCTTATCGATGGTGCCCTTTGGAGTCAGCTCTATGATGCGGTCAGCCACAGTGTTTATAAACTCGTGGTCGTGAGATGCAAAGAGAATGTTGCCCTTGAACGTTACAAGGTTGTTGTTGAAAGCCTGTATCGATTCCAGGTCGAGGTGGTTTGTAGGAGTGTCGAGAATGAGGCAGTTGGCGTTTTTCAGCTGCATGCGTGCAATCATGCATCGCATCTTCTCGCCTCCAGACAGTACGTTTACCTTTTTCTCTACTTCCTCCTGCTTGAACAGCATTCTGCCGAGATAACCCTTCATGGTTACTTCGTTGCCGACACCGTATTGCGACAGCCATTCCACGAGGTTCAGGTCGTTCTTGAAAAACTCTGTGTTGTCGAGTGGGAGATAGGCAGTTGTAATCGTTATACCCCATTTGTATGTACCTGCATCAGCCTGGCGATTGCCGTTGATAATCTCAAACAGTGCAGTCATGGCTTTCGGGTTGTGGCTCAGGAATACAGTTTTCTGTCCTTTTTCTATGTTGAATGACACATTGTCAAACAATACTGTTCCGTCAGCATCAACAGCCTTCAGACCTTCTACTTCAAGAATCTGGTTGCCTGGCTCACGTTCCATAGAGAAAATGATGCCCGGATATTTGCGGCTCGACGGCTTAATCTCCTCAACGTTCAGTTTGTCAAGCATTTTCTTGCGCGATGTTGTCTGTTTCGATTTAGCAACATTGGCAGAGAAACGGCGTATGAATTCCTCCAGCTGCTTGCGTTTCTCTTCGGCTTTCAGCCTTTGGTTCTGTGCCTGTCGGAGTGCCAGCTGAGAACTTTCATACCAGAAAGAGTAGTTTCCGGAGAATACGGTAACCTTACCGAAGTCTATATCTACGGTCTGTGTTGATACAGAGTCGAGGAAGTGTCGGTCGTGGCTGACAACAAGCACGCACTGCTCCAGGTTGCTCAGATAACTTTCCAACCACTGTACGGTGTCGAGGTCGAGGTCGTTGGTAGGCTCGTCGAGCAGCAGGTTGTCAGGATGTCCAAACAATGCTTTTGCAAGCATAACGCGAACTTTCTCGTTGTTTGACAGTTCTGACATGTTTTTATAGTGTGTGTCTTCCTTTACGCCAAGATTTTGCAGCAGCTGTGCAGCCTCGCTTTCAGCCTCCCAGCCGTTCATCTCTGCAAATTTCAGTTCAAGGTCAGCAGCTATGTTTCCATCCTCTTCAGTCATTTCGTCCTTTGCATACAGGGCTTCGCGCTTTTTCATGTTCTCCCAAAGAGGCTGATGTCCCATGAGCACGGTGTCCATAACCGAATATTCGTCGTATTTGAAGTGGTCCTGATCGAGAACGGACAGGCGTTCGCCTGGACCCAATTCAACAGAACCTTTGTTTGGCTCAAGCTCTCCACTAATGGCTTTCAGCAGTGTAGACTTGCCCGCGCCGTTGGCACCAATAACGCCATAGATGTTACCATTTGTGAATTTTAAGTTTACGTCTTTGTACAATATTCGTTTTCCGAACTGAATAGCAAGATTTGTTAGTGTTATCATTGTTATACCTTATAATTATTTATGAGGGTGCAAAATTACGTAAAAAGGAGGAATTAAACAAAGAAAAGGTTCTTTTTCTTAGTTTCGTGCAGGCGTATATAGCTAAAAAATAGTGTGTTAAGAACATTTTAACATATTTACTGTAAGTACCCTCCGCTAATCTTTTACGTTAATTTATAAAAAAAACGCGGTTAAATTTGTAAAACTCACACATAATATATACTTTTGTGTTTGAAATATAAAAGATATAATAACTGAAACATATATTTAGAACATGAAGAGCAATTTAAACATTAAATCATTGGCAATCACAGCATTATTGTTTTTGTCGGTGTCAGTAATGGCTGTGCCTGCAAAGCGAGGGATGTGGCGAACGATAACATTGAAAAATGGCAAGCAGGTTAAAGTTGAACTTGTTGGCGATGAGCGTTTCCATTTCTACCGCGACTCTTTGGGTAATGCCTACGTTCAGAAAATAGATAATTCATACGTCAAAAAAAGTCAGCGACAGCTGAAAAGAATGCAGAAGAAAGCGATGAAAAGATATGTCAACTTAAACGGTAGAAGAAGATAATCTTCCGCAGTAATATCATAGTCAGAATACACTAATGGTGTTAAATCTGCTTTGACAAAGATTATTCATGACAAATTATAAGTTAAGACATAAAAAAGTGAAAAAATTATAACCGTTAAACTTAGTATTAAATTAATAATTATCATTATGAGGAAACTATTATTCTTATTTATTACAATGTTGCTTATGATAACGCCTTCTGTTATGGCGCAAGGCAACGGAAAACTATCGGAACACTTACAACGGATAGTTCGCAGTCAGAAGATTTCAAACAAAACAAAACAATTCAGCGAGAAGAAAATCCTCACGCTGATGACGGTGGCAGGCGAAAATATCCTCAGTACCTTGTCTGCCGACTATGGACTTGACGTTCAGGATAGTATTGGGCGTATTTACATTGTACGGATTCCTATTGCTGCACTACCGCAACTGTCTGTGGATGCGCGCGTTGATCGCATTGAAGCTGAACCGGTGGCAATGAATCATGCCATGGATGTTACACCACAACAAATCAATTCTTCCAATGTCTATATTGGAGATGGGCTACCACAGGCTTTCACTGGGAAAGACGTTATAGCAGGCGTGTTTGACAATGGTTTTGACTTCACCCATCCTGCTTTTTTGGATGCTGGCGGTCAGTCGCGTATGCGCTATTACTATGATTTCTACTATGATAACGGCGATGGCACACTGGGGCGTGGATGGAATTCAACAGAAGACATTATTGCGCTTGGAGGCACTCGTCATGAAGGTATTACACTTCATGGAACGCATGTACTGGGCATCATGGCAGGAAGTGCTGTCAATGGCAAGTATCAAGGTATGGCACCAGATGCAGACATCTATGCAGTACATTTCAACTCTATGGCTTCAGATTTCGACAATCCAGATGCTCCTACATCAGCCAATTCCATTCTTGGTTTCAAGTACATCTTTGATGAGGCAGCCCGCGCAGGAAAGCCCTGTGTCATCAATTTTAGCAGTGGCGAGAGTTTTACCCTCAGTCGACAGCGTATTCTGGAAAGCGAAGCTCTTGTGGGACTTACGGGGCCGGGGCGCATCATCGTAGTTTGTGCCGGCAACGATGGTACACGTTCGTCTTATATGGAAAAAAAGGAAACAGACTACAATGCCGGAGCCGGACTCGTCTATGGTGTAGGGGGAGGCAATATCATAGACATGGACATAATTACACCAGGCAACCAGCAGGTACGCTTCGACTTTCTCGGTATGCGCATGACAGGAACGAATATTGAGAAGACCATAATTTTCAATACCGATAGCGTAGATGCTCTCAATGACACCTGTCGTCTCAACACTACGACGAGTCTCAGTGACATAAGTATGAAGATATGGAAAAGCAATATACAAGACCCTCGCGGAACTGTATTCCATGTTAGGGCAGATATGTCATCGCCACTTTTCATGGTGTTATGCGGTGCTTTGTGCCTGCTTAGCAGCGATAATCCTGCATGGGTATATACTAATATAAAGTTCTCACCGCTCGTAAATGTTGATGGTGTAGAAGCCTATAGCAAGGCTGCCAAAGGTCATTCGCTATGGTGGCCAGGAACCCTTGACGGACTCATAACAGTAGGAGCTACGGGGTATAAATCGACATTTACCGATATAGACGGAAACGTCAATACTCAGGTTAGTGAGTTTGCAGCCGATCAGCCTGGATACATTGCCCATTTTTCGTCTCAGGGACCGACCTTTGACGAGCGTATAAAACCTGATGTCACGGCACCAGGAATGAGCATCAACGCTGCTTTTAACAGCTATGTTGAGATTACAGAAAGTCGTCGTAAGGAACTGACGGATCAAACCAACTACAACGGCAAGACTTATTACTACACTGCGCAGAGCGGTACATCTATGGCCACACCAGTCGTTGCTGGTACGATAGCACTATGGCTGCAGGCAAATCCCACACTTACCACCGAACAAATTAAAGATGTATTGGCGCATACTTGTACAAAGCCAGACCCAACGCTCGAGTATCCTAATAATATTTATGGTTATGGACAGATTGACGTATACAAAGGACTCCTTTATATTCTAGACTTACCTTCGAACATTCCCGAGCTAAGTACATACCAGCCCGCCAAGGTCAAATTCAATCTAAACGGAAGTATTCTCACTGCTGAGTTTGCAGACCGAGAGAACTCCGATGCCAAACTGGTTGTATACAGTCTCAATGGTAGCCCTGTGGCATCAGCCCATGATTACACTATTGATCTTTCCATGCTGCAAAAGGGTATTTATGCAGTGCAGTTGCAGACGAACAACCAGTCAACTAGCGGATCTACACTCATTCGTCTGCAATAATCCATTGAAGATCAGGTAGATGATTCTGATAAGAAATATGAATAAATCGACATTGATTTTGTGCATGACAATGCTTTTTCAGAAATGATGTTCAAAAGATGTCTATAGGGTAGAAAGTTTGATATTTTACCATCCTCAATAGAAAGTAATTTTAAATATCTTTTGACAATGAAATGACTTCCTAAATTTATAGTGAACAAAGCATTTTCATGAATAATTAAATACAAATTCGGCAATAAATTTGACTTGTTGCCGAATTTGTATTTATACCCCAGTTCGTAATAAGAAAGTCGCATAAAAAGTTGGCAATCTTTAATAATTTTTTGTTCATCCAAAATTTTGAGTTAACTCCAAAATCTAAATGAAAAAATACTCTTATAAGTTTACCTTATCTACAAGAATTTATAGATAATCTTTATTCTTCAAAATATCTATCATTTTGGGACGGAAATCATTGCCCCAATTACGCAATTGTTCTATGATGTGGATAAGGGTGCAGCCAAGTTCGGGAAGCGGCAACTTCATCTTGCTTTCGGGCAATGGTGTTGCAAAGAACCTGCGGCAGTCCTCCGCACTGATGGCACGCTTCTCGGGCTTGTCAGCCTTTGGTATCTTCACCTTTATCCATGGATTGGTCTTCACTCTGATAAGCCCGGTGTCATAGTCGTTCAGTTCCTCGATGGCTGCGCGAAACACCTGCCTCATGCACACAGGGTACATTTCCTTTGCCCTGTTCGTCTTCTCCAAACTCTTTATCCACTTCGCCACGTTCGATGAGGTCAGCATAGAGAACTTCACTTTCGTAGTACCAAAGAAACGCTCCATGTGCTGGAGTGCCAACTCGTAGTTTTTAGCGTTCCTCGCCTGTCCGTTGTCGATGAGCCTGTCAATGTGCCGTCGCGCATAGTCAGAGAAGCACAAGTCTTCCTCACCATTTTGCAGGTAGTCCACAACCATTCGTGCAGTCCAGTTGCGAGTGTCCGTCTTGTTCAACTTCGCATTATAGTCAAGAATGAGCGCAGTGCAGAACTGCATCACAACAGGGTCGGTGATGTCATTGCTCCTTGACAACTCACGCTTCGTTACCATCTTGTCCGTCTTGATGTACTGTGTCGTGCGGTTGTGCGTCACTCTGATATAGACAGGAAAGAACCCATCGTTGCGCATCTTCTGTACGCATGCTTTCAGTGTTGCCATAATCTGTGTTGAATTTCATTCTTCACTCATTCGTCTCGGCATATCCGATGCAAGCATCGTTTCTGCGCTCAACTTCATTCGTGTTCCTATCGTTTTTTGTTACACATCTGTATCTTGTTGTTATCTCGTTCATTCTGAACTCTAAACACGCTCTAAACATGGGGCCTGAAATCTCGCAACTTTCTCTAAACATTTCCGTTCATTCTTCTCATTTTCCGTGTCGGAATGAACGAACCTCCATTTACGAAGTTAGGCGGAAGTCCCTTTGTTTTCGGGGGCTTACCGCCTAACTCGCTTAGTTTCAAGTTCCGTCGCTTATTCCTCAACTGCTGCCTGCGCGGCTAGACGACGCTGAGTATCAGTTACTTACAGAGTTAGTGTAAAGTACTGGCGACACTTTTACGACACATTCTGCGCGTTTTTATACGCTCGTAGTCACAAAAAATGTGGGGGGGAATTAATTGTCTAACAGATATGATAAAGCCCAGCCAGCGATTCCATCGGCACGGAATTCGCCATTGATGAATGACACTTTCCAAGGATGATAAGCCTTCAGCAGACCTTCCATCTCAGTCGCAAGTCGCCGATTATCGTTGGGTTTAAGGACTTTTACTTCACATTCCTCAAGAATCCCTTGACTATTTACGCGAGCCTTTTTGATACTGAACACGATGCGCTTGGCATTTGCCAACTCAGGATAATGTTCAACGTGTATTGGAAATAACCTTCGTAGTTCAGCGTTGTTCTTAACTTTATCAAAAGAAAAACCGTCTATGACGTAATTGTGATATACCTTCTTTCCAGTAACTATTCCTTTGTCAATGCTAATGATTTGTTCCTCTTCATAGTTCCGCTCAAAACCCATGTGCTGATAATAAATCACCTTGCCCTTAGCCACGCGGATGTCTTTCGTCAGCCAACTACACATGATGTGTCCTTCCTCAATATGCCGCCGGAACACGCGAAGCAAAGTGTCTGCTGGCACATAACAACTCATACGATCGTTGGTGACGGAGTCATAGAGCTGATATTGGATGCTGTCCAAGTAGAGCACATCCTGCTTGATACTCCAATAGGCCTTGAAGCCATCCCAGTTTGCTGTGGTCCAGGAGCGCTCTTGGGGCAGCACGGCTTCTAAGTCGTGACATAGCAGGGAGTCAGCACATACGGGTCTGCCCAACAACTCCCACTGCGCACCATCTATATATATTATGTCACCTTCTTGACCTGTTGCATTTGCTGCAATTGCCAAGATCAGATATTGAATGAATAAAAGGACTCTTTTCATAATACAAATAACGATAAATTCAAATTACTGTCTTATCTATTCCCTATTGCCCGAAACGATATACGAACAGTATTTACTGAGCAAATTGGACAATGGTAAATCACCTTTCTGGTATCTGTCAGCATCAAGTTTCAGAACTCTTTCGCAAATTGG
>OMZM01000028.1 GCA_900315545.1 uncultured Prevotella sp.
GTTGCCAAATAAAGACACATACATCTAACGGCATACGCCCCGAGAGTAGTGACTTTCGGGGCGTATTGTTGTATGGAAACAATTTAAGGCAAAGCCGCCATCAGACCGACTTTGGCTTAAAATAAGCTGTTGGTTTGCTTGTCTATCGTTTTATCTTTCTGCCCAGATGGTTGAGGTATTTCGTTGAGATATTTCGCGCCTTTTTGCAAAAAAGCTTGAAATATTTTTGCAATATTCATAATTTTCATATCTTTGCACCCTGATTTTCGCATAAACAATTTATCGCAACCAATGAATTCAGCAAGAAAAGTAAAGAACACAAATGCAGACATCCGTATCGGTCTGACGTGTAGGATAACGCCGCAGTTGTCTTGTGTGTTGATTGATAAGTGTCTGTAATGCAGACATTCGGACAGTGTCAGACATGTGTTCCTTGACTTATTGCTACACGTTGTGATGCTGAGAAACAGCCAGTTTGTTTCCACAAATCTCTTGATGGTAATGGCTTTGTGCTGTTGTCAGTATTTTTTCACTTTTTCAAACAAAATGTTCAATCCAAAAAACAATTATCTTATGCGAAAAACAACAACTCACAGAGTGTGCCGCTGCACACCGGAAAACGGAATAGTACAATTAGAAACACTTACGCTCAACAGCATGCTGCCCCGCGAACTGCACGTCGTGAATTGCACGAAAGACCTTAGGCGCAAGGCTCTGAAGGCTTATCGCCTCGCTACGCTGTGCAACGGAACAGGCCGTCATCTGCGCGCTATCCGCCTGCTGCTTGCCACGATGCAGGAAATCAGCGATGCCGACTATGAAAGATATATCTATGTTTATCCGAACAGGCAGTATTACACACTGCAAGACCTCGTGGCAGAGGATGCAGCCCTCATGCTCGGAAGGCTCACTGACAGCATAATGACAAGTCTCGGACATGCCGACGAGGCTATGTATGAAAGGTATGTTGCAGAAGAATATGACTCGCTATGGTATGAAAAATATGGTTTCTGGCGCAGCAATGGCGACGATGAATCTGCGGACAGCGACCACGACAGCAGCGAGCAGATATTTGCAGACGCACAGACCTATGGCCTGCCGCTGTCGGTGCAGAGCATCTATGAGCAGTAGACGCGACTGGCGGAAACCATTACTGTCGGAAACAGGCGGACAGACAAATGGAGAGCAGGATGGCATAAACGAGAAGAGGAAGCCTTGACAAGGCTTCCTCTTCCTGAAAATATTGCTGAAAACTTATTAATTTTTAAAGTTTAGAAATTGTAATAAAGTCCGAAAGACAATGCGTTTCCGTCGAGGTCAAGACCGAAAGTGTTAACCTTTGCTTTTGTGTCAACATTCTTAACAGACTCGTAACCCAAGAAACCAACGTGAGCAACGAAGCTCAGCTTGTTGTTGAGAGCAACGGCAACGCCTGGCTTCAGACCAGCCTGGAACTCATCAGTGTGGAGTGTGCCACCATATTTGTGCTCGTAACCAACAGTACCGTCAACGAATACGCTAACCATGTTGAACTTAGCGAAAGTGTAGCGAACATAAGGGTTAACAGAAACAGACTTCTGTCTGTTCTTTGTTGCGCCAGCCCATCCGAAAGCAACACCAGCTGCGAAGTTGTCATCGAATACATATCCGATTTCAGGCTGTAACTTGTAGAGTGTAACGCTTTCGTCATTGAAACTATTGTCATACTTTGCTGTTCCGAGACCAATGCCTCCACCTACGTAAACCTGTGCCTGGGCACCAATAGCCAAAACAGCTACAAACATTGTTAAAAATAACTTTTTCATGTTGTATTCCTTTCTTTTCTTTAAGGTTTTGTTTAATATTTTTGTTTTCAGCATGAATATTTTTTTTCTTATTTTCTTTAACTCAAGAATCCCAAGAGTGCTCCCGCAGCCACAGCTGAGCCGATGACACCTGCAACGTTAGGACCCATAGCGTGCATCAGCAAGAAGTTGTGTCGGTCGTATTCCAGACCGATATTGTTAGATATGCGGGCACTCATCGGCACGGCAGATACGCCGGCATTGCCGATAAGCGGATTGATTTTCTTGTCTTTCGACAGGAAGAGATTCATGAACTTCACAAACAATATGCCGCTTGAAGAAGCGATGATGAATGCCATAGCACCAAGGAAGAATATCTTTATGGTGTTGAGGGTCAGGAATTCGCTTGCCTGTGTAGAGCATCCTACGGTCAGTCCGAGCAAAATGACAATCACGTCGTTGAGTGCCGAGCCGGCAGTCTTAGCCAGACGTGTAGTCTTGCCGCTCTCTTTCAGCAGGTTTCCGAAGAACAGCATGCCGAGCAGTGGCAAGCCCGAAGGCACGATGAACGTAGTCAGCAGCAGACCGATGATAGGGAAGAGTATGCGTTCTGTCTGGCTGACATGGCGCGCAGGCTTCATGTGGATTACTCTTTCCTTCTTTGTAGTCAGCAGTCGCATGAGTGGCGGCTGAATGACTGGCACGAGAGCCATGTACGAATATGCACACACTGCAATGGCACCCATGAGGTTAGGGCATAGTTTCGACGACAGGAAGATGGCAGTCGGTCCGTCTGCACCACCGATAATGGCGATGCCGGCAGCCTGGTTTGGCTCGAAGCCCAATGCCAACGCAACCATGTAAGCACCAAAGATGCCGAACTGTGCGGCTGCACCTATGAGTATCAGTTTCGGATTGCTAATAAGAGTAGAGAAGTCTGTCATGGCGCCGATGCCGAGAAAGACGAGTGGGGGATACCATCCCTGTCGCACGCCCTGATAGAAGATGTTGAGCACGGAGTTGTCTTCATAGAGACCAATCTCCAAGCCTGCATCGGCACGGAAAGGAATGTTTCCGAGAACGATGCCTAAGCCTATCGGCACAAGCAGCAGCGGCTCGAAGTCCTTTCGTATAGCCAACCAGATGAAGATTATGCCGACAACAATCATTATCAGGTTGCCGGATGTTGCATTATAGAATCCTGTATAAGTTAGGAATTCATTAAAATTGCTTGCTATAAAATCTAAAAATCCCATAACTTCAAACTATGCTATTGTAACAAGAATTGCACCTTCCATAACTGTTTCGCCCTCTTTCACGAGAATAGAGGTGATGGTTCCGTCATGATCAGCCTCAATGCTGTTCTGCATCTTCATGGCTTCGAGAATCACTACCGTGTCGCCAGACTTCACGGTGTCGCCAACCTTAACCATAATGTCGGTAACTGTTCCTGGCAGCGGAGACGTTATCTTTGCTCCAGCACCGACTTCCTGTTGCGGTGCAGGTGCAGCAGCAGGCTGCTGTACGGCAACAGGTGTAGGCTTTGGTGCCTCGATGTGCACAGGCTTGTTGGCTGTTGTTGATTTCATAGGCTTTTTCAGCTCAATCTCAAATGGACGTCCGTTCACGTTGACATTGGCTTTGTTGCCTTCTATCTCTTCTATTTCTACGGTATAATCTTTTCCGTTGACAGTATATTTATATGTGTTCATTGTCATTATGTTTATTAGTTATTGTGCCTTAATATGAAAATAATACTCTTGAGGTTTATACGTTTCGCCAGTGGCGGTTGCTGTGCGTGATGGTGATGATGCCACTTTCCACGTCGTGTGCATCGTCTTCATACTGCTTGAGAGCCATACCAATTACAGCCATGTATTCTTCGATAGAAGTATCGTCGGTAATGTTGAGGTTGCTGTTGTCTCCCAAGTCAGCATCTCCGTAGTTTTCCTTAACATCCTTTGCCTTGTCCACATGGCTCTGCTTCAGGTGGAATTTCCTACTGTGCTTGGTCTTTCGCCATTCTTCTTTCTTGCGCTTTCTGCGCTTCATGATAGCTCCCATGATGCTGAATGCAACATATAGGAGTGCAAGACATGAAAAGACGATACCCATAGCCAGCACCGTAATTCCGAAACCATGAGGGTCGTTTCTTTTAAGAAATGTGATTTTGTTTTCAGAGACCTGTACGTAGTTTTGCATGGCAGGTGTAACGGCATCAGCCGACTTTATTTCCCATTCTGCTTTTCCGTCGTTCTTGCGTGCATACGACGTGTTGGGTTTCAGTACAGGCACCGTAACAGAGTCGATCAAGTCAACTCCATTGCCATCGTAAAGTGCAATCCATACAGGACCGCCTGCATCCAGTTTCGTGTCAAGATGGTGTGCACCGCGCGTTGGTTTGCTGTTTAGAAACAGCAGCAGGTGTCGTCTTGCCGACAGACGGGTACATTCGTCGTTGGGCAGTTGGCTCATTTTACGGATTCTCTCAGGAGCAGAGAGAGACTTGTCGATAACACTTTTATCTGTTGTGATAAACATTCCGCGAACATCGTAGGTGGAGTAGGCAATGTTAGCCAACTCAATCCACGCTTCACGACAGCCAAACTCATCTTGTACACTTGAGTCGTTGATGGTAAGCACTTCATTGATTTTGATGTTTTTTGCTCCTTGCGGGAAAATCGATAAAATGCAGCACCATAACAATCCGGCTATAAATAAAGTTCGTTTCATTAAAGTTATGTGTTATTATATGTTTAATTATTGTATTCAAGTCATTCTTTGCTCACACGCAGAACAGCAGAACCACAAGCTGTGCCGTTAAGATACGCAGGAACATGCTGAGCGGATATACTGTCGAATAGCCTATGACAGGCGCATTACGCGAGCATATTGAGTTGGCATAAGCCAAAGCTGGCGGGTCGGTGTATGTGCCGGCGATAAGCCCTGCAATAGTGAAATAGTTTAACCGGTATTTCAAGCGGGCAGTCAATCCTATGATGAAAATAGGGATTATGGTTATCAGGAAACCTGTATAGACGTATTTCAGTCCATCGCCGGAAATCAATGTGTTGTAGAAATTGTCTCCAGCCTTTATACCTACACTTGCGAGAAAGAGTACCAATCCTATTTCGCGCAGCATCATGTTTGCACTTGTCGTAGTGTATGTTACCAGATGTACCTTGTAGCCGTATCGTCCGATAAGAATAGCAATGATGAGCGGACCGCCTGCAAGACCCAGCTTCAGAGGTATGGGCATACCAGGAATGGTGAAAGGCAGACTGCCGAAAATGATACCAACTATTATTCCGATGAATATGGTGGCAATGTTGGGTGCCTCCAGTCGACGGATTGAATTGCCCATCATCTCTGCAACACGGTTGACGTTGTCTTCCGGACCAACTACCATCAGTCTGTCACCAACCTGGAAATGGTGGTTTCGTCCTGCAAAAATGTCAATGCCCTGACGCGTTATTCGTGTTACGTTTACGCCGTATAGGCTTGCAAAGCGCATCTTAGCCAGAGTCTTGCCGTTCATCGACGGTTTGGTTACTACTATTCGCTTTGAAACAAGAGGCTGTTTCTCCAGTTCTGCATTCCATGCCGCATCAATCTCCGGACCGATGAAAGCCTTTACTGGCTCGCTGTTTGCCTCTGGACAGACAACGAGTATTTCGTCGTTCAGTTCAAATACTGTCTTTGCGTTTGGAATGCTAACCTTTCCTTCGTGCAGTATGCGTGTGCACACAAAGTCGCGGTTGAGGAAGCGGTGTATCTCAGCCAGCGTGCGTCCGGCAAGGTACGAGTTGGATACTCGCAGGTGCATGACATGTGGCTTGGCATTCGGGTCTTCTGTCTCTGCCTCTTCAAGTTTCTGTTCCTCACTGTTAAGATTTATCCGACATATATACCTTATTATAATAGTTGCACCAATGATACCCAGTACACCGAGAGGGTAGGCACAGGCATATCCCGATGCTATCTCAGGAATGTTTCCGGAAGTAAATACAGAACTCAAAGCCTCGTTTGCCGCACCGAGAGCAGGCGTGTTTGTTACGGCACCGTACATAGTGCCTATCATCATCGGCAGGTTTGCCGGGTTTGACGTGTCGAAAAATGTCCAATAGCAGACGAACATTACAAGAATGTTCAGCAAAATGGCTATTGTAGACAGAATGTTCAGGGAGATACCTTCTTTGCGGAAACTCTCAAAGAAACCAGGACCGACCTGCAGACCTATCATAAAAACAAAAAGAATAAGTCCAAAGTCCTGGATAAATGTCAGAATATTCATTGGTGCAGTAAATCCCAGATGTCCGAACAATATTCCTGTAAACAGGACAAAAGTTACTCCTAAGGATATACCGCCAATCTTTATTTTGCCCAAATATACACCTGCAGCAATTACCACGGCATACAGAAGTGCAATGTGAGCCACAGATTCGGTTGAAGTAAAAAGTTCTAACAACCAGTTCATTTTTCTTATATCTTTATATTATGTATGATACTTATGTAGTAAATATTTTGCAAAAGTAAGAAAAATAAAATCGATACAAACAATTTTGTCGGTTTATTTTGCTCAAAAAGAGTGTTTTTTGAATTTTTTACCATTGAAGTCTTTTTTTATACTCATTTATTTTATAGTGTCAGAAAAAACAATTACCTTTGCACAGTTTAAACAAGTAATATTTTAAATAACTTATATAATAAACGTTACACTATGTCAAACAAAAAGGAAAAGCTCTTTACTGAGTTTCAAGCCCCTACGACACAAGAGTGGCTTGACAAGATAGAAGTTGACCTCAAGGGTGCAGACTTCCAGAAAAGACTCGTATGGAGAACTAATGAAGGCTTTAACGTACAGCCATTCTATCGCCGTGAAGATGTATTGAAGCTAAAAACACCAGACGCACTGCCTGGCGAATTTCCATTTGTACGCGGTAATCACAAAAACACAAACGTATGGTATATCCGTCAGGATATTAAGGTAGAGGATGCTAAGGCTGCTAACGAGAAGGCTTTAGATATACTCAACAAGGGTATTGATTCTCTTGGTTTCAAGGTGCCGGGAAGCATGGTCAATGCTGAAACAGTTGAAACTCTGCTTGACGGAATAAGATGTGATATCGTTGAAGTGAACTTCAACACATGCAAGCGTCATACTCTGGAGCTGGCACAACTCTTGGTGGCATATTTCGAAAAGAAAGGCTACGACAAGGAAAAGGTTGTAGGCTCTATCGATTTCGACCCAATGGAAAAGATTGTAATGAAGGGCAAGGATGTTACATCAATGCTCTCTGTTACTCCACAGCTTGTAGAACTGTTCAAGGATTATCCTAACTTCCGCTGCATAACCGTAAATACAGTATCGCTGAACAATGCTGGTGCTTACATCGTGCAGGAACTTGGCTATGCTCTTGCATGGGGTAATGAATACCTGAACCAGATGACTGAAGCAGGTGTAGACGTAGATCTTGCTGCCAAGAAGATTAAGTTCAACATGGGTATATCTGAAAACTACTTCATGGAACTGGCTAAATTCCGTGCAGCACGTATGCTTTGGGCACAGATAGTTAAGCAGTATGAACCGAAATGTGATTGTGCATGCAAGATGATAGTAAATGCAGTTACATCAACATACAACCAGACACTTTTTGATAGCTATGTCAACCTGTTGCGCAGTCAGACAGAGGCAATGAGTGCCGCACTTGGTGGCGTTCACTCGATGGTAGTCGTTCCTTTTGATGCAACATATGAAGTTCCGACTGATTTCTCAGAGCGAATAGCACGCAATCAGCAGTTGCTGCTCAAGGAAGAGTGTCATTTCGGTGAAGTTGTTGACCCAGGTGCAGGTTCTTACTATATCGAGCATCTGACCGACAGCCTTGCCGTTGAAGGATGGAAGATATTCCTCAAAGTGGAAGAAGAAGGTGGATTCCTCGCTGCAATAAAGGCAGGAACGGTACAGGATGACATAAATGCAACAAACGTTAAGCGTCATGGAGATGCTGCCAAGCGTAAGGAGTTTCTTCTCGGAACAAACCAGTTCCCTAATTTCACAGAGAAGTCAGAAGGAAAGCAGGCAATGTCTTGTGCTTGCGGTTGTGCTCATGGTAATGAAGGCGCACCATTCAAATCAATAGAAAGCACACGTCTTGCTGCTGACTTTGAAGACTTGCGCATCCATACTGAAAATGCAAAGACACCGACTGCGTTCATGCTTACAATAGGTAATCTTGCAATGCGTCAGGCAAGAGCACAGTTCTCATGCAACTTCCTCGCATGTGCAGGATATAAAGTTATTGACAACTTGGGATTCAAGACAGTCGAAGAAGGTGTTGATGCAGCATTGAAAGCTAATGCAGACATAGTCGTTCTCTGCTCAAGCGATGACGAATATGCAGAATATGCAATACCTGCATTCAAATATCTTGACAACCGTGCCATGTTTGTCGTAGCAGGTGCACCAGCTTGCATGGATGACCTGAAGGCTGCAGGCATAGAGAACTTCATACATGTGAAGTGCAATGTGCTTGAAACACTGAAAGAATATAACCAGAAATTAGGAATTTAATGTTGTTTAGTAAATAATAAAGTCATGAGAAAGAATTTTAAAGATATAAACATATATGAAGGTATAAATGCCGTTAATGGTTCTGAATGGCTCAAGGCTAACGACATTAAGGCTCATTGGAAGACACCTGAACACATAGAGGTGCGTCCAGTTTATACAAAAGAAGACCTTGAAGGCATGGAACATCTCGACTTCACAGCAGGTATTCCTCCTTTCCTACGTGGTCCGTATTCTATGATGTATCCTTTCCGTCCGTGGACTATCCGCCAGTATGCAGGTTTCTCTACGGCTGAAGAATCAAACGCATTCTATCGCCGAAATCTTGCCAGTGGTCAGAAAGGTCTTTCTGTTGCATTCGACTTACCAACTCATAGAGGTTATGACCCTGATAATGCTCGTGTAGTAGGCGACGTAGGTAAGGCCGGTGTGTCTATCTGTTCATTGGAAAACATGAAAGTCTTGTTTGCTGGTATCCCACTCAACAAGATGTCTGTGTCAATGACAATGAACGGTGGCGTACTTCCTGTACTTGCTTTCTATATCAATGCTGGTCTGGAACAGGGTGCTAAGCTCGAGGAAATGGCAGGTACAATCCAGAATGACATTCTTAAGGAATTCATGGTGCGTAACACATACATCTATCCGCCAGCATTCTCTATGAAGATTATTGCAGATATCTTCGAATACACATCGCAGTTCATGCCTAAGTTCAATTCAATCTCAATCTCTGGCTACCACATGCAGGAAGCAGGTGCAACAGCAGACATTGAGTTGGCATATACACTTGCCGATGGTATGGATTATCTGCGCACTGGTGTTAACGCAGGTATTCCTGTTGACAAGTTCGCACCACGTCTTTCCTTCTTCTGGGCTATAGGTATGAACCACTTTATGGAGATTGCAAAGATGCGTGCTGGACGTCTGTTGTGGGCTAAGATTGTTAAGAGTTTTGGTGCCGAAAATCCAAAGTCTTTGGCTCTGCGTACACACAGCCAGACTTCAGGATGGTCTCTGACAGAGCAAGACCCGTTCAACAACGTAGGCCGTACATGTATCGAAGCTATGGCTGCTGTACTTGGACACACACAGTCGCTCCATACAAATGCCCTCGACGAGGCAATCGCTCTGCCTACAGACTTCTCTGCCCGTATCGCTCGTAACACACAGATTTACATCCAGAACGAAACAAAGGTATGTAAGCAGATAGACCCATGGGCAGGCTCTTACTATGTTGAGACTCTGACAAACGAACTTGTTCACAAGGCATGGGAGCACATTCAGGAAATTGAGAAGCTTGGCGGTATGGCTAAGGCTATCGAGACTGGTCTTCCAAAGATGCGTATCGAAGAGGCAGCTGCACGCACACAGGCTCGTATTGACTCTGGCGTTCAGACCATCGTAGGTACAAACAAGTATCGTCTTGAGCATGAAGATCCTATCGACATCCTCGAAGTAGACAACACCGCAGTTCGCTTGCAGCAGGAAGAAAGCCTGAAAGAATTGCGTGCAAACCGTGATGAGGCTGCATGCAAGGCTGCTCTTGTAGAAATTACAGAATGTGTACGCGAGTTTGCTGAAGGCAAGAAGAGCAAGAACAACTTGCTTGCCCTTGCAGTAAAGGCAGCAGGTTTGCGTTGTACCCTGGGAGAAATCAGTGATGCTTGCGAGAAAATCGTAGGCAGATACAAAGCAGTAATTAGAACAATATCAGGAGTGTATTCATCAGAAAGTAAGAACGATGCAGACTTCGATAAGGCTTGCGCGTTGACAGAAGAGTTTGCTAAGAAAGAAGGTCGTCGTCCACGTATCTTTATTGCAAAGATGGGACAGGACGGACACGATCGTGGTGCTAAGGTTGTTGCTACAGGTTATGCCGATTGTGGTTTTGACGTCGATATGGGACCATTGTTCCAGACACCGGCGGAGGCTGCACGCGAAGCTGTAGAAAACGACGTTCACATCGTCGGAGCATCATCTCTCGCAGCAGGACACAAGACGCTTATCCCGCAGCTAATTGAAGAACTGAAGAAACTTGGCCGTGAGGATATTATGGTCATAGCAGGTGGCGTAATCCCTGCTCAGGATTATGATTATCTTTACAAGGCAGGTGTTGCCGCGGTCTTCGGACCTGGTACATCTGTGGCTAAGGCTGCAGTTGAGATGATGAATATATTATTAGATAAGTAATTAATATAATAATGTATATAGAAACAGGCCTCAGGATTGAATTGTCTTGAGACCTGTTTTTTCAATTTCGTAAAGTTGAAGTATGTCGCATAACAGTGAACTCGGAAAGTGGGGCGAACAAGTCGCACAGAAATATCTGAAGTCAAATGGATATACTATAGTGCATCGTGATTGGCGCAGCGGACATCGTGATATCGACATAGTAGCACTGTACGACGACACGCTGGTGTTCGTAGAGGTTAAGACACGCAGCACGTCTGACTTAGCATCGCCAGAGATAACAATACCGCCAAGTAAGCGTCGCAATCTGGCAGCAGCCATAAATCATTACATTAAGAGCAATTACGTTGAATACGATTTTCGGTTTGACGTCATAACTGTCATTGGGTCAGTTGGATATGAACCTAAAATTGAACATCTAATTGATGTAAATTTGTTCTGAGAAATCAGTTTGTGATACTCAGGACAAATGGACATAAATACGATAAAGGATATGGAGATACAGCACATTTCAAGTTTACAAAATCAGAAGATTAAGAATCTTGTCTTACTGCAACAGAAATCTGCCGAGCGCAGGAAACAAAACTGTTTTGTGGTAGAGGGGCAGCGCGAACTTCAGCATTGTCTTTCGGCAGGCTTCTGCATTGAGTCTGTGTTTTTTTTGCCGCAACTTGTCAACATCGATTTCAGTCAGTTGCCAACGGAATACTGCTATTCTGTATCTCAGAACGTATATGAAAAAATAGCCTATCGCGGTAGCACAGAGGGTATAATAGCCATCGTCCGTTCTAAGAATATGTCGTTGCACGACATCAAACTATCAGAAAATCCGCTCGTTATGGTTGCCGAGAGTGTAGAAAAGCCAGGAAATATAGGTGCTATACTTCGCAGTGCTGATGCTGCACATGCAGATGCCGTTATTTTGTGCGATGGTCTCACTGATATATATAACCCAAATATCATTCGCAGTTCAATAGGTGCTGTATTCACAGTTCCGGTTGTTTCATGTAGCTCTGCCGAGTGTATTGAATTTCTTAAACAACGTAACATCCGCATACTCACGGCACAGCTGCAGGATTCCAAGCCATATTACGACTGCGATATGACACAGCCGACGGCGATAGTAATGGGCACCGAGTCTACCGGACTTACCAACCAATGGCGTGAGTCTGCCGATGCGCATATTCTTATACCGATGTTGGGTAAATTAGACTCGCTCAATGTTTCTGTCAGCGCAGCCATATTTCTTTTCGAGGCAGTACGTCAGCGTCAGAGATAATTCCCATTTGTTGCAGATAAAGAAGAAAGTATAAGGTTATATTCTGTGAATACAATACTCGTATAACCTAACATTTACTCCCATATATTTGGTATTTCGTTTTGTAAATGTTAACTTTGTAGCCATAAAGTGAAACAAAATGTAAATATCATAATATGAAGATTAAACGATTTTTCCTACTGTTTTTTGCAGTTATAGCAGTCGGTGTCTGTTCGGCATCGTCTGAAAAAGAAGACTTAACGAAGTATGTCAACCAGTGGATAGGTACAGGTGGACATGGTCATGTGTTTCTCGGTGCCAATGTTCCGTTTGGCTTTGTACAGCTTGGTCCTACTCAGTACACTCGAGGCTGGGACTGGTGCTCTGGCTATCACATAAGCGATTCGTTGCTCGTAGGCTTCGGACACATGCATCTCAGCGGTACTGGCATCGGCGACTTGGGCGACGTGGCACTGCTGCCTGTCAGCAATACAATGCAGCATGATGTCGCTTTCTCTCACGATAATGAGAACGTCAGCACAGGATATTATTCAGTTAAACTCAATAATCCTAATGTCTTGGTTGAACTTACGGCAACAAAGCGCGTAGGCATGCACCGTTATAGTTTCGGTGGAAACGAAGAGTCAGGACTCATAAGACTTAATCTCAAGCAGGGAATCGGTTGGGACAACTGGGCTGACAGTAAGATAACGCAGGAAGGCCCGACAACTCTGAGCGGATACCGTCGTTCTCGTGGCTGGGCAAGAGACCAGATTGTATATTTTGTGGCAGAGTTTTCTGTGCCTATAACAAACGAGTTGCAGCAGGGCGACAGCATTGCAGTGTATCGCGTTTCTGACATTTCAAAGCCACTGTTGGTAAAAGTTGCCCTTTCGCCTGTAAGTGTTGAGAATGCAAAACTCAATATGCAGACAGAAATGAGCGGTTGGAATTTTAATGCAGCAGTAGCCTCTGCACGCGCAGCTTGGAACGATGAGCTGTCAAAAATACGCATAAAGACCGACGATAATGAAAAGAAGACTATCTTCTACACAGCCATGTATCATACCATGATAGCACCTTCCGTGTTCTGCGATGTCAATGGCGACTATCGCGGTGCAGACTATAAGGTACACAACGGCAACTACACAAACTATACCACCTTCTCGCTCTGGGACACATATCGTGCTGCATATCCGCTCATGACGATTATCCATCCTGAGAAGCAAAAGGATTTGGCAGAAACATTCATCAATATCTATCGTCAGCAGGGCAAGTTGCCTGTGTGGCATCTTATGGGCAACGAGACAGACTGTATGGTAGGTAATCCGGGCATTGCTGTTCTTGCAGACATGACGCTCAAAGGTTTTGTCAACGATAAGGAAGCAGCATTCGAGGCGTTGAAGGCTTCAGCAATGTGTGATGACAGAGGATTAAATCTACTGAAAGAATACGGCTACCTGCCTTACGATAAGGACTCTACGTTCGAGACAGTAGCAAAAGGACTTGAATATGCGCTTGCCGACGATGGCGTGGCTAAGGTAGCAAAGATGCTGGGCAAGCAGAAAGACTACAAATACTTCTATGACCGTAGTCGTGCATACAAGCGTTACTTCGACAAGCAGTGCGGTTTCATGCGTGGCGTAGGTTCCGACGGCAAGTTCCGCGAGCCTTTCGATCCGTTCAATGCCGTTCATCGCCAGGACGACTATACCGAGGGCAATGCTTGGCAGTATGTGTGGCTTGTGCCGCACGACGTACACGGACTCGTAGACTTGTTCGGTTCTGAGCAGCGTTTCATAAGCAAGTTCGACTCGCTGTTCGTCATTTCTGGCGACATGGGCAGCGAGGCTTCGCCAGACATCTCTGGACTGATTGGTCAGTATGCACATGGCAACGAGCCGAGCCACCATATACTATATATGTACAACTATGTCGGTCAGCCGTACAAGGCAGCACCTTTGTTGCGCAGGACTATGAGCGAACTCTATTTCAACGACTACGACGGACTTTCTGGCAATGAAGATGTAGGTCAGATGTCAGCATGGTATATTCTTTCTTCCGTAGGCATCTATCAGGTAGAGCCGTCGGGCGGCAAGTTTGTTATAGGTTCGCCGTTGTTCGACGAGGCATGTCTGAATGTCGGAAACGGAAAGACGTTCACTGTAAAGACCGTCGGCAACAGCGACAAGAACATATATGTTCAGTCGGCAAGGCTTAATGGCAAGCCTTACACGAAGTCGTATATCATGTTCAATGACATAATGCGCGGAGGCGTGCTGGAGTTGCAGATGGGCAGCAAGCCGTCGAAGTGGGGCGTGAAAAAGTCTGACAGACCATGACAAGTGCTACAGACAAAGTGTATGTGAAGTATTATCAGCAGAAATAAAGATAACTCAATGATAGCAAAAAAAACATTATTGACAGCGTTGATGCTTGCTGCGACGACAACCGTTGCCGTCGGACAGGTGCATGCGGAGGTAGACGTAAACAAGCGTTACGAAACGGTTGTGCCCGACAATGTCAAGGTCTATCCTTCCAAGCGTCCGCCTGTGGAAGAACGACTGTTTACATCAGAGAAAATAGAGAAGGTAATCAGCGATGTCCAGAAGAAACTCAGAAAAAATCCGCGACTGGCATGGATGTTTGCCAACTGTTTCCCTAATACTCTCGAAACGACTGTCCACTATCGTAAGACAGCCGATGGCGACGACGATACGTTTGTTTATACCGGCGACATTCCTGCCATGTGGCTGCGCGACAGTGGTGCTCAGGTGTGGCCCTATGTTCAGTTTGCCAACGATGACGAGCCTCTGCGACACATGCTGCGAGGCGTTATTCTCCGTCAGTTCCACTGCATCAACATCGACCCATACGCCAATGCTTTCAACGACGGACCTACCGGCGCAGGCTGGCAGAGCGACAACACCGACATGAAGCCTGAGGTTTTCGAGCGTAAATACGAGATAGACTCGATGTGCTATCCCATACGTCTCGCATACGAATACTGGAAACGCACCGGCGACAGCTCGGTTTTCGAGGGCGAATGGCTGCAGGTGGTCAAGAATATGCTTCGTGTCTTCCGCGAGCAACAGCGCAAGGAAGGCAACGGTTCATACCATTTCTATCGCGTAACCGACCGCACTTACGACACTGTAGGGTGGGGTGGCTATGGTGCACCCGTGCGTCCTGTGGGACTGATAGCATCTGTTTTCCGCCCGTCAGACGACCGCACGTCGCTGCCGTTTCTTGTTCCGAGCAACTTCATGGCTGTCTCGTCGCTGCGCAAGGCTGCCGAGATAGTAGAGAAAGTAAACCGCAACAGTCGTCTCGCAACCCAGTGCCGCGACCTTGCCAACGAGGTTTACGATGCGCTGATGAACTATGCTGTAGTGGAACATCCCAAATATGGCAAGATATTTGCCTTCGAGGTTGACGGCTATGGCAACCGTCTGCTCATGGACGATGCCAATGTCCCGAGTCTGTTGGCTATGGGCTATCTTGGCGATATAGAACTCGACAACGAGATATATCAGAATACTCGCCGTTTCGTATGGAGCGAAGACAATCCCTGGTTCTTCAGGGGCAAGGCAGGCGAGGGTATAGGCGGTCCACACATCGGTTACGATATGGTGTGGCCCATGTCGATAATGATGCGTGCCTTTACGGCTACCGACGATGCCGAGATACGTTCTTCGCTGAAAATGTTGCTTTCCACCGATGCCGGCACGGGCTTCATGCACGAGTCGTTCAATAAGGATGATGCTTCAAAATATACGCGTTCTTGGTTTGCTTGGCAAAATACGTTGTTTGGAGAGTTAATACTTAAACTCATCAACGACGGCAAGACCGACTTGCTGGTCAACTGTATGAAATAACGACTGTCAAGCCGTTGCGTCTTGCAGACTTAGAAAGGCAGCCTGTAGTTGCATCCTTCGCGCCAGCGACTGCAACCATAGGCTGTCTTTCCTTTTATTATTACGCCTTGTCCGCACAATGGACACGGTTTGCCGACAGGACTTTCTGCGGCTGTAGCCTTTTGTTTTTCAGTTTTCTTTGTTTCGGCTTTTTTCTTCACAATGCGCTTCTTCAGTTCCTCGTCCGACACGATGTGAATCTTCTGGTTGCTGTTGTCGCGCAGCACGTTGTTAACGATTTCCGTTATCTGCTGTTTCAGTTCGTTTATGAATTGTGCCGGGTCGTATTTGTCAGCCTCTATGTCGCGCAGTTTTTTCTCCCATATACCAGTCAGTTCGGGGCTTTTCAGTAGTTCCACGTTTATTGTGTTTATGAGTCCTATGCCCGTCGGTGTGGCAATGAGGTTCTTGCGTTCCTTCTTTATGTATCTGCGTTTGAACAGAGTCTCTATTATTGCTGCGCGTGTTGACGGTCTGCCTATTCCGTTTTCTTTCATTGCCGCCCGCAGTTCCTCGTCGTCAACCATTCGCCCTGCCGTTTCCATTGCTCTCAGCAGAGTGGCTTCGGTGTAGTATTTTGGCGGTGTCGTCCATTTCTCTGTCAGCGTAGGCTGATGCTCTCCGCTTTCGCCTTCGGTAAATTCGGGCAGCGTAACTTCCTTTTCGGCATCGTCCTTTGTTTCGGCTTTTGCGGTGGCAGTGTATTTCTCTACCGTATGCCATCCCGGTTTCAGTATTTGCTTTCCCGTTGCCTTCATCTCCACTTCGTCGACATGACCCATGACGGTTGTCGTTGCAAACGTGCAGTCGGGATAGAATACGGCTATAAACCTGCATGCTATAAGGTTGTAAACGTTGCGTTCCATGTCGGTAAGATAGTTTGCCGGCACGCCTGTCGGAATGATGGCGTGGTGGTCGGTAACCTTCGACGAGTCGAACACTCGTTTCGTCTTTGGCAGTTTTTTGCTCAGCAGTGGGGCTGTAAGTTGCTCATAGCCTTTCAGTCCTTTCAGTATGTTTGGGCATTTGGGATAGATGTCGTCGCTCAGGAACTGCGTGTCCACACGCGGGTATGTGGTCAGTTTCCGCTCGTATAGTCCCTGTATGATGTTGAGCGTTGTCTCTGCGCTCATGCCGAACTTGCGGTTGCAGTCCACTTGCAGGCTTGTCAGGTCGTACAGTCGTGGCGGCTGTTCCTTGCCCTCTTTCTGCTGCACGCTGTCGATGACGAACGGCTTTCCGGTGATTGTTTCAAAAGCCTTTTCGCCGTCTTCTTTCTTCAGAAACTTGCCCTTCGTGGCTGTGAATGTAGTCTCTCTGTATATCGTCGACAGTACCCAGTATGGTTCCGACTTAAATTCGTCTATCTCTTTCTGCCTCTGCACGATGATAGCCAGTGTCGGTGTCTGCACTCGTCCGATAGACAGTGGGTGTCCGGGCTGTCCGTATTTTATGGAATATAGCCTTGTTGCATTTATTCCGAGCAGCCAGTCGCCGATGGCTCTCGACAGTCCTGCCATGTATAGTGAGTCGTATTGCGACTGTTCTTTCAGCTGCGAGAATCCCTCGCGTATGGCTTCGTCGGTCATCGACGATATCCACAGGCGTTTTACGGGGCATGTGGGCTGTGCTTTCTGCATCACCCATCGCTGTATCAGCTCTCCTTCCTGACCGGCATCACCGCAGTTGATGATGGTGTCGGCATGCTTCATAAGTTGCTCTATGACAGCAAATTGGCGCTTCACGCCATCATCGTCTTTCAGCTTGATGCCAAATCGTGGCGGTATCATCGGCAGCGACGACAGCGCCCAGCTGCGCCATTGCTGCGTATAGTCTTCGGGCATTTTCAGTTCGCACAGGTGTCCGAAGGTCCATGTTACCTGGTATCCGTTACCCTCCATGTACCCTCCGCGCGAGCTCGTTGCACCTATTATGCGTGCAATGTCCTTAGCCACGCTTGGTTTCTCGGCTATGCAGACAATCATTATTGCTTATCTCTGTCGTAGTGGGGCATTTCTTCTGGAATTATCATCGACAGCTCCACCAGTCCGCGTATCTCTCCGTCAACTCTCCAGGGAGTCTGATAGATAAGTTTCTTGACGCCCTTTTTCGTTATCGTATAGCTGTTTGAGCAGCCCTCCGTCAGCATCTTGCGAATTATCGACTGCGAGCGCTCGTTGTGGCAGCCCATCATGTTCTTGCCAACCATAGTCTCGCCTGGCTTGCAGAACGTCTCGCGCGATTTCTTGTTCATATATATAAGGTTGCCCTCAGTGTCGCTGACCGTTACGGCGCAGTTCATCTCCTCCGCCCATTGAAAGTCGTTTGCCATATTCAAGATAGTTAAAATATTGTTTTTACAGACTGCAAAAGTAGTGATAAATTCTCAATTTAGACAATAATGAGCCAAAAAACTTACGCTGTCTGCATATAGTTTAGTCTCTGCGAAACAACATTTCAATACAGAAACAGACTCCACGCACGTCTAAAATACTAATCAATTTTTGTCTGTTTACCCTCGCGAGAATGCCCGCGAAAGTCGTTTCTGAAATCTGAGGGGCAAAATACGCCCAAATTTCGCGTGCATCCGCAATCGTCTGACAGTCAGTTTGTTACTGCGAAATATACGCCATTTGTGCATAAATTATATATGTTAAAATTGTCAAAGAGCATGTTTGACATTGTCAAACACACTGTTTGAGGAAGTCAAACATAGTGTTTGGGGCATTCAGACGCTATGTTTAGTAAGCCCAAATATGCGAAATAGCCCGCTCAAACACACTCTTTGACAATTTTAACACTTGTCGCTGACCTAAAAATTAACAGAACTTCACACTTTCGGAGCCTGTTCCGCATCTATTTTGCAACATTTTCCCTGTCAAAATTTTTCATCATTTTCCGTCTCAAAACAAAAATCCGTTCACTTTGGCACACTTTTTGCTGCAACTTTAATGCTTGGCAAAATTAATTCATCCAATTAGGTGTGAAATTCAATTTTATTTCTTAATTTTGCACCGTTTTTCTTAAAATTTGTGTAAATAAATACAAAATATGACGATTCATCAAATATATGAAAGTGCAACAGTGTTGTGTACCCCCTGAAAATCAATAGTTTACGTGGTTTTGGGATGTATTGCATGCGATTATTCGCGCTTCTATGCTTTCTTTTTGCCGTTACCAATGGCTCGGCACAAAGCGATTTGCTGAATCGTTTTGAACGTGCCGGAGGCAAGGAAAAAGTGGCGTTGGCTAACCAGTTCTTAGCCGACTACATCGTTGCTGAGAATATTTCAGAACAAGCCGTCTCGTTTTCCGCGACTGCACATCCTGATACGCTCCGACAGCAGGTTTACTATTGGGCAGCGGAATATTTCTACGACAAACAGCAGTGGGCAGAAGCCGAGAAATACGCGCTGAAAGCCCTGCCGCTCTGCAAAGGCAGGACCGACCGCAGTCTCGAAAGCGACTGCCTGAACTTGCTTTCCATTACCTATATCCGCCTGACTAACTATGAAAAAGCGGCGATATATGCCAAACGCTGCAACGAAATCGACCTCGAGACTGGCGATGCCGACAAGATCTCATCGTCGTACAACACGCTGGCAGCCATCTACATGAGTGCACGGCTGCCTAAGGATGCCGAGAAATACATACTTAAAGCCATCGAATACAGCCATAAAGCCGACAATCTGCAGCGGCGAGCCATCCTCTATGGCATGGCATCAGAAGTCTACCACTCTCTCAAAGACGAGAAGAAATCCTATGAATATGCAAAAAATGCCTATGAAATAGAGAGGATGCTCGGACGCGCCGACAAAGCCTTTATTCGCGAGGCACAGATGGCATCCGCACTCATCGGGCTGAAACGCTTCGACGAGGCAAAAAAACTGCTGAAAAAGGTAATCCCCGCTTTTCGCAGAAACGGCAACCGGCAGTCGCTTGGCATAAGTTGCAACCATCTGGGCGAAATCTTTTTGAGTGAACATCAAAACGATTCAGCAGCACGCTATTTCGACGAGGCACTCCAGATATTCATCCTTCACAAAGACCTGCAAAATGAAAGTCTTTCGCGGAAAGGGCTTTACAATGCCCTGCGCGAGAGCAATCCTAACCTTGCCATGAAGCATCTCGAACGCTGCAACGCCCTCAAGGACTCGATTTACGACAGCGAAACAGGTAAACTGCTTTCGGAATACAATGCTCACTACGACAATGAGCAACTGCAGTTAGACAACGAGCGGGAACGAGCCGCAAACCGAAGAAACATCATCATCGCAGTATTCATAGTAGCAATCATAGCACTGTTCACATGGTTTTTCATAAGAAGAGTACGGAAAAAACATCGTCAGCACGTGGAAAAACTTATGGTACAAATAGAAAGACTCGTACAGGATAACCAGCACGAACAAGAACACCCAAGCGAGCAGGCTAATATTCGCGAACACCAAGAACAGCACGAACAACCCAAACTACAGCAGTTTGAGACCGCCCAACTCGAGCAACAGTCGGAAACAAACGTGCGGTTCCTCGCAGAAGTAGTGAAACTGGTCAATGAAGGGCTGAAGGAATGCAGGCTCGACGTTGATACCATTGCCTCTCAACTCAACATGAGTACCAGCACATTCCGCCGTCGCCTATACAATACTGTGGGCGAAACACCGAAAACTTACATCAGCGCTATTCAGATGCAGAAGGCTGCCAAGCTGCTGCAAGAATACAACGATATGTCTATTGCAGATGTGGCAAAGGCATGCGGATTCGATGAAGCCACAAATTTCTCACGTGCCTTCAAGAGATTTTACGGAGTCACGCCCTCGCAGTTTGTCAAAAACAAATTGTCGTAGAATAACTATATAAATGCTGATTTCCGACAAGCGACTACTTGTCGATGCAGTGCTCGCAAGCAGAAAGTACGAGCACAAGAATACTCATATTATATAATAATGTGTGAAATGATGCTATGTTTTAGTTAGGTTAAGAACCTAACTTTTTTCTGTTGTCCTACTCATAAAGCCGAACTAAACTTTGTAATATCCCCAAAAATAATGCATTTTGGAAGATTTTGATTACTTTTTGGAAGAATTTGATTGCTGAAAAAATGTTTATTGGTCGTACTTTTGCAAAAAAAATACAATTAACATAATTAAAATTCGTAACCATGAAACAAGTAATTATGAAAGTTATTGAAACAGAAAAGTTTATCAGTAAGATGTTCATCGCTTTAGCGATGTTGTTCGGAATGCAGCAGACCGCCAATGCACAGCTCGGCGGATTGCTCAACAAGGCTAAGTCGGCTGTGAAAAGCAAGGCTAAGTCGGTAGTCGATAACGTCAAGGGCGACGTCAGTGCCGAAGTTAAGAAGAAAGCTGACAAAGAAAAGGAGAAAGTGGAGGCGACGGTTGCCGAAAAGCAGGCTTCGCTCTTCGTTGGCAAGACGCCCGACTGCCCATGGGTATTGGCAAAGGGCGTAAATCCGGCTGATGTCGAAAAACTCGTTAGCAATCTCGGCACCATGAACCACGAGAAGACTAAAGACTTCGCCAAGCAAATCGACGCACGCGCCGAGTACAATAAATACATGTTGGAAAACATGAAGACCGGCGGTCCGGTGCCGTTTAATTCAACCATATTCAACACAGCAACCGAAGAAAAGAAAAACTGGGAAACACTCTATGGGAAAATCCTTAACAAGGGCGATGTCATGGGACCCGGCAATATGAGAAAGACCGAGCAAGGATGGGTTAGCGACAGCGACATACGCATTATCATCAGCACGAAAGAGCAGATTTTCGTTACCGTAAAAAACGATAAGGGTATGTTCTGCAATCTCGGTGGCAGCGGCATATATGTAACCGACGAGCAGATGCCGTTAGTCAACGATGCATATCTCTTCAACCTCAATGCTGCCGCGCTGCTCGAAGGCTTCGCCCAGCATCAGGACAAGGCTCTTGAACGCACCTACAACCGCGCACTCATAGCTGCAAAGCTCATAGGCGAAGCCATCGGCAACAACTCGCCTGACAATTTCGAGAAGCGCGAAAAGCCTAAGGCTGGCAGCATGAACGGTGCATGGAGGGCTAAGGCACTTGAACTGGCTAAGCAGAAATTCCAGAATGTTGTCGATGTCGTCGTCGTCAGCAACTCGTGGGATGTAAAGAAAAACGCTCTCGGCGTGCCCGTCAACCGCATCATCTACGGCTATGTGCTCACTAAAGACAAGGTTGGAACACGCGCCATGCGCATATCGTGGGACCAGAAATACTCCGGCGGCGGAAAATATGGTGCACTCAACAACTATGGCGTAGCATCTGAAAGTCCGTTCTATGTGAAATAATGAAGAATAAATTTTAAGACCATGAAAAAACAGTTTTTATTATATTAGCTTTCGTAGTCATGATCATGTGTTGGTGGTCCACGAAAGCGGTGATGACGACGGACCGGGCTATGGCGGCGGGGGCTCAGACCCCGCCCAAGCCCCTCGTAGAAGAAGCGCATTGGAGGATAAATCCGGAGAAAGCGCTTACAGCAGCTGGGAAGACTAATTGTCAAATAATAAATTATTAATTCAGCCAAGAGTCAGTCAAACCCAGACTGCTTGACTACGGGAGAAAGCCCAGTCGCCCAAAAGGATAAAGGCACTGAAATTATAATTTATTAGAAACGTATGATAAAGATCAAGAAACTATTACCAGTGTTCCTTATGAGCATCATGTCAGCGGCTACTTTCGCAGCTGATGCAGTAGTTGACGGAATAGCATACTATTTTTATGATGGAGCTTTAGAAGCACACGTTACCAGCAATTATGACAATCCATACACAGGAGATATAATTATTCCGGAAACAGTAGATTACAATGGCAAGACTTACAGAGTAACAAGCATAGGTCAAAAAGCTTTCTATGAGTGTAAAGGCTTGACATCGGTAGTTATTGGCAACAAAGTAAAAGTCATCGACAGATGGGCTTTCGGTCATTGTAAAGATTTGACATCGGTAACTATTCCAAACAGTGTCAAGCAAATTGTCGGTGGATCTTTTCTAAATTGTAGTGCACTGACATCTTTAACTATTCCCAATAGCGTTACTTCTATTGGCGTAAATGCTTTCTTGATGTGCTCAGGCTTAGAATCAATTATCGTAGAAGAAGGTAATACTGTCTATGACTCGCGCGAGAACTGCAATGCCATTATAGAAACTGCTGAGAACAGGCTTATAAAGGGATGTAAGAATACTGTCATCCCAAACACTGTAGCAACTATCGGCAGTCATGCTTTCTATGTCTGTTATGGCTTGAAATCAATAACCATTCCAAACAGTGTTACGACTATCGAATATAATGCTTTCGAGGATTGTAGCGGTTTGATGTCATTAACTATCGGCAACAGCGTAACAACCATCGAGTATGCTGCTTTCTCTGGCTGCTCAGGATTAACATTGGTAACTATCCCCAACAGTGTAACAGTCATTTATGACAATGCTTTCTATGACTGCTCAAGCTTGACATCGGTAATATCTCTAATAGAAGAACCATTTGCATTTAACAGCAATGTATTTGGGAAAAGCAACCCTGAAACAGATGATGATGACTTCACGTCAGCCACGCTTTATGTCCCTGTAGGAACAAAGGAGAAGTATGAAACCACGTGGTGTTGGGACATGTTTAGAAATATCGTGGAAGGCATAGAGAACGCTGTTAAGTCGGTAGAGACAGACACTAAGGAAACGGAGCGCCATAATGTCAGCGGACAGAGAATCAGCTCGCCGCAGAAGGGTCTGAACATCGTAAAGATGAGCGATGGCACGACAAGGAAAGTAATGTGTAAATAGAAGTAAAGACTCATCCTTTTAACTAAGTGAGTTCGAAGATAATATATACAAAAAGGATATTATAACCACTTTTATTATATTTATTAATTTTAAAATCAAAACTTATGAAGAAAATTTTAGTTATTCTTTTGTGTGCATTGGGATTGCCTATTGCAATGAGTGCACAACAGCAAGAGCGCAAAGCAGGCAACATGCCTAACGTTATGCGTACAGTGAGAACAGTGGATGGTAAAATCAATGCTCCTGCCAAAGTGGCAACAATGCCTGATAATGTTGCCGTGAACAACATTACCCACAATAGTGCAGAGGTTACGTGGGATGGCAACGGAACTAAAGTTCGCTACCGCGAGTATGTTGAGAATTACTTTTGGGACTTTGAATAATGGTAATTTATTCCTTTAAGACGTGGATGAATTCTTAAATTCAATTCTATCAGGTGAAGTAGAATCATCCTTAAAAAACGAAGTTGAAATATAAAAGAAACGAGTTCTCAAAATGAGGTTA
>OMZM01000029.1 GCA_900315545.1 uncultured Prevotella sp.
GACGAAAAGACTGTTGTTGCCAAAACCGATACCGCCACCGTAAACACCGACGGCAAGCAGCAGACATTTATATTGCATCACACCACTGATGCCGACGGCAACGAAAGCGGCGTGGCAATAGAAAGCGAAACACAGGCCTTCGGAGGTAAATTACGCATTTTGGTAGGCTTTAATACCAAAGGCGACATCTTGGGATATACAATCCTTGAAACATCAGAAACGCCTGGCTTGGGAGCAAAAGCCGACACATGGTTTCAGAAAGACGGCAAAGGATGCATCGTAGGCAAGAATCCAGCCTCGACACGCATGGGCGTAACTAAGGGAAACGAAGGCGACATAGATGCGATAACCGCATCAACGATAACATCACGTGCATTTCTGAAAGCCGTACAACAGGCTTATGAAATGATAAAACAAAAATGACAGTAAAAGAATATGAATAAATCAAGACACGATATACTGCTTAACGGCATATTGAAGGAGAACCCGACATTTGTCCTCCTGCTTGGCATGTGTCCTACTTTGGCTACGACTACATCTGCCATCAATGGAATCTCTATGGGGTTGGCAACAATGTTTGTACTGATATGTTCTAACTTTGTCATATCGCTTATAAAGAATCTTACACCCGACAAAGTAAGAATACCTGTCTTCATTGTTGTCATTGCAACGTTCGTAACCATATTGCAGATGCTCCTTGCTGCATACCTACCTTCGATAAATGCAGCATTGGGAATATACATACCGCTCATTGTTGTCAACTGCATAATTCTCGGACGTGCAGAAGCTTTTGCATGCAAGAACTCGCCATTTGACAGCATTCTCGACGGAATAGGCTGCGGCATCGGATTTACGTTTGCCCTTACCCTGTTAGGCATGGTGAGAGAACTGCTCGGCAACGGCACACTATTTGGAATAAGCATACTTCCGGAAACAACAAACATACTTTTGTTTGTACTGCCGCCGGGAGCATTCATAACTCTCGGATATATCATCGCAATATTAAACACAAAGAAATAAAGTTGAAACAATGGAATATTTACTCATATTTATATCTGCCATATTCGTAAACAACATCGTCTTGTCGCAGTTCTTGGGAATATGTCCGTTCCTGGGCGTTTCAAAAAAGATTAACACTGCTGCCGGAATGGGAGCAGCCGTAGCATTCGTACTTACACTTGCCACACTCGTAACATATCTGTTGCAGACACTCGTCCTCACGCCATTGCACCTTGAATACTTGCAGACACTGGCATTCATACTTGTCATAGCATCGCTGGTGCAGATGGTGGAAATCATATTGAAGAAAGTATCGCCGGTACTCTATGCAGCACTGGGCATCTTCCTGCCACTCATCACCACCAACTGCGCCGTGCTTGGAGTTGCAATACTCGTCATACAGAAAGAATACAACCTCATACAGAGCATCGTCTATGCTTTCTCGACGGCATTAGGCTTTGCACTGGCACTTATCATCTTTGCCGGACTTCGTCAGCAACTGGAACTTGCCGACATACCTAAAAAGATGCAGGGAGTAGCCATCGTACTCGTTACGGCTGGGCTCCTGTCGCTCGCATTCATGGGATTTTCAGGCTTGATATAACACATTCAGAAAACAAAACACAACAATAAATATGAAAGAAACCATTTTAGTTACAGGCGGAACCGGATTTATCGGTTCACATACAACCGTAGAACTGCAGGAAGCAGGATACAACGTAGTAAGCATCGACAACCTGTCGAACTCAAACATTAGCGTACTCGACGGAATAGAGAAGATAACAGGCAAAAAGCCTAAGTTCTACAATATCGACTGTTGCGACAAAGACAAACTTGCAAAAGTATTTGCAGAAAACAAAATCGACGGTATCATACACTTTGCAGCATCCAAAGCCGTAGGTGAAAGCGTAGAGAAACCACTGCTCTACTACCGCAACAACATCCTGTCGCTCGTCAACCTGCTCGAACTCATGCCCAAGTACGGAGTAAAGGGCTTCATATTCTCGTCAAGCTGTACCGTTTACGGACAGCCAACACCTGAGAACCTGCCCGTAACCGAAAATGCACCGATACAGAAAGCACTCTCGCCATACGGCAACACCAAACAGATAAACGAAGAAATCATTGCCGACTACATACACAGCGGAGCACCACTGAAAGCCATCATCCTCCGATATTTCAACCCAATCGGAGCGCACCCATCGGCACACATAGGAGAACTGCCCATCGGAGTACCGATGAACCTTATTCCCTTCGTAACACAAACAGCAGCAGGCATTAGGGAGCAACTAAAAATTTTCGGCAACGACTACGACACACCCGACGGCACATGTATACGCGACTATATCTATGTCGTAGACCTTGCAAAAGCACACGTCGCAGCAATGGCAAGAGTGCTCAGCGGCGACAGCCAGAGCATCGACTACTTCAACATTGGCACCGGAAAAGGTATATCTACGCTCGAAGTAGTCAACACATTCGAGAAAGCAACAGGCGTGAAACTCAACTGGACCTTCGCCCCACGACGCGAAGGCGACATAGAGAAAGTATGGGGAAACGTCGACAAGGCAAACAATATACTCGGTTGGAAAGCCGAAACACCGCTCGAAGATGTCCTCCGTACCGCTTGGAATTGGCAGAAAACACTTAGATGAAAACCTATATTCAAGGCTGAGACAACCATAGAAATCATTGTCAGAACTACTGTATTTCATCTGAATTATGGCAAAGCATATCATCAGTGCAATAGCTCTTATCGGCATCGTCGCCCTGTCCTCATGCGACGGCACGCAGTCAAAGCCACAGGAAACACCGTGGGGAACTGTCGTTGGTGCCGATGAAAGCGCTGATACTATCAGCCATGCCAACAGCCACATAACATTAGACGACATCATCGCCAACGGCGAAATTATCGTAGGCACAACGCCAGGACCCGAAACCTACTATCAGTATCGTGGTATGGAGCTTGGCACGCAATACACGCTCTTTGCCATGCTTGCCAAAAAGCTCGGTATTGCCCCGCGAGTAGAGACAAGTGCCGACACGGCACAACTTGCCGAAAAGCTGCGCAGCGGACAGATAGACATTCTCCTGCTGCCGCAGACATCCGCAGACAAGCCCAACTGGCGCGTCAGCAAAAGCCTTACGCCTCTTGCCGACACCATCAGCCGATGGTACTCCCCTGCCCTGCTCGCACAGGCAAGGCAAGCATCTGCCACTGCAACACGACAGGCGGCTGTCGTAACACGACATGTCTATGCACCCGTTCAAAACAAGTCAAAAGGTATCATATCAGCCTACGACCACCTGTTCAGACGATATGCGCCGACGGCTGGCTTCGACTGGAGACTGCTGGCAGCACAGTGCTATCAGGAATCATGCTTCGACCCCAATGCACGCTCCTACGTCGGTGCTTGCGGCCTGATGCAGATTATGCCGTCAACAGCACGCCGTCTAAACCTGCCGCAGCAGCAAATCTTCGACCCTGAGCGCAACATAGCCGCCGCAGCAGCATATATCAGGCAGGTCAGCAGACACTTTGCCGACATACGCAACCCGCACGAGAGAATCAAGTTTACGCTTGCTGCATACAACTGTGGCAACGGGCATGTGCGCGACGCTATGGCCCTCGCACGCAAGAACGGCAGCGACCCCCAGCGATGGAGCAACGTGGCACACTGCATGATGATGCTCATGCAGCCAGAAGGCTATCGCGACCCGATTGTCAAGCATGGATATATGCGCTCTGCTGAAACCGTTGCGTATGTAGACAAAATAATACGCCGCTACCGGCAGTATAGCGGCATAGCCCTCACGGGAGCACCCTCAGGACCATCGGGCGGAGCAATTCCACAGCGCGCGACAAAGCAGCATAAATACAAACTTTAACATTCATATTCCCGCTGGCACTCTTTTTTGCCAGCAATTCAAAATCATATGTGCTTTATAGTTGTTTTGTGCAAGTATCAGACACCTTTTCATTGGCAAAATTACAGACCATCTGTAATGGTGTGACAGCCTGCTTGTAACGATTTTACAGGCTATCTGTAATACAATTACAAGACACTTGTAAAAAATCTGTAAAACAGGGACGACCTGCTTTTATCTTATTTAACTATAGGTTAACATTATTTGTCACTGATGAAGGTTAACAACACTGCACATATTTATACTAAGGTTGTCAGCGACGGCGACATAAACTATCTTCGCTTCGACGACAGCAATGGAGAAACACCATCCACACTGCGCATAGGCGACAACGGAACAACCAATGCAAAGACATCGAGAGACCTTAACTTCTATGCAGACTTCGAGCTTATTCCTTACACATCCGTCAGCGACATTCCTGCCGACATGCTCGTTCAGGGAGAGTTGGCAGCCGCAGAGGAGGAACTGACAGACCAAAGCGACAAGCATCGCTACTTCCGCATAGCAAACTATTTGCAGCCTGGACGCTTTGTAGAAGACGTAGACCACGAAATATACGAATACAAAACTACACAAACATACGGCGATGTGGAGAGACATGCCGACAATATCATGGGCGACGGCAGTCCAGAAATAGGATACTCATGGGCAACAATATATCTTCCATTCACTGCAAGACTGCCTTTGGAGGAACTCGACAATGGAGTGAAGATGTATAAAGCTAAGTGGGACAGCGAGAAGAAGAAGCTACAAATGAAGCCACAGGCGAAAGCGCTGCTTATCAGGGACTCTTCGTTGCCGGACCACAGTATTTTGAGAACGAAAGCTCAGAGGGTAACAGTGTTTACAAGGGTGAAGACGGAAACCGCATTCGTATAGAAATTGCCGACAACATAAGCGTAAACGATGAGTTCTTTGCCGACAACGCATTTGAAGGTGTAACAGAAGGCGAAGGTACATCGTTCTATAATACTGATATTGAAAGCAAATGGGGAGTAAACAAAGGCTACAAGGAATACTACGTCATCGGTTCTGCCGTCGTCAGCGGCGAAGGTGGTGACGGCACAGTATCTACCGACAAGGTAAAACTCCGCCTGCAATTCCCTTGGGGTCCATACCTCTATGCCAACAAGGCGTTCGTACGCAACCCTGCTGAGCCTGGTAGCAGCGCAAACGCTGTTGTGTTCCTGGAGTTCAGCACTATGAGCGGTAACCCTGATACTACTTCGGAAATAGAAGAAATAAATGCAGAGCCAAGCAAACTACAGACAAATATCTACTACGACTTGTCTGGTCGCAGGGTTGAGCATCCCCGAAAAGGTATATATATAGTAAATGGTAAAAAAATAGTTATTAGATAGTCATAAAAATGAAAGAGTTATATATAAAGCCATCAACGGAGATTATATTAAGCCGGCTTCAGCTGTTGGCTCCACAAAGCATGGAGATAGAAGTGAGCGAAGAAGACGACAGAACGATTCAGACTGCTGAAGAATACACGTGGGATGAGGACTTCACGGAAACATCATGGGATGAAGAAACAACCAACGAAATATAAAAAACAAATAACAATAATACACAGATATGAGAAAGCACATATATATTAAATCAGCATACGCGTGGATATTCGCAATGACAATCGTTGCAATGTCTGTTGTACCTCTACTGTCGTACGCTGCTGGTAATCCTGACCGCGAGATATGGTATGAAAACGATGCCATTGTGAAAGAGTCTGGAAAGGTGTACAAGAAACTGCAAAACCGACGCGCCCTTGTTGGCAAAAACTGCATGATAAACCGTGTCTACGGCATGGTTAGCGTTGGAAGTTGGCAGAACAATACAGGCTATCTGACCGACGAAGACATTACCAACATAGCCGAGTTTCCTGCCATAGCAAACGTAACACTGGCTACAAACCCTATCGTCGGCGTACGCGACCTGAGCCGCTATTACGCAGGTGGTACTGAGGCAGGATTCTGCGTTGTGCAGTCGTCGAATGCAAGCGCCTTGACACTTAAACTGCTTCAAGCCGGATACTTCATACGATTCTATAAAGACGGAGAACTCGTATCTACACAAAGGGCAGAACAGACAAAGTCTGCCGACCTGCTGAACCTCAGTCTTATAAACATACCGGGCACTGACGATGTTTGTTTCAACATTTCGGCAGTTGCTCCAATCGACTGCGTGTTCGATGAAGTGGCACTTGTTCCTTCTACAGGTGTTGAAGCCGACGTGGCAACTACCTTGAAATTGAGATATGCATTCGTGGGCAAAAGCAACGATATCTACCTCATCGAAGGCAGCAACCGTGCCGACGGAAAAAAGACACTTGCTGAATATAAAGACGGACACTATGACTTGTGGGCTAACAACTTAAAACATTCGAGCCTTACTAACTTGTACGGAGATATAACAGACAGCGATTTAGGCAATGGCACGGTCGTTGCTGCCGTGCTTGGAGTTGGTATTCGCGGACAAGCATACATAAACTTTACTCCTACAAGTTCGCATACACCAGCAGGAGAAGAAACTTTCCCTGCAGGATACACCATTGCTTTCAACTATAGTGATGCAAGTGTATTGTCGTTGCCTGTCGGCTCATGGACTAAGATTACCTTATACGATAAGAATTGGAACGAAGTACAGACAGAGCGGTTTGATGCATCAGTATTGCAACTTGGTTTAGTGAAAGGAAGCAATATTACAATACAGGCTGAAGCAAAAGCTGATTTCTCCATTGCCAAGATTTCGTTTCATACAGTGCTGGGGCTTGACTTAGGTGGGCTGCAAGTGAACTATGCCTATGTTGTACCAAGCGTAGACATAGAGCATCATTGCGACATTTTGCCTACGGTGAATACTGAGATTTGCAGTGATCAGGAAACATTCCAGCTACAGGGAAATAATGACTTAGAACTGGTATGGGAAGCTACAAGTTGTCCAGATGGCGCAACTATGCCTACCGTTAACCCTACGACGGGATTTGTTTCATTTGCACCAGGCTCGCCGGATGGCGAATACAGATTCCGTGCTACGTCTATGTGTGGCAAAAACTTGGATACGAATGATGAGACATACCCAAACTGCCATTCTTATGTAACGGTTACAAAGGGCATATATCAGGACCCCGATGCTGACGACTGTGAAAACATTATGGTGAACATCGATGGTGAAGAACCTGAATATGAAATACTCCACAGGGCAGGCGGCGGCTCGCTGATTTCTGTAGATGCAAAGGCAAAAGACCAGGAAAACCTTATAGACAATAATATCAACAACTATGCGTACATGGAGACAGAGGCGAGTCTGATTGACGTTTTATACGTTACAGGAGTCAAGAAGACAAACGGATTGATCATGGATGGTTCCGATGAGTCTCTTTATCCTAAGTCAGAATACTATACATCGGGAAAGGCTACGGGCAGCCAGCGCAAGGCTAAGAAGATTGGTTTTGTGATTGACTATTCGTCTACGGGCTTGGATTTGTCGGCTGTACAGGCATTCAATATACGTTGTTATAACAACGGTGAAATGGTATATAGCAGCCTTATAACAGAATCTAATGGTGTTTCGCTCGACCTTATCGGCACTGAGTCTGCGGAGATTGGTAGGTTCTCTATCAGTGTGCCTGCCTACGATGGCGACGGCAACCCTATACAGTTTGACTCTTTCGGTCTGTGGATGGTGGGTGTTGCCAATATCGATTTGGGCTCTATACTGAAAATCTATTATGCTTTTGAGGGTACGGGAGATGAGTCGAGTGTCTGCAACGACCCGCTCGGGTGTGGCTCAATTGGTATTTCGAACTATGAGACCGATGCTTATGTACTGTCGGGCGGGGCTACTATCAATGAAGATGCTACGCAGATTGTGAATGGTGTGAGTGCGGGCGGTGCCATTACGGACTTGAGCAACTTCGTTGACTATGACCCGCACCGAGAAACGGCTATGACTGTTGCAACTACTGTGGGTGTGGGCAACTACTATACTAAAGCTATCAATATGGGACATACGCTCGACTATCGACATCAACTTGCTATTCTGAAGGACAACAATACTTATGTTACCGACATTACGGCTGGCACGGTATTGAAGGTGGCTACATATTACAGGGGTGAACCTACGGGCGAGGAGAAGACTGACTGGAATGTTCTTGGCGCAGATGTCATTGGATATAATGAGAAACAGATGATATTGATGCAGCCAAAGAAGAAGTATGACGAAATACGCCTGACTCTATATGGAACTGTCAGTGTAGCTGACTATCATAAGTTCTATGGAATATATCTGCGCAACGATGTCGATAACGACGGAATACCTGACTGTCTGGATGATGACTCATGTTCACCGCGTGCTGATATAACTGCCGACAAAGTATGCGAAACTGGCTCTATAACCCTTGATGGAATATGGACGGGACAGGGCATCAGCGACGGTAACGTGGTTTCTCCTGTGCTAATAAAGATGCCTGACCAGACGAGCGAGGTTATAGAGGCAAAGGTTGGTGGAGAGAGTCGCCTATACGCTATGGATATTACTGGTGATGCTCTTATGAATCCTGCTAATGCGGGAATTACGGTGCCTACAACTCAGAGCGGGCGCTTCGTCGGACATGTGTATAAGGCTAAGCGCGACGAGAATGGTTATATTAAAGTTGGAGGCAAATATGTCGTTGACGAAGATGCAGAAATGAATACGTTTGAATATACAGTCTATCCGTTGCAGTCTACATGGAAGACTAATGCATCGTCTACCGATTGGAATGACTGGAATAACTGGACGGATGGTTCGCCATGGCTGTGTACTGACGTTCTTATTCCGTCTAATGCTGCGAAATATCCTGTTCTTAATTCCAAGATGTACACTGACGGTGCGGAATATCCTTGCCAGGACATTCACTTTGAACCAGGTGCTGCCGTTGAATATGTACACCGACTAAACTATCGTCATGCATGGGTGGACTTGCAGCTTGAGGCTAACAGAAACTATCTTGTAGCCGCTGCACTGAAAGAGATGTATACGGGAGATATGTTTGTGCCTGCCGGAGAATATAACTTCGGTGGCAACGACTACGACAGCAACTATGCTTGGACGGAACTCGATGCTACGTCGGCACCTCAAAACAGATTTTCTCCTGCAGCCTACCAGCGTGTTTGGAACAATACAAAGACGAATTACATATATGAGGGTGGTGTTGCTACGGCTTCCACTATCAACCTTGCGACTACGAACTGGTCGCATGCGTTCAACTATCTGAAATATGACTTCAAGCTCGGAACCGGTACTTCGCTGATGCTTTTGCCGGAAGATTCAAATAATGACACGTTTATCGTCAGGTTGCCTAAGGCACATACAAGTTACAACTATTATGACTATGCAACGCATAATGTCGTTTCTGGTCAGACGGAAACATTGACGCGTACAACTACCGGAGGCATAAAGCAGTGGCACCGCTTCATCACGGAAACATCGTCGGGCAGCGATTTCAATAAGTATGGCTATACTCGCAAGATGTATGCCAACGAAACAATGCCTCTCGAATTTACTACTGAGGCTATGGCTTCAGCCGGTAATCTCTTCCTTGTGGGAAATCCTTTCATGTCTCACATAAATATTTCTGAATTTATGAAGGCTAACGACAACATCGTTTCAGAGATACGTCTTTACGACGGTAACACCGTTAACACTATTGTGTCTGTTGATGGTGAACTGCTGAACAGTGCAAATGTTGCTGAAGGCATAGAAACAATACGACCAATGGAGGCTTTCTTCGTGAAACAAGTATCTAAGAGAATCGTAGAAAATGGCGATGAAATAACTGAAGAAAACGTACCAGATGCAACCTCCATAACCCTGAAACTTACAGAAAGCATGATGGGCAATGAAATTGGAACGACAACACGTCGTGTGAAAGTCAACTTACCGATTAAGAAGACACCTATTATATATATCAATGCTGAGTGTGATAATCTTCGTGTAGGCGCAATGCTGACAGGAAAGGCTGACTGTAAGTCTGAAACAATGTTCGACGACGAGTTCAAACCTAAGTTTGCTTTGTTCACGATAGATTCAGCTACCGCATACGACATTGCTCCATTTGGCGACAGAAACATCATTCCAATAGGATTATACCTTGACGGAAGCAGAAATATAAGCTTCGATTTTACTGTTCGTGGCAACATTTCGGCTGACGAATACATGTTTGTCGATGGTACAACGGGTAAATACTACCACATAGACGAAAATCCTGTCATTCGTGTAGACGGAACTTCTCTAAACCGTTTCTATCTCGTACGGGGCGATGCAACATATGTTGAGAACATGCTTGCTGAGATAAGAGACGATGTGAGCATATCTTTTGCCGGCAACATGCTGACAGTTGTTTCTGCAAAATCAGACATCACTGGTGTTGAAATACTTGACTACGACGGAAGAGTATGCAAGTCTACAAAAGCAAATGCGACTACAGACAGAATGTCAACTGTCGTTGAGCAGAGAATCGGTATAGTAAGAGTTTATAGGAAAGATAAACCTGCTTTAGCGATGAAGTTTATCAAGTAGATTCATTGCAGCCTTGCGTAGTGTCAGGCTCATCGTTTCACTATCGACGATAGCATGCAGACGCAAGAGCAAAGAGGAATTGACACTCACGTTGTCAGTTGTCTCACGAAACAAAATAAAATATCTTGACAATGTATGGCAGCCTGCTATTTTCAGTAGGCTGCTGTCGTTGTTAATAAGTTCAGTTGCAAACGAAACTGCATCTGTCAGGTATGGAGTAAGTCGGAAGGTAATCGCTTCTATAATTTCAAGCGTGTCTGATTGCCTTAGCCATTGCGTTGCAAGTTCCGACGTAAACTGTTCGACAGGCATAATCATTGTAGCCAACAATTTACATTCCCTTATATTTTCCTTCCACAGAGCCAGTGCAAGGTCATAGTCTTTACCATATTCCCGGCTCATCGTTTCAAGGTCGGCAAGCGAGGCACCCCAGTTGAGATGATAGCATACTCCTTTCTGTCGCATTGACTGCGCAGTTATGCCGTTCATAATGAGTCGGAACGATTGTTTTATTTCTTTCAGTTTTTCTTCTGTTGTCATTATCATCTCTTTCATTCACAGTGCGTTCACTTCAGTCTATTGCTGCACATCGTTCATCTTTCCGTATCTCATCATCTGATGTTCATAGGTCTCGGTATAATCCACATCTACGTCAACTATCTTTCCACTATTGTCTCTAACGAGCGTATATCTCGGATTTATAAATCCCTTGTATGGCGCAATATGCAGTTTCCTATATCTTTCCAGCACTTCGGCATGCGTATCGGCATCAATGTGTACGGCAAATTTCTCAACCAAGTGCTGTGCTGCATCGATGTCGCCTTCACTCTTTATTCGCTGTATCTCTGCTAAAAGTTCAGCAAATAGTTGGCGTAACTTGTCGTAGTCGTTTATTCTTATAAACGTCTTTCCATTGCTTTCGTCTTTCAGCATCTCAACGGCACCATTGGCATGAGCGAGAACCCAGTGCGCTATTAGAGCACGATTTCGCATGTGTGCCTCTTCTATTTTGTTGCCAGGCTTAATCCTTACCAACTGAGTAAGTAATCCGTTAAGCATGTAGCTGTAGTATTGAGCCTTGTATGCCTCTTTATCAGGCAACAGTCCCAGTTCTATCATCTTGTCGTCAGCCATATAGTAGAGCCCGAAAAGGTCAGCCCTCGCCTCCTCTATCGTGTTTCCGTATGCTTTCAGCGCATCAGGATCTACGTTTGGCAACATCTTCCCACTGCCATGCCCAAGACACTCGTGCATATCGGTATGCAAGTCATCAGTCAAAACACTGTACTTATCTATAAGTCTGCGTATGTCGTCATCCATAATAAACTCATCCCTGAAGCCATTGCCTTTTGCTGCTTCGGAATAAGCCTCAGTAAGGTTTCCTATCGTAACGCTCTTGCTACCATATTCTGCTCTTATCCAGTTGGCGTTTGGCAGGTTTATGCCTATTGCCGACGAAGGATATTCCTCACCTCCGAGCATGGCAGCACACACAACCTTTGCCGATACTCCTTTCACTCTTTCTTTCTTAAAACGGCTGTCAACAGGAGAGTTATCCTCAAACCACTGGGCATTATTGCTTATTGTCTCAGTACGTCGCGTTGCCTCCTCATCAATATATTCAACAAGTCCTTCCCATGTCGCTTTCATTCCGAGCGGGTCGCCATAAACCTCGATAAACCCATTTATGAAGTCTACCTTACCCTCTTTTGCAAGTGTCCATGCTATAGAATAGTCGTCAAAATCGTGTAAGTCGCCAGTATCATAAAAGCGTATCAGTTTTCCAATCACCTCTTTTTGCTTGTCGTTTTCGGCATATTCGACAGCCTTTTCAAGCCAGTAAACTATCTTGTCTATGCTGTCGCCATACATTCCTCCACGCTTCCACACAATTTCCTTTATCTCTCCACTTTCCTTGACAACATTGGTGTTCAGTCCCCACGACGGCTGTCTGTCGTCGCCATTGCTTTTCTTTGCATTGTAAAAATCTTCTACTTCCTGTTGTGTTACGTTGTCATAGAAGTTGCAAGCCGACGTTGCCACGATGTCTTCATTTTCTGCCTTATTGACTCTTTTAGGCAGTATTTCCGGATCGAATATTACAGGCAAGATAGTGTTCTTATAGTAATCGATATCCTTATGTTCTTTTTCAGAGAGGAAACCAGCAACACTCTCTACAAGACCCGTAAAATAATCCCTGCTGCATTGTGGTAAAAACTTATCACAATTATAATGATGATATATTCCGTTAGAGAACCATACACGTTTGAGATATACCTCAAAATGCTTGAAATCCTCACACTGTCTGTCGCCATCATAGTTGACATAGATTGTTTCGAGCAGGTGTCGGATGTCAAGGTTATATTTTCCGTTCTGCTCAAATATTATGTCTCTGCCGGCAACTGTTGCTTCTGAAAGACAGTAGATATAGATTTTCTCTTGCAGAGTCAGCCTGTCAAAGTCTTTCAGCCGGTATCTCAGCATCTGAATTTCGTCGAAAGACTGGTCTACATATTTAAAGTTTTCTTTTCCCATTCCCGTCATTTACTGTTTAAGTTCCTATGAATTTGCGTTTATAAACCTTAGGCGAAACACCCGTAACCTCCTTAAAAGCCGTATAGAACGACTGCCTGTTTGAGAATCCAACTATAAGTCCAATCTCTTCCATGTTCATTTCCGCATAGCGCTTGTTGGTAAGCATAGAGATGGCATCGTTTATGCGGTACTTGTTTATATAATTATTGAAGTTAGTGTTATATCTCATGCTCAGCGTCGCAGCAATGTATCGCGTGTTTGTTTCAAGTTCCTCTGCCAGCATTTTTGCCGTGTATGACTTGTCGCGATACTTCTTTTCAAACACAATTTTCTGCTGAATCTTGCGCTGCAATGACTCTATCAGTTCCTGATTTACTCTTGCCTGATATGCAGGATGTTTCCTTTCCTTCATATTGTATATTATTTAGTTACATAAAGTTCTTCAACTCTGAATATATGCGTTGCACCGGAAAGCCGACAACATTGAAATAACTGCCTTCAATAGACGTTACTCCTATGTAGCCTATCCATTCCTGTATGCCGTATGCACCTGCCTTGTCGAAAGGCTTATATGTGTCAACGTAGTATGCTATTTCGTCGTCGCTGAGTTGCTTGAATGTTACTTTCGTAGTAACGGAGAAACTCCTTCTCTCTTTTTTTGACAACAGACAGACTCCCGTTATCACCTTGTGAGTGCATCCGCTGAGTGTCTTCAGCATATTGACTGCATCTTCTCTGCTGTGAGGCTTGCCAAGAACAACATTGTCAACAACCACTATAGTATCTGCCGTTATCACAACTTCACCGTCGCCTACAATGTTGTCGTAGGCGCTGCTTTTCTCTCGTGCGATATATTCGGCTATGTTGTCGACATCTGTATCATCGGGATAGCCTTCGTCTATATTGGGCATCACCCTTACTTCAAAGGGAATGTCCAAGCCCTCGAGCAACTGTCTGCGTCGTGGCGAATTGCTTGCCAGTATTATTTTCCTTACCATCCGAATGCGTGATTATCGTTCATCCAAAGTTCTTTTGCCTTTAAAACCTGTTCTATTACGTCGCGCCCTACTCCCTTTCCGCCTTCCTTGCGACTGACGTAGATGCTCATCGACTTTATTTCGCTACAAGCATCGGCAGGACAGCATGGGCATCCGCAACGCTCCATGACCTGATAGTCGGGTATGTCGTCGCCAACATACATTATCTCTTCGTCTGAATAGCCGTACTGTTTCTTGTATTCCTCATACTTTTCCAGCTTTATGGCGCATTTCATGTAGATGTCTTCCACGCCGAGTTTACTGTATCGCTCGTAGATGCTCTCATTGTTTCCGCCCGTCAGTATGGCTATGCGCAGTCCGCGTTTCTGTGCAAGCTGAATGGCATAGCCGTCTTTTATGTTTACGGTGCGCATTGGCTCGCCGTCAACATTCATCGTTACGGTCTCGGCACTCAGCACGCCGTCGATGTCGAAAATTATTGTCTTAATCTTTCGTAAGTCGTAATTTATCATTGTATTCCTTGTTTATGCTGTCGCTCATTAGTCTGTATATTTCCTTGTCCTTGCTGTCTTTCAGCAAGTCCATTTGCCTGTTCATCACGGTTTTGTCGTATCTTACAGCCGGTCCCGTCTGTGCTTCTACAGGCGAGAGATAATTTATCTTGTCTGCCGTCTCGCGTATCAGCGGTTTCAGTACGTCGAAAGGCAGGTTTTCATCTTTCAGTATCTTGTCGGCAAGCGCGTAGCAATGGTTTGCAAAATTGCAGGCAAAGACCGCTGAAAGGTGCAGTTTCCTGCGTACGTCTGACGTTGCGACTGTAACGCTATGGCTTATTTTGCCGATTACAGCGGCTATCGTTTCTGCTGTCGGCTGGTTGTTTGCTTCTATGAAAAAGGGCACCTCAGACATGTAGATGCTGCGTTTCTTCGAGAAAGTCTGCAACGGATAGACCACTCCATAGTTGTCGGCATAGCCCTTGAATACGTCCATCGGCACGCTGCCGGCTGTATGCAGGAAGATTGCCTTGCTGTTTTTCCGACTTACAGCCTCTATCATTACGGGAAGGGCATCGTCGGATATGGAAAACAGAACTATGTCGGAGTCTTGCGGAATAGAGGAAATATCATTGGTATAGCTACTTCCCAACTGTTCGGCGAGCAGGCGGGCTGACTCCAGAGTGCGACTGTACACACTCTCTATTGTACAACCATTCTCAGCCAAAGCCGTGCCGAGATGCGTTGCAACATTGCCAGAACCAATTATAGTTATCGTCATTCTTTTTATATAATATTATAATGTGTGGCTATATAGCTAATATTTCTTCCTAATTAACTCCAATTCAGCCTATTCCAGGCTCATTACTTCAAGTGCCTGTACACATGCCGTGAAACGTCAATCCACGACCACTCTTTCCCACAGTGGCTCCTGTTCGCGTCTTGCCTGACTGTCAGCGGCATAGCCGAAGCCTATGATGCATAGCACACGGAAATTGTCTGCTATATCGAGTATGCCCCTTACGACATCTTCCGACTTAGTGCCGTCGCTCAGATAGCGTTCCCTTATCTGACACCAGCATGAGCCGATGCCAAGCGAGGCAGCCTGATACTGCATCGTAACGGCTGCTATCGAGCAGTCCTCTATCCAGCAGTCGTCGTCCTTATCGTCGCAGACAACAGCCACAGCCATCGCTGCCTCTTTGAGGAAAGCGGCACCATTCTCTTTCGAGTCGGCAAGTTTCTCAAGTGTTTCCTTGTCGTCAACAACATGGAACATCCATTTACGGCAGTTCTTCGACGTTGGCGACAAAAGCGCAGCTTCGAGTATTGTCGAAACATTGTCGGCAGACAGTTCTTTGTCAGAAAAGTTACGGCTGCTGTGGCGATGTGTCAGTAATTTCGTAAAATTGTCCATTTTCAAATTATTAAACTTACATCTTCCGATACAAACACTGTAATTTCTATAAAACACTAACGAATGCAGGAAAATAGTAATTACATTTGCAAAGATAATGATTTCTGCGTAAAAATAAAATATATTTGTATGAAAAATCTTGATAAAATCGGAAAAACAGAACATTTTTATTTTTTCAGCAGTCATTTTTCATTGCATGATTAATTCTAACCTATCAAAAAAATGCCTTCAGAACCCGTTGCGACGATTTCGGATGAAAATATCGGCAAAAATCAGACTACTGGCATAAACTACTGATAGTCAAGTTGATAACTCAAAATGCAACTAAAATATGCATAAAATACAACTGTTAAAAATGTCAAAGAGTATGTTTTAGATTGTCAAACAGTGTGTTTGAGGATGCAAAACATAGTGTTTGAGGGTTTCAGACATAATGTTTTGTAAGCTAATATCAGCGAAACAGACGCCTCAAAGATACTCTTTGACAAATTTAACAATTAGCGGCGAGCACAATTTTTACATATTTTTATTGGTCAGAAGGTTTGTTAACATCTCTTTCGAGGGAAATGTCTTGTAAAGAATTTTCATAACCGTGTGTTCTGAATTTCCTTATTTCAGTTCGAAAACACCTGTAGTCTTTGTCCGTCGCAAGACCGTCAGATTTATGTCTGTTCCTACTACTCTCCCACTCCTTTTCAGCCTTTCGCTCACCACTTTGAAAGCCAGTTCGGGGTCGTTGTTTTCCTCGCTCAGATGGCACAGCCACACATGGCGCAGCTGGTCGGTCATGTTTTCGGCTATAGTGTCTGCACATATGGCGTTGCTCGTGTGTCCGGTACCACTCGTAATCCTGTCTTTCAGCCGCTGCGGATAGCGTCCGTTGAGAAGCATGTCGCGGTCGTAGTTTGCCTCAATGACAAGATAGTTGGCTTTCGAAATATAGCTGCGTATCTCGTCGGTAATGGTGCCGACATCGGTCAGCAGGCAGAAAACAATGCCTTCACAGCATATCTGATAGCCCACGCAGTCGCGGCTGTCGTGCGGAACGTTGAACGGCGTAACCTCAAAATCGCCTATCTGAACCGTAACGTTCTTCTGCAAGACATGGCAGTTTATTTGCTCCACCTTGCGCTTTATGCAGTAATTAAGCCTTATGCCGTCGAAAGTTAGCGACGTGGCATGCACCGGAACATGGTAGTCGGAGCTGAAACGGCCCACAGACTTGACGTGGTCGGCATGGTCGTGAGTAAGAATGATATTGTGAATCTTGTTCATCGGCAACGCATAGTCAGCAAACTGCTTGCGCAACATGCGTACCCCGACGCCCAAGTCGATAATCAGACCATCGTTGTCGGTGAATAGATAATAGCAGTTTCCACTGCTGCCGCTGCCGAAAGATATGAAGTGTAGCATGTGAAGAATGTCGTATTGATTTAAAAATTCATGCAAAGTTACAGTTTAGCAAGCAGACTACAAAAAATAAACTAATGTTTTTGCAACGCAAGACACACATTATAGCAATTTGAAAACAAAACCCGCAGCATGCAGAAAATAATTTGTCAACACTACTGCATATAAGAAATAAAAGCATTATCTTTGTTGGCGATAAACGAGAATTACATGAAAAAGACATTTGCATATATAATGCTATTTGCACTGGCTGCTTTTATTTCAGGCTGCGATGAGTATGTACAGGAATACGATGCCGGGAAATGTGCGGAGGAATTTACGGCGGCTTACTGCAACTATGACTTTGCCGAAGCACAGAAACATGCCACTTCCGACTCTGAGAAATGGTTGCGTTTTATGGCTTCAAACATTACTCAGCAGGACATCGACAGCATAAACGACACGCAACCGGCAACGGTAGAGGTTGAAGACATGGAAATCAGCGAGTCTATGACGGAGGCAAAAGCTACGGTAAGCGTATATGGCTGGATGAGAAAACACGACATAGGCAGCATACCTAAGATGACCGACGAGTGCCAGCTGACAGTGGCAATGGTGAAAGAAGGAAAGCAGTGGAAGGTCAGAATGGAAGCCCCACTGCAAAGTGGAATGCAAAGTCGCGGCTCAAGTCAGGATGAACAATAGCATAATGCTCATCTGACGACTGGTAATCGGGATTGATTGCCTTCATGCCCATGTCGAAACGAAGAATGAAATAGTCGAAGTTGAGTCGCAAGCCGACACCATAGGCTACAGCCATGTCGCGCAACAGGTTCTTCAATTTGAACTGTCCGCCAGCCTGTTCGTCATAGTTGCGCAGAGTCCAGACATTACCTGCATCAACAAAGACTGCCCCACTGAACTTCCAGAACAACGGCATACGGTATTCGAGATTAAGGTCCAGTTTCATGTCTCCAGTCTGGTTGATGAAGTCGATGGCACCGTCGTTCTTGTGATACCTGCCCGGTCCGAGCTCCCTCACGCCCCATCCTCTCACAGAGTTGGGTCCTCCGGAGAAATAACGCTTCTCGAATGGTAATATCTTGCTGTTGCTGTAAGGATAGGCAATGCCGAATCCGGTGTGCATGACAAGCATGCTCGACTTAGACACCGACAAGGCAAACGAATAGTCGAAGTCGAACTTGGCATACTGGGCATAGGCAATATTGAAGAACGTATATTGCTTCTGCGCATTCTTTGAGGCATTGCCAACCCTCGATATGAGATTAAGCAGATTGCCCGATGTCTCTACATTCAGACGCATAGCCTGACGGCTGGAACTGAAAGAGAATACAAAGCCCGTCTTCATAATAAAGAGGTCCTCATAGTTGTAACGCAGAATGGCATTGCGGCTGTGTACGTCGTCGAGATAGTTCTGCTTGAACGTAGGCGCAATCCAAGGCATGTAGATATAGTTCAAGTCGGGCAAGTCAATCTTGTAAGAATACTTGTTTGAAGGCGACTTCCACTTATATCGCCATGCTGCGGCAAAGACTCGGCGATGGAACTCAGGACGATTCTGCAAGTTATAGCTTACAGCCAACTCCGACGTTGCTGTCGTGTGCAGTTTGTTTCGCAGGGAAAGGAATGGCACTATCAGTCGAGGAAACGACAACTTCGACTCTATGTTGTACTCCTCATAGTCCTTATTCTGATAGCCTTCGAGTCCCGTTATAGCCTCGAAAGCAGCTCGCAACTGCATCGTAAACGTCTCAGAACCGCGGAAGATATTACGGTTTTCATAGGTCAGCGTGGCTGCTGCACCGAGATTTCCGGCAGTGTTGGTGCCCTCAGGCTGGAAACTTACAGTGCTCGGTTTGTTGGTGCTGATTCTTACTTTTGCATCAAGCAGATTGGTATCGGGCAATTCTGTAAAGCGGATATTGGTATATCTTATGGCATGAAGTCTACTGTAGTTATTATAGCTTTGCTGCAATTTACGGGCACTGTAATAGTCACCCGCCTTGAGAAACATGTTGTTTTCTATGATTTTCTGCCTGATATGTGTATGTGTGTCATTGCTATAAGAATAGTCCACATTATTTATTTTATATCTGGTATGTGGATGCGGAATATCGTCGTCGTTAAGAACATACTGAGAAAGATACAGCGTGAGGTCGATAAGGCGGCTTCCTGAAACAGTATCGGCATCGAAATGTATGAAATCTTTGTTGAATTTGTAGTAGCCATTGTCTCGCAAAAAAGTCGTGATGTGCTGACGTTCACGGTCTAATTCCTCTGTCGAGAATTTCAATCCAGCTTTTATCACACTGCCCAGCTGATTGTTTGCAGTCAGTATTTCGGCAATGGCAGTATCTTCTATAACATAGTTGATATTGTGTATAAAAAATGGTTCACCAGGATGAACTATATATTTGACATTCAGACGATTGCCATTGCCTCTCTTCTTTGTTTCAAAAGTAACGTCAGCATTCATGTAACCGTTATTCTGCATCAGACTTTTCAACTTCTCGCAAGTAGACAATACTTCAAGCGAATCATAAACCTTTGGCTGCTTAGCCCATTCCTTCAACATGCGCTTATACCACTTGGTGGAATCTTTAGGACTCTTCTTTATGTCTTCGGGAAGATATCCGTCAATGGGCTGAATGATGTTCTTTGATTTGGTCTTGATGTATGGTTGCAGAAACGAAACATCAACATTCCTGTCTTCGGAAACAACCTCTGTCTTGCCTATTGTCAAGAGGTCTGTGGCAGCATGCTTACTGGAAGAACACGCCGTGTTAAGCATCATGTATGCCGCCATGACAAGATAAAGAAATAATCTGATATGTCTGTATTTCTGTAACATATTGATAATAATTCGATGCAAAGGTACAAAATTTAATGATTATTCGTATCTTTGCATCTGAAAAATGCAGAAATAAGACATGATAAGCAAAAATAAAATAAAACAGATACACTCCCTGAAGCAAAAAAAATATAGGGACGAGCTTAATCTATTTATTGCCGAAGGTCCAAAAACGGTTGGCGACCTGATGCACAGAAAAACACCCAAGCTCATTGTGGCTACGCATGAATGGTTAGAAAGAAACCATGACAAAATAAAAAAAGAATGTGAAGTCTGTGAAGTAAGCAGTGAAGAACTGTCTACTGTCAGTCTTCTGAAAAGTCCACAACAGGTGTTGGCTTTATTCCCTATTATAAATAATGATGAACAACAACTGTCTGCCGAAGGGCTATATATCGCACTTGACGGTGTACAGGATCCTGGAAATTTAGGCACAATTATACGCATTGCCGACTGGTTCGGAATAAAGGAAATTGTATGCAGCCACGATACCGTTGATGTTTACAACCCCAAAGTCGTACAGGCAACAATGGGTAGTATTGCGAGAGTTAATATCAGATATGTCAACCTGCAAGATTTCATCAGGAATATTAAAGGCAAAATGCCAGTCTATGGCACACTGCTGAATGGAGAAAACATTTACAAAAAGTCTCTGACAAGCAATGGCATCATTGTAATGGGCAACGAAGGCAATGGTATTTCTCCAGAAATAAGGGCATTAATTGACTCTCCGTTGCTAATACCTACATTCCAGCAAAGCAAAGACAAAGCCGACAGTCTGAACGTAGCAGTGGCTACAGCAATCGTATGCTCGGAATTTCGGCGCAACGTTTAATGCTTGTTAATTAAGTGTTAATTTAGAGTTAATTATAAATTAAACATGCAGACTTCTTATAAAAATAAAGTATCTTTGTACGGTTTAATCTTAAACAAAATATAATAATAAACATAAAAAACAAAAAATCATGATTATTGGTATTCCAAAAGAGATTATGCACGACGAAGCTCGTGTAGCAGCCACACCTGAAACAGTAGGTAAATTTGTAAAAGATGGCTTTGAAGTAATGGTTGAAAAGACAGCTGGCGACGGTGCACTCTACCACGATGAAGACTACGCTAAGGAAGGTGCAAAACTTGTTGACGGACCACAGGAAATCTTCGACAAGGCAGACATGATTCTGAAAGTTAAGGAACCTCTGTTCAACGAACAACTTGGCAAGCACGAAGTGGAAATGATGCACGCCGGACAGATGCTCATTACATTCATTCACCCAGCATCACCTGTTAACCACGAAATGGTTAAGAAGTTGACAAAACAAGGTGTTACGGCTATCACTCTTGATGGTATTCCACGTATTTCACGCGCACAGAACCTCGATGCACTGACCTCTATGAGTACATGTGCTGGTTACAAAGGTATCCTGATGGCAGCCAACCACCTGACTACATTCATGCCTCAGATGTTTACTGCCGTTGGTCAGATTAAGCCTGCAAAGGTTATGGTTATCGGTGTTGGTGTTGCTGGTTTGCAGGCACTTGCTACAGCTAAGCGTCTCGGCGCAATAACATACGCTGCAGATATTCGTCCTATGGCTTCTGAAAACGCAGGTAGCTTAGGTGCAAAGGTTGTTGACACAACAGTACCGGCAGAACTCGCTATCGCAGAAGGTGGCTACGCTAACCGTCTGCCGGCTGACGTTCTTATTCAGGAACAGGAAGCACTGAAAGAAACAATACAGGACATGGACGTTGTATTCTGCTCTGCACTTATTCCAGGTAAGGTCGCTCCTATCATCATTACAGAAGAAATGGTTAAGGGAATGAAGCGCGGTTCTGTTATCGTTGACATCTCTATTGACCAGGGTGGTAACTGCGAACTCACTCCAAAGGGTGGCATCGAAACAAAATATGGCGTTACACTGATGGGTGTCAAGAATATTCCAGGCCTGCTCCCTACAAGTTCGACATGGATGTTTGCTAACAACCTTTACAACCTTGTTAAGTATCTCGTTAAGGATGGCAAGGTAGAACTCGACCGCAACGATGAAGTAATTGCCAAGAGCCTTGTATGCATCAATGGTGAGCTCGTTCATGCTGGTGCACGCGAAGCTATGGGCATGTAATAACATGGAACTATAACAACATAAAGAGGAAAGGGTCTGCAAATACTCCCCTCTCCTCTTTTTTATTTTTATTACCACATTTATTTACTAAATATGATACATCCGTTAATTCTTGTAGTCGTGTTCTTGGTTTGTACAATAGCTGGCTACTTTATTATTAAGAACGTACCGAGTTTGCTTCACACTCCTCTTATGTCTGGCATGAACGCTCTTTCAGGCGTAACAATCGTAGGTGCAATATCTGCAACAGGTCTTGCACTGATTGATAGCGAGCCTACCGGCACTAAGATTTTTGCACAGATAATTGGCTGTATAGCCATCATTCTTGCTGCAATCAATGTATTTGGCGGTTTCGGCGTTACACATCGCATGCTTCAAATGTTTAACAAGAAAAAGTAAGGAGGCACGGATATGGATACTATACAGATTATTATAAGCAGTCTGCTTGCCATTGCGGTCTTGGTAGGCATATCAATGATGAGCAAAGTTAAAAGCTCTGTCAACGGAAACTTGCTGTCTGCTTTGGCTATGCTCTGCGGTGTCGTTGCCACTTTATTTTTTAGTGAAGTAGTAAGTGCATGGACTATATACCCTGCTATAATTGTCGGTGCACTTATAGGCAGTACAATGGCAAAGAAGGTGCAGATGATACAAATGCCACAAGTTGTTGCTTTGTTTAACGGACTTGGCGGTGGTGCTTCTGCATGTGTCGGCATTATGTCGGCATCTTTAATTGGTTTCAGCAATGAACAATTAAGTGAAATAACAAATAATGGTTATCTGCCATTCGTTATGTTTACCTCTCTGTTGGCTGTAGCTGTCGGAATGATAACTCTCGTAGGTAGTCTTGTTGCGGCTGGTAAACTGCATCGTGTATTGCCACAGAAACCTCTTATCTGGCCTGCTCATTCTACTGTAACAATGATTTTCTTGCTTCTTACAGTACTGTCAATCATTGCTGGCACGATGAGTAAAGAGCCATCTGCTATTATCATTATAGCTACAATTATTACATCGTCTCTATTCGGACTTTATTTCTCTGTACGAGTAGGCGGTGCTGACATGCCTATAACAATTTCACTGCTCAACTCTCTTTCTGGTGTTGCAGGCTCTATTGCAGGTATGGCGATAAGCGATATATTCCTTGTAGCTGTTGGTGGTATTGTCGGTGCATCTGGTCTGCTTCTGACACAGATAATGTGTCGTGCCATGAATCGTAGTCTTATGAGCATTCTTCTTGGTGGAAAGAAATCTGCACCAAAGGTTGCAACAGAAAGCAACAACAAACCAGGAAAGGTGGAAATAGTAAATACAGAATCTAAGAAAGAAGAGAATAAGACTTCTGCCACAGTCCTTGCAAATGCAAAGAACGTTATCATCGTTCCTGGCTATGGTATGGCGCTGGCGCAGGCACAGCATCAGGTGAAACAACTTGCAGACCTG
>OMZM01000039.1 GCA_900315545.1 uncultured Prevotella sp.
TTGATGTTGTGCTGTTGCTTTTTACTGAAAGCTGCTACTAACGACTCATAAATCTACCCTTAATCGTGTATTGGATGATAGTTGCGGATTTTAGGAAATATATTGCCTTTTATTATAGAGTATAGGCGGAGGCTATGCAGCAAAGTTTCAAAAAAAATCAGAGAATAATGCTACTGTTTATATATTTTTTTTGTACTTTTGCAGTCATAAGAATTGAATTAACAAACACAGCAAAGAATTTCTACTTTATTTCTACGATAAACAACATTATTGTATAATATAAAAAACATGAAGACAATGAAAACACTGACAAAACATCTCGTAATGCTGATTTTGCCGATGCTGCTGGGTTTCACGGCATGTTCTGACAGCGACAGCGGTAACGAAGACATGCGCGCAAGGGCTGCCGAGCTGGAAGGCATGTGGTGGGCTATGTTCCCGCAAGATGGCACGGTAGTCAACTCTGAAGAAAAGGAAGTGCCTTACACCCATATCTGTCAGGCGATGCAGCTGAATGCAGACGGCACGGGCTATGTAGCCACCTTCTATTTCAACAACGATTTTGACAATCCACTGAAGGTATGCGGCGGAAAAGGCTTTGCTCCTATCACCTTCACCAGCGACGCTGAAGGCAACATCTACTTGTCGTGCGACAAAATATATCAGGAGTATGCTCCATACTACAAAGCCTGGAAACTCACGAAAAGCGGCAACCGCATCAGCATGAACTCGGAAAACGGAGGCTGTCTCTTTGAGCGTGCCACGCCAGAGGAAACAGACCAGATAGTGGAATGGGACTACTTGTGGAACGGCGGATATACGCCAGACGAGCATCAGGGCGACATCACAGCAAACATCGAGAACGCCGGCATGCCGTTTACCATGCAATTCCCGTTCACACTCAACAACGTCATAGACAAATACGGACCAAGCGGCACGGAAGACAGACTGGACAAGAGCGGAAGCATAAGCATAGAGTTCAGGGTATATCCAGCCTACGTGCAGTCGTCGAACGGCAATCAGGCTGGCGACTACTACTTCGTTACGGCGGCGGTAATACCGCACAACAACAGCCTCTGGGGACCATACTATGAAAACCACTTCTGGTCGCAGATACGAATATACGGCTACTGGTTCAAGGAACTCGACTTCCACGTTCAGCTGCTGAACGAAGACGGAACGCAAGTGGAAGGACTGAGATACTACGAGCGTCCGATACCGGAAAACAAGGACGACAGCCGCAGCTACACCAAAGGCAAGACAGTAAACGTAGGAGCCACAATAAGCGGCGGAGCCTCTGAGAAACAGGGACTTCACGCTGAAGCATCATGCTCGTTCGGAGCAACATGGTCGACAAGCCGCAGCTACTCGCTGAGCACCATAAGCTACACGCTCGACACGTCAACACCTACCGTCAAGTATCACTACTACACGGATAACGTTAAACTGTCAGACGACATGGACAACATAGAAGCCAACTTCCCGACGGCATGCCACACTGAATTCACAGGACGCAGCTGCTGGGTATGGTTCGTGCCTCACAATGGCAAGGACGTGAAAGACAGCTCAACAAAGAGATTCCTGCTGAAAGCCAGCGTAGACGCAACATACAGCTCATGGTACCACTGGCGCGGAACAAGCGAGTTCGACTCAAACCGCAAGGACTACAAAGTCAGCTTCAACTCAGGCGACAAGTTCCTGCTGCCATGTCCAGACCGCACACCATGGGGAGTGATAGCACTGAAAAACGCATCTACACGCGAAATGGCACACGTCAGGATATACGAGGCGGGCAAGGAAAACGGCGAGCCAGTGGCAACCGTAGCAGGCTCATTCTCGAAAGACCAGATAGCAAAATATGCACTCACAGAGGGAACATACACGGTGTACTACGACCTGATGAACCCTAACACCAACAAGGTGCTGAGCAGATGGAAGATAACCAACATCAAGGTGCATCAGGGAAAGGACGAAGCAACGGCAACAACAAGCATCTCAACCGTCGATGCAGTAGAGATATAATAACCAAACCTATTGCACCGGCAAAAGCCGAAGCATAAGGAAACAAACACACAATAATACAGCACGGCAATCAGTGTCTTGACACACGATTGCCGTGCTCTATTTATATACGCGCCTCACCATACACCCACGATAACTCCTGCCACCCATATTGATTATACGTGCGCGGTATGAAAACTTGCAATCGGGTTCAAAATGTTGTACCTTTGCATCGCAGTAGGGAAACAACCGCTGCGGTAGAATCAGCCGGCAGTCGTGTCTAAAAGGCGCCAACGACAGGCATGCGGCACTTATACCTTATTTATATTAATTACTAACCTTTTAAAACATTTACTATTATGTCAGTGAAATACAGACTTTATCAGGACAAGCGTGAGAATTCTACAAGTGAAAACAAATGGTATGCCCGCACCGTTTATGACGTCAGCGACGACCTTACTACGAGCCAGTTGTGCGACGATATTCAGGAGTCTACTACTCTTACTCGTGCCGACGTTAAGGCGTGCATAGAGGCTTTCATCGTGAACATCAAGCGCGGACTACTTGCCGGCAGACGTGTCAAGCTCGACGGACTCGGAACGTTCAAGGTGGGAATAAAGACTAAGGGTGCCGAAAACCTGGCTAACTTCACGGTGGCTGGCAATATCAAGGGTGCACACGTCATATTCATGCCGCACAGCACAACCTACTTCAGCGGCGGCAAGCGCCACAGCCTGAAGACGATGCTCTCGGGCATAGGTTTCCGCGAACAGCGTTTCTACGACGTTGCCAAGCCAAAGAAAGGTGATGACGGTCAGGGAGATGACGTACAGCCTTAAACCCTAAGTAGTTCTACTATTTCGCGCATACCCTCCGATGCTCCTTTCTTTATGTGGGTTATGCCGTCGATATGAGCAGAGACGTCAGCAGGATCGACAAGATAGATAGGCACTCCGCTGCGAACGTAATGCACCAGTCCCGCTGCGGGATAGACAGCAAGCGACGTGCCTATGATGAGAAAAATGTCAGCCTGCTGACACTCTTCCGCTGCGCGTGATATGTTGGGTACGCCCTCGCCGAAGAATACTATGTAGGGGCGCAGCAGCGAGCCGTCGCCAGCCTTCTCGCCGGGGGCAACGGTGCAGCTCGCGGCAGGCAGCTCGCGGATGTATCGCTCGTCGTCGACATCGCGCGATGAGCAAACCTTCATCAGTTCGCCGTGAAGGTGGATAATCTTCGACGAACCCGCCTGCTCATGCAGGTTGTCCACATTCTGGGTAATGACGGTAACATCGTAATCCTTTTCCAAAGAAGCTACTAACCTATGCCCTTCGTTGGGCTTGCATCCTATGAGCTGCTTGCGCCTCTCATTGTAGAAATTGTTTACCAGAACGGGGTCGCGCTCCCAGCCTTCGTGAGAGGCAACCTGCTCTACGGGATACTTCTCCCACAGACCGTCGGAGTCGCGAAAGGTGCTCAGTCCGCTTTCGGCTGACATGCCGGCACCGGTAAGAACTACTAACTTCTTTTTCATAATCTACAGTTGCAAAATTTTTAAACACATCGTTAAGAATGCACAAAATTAGTAATTTTTCGCCAATAATATTATCAATTATAGAGAAAAACTGTAACTTTGCACGAATAAACAATATTTTAGGTTGCATAAATACAATTTTAAGTTATACACAATTAATACGTAAACGAAAGATGAACAAATTAAGCTATGCTTTAGGTCTCGGCATTGGTCAGCAGCTAAAGCAAATGGACATTGAGGGGCTTGCTATATCAGACTTTGCACAGGCAATAGAAGACGTTGTGGCAGGCAACGAAATGAAGATGTCGCATCAGGAGGCACAGCAACTGGTGCAGGAATATTTCACTAAGAAACAAGCTGAAATGGACAAGGAGCGCGAGGCTCAGGGCAAGGTGGCTAAGGAAGAGGGCCGCAAGTATCTGGAAGAGAACGCTAAGAAGGAAGGTGTCGTTACGCGTGAGAGCGGACTGCAATATAAAGTGTTGAAAGAAGGCACCGGACGCAACCCAAAGGCTACCGATAAGGTGAAGTGCCACTATGAGGGCTTCCTCATCGACGGAACAGTGTTCGACAGCTCGGTGCAGCGCGGAGAACCTGCTGTGTTCGGACTCGACCAGGTGATAACGGGATGGACTGAGGGCTTGCAGCTGATGAAGGAAGGCGGCAAGACACGCTTCTTCATTCCATACATGCTCGGATATGGAGAGTCGGGAGCAGGACAGATGATACCGCCGTTTGCAACACTCGTGTTCGACGTAGAGCTGATAGAAGTGATGTAAACGCAAGAACGGGAATAAGGAAACAAAACAAAAACAATAAAAAACAATAGAAAGAAAATGAAGAAAATCATTCTTTTTGCTGCTGTAGTCTTCGCTTCAGCAGCATTCGTATCTTGTAACAAGAAAGCCGAAGAAAAGTCGGCAGGTGCACAAATCGATTCGCTCAGCTATGCTATCGGCAACGAGCAGGCACAGCAGGTAAAGCAGCGCCTTGCGATGATGGATATCGACACAGCCTATATGGATGCTTTCATAAAGGGTCTGCGCGAAGGAGCAAATGCTGTTGACGACAAGAAGAAGCAGGCTTACAATGCCGGTGTGGCTTTCGGTCTTGACCTGATGTTCAACCACAAGGGCATCAGCCGCCGTCTGTTCAGCAACGACTCAACCAAGATGTTGTCGATGAAGAAGATGATAGAGGGATACGTTGACGGACTGAAAGGCAAGAAAAACATTCTTGCTCCTGAGAAAATCAATGATATGGCTATGAAGATTCGTGCAACGGAATTTGAGAAGAACAAGGCAGAAGGCGAGAAATTCCTTGCTGAAAATGCAAAGAAAAAGGATGTCAAGAAATTGCAGAGCGGCGTACAGTATAAGGTGATAAAGGAAGGCAATGGCGCCATTCCTACCGACACATCGTATGTGAAACTGCACTATGAAGGACGCACTATTGACGGCAAGGTATTTGACAGCTCATACGAGCGCAAGGAGCCTGTAACAGTGCAGCCTACACAGTATATCAAAGGTTTTGCAGATGCACTCGTGCACATGCCTGTAGGCTCTGTATGGGAAGTGTACATACCAGCAGAACTTGCCTATGGCGACCGCGACGCAGGGGAGATAGCACCATACTCTACACTGATATTCAAGATAGAAGTGCTTGGCATAGAGAAGAGCGCTCCAAAACCACAGATGCCTGCTAATATTCAAATGCAATAAGAATAAGGAAATGAAGAAAAGTATAATGTTAGCACTTGTCGTAATGGCAAGTGCTGCTTTTACGCCAGCTATAGCGCAAAGCAAAAAGGAAAAGAAGCAGAAAAAGCAGAAGACCGAGCAGAGGGCTGCCGAAAAGAACTGCTGCAAGGATAAGAAAGCATGCGGAAAGAAAGATGGCGAGGCTTGCTGCAAGGAGCTGAAACTCAATACGACTGGCGACTCGCTGAGCTATGCCGTAGGTATGAACATGACGGAAGGACTGGACATGTATCTCTCACAGAACTTCGGTGTGGATGCTTCGCAGATGGACGAGGTAATGAGAGGCTACAGACACGGTCTGGCAAAGAAAGATGACCCAGCCTACAAGGCTTTCATAGCAGGTGTGCAGGTGGCAAACATGGTTAACGAGCGTATGTTGCCGGCAAAGGAGGGCGAATATAAGTATGCTAAGGATACTATTAATGCCGTGATGTTCCATCAGGGATTTATGGCTGCAATGTCGCACGGAAACACGCTTATGGAGAAAGACAAGGCAAAGGACTTTGAGGCAGGACTGCGCGCTGAGGCTAAGAAGGCTGCTGCTGAAGCCATGAAGGCAGAAGGAAAGGCTTTCCTTGAAGAAAACGCAAAGAAAGAAGGAGTGGTAACACTGCCGTCCGGATTGCAATATAAGGTGCTGCGTGAAGGCAATGGAGCAATCCCAAAGCTGGACGACAACGTGGTAGTGAAGTATGAGGGCACACTGATTGACGGAACAAAGTTTGACAGCTCGTACGACCGTAATCCGCAGACTACAACATTCAAGCCTACACAGGTAATAAAGGGATGGACAGAAGCACTGACTATGATGCCTGTCGGAAGCAAGTGGATGTTGTTTATACCTGAAAACCTGGCTTATGGAGAACGTCAGGCAGGAAAGATACCGGCATATTCTACTCTTATCTTCACAGTGGAATTAGAAGAAATAAAATAAATTTACAAATGACATTTTACAACACAGATGGAAAAGATTGATAACTTAGACAGAAAAATACTTAGCATTCTGAATAAAAATGCACGTATCCCTTTCAAGGATATAGCATTGGAATGCAACGTATCGAGAGCTGCAATACATCAGAGAGTGCAACACCTGATAGACGATGGTGTGGTAACGGGCAGCAGCTTTGCTATTGACCCGAAAAGCGTTGGATATACAACTTGTACGTATGTGGGACTGACACTTGAACGCGGAAGTATGTACAAGACCGTGGTCTCAAAGTTGTACAACATACCGGAAGTGGTGGAATGTCATTTTACGACGGGTCCATACACCATGCTCGTTAAATTGTATGCACGCGACAACGAGCAGCTGATGGAACTGATAAACGGCAAATTGCAGTCTATTGCGGGTGTGGTAGCAACGGAAACATTGATATCGCTCGAGCAAAGTATCAGACGCAACGTGCCAATAAACGTAGAGTAGACGGCTAACGACATGGCTGTCGATGAAACAAAATCTTTGTTTTATGGATTCGTTCAACTTAAAGCAACATCTCGACAGCGTTTACCGTTACTATCCAGAGGGAATACGAAAACCTGTGATAGGTATAACGGCAAACGTTGTCGACGGTAATGCTTCGCTGCGCAACCACTATTACGAACAGGTTGTAAATGCAGGAGGTGTGCCAATGATAATACCGTCGGTAAGCGACACCGATACTATTGTCAATATTCTCGACCGAATTGACGGCTTGTTGCTGTCTGGTGGAGGAGATTACAACCCGTTGTGGGTTGGCGAGGAGCCATCGGAAAAGTTGGGAGATGTCAATCCTCAAAGGGATTTGGCTGAACTGAAGATAACTCGGCTGGCATACAACAGACAGATACCGATGCTCGGAATATGCCGCGGATGCCAGACTTTAGCAATGGCTCTGGACGGACATGTGGCGCAAGACTTGAGCGAGCGCAAGGGAGAAGGCGAAACAACGATAAAACATTCGCAAAACGCCCCTCAGTGTGAGCCTACCCACACGGTAACCATACTGTCTGGCACAATGCTGAGTGAGATATATAATAATGTAGAAAAGATTGCTGTAAACTCATTCCATCATCAGGCTGTAGACGATGCAGGAAAGCGTTTCAGAATCTCGGCGATGGCTTCTGACGGAGTGATTGAGGCAATAGAAAGCAGCGAGCATCACGCCATATTGGGTGTGCAATGGCATCCCGAATGGCTCGGAGAACAAGGACTGCCGCTGTTTGAGTGGCTTGTGGACGAGGCAAGGCTCTTTATGAAGGCTAAGGATGTACATGCAGATATTCTCACACTTGATACGCACTGCGACACTCCTATGCTGTTTCCGCAGGGAATAGACTTTGCAGTACGCGACGGTCGTATTCTTGTTGACATGCATAAGCTGGATGACGGACGACAGGATGCTGTAACTATGGCTGCATATATTCCGCAGGACTACGACAAGTCTGCTTTCGACTATGCTGACGGCATTTTCAATAAACTGGAGGATATAATAGAGAAGAACCGACTGTATGTAGTCAAGGCAAGCAACGCTGCCGAACTATACGCTAACAAGCGAGAAGGAAAGCACTCTATTATGTTTGCAATAGAAAATGGCAAGGCACTTGAAGGCGATATCAGTAAGGTTAAATATTTTGCCGACAGGGGAGTGGTGTATATAACTCTGTGCCATAATGGCGATAATGACCTTTGCGATTCGGCTCGTGGAAGCCAGACGTGGGGCGGACTGAGCAAGTTTGGCAAGGATGTTGTCAGAGAGATGAATCGCTGTGGAGTGCTTGTAGACTTAAGTCATGCGGCAGAAACAACATTCTATGATGCACTCGAACTTTCGTCGGTGCCAATAGTTTGTTCGCACAGCAGTTGTCGCGCTTTATGCGACCATCCGCGCAATCTAACCGACGAGCAGATGAAGGCGATGGCAAGGAAAGGCGGAGTGTGCCAGATAACATTGTATAACGGTTTCCTGCGAAATGACGGGAAGGCATCAATGTCGGACGTCATTGCGCATCTCGAACATGCAATCGATGTTATGGGAATAGACCATGTTGGCATAGGTACTGACTACGACGGCGACGGTGGTGTGCCGGGAATGGCAGATACATCGGAGAACATCAGGCTAACAGTGGAACTGCTCAGAAGAGGATATAGCAAGGATGACATAGCAAAAATCTGGGGCGGCAACTGGCTTAGAGTTTTGGCTATGGCAAAGGGATAATGAACAGAAACGACAATTACAGATAAAAAAGAATAATGAAATATTTATCGCTATATTTATTAATAGTGCTTATAATATCGTGCGCAGCATGTAAGCCAACAAATAAAACTGACGTGGCTAACGATGTGGAAGGCATGACAAATGCTGTCGGACCAGATTTCAGTGCAGACTCTGCATATTTCTATTGCGAGAAGCAATGTTCCTTTGGTGCGCGAACGATGAACAGCGATGCTCACGAAAAATGCAAGGACTGGATTGTAGAACGTTTCAAACAGTACGGTTGTGATGTGGAAGAGCAGAAGGCTGACCTAAAAGGATATGATGGCACGTTATTGAAAAGTACAAATATCATAGCCCGTTTTCGCCCTGAAGCAAAACAACGTGTCATGTTGTGTGCCCATTGGGACTCTCGCCCATGGGCTGACAACGACCCAGATGAGAAAAACTGGCATACGCCGGTAATTGCAGCCAATGACGGAGCAAGTGGAGTGGCTGTGATGATAGAGATAGCAAGACTTGTGCAGAATGATACGACCATCAATGTTGGAATAGATTTCGTTTGTTTCGATGCTGAGGACTGGGGAGCCCCACAGTGGACAGGCTTGCAGATGGAAGACTCGTGGGCTCTTGGTGCGCAGCATTGGGCTAAGAACTACAAGCCTGATGCAGACAAGGACATTATGTTTGGAATACTCTTAGACATGGTTGGAGGCGAGAATGCGCAGTTCTATAAGGAACAGTTCTCTATGAAGCATGCACCGCGCATAGTCGACAAGGTATGGAGTGCGGCGCAGTCGGCAGGCTACAGTGGATATTTTGTGCAGGACACCGGTGGAGCTATCACCGACGACCATGTGCCAATAAACACAATAGCCGGAATACCGACCATAGACATCATACCGCATTATCCTTATGATGAACGCAGTTCTTTCGGACCTACATGGCATACGATAGACGACACGATGCAACATATAGACAAACAAACACTGAAAGCTGTCGGGCAGACAGTTATTCAGACTCTATACTTGATAGAAAAAGAAAGTTAGGCAAACAAGTAAAAGGGATTGAAACATGCTATACTCATTCTTGTGCATTTTTATGATGTATAGACTGATTCAATCCCTTTACCTATATAATATACATTAGTTTTATTCCTCTTTCAGTTCTACGAATTGCTTGCGGTATACCGATGGTGTGATGCCGACAGCCTGTTGAAACAGTTTGTAGAATGTAACAGGTGAGTTGAAACCTAAGTCTGAACATATTTGTTTCAGCGGATAGTTTATCTGCGAACGGTCTGACAAGATGCGTATGGCATCATTTATTCGGTAAGAGTTGACAAATTGCAGATAGCTCATGCCGCTTTTGTTCTTTATAATCTGCGACAGATAAGTGCGGTTTGTGTTCAGCAGTTCTGCCACATGCTCGCGGTTCAGTTGCGTATCGGTATATATTCTGTCGCGTTCCATCAGCTGACACAGCCTGTCGTAAATCTCCTGCGCCTTGTCGTCTTCTATATGTGGTTTCAGTTTCTGTTCCAGCAGTTCCAGTTGTTGCTTAGCCTGGTTGTGTGCCTGTTCTATTGCATGTTGTCTTGCCATAGCCTCCTGCTCACGTTCCTTCGATTCCTTTCTCACGTTATTAAGCGTTTCAATAAGGTTTTCCGAGTGCTTCGTAGCCTGTTCCAGTTGCTCCTCGCGTATTTCCAGTTGTTCCTGAGTGCGCAGTAGTCGTTCCTGCATCTCTTTCTCGCGCTTTGTTGCTTTGGCATTCTGCATTACAATGCTCTTGTAGAGTGAGTTTCTGCGGTTGTAAAGTCGCAGAATATAGAACAGCAGTATAAGCATCAGTATGACTGCGACAGTCAGCACTATATTCAGCCTGTCCTGGTCTTCTATGCGCTGTTTGTGCAGTACAGCCTCCTGTTCTTTTTGCTCTATATCGTGCATGATAGTACTTTCATGCATCAGTCTGTCCATGTTCACAGTGCTGAGCGTGTCCATTGCCATGTTTGCACGTGCCATAAAGTCAAGGGCATCGTCTTTCTTGCCCATAGCGTTGTAGTTCTTTGCTATCAGTCTATAGCAGTCCACAACCTTAGTCCTGTTTTGTTTCTCTGCCACTTTCAGAGCCTCGAATGCTACTTCGTTTGATTGCTGATAGTTTCCTTTAGAGTTCAGCACCGTAGCATATTGCAGTTTGGCATCCGACAGCAGGATGTTCAGTTTGTATTCTTCAGCCAGCTCAATAGCCTTCATCGCCATGCTTTCTGCCTTGTTCAGGTTGTTGCGCTGCTGTTCCACCTGCGAGTACAGTGTGTATACCGACGAAATGTCTTCGTATGGATATTTGTTGAAAATGTTTATTGCTATGTCCAGATGTTTTGCTGCCTCGTTCTGGTTTCCTTTCAGGTGATTGTACATGGCGATGTAGTATGTGCCCAGATATTGCAGTTCATACTTATTGTTTTTCACGCCATATTCATATATGTCTTTAGCGTTTTGCAGTCCCGTCGTGTCGTTTTTCGAGTGCGACAGTATTATCAGGTTGCCGTATACGCGTGCTCTCAGTTCCTGATATTCCATTCTGTTGGTTGCTTCGAGACTGCGCAGAAAATATCTCTGTGCCAGAAACAGGTTGTTTTCATACATGGCATGATATATTCCTTTAGCATTCAGTGTCAGTGCGGCTATCGAATCGTTATCTATTTCCTTTGCTATATTTTCCGACTCATTCAGATATTTCATCGACTGCTTGCCTTTTCCAGTAAACAGTTCTGACAGTCCTTTATAGAATAGAGCGTATGCTTTATATCGTTGGTTGTTGTTGTCATTTGCATACGTCAGCAGCTGACTTGCCAGTTCGTTCAGGCGAGTATATTGGCTTTTGTCGCGCGCAACATCACATTCTGACAATATCTTTTCTGGAGACATTGGGATATTCTTGTTGTTTGCAATGTCTGCATATATATTACATATTATTATATAAGTGCAAATATATAAGATGGTTAGTTTTCTGTATAAATGTTTCATTTTTCTTTTATTTCCTTATATCCTCTTGCAAAAGTAAAGAAAAACAGTGAAAATACAAAATAAAATGTAATAAAACATTGTTTTTATTTCAAAAAACGCAATTTGTCGAATGTTTATATTAAAAATTTGTAGTATAATTTATTTAATAATATATTTGCAGCGAAATAAAAAACATCATGGACAATCAGCAACAGAATGATTCTCATGAAGAAAAAATAAAAGAACAAGAATAATAACTTTAAAAACAAATTAAAATGAAAAAAAGAAACTATTTTGCTATTCTTGCTATGGCAGGTCTGATGGCTCTGCCAGTTAATGCGCAAGACGTTAAGCTTAAGGGTATTTTGGTAAACAATCGCCACGACGATGGTGAGGTAATGCCACCTAAGTACATTGGCTGGTCTACTGAATTGGGTAAAGGAATATCTGTTTTCGACCATGGAATTTACAGCATGACTCTCAATGGAGCAGATAAGATACAGCCGGCAAAGGACCCTGCCGTAGTGATAGGAGATTTCTATCAGAATGGACAGTTTACTGATCTTGACAAGGCTCAATGGGCTACAAATTTCGGTCTTATGGTGTCTAACTCTGGTTCTGTATATGTTGACGGAAAGCTGACAACCGTATTCTCACGCGACTATCAGTCAACGGAGCCTGAGGAAATGTTTGCCGTACGTCAGTGGGATGCCAACAGTGGCGACCTGCTCAACAAGTTCCCTTATTTCCCTGAAACTAAAATTCTTGAGTCGGCAGGCATGTCGTACAATCCAGTCGACGGCAAGGTTTACGGTTTGTTCTATGTAACCAATGCACAGCTCAACGAAGCAATCACAAGCGATCCAGACTATTTTACTGAAGAAGACGATCAATTCGAAGGTCGCGAGGGTGTAGACGCAGGTTATGCTATCGGTACAATTGACCTTGAAACAATGGACGTTAAACTCATAACAAAGGGTTTGTACTATTATAACTTCATCACATTTGCCATCAACTCTGAAGGACGTGCGTTTGCACTCACAAGCGGTGGTGCAAACGCTGCTTTGGGCGATGATGGCAAATACTATAACATCAACAACGAACTGGCTGGTGCACAGCTATACGAGTTCAACCTTGAAACAGGAAACATGATGGCAAATCCTGTAGAGAAGGTTGATGAAACTGGCGAAACATACGTTGTTTACGAGCCGACACTCCCTGCTACGGGTTACATGTCTAAGGTAAAGCGTCAGGCTGCTTGCTTCGCAAAGAGCAATCCAAACAAGATGTACTGGGTAGGCTACTTCAACAGTGGCAAGGGCATAAACGAATGGGGCAGCTGGGGTGAACTCTCAGACAAGGAGTGGCGCACAAACGGCAAGTACGACACATGCCTCTATGAAGTTGACGTAAACACAGGTGAAACAACACGCGTTGCAATGTTAGGCGACCGCTGCACATTCTCTACTCTTTGGGTTGAAGGCGACGACTGCAGCGATGGTCTGCCAAACGAAATACAGGAGATAAACACTGCTGAGAACGTAGACGGAAACGTTAAGGTTTATAACACAGCAGGTCAGATTGTATTCAGCGGAAAGGCTGAACAGATGAACCTCAAGACTGGTCTCTACATCGTTAAGAACGGTGAGAAGACACAGAAGGTTTTGGTAAAATAATCCTTAATTATACAACTTTTGCTGTAATGGGAGCATAACAAATTATGCTCCCAACTACAGTTTTTATAATGTAATATGTCGGAAGCATAATGCATCCGATTTTGTCATAAATAGAAAAACACATATTATAGGGAATAATCCTGAAATATAATATAACTAAAAGTATAACTACAAAAACATTAATTTATGAGAAAAATCAATTTACTATTCTTGTTGATGCTCTCGCTCATGGGTTTTACCCAGTTGAGGGCACAGGAAACGTTGACCGTGTACGACGGGACATCGACTAATCAGTATGTTCCGATGTACGGCTATTATGCTGACACTCAGGGAATATTGTCTGAGTTCGTCATTCCTGCTGCAGATCTTGCAGGCATTGACGGAGCTACCATTACAGCCTTGAAGTTCTATTCAAGTGATGCTTCCGTTAATTTTGGTGCTGCTCAGTTCAAGGTTTATTTGAAAGAAGTTGCCGACGGTGCGCTAAATACAGCTTTCAGTGGTGATGCCGATGCGACAACGGTCTACACAGGCTCACTGTCTATATCGTCTAATGAGATGGATATACAGTTCTCCAAAGAATATTCATACGGTGGAGGCAACCTGCTCGTAGGTATATACACCTCTGTGAAGGGTACGTATAAACGTGCTTATTTCTATGGAACAGGAGGGTTTGACAAGATTTATAGCAGATACAGAGGCTCGGGCAATGGTGATGGCTCTGCACAGTATTTCATCCCCAAAACGACATTGTCTTATGAATCTGCAGCAGACGGTCCAGCCTTTAAGGTTGTAGGTTATAAGACTGGCGACAATGTTAGCTTTGGTCTTGTTGAGCCATCTGCAACCAAGACAATCACTCTCCAGAATCCAGGAACAGAAGATGTAATTGTTAATATCTCTACGACAGGTGCGTTTACGGCATCAGAAACTACGGTAACTATTCCTGCCAACAAAGGCGAACAGACAGTAACCTTCACAGCTCCTGCTGAACTCGGTGCTGCGACAGGTACTGTTACATTCACACCGACAGCCGCTGGTCTTGAGCCTGTAACACTGAATATTTCATGTACAGTGAGAGACCCAGAAAAGATGTTCGAGGACTTCTCGGGCAACGCCCTGCCAGAGGGATGGACAACAAAGGGTATTGGCTCTTACACAACAGGTAGTTCTGCAAGCAGCTATGTATGGGACTTCTCTAAAGGATATGCATGGTATAAGTCTTCAGGTAGCACTGTTGGTATATTGGATTATTACAAGCACTCACTCATGACTCCATTGATGGAGTTTGATGCTGCTGGCGAGAAGATGTACTTCAAGGTGAAGAAAGAACCACAATATTCAGGTTATTCTGCAACATTAGTCGTTCAGTATTCTGAAAATGGAACGGCATGGATTGATACTCAGGAAGGAACATTTGCCAATGCGGCACTGACTACCGACTTCAAGGATGCTGAGGTAACGATACCTGGCACAGCCAAGTATGTTCGTTTCGTTGGTGCTGGTATCGCTCTTGATGATATCTATGGTGGTAAGCTCTCTACTGTTCCTGTAATGGAAGTAGTTGCAAAAGACTACAACTTCGGTATGGTTGATGCTGAAGCAGAAACAACATTCAAGATTAAGAACACAGGCAAGAGCCCGCTCACAGACATTCAGGTAACGTCTGACAATGCATCGTTCACTGTTGCAAATGTGCCGGAGTCTATCGAGGCAGGCGCTGAAGCTGACGTAACTGTCAAGATGCTTGCAGATGCAGCTGGTACAAAGAGCGGTGTCATCACGGTTGAGGCTCCAAGCCAGGCTACTGTTACATTCAATGTCAGCGGCTATGTTATGGACAATACTCTCTTTACAGAGACATTCGACGCTAACGAACTGCCAGCAGGATGGGAAATGGGGAATAACAACAAGTGGACGTTTACCGACGGCTATGCTTATGCTACAAGTTCAAACGCACGCCTTATCACCCCTGACCTTACAGTGGCTGAGGGCGAGAAGATGGCTATCGAGGTTAAGAAGTATAACACATGGTCTTGCACACTGCCTATCTATGTCTCTAAAGATGGCGGTGAGTTTACACTTCTCAAGACTATTGCCAACGCTGACTTGAGTACAGACGAGTACAGAATATTCTATATCGAAGGACTTGAGGCTGGCAGCTACAGGATTCGTTTCGACGGTAACGGAATACAGCTCAATGCTGTCAACGGTTTCCACCTCAATATGAACGCTCCTAAGATGGAGGTTACTCCAGACGAGAAAGCTGCATTCGGAAAGGTTACAGCCAACGCTGAAAAGACTTACACTGTAGCCAATGTCGGCACAGGCGAACTGACAGTCAACATTGCTTCTGACAATGAAGAGTTTACCGTTTCTCCTGCTCAGCTTGTCATCACAGACGAGGCTAAGACATTCACTGTAACATACAACTATACAGAAGGCAACTACGGCTCAAAGACAGCCAACATCACTGTTACTCCTACTTACAACGAGGCGGCAGCCAAGACTATCGTTGCTACGGCAAAGGCTATGGATCCTAACGCATGGGATGTAGACTTCGAGGAAGGCACATTCGCAACAGGATGGGATGCTGCAAACTGGACTATCGGCACAAAGTCATACGCAGACTCACAGATTGCCTATGGTACGGCTAAGGATGCCGTGCTCGTTACTCCGCGTCTCGAGGCTAAGGCTAACGACGTGCTGATGATTGAAACATACTTCGACTGGAATGATGAGGGTCTCAAGATAGAATACTCTACCGACGACAAGGCTACATGGCAGGTTGCCACATTCGACGGCATCACGCTCGGCAAGCCAAGCAGTGCAGCGACATCAGACTATATCGTGCCACAAAACAATGGCATTACTGCTAATCGCGGCGCAATGGTTCCTGTCAACTTCGTTGCACCTGCAGACGGATACTACTATCTGCGCTTCACAACTTCTTACAGCGGCAACGGTATCGACAACCTCAACGGCTTCAAACTGGCTCTGAAGGAACACGAAGCTGTCATCTCTGAAGTAAACATCCGTTCTACATTCAACCAGTTCACAAACCATACAGTATCTGTTACTGTAAAGGAAATGGCAGGCAAGGAAGAAGTGCTGACTGCCAAGTTCTTTATCGGCGACACACAGTATGGCGACGATACAGTTGAGACTGTCGAAGCTGGCGGTACTAAGGAGTTTGTTGTCAATGTTACTCTCGACGACATAATCAGCGGCGACGCTTACTTCGTTGTATATAACGACGAAATCAACCTCGAAAGCGAAAAGGTTGCCATAACAGTTAAGCCTGCCGTTATTCTCGACGAAAACGAGGCAACGGAATTAGGCACTGGCTATCAGGACAAGGTGGCACTGAGATATACAGCCAAGAAGGGCTGGAATACTATCTGTGTTCCATTCGCACTGACAGACACAGACCTCGAAGCTATCTTCGGCGAAGGCTATAAGGTATATGAACTGAAGGGCTACACCAACGGCGAACTCAAATTCAACGTTGCAGACAGACGTTATGCTGGTTATCCATACATCGTTTACAGCGAAAACCCTGTTACTCTCGACGAAAGAGGCTATCTCCTTACTTATGTAAGCTTCTCTACTGTTAAGTATGACTCATACGGTAATGCTAAGTTCCAGGGTACATTCGAGCCTATCCCTGCTCCAGGCATGCAGGGCAAGTATGGTGTCGTTCCTTCTACAGGACACATCAAGGTTGGCGGTCCTAACGCAACGCTGAAAGGCTACCGTGCTTACTTCGAGCTTCCAGAGGGCACTGAAGCATCAGGCATCAGCCTCGACTTCGGCGACGGCACCGTCATCACAGGCATTGAGGCAGTTGAACTGCTCAACGGCACAGCTGACGTCTACGACCTCAACGGCCGCAAGATGGACAACAGCAGTCTGCAGCGTGGCGTTTACGTCATCAACGGCAAGAAAGTAGTGATAAAGTAATAATAATGTAGAATCAACTCGAGACGCAAACGGACAGTCGGAGCCCTC
>OMZM01000031.1 GCA_900315545.1 uncultured Prevotella sp.
CAAAATTAGTGCACTTACCATTCTGCAATACGTAAACTTCATTAACGACAAGCCCATTGGCAGAATTAAGTATGCACTAAATTAATTCCGCCAACAGGTCTGTTTATTGCAAATAGTATAGTGCCGATGGAAGACAATGCGAAGATGGTATTGCCGATAAGCCAGATGAATGATACACTCTTGAGAAAAGCTCTCGATAAAGCTGTTGAAAGTGAGAACTATGAACAGGCGTCGAAACTGCAAGAAGAACTCAACAGGCGCAAACAAAATAAACAGTAGCACACTATGAAGGAAGCGCGTTTTTTCTATGTACCCAATGCTGGGAACCAGACAATGTTGCCGCCGGAAGAAGCAATACATGCGATAAGAGTGTTGCGACTGAAGGAAGGTGATGAAATACACCTGATTGACGGTTGTGGAACATTTTACAAGGCATCGGTCATGGCTATAGATGCCAAACGATGTGCTTACCAAATAGAAGAAAGAATACCACAGACAAAGACGTGGAATGGACGCCTTTGTCTTGCCATAGCACCCACAAAAATGATGGAACGTATGGAGTGGATGACGGAAAAGGCTACGGAGATAGGTTTCGACGAGATTACTTTCCTGAAATGTACGTTCTCTGAGAGAAAGGTAATACGTACAGACAGGATAGAAAAAATTGTTGTTTCAGCTGTAAAGCAGAGCAGAAAGGCATGGACTCCAAGCGTAAATGACATGCAGAACTTCAAGGATTTTATAACTAAGGAAAGGCAAGGGTTGAAATACATAGCACATTGTTACGACGAGATAGGTCGTTGTGATTTCTTTGATGCGCTTTCTGCAGAAACGATAAACGACAATACCGACGTTACCGTGCTTATTGGTCCAGAGGGAGACTTCTCTGTAGAAGAGGTGGAACTTGCCATGAAAAACGGTTACAAGCCAATAACCTTAGGTAAGAGCAGGCTGCGAACAGAAACAGCGGGACTTGCAGCCGTGATGATGATGAATATTATTTGCAGGAAATAAATACAAGAAACAGTACATGGAAATGAAGCACATATCAATATCATTATTGTTAGTTTTTTTTACAATAGCATTTACTTCGTGCAGCAAGAAAGAATATATTGACTGCATACCAGTCGAGAGTACAGCTGTCATCTCTCTTGATGTAGCAAAGCTTATGTCAAATTCGTCGGAGAAAAGGTTACCGTTCTTGGATAAAATAATAGGTAAGGAAAGTGGCGACAGGACGGGAATAGACGCAGGAGAGAAGATATATCTTTTTGAAAATAATGATGGATTGCTTGGGCTTTGCGCCTCTGTACAGTCAGCAGATAAAATAACGGAACTGATAAAAGATAAACTCCTTCCAGATGGTACATGTACTTCGATAATGAAAAAAGATGGTGTAAGCATTACGACAGTCTATCAAAACTGGCTGTTTGCATACGACGATGATGCGCTGATTGTAGCCGGTCCGTTTGTTGAACAGGAAAAGGCACAACTGCAGCGACGTGTCATGCGATGGTTTAAAGCAGACGAAGATGCAAGCATCAGAAACTCAAAACTGTATGAAACATTAGAAATAATGTCGGCGCCAATATCTATGGTTGCACGTTCTCATGCCTTGCCTGAAACCCTGACGTCGATGTTCTCACTTGGAATGCCAAGTTCTGTAGATCCGTCGCAGATTATAGTGGCAGCAGAGATGACTCCTTCTGACGATGAAATTATTAGTGTTGATATATCAACATTCTCGTATAACGAAAAACTAAACAGACAGATGGAAAAGTCAAAGGCAAACTTCCGTCCAGTAAAAGCATCTCTTATAAACAAAATATACTTGTCAGACATGTCAGTGATGATGAATGTCAAGGGAGAAAACTTGCTGAATATGCTGCGTCAGAGAAAAGAGTTTCAATCGATGTTGGCAGGAATTAATACCGCAATAGACATTGACAATATACTTCGTTCGTTTGATGGAGAGGTCATAATGACAACAAAAGAAACAAGCGACGCAACTGATTTCACTCTATATGCAGAGACTGTTTCAATCAAATGGCTTGCAGATGTAGACTACTGGAAACGCAGTTGTCCGTCAGGCACGTCAATAACAACGATAGGCAACAATGTGTTCGATTATCAGTTTGACAGGAACAATTCCTCTGGAAGGCATTTCTTTTTCGGACTAACGGATGCAAATCGTTTTCTTGGCACAACCGATGTAGAATGCAAGGCACTGTTCACAACAGATAAGGGATCTGACAGTATAGCAGACAACAGCAAATATTTGAATATATTATCGGCACGTAATGACAGTCGTATGGTGCTTGTTTATCATCTCGATAGTGCTGTCGAAAAACTGGAAACGCCATTGAAAGAAGTGCTGTCCGATGTCATTGCGTCATTTTTCGGCAATGCCCGAACTGTTGTAGCGACAATAAGTTAGGATGAGTGGAGGTTCATAATAAAAATAAAAGATAATAATGGACAGAATAAAATTGCATAATGTCTTGCCTCAGGTGTTTGCCATGCAGAAAGAACTGAGTTCTGATGTATGGAGGCAGGATGTTGTGTTTGAGCGTGGAAAGACATATCTTGTCGAGGCGGATAGTGGAAAAGGTAAAAGCACCTTTTGCAGTTATTTGCTTGGTTATCGCTCCGATTATAGTGGACAACTGTTGTTCGACGATGAAAATACAAAGAATTATTCCATCGCACAGTGGACAGACACAAGACGAAGGCATGTCAGCCATTTGTTTCAGGAATTGCGGTTGTTCCCAGAATTAACGGCATTTGAAAATGTAATGATAAAGAACAATCTGACCGGATATACCGATGAAGAACAGATAAAAAAATGGTTCGAACAGTTAGGCATAGTCGACAAACTGAATGAGAAGATTGGTCGTATGTCTTTTGGTCAACAGCAGCGTGTGGCACTTATACGTTCTCTGGTACAGCCGTATGAGTTCTTGATTGTTGACGAGCCTATAAGCCACCTCGATGACGCGAATGCTGCAATAATGGGAGATATCATTACAACAGAAACAAAGCGTCAGGGCGCAGCGCTGATAGTAACAAGTATAGGCAAACATATTAATTTTCAATACGATAAAATACTGAATTTATGAATCTTGTTTGGAAACTTTTGCGTCAGCACATCAGTGTGCCACAGATAGCAGGCTTCTTCTTTGCCAATCTTTTCGGCATGACAATCATACTTCTTGGCTATCAGTTCTATCGTGATGTAATACCTGTTTTCACTGCTCCTGACTCGTTTATGAAGGCAGACTATCTAATAGTCAATAAAAAAATAGGAACAGGAAACACAATCAGTGGTCGCTCTGCCAATTTCTTTCCGTCAGACATTGAAACTCTGGAGCAGTCGCCTTATGTCAAGCGTGTTGCCCGTTTCACTTCGGCAGAATATCGTATTGATGCCTCAATAGGTGTGAATGGTAAACGGCTGCTCAATACTGAGATGTATTTTGAGAGTATTCCAGACGACTATATTGATGTTCCTTTGGAACAATGGAAGTGGAAAGAAGGCGACCAGTCTGTGCCTATCATTCTTCCACGCAGTTATATTAATATGTATAACTTCGGTTTTGCACAAGCACGTTCTTTGCCACGCATCAGCGACGGACTTGTAGGTATGATAGATGTAGAATTGTCTTTGCATGGTCGTGGCTCTACCGATATATATAAAGGAAGGGTAGTTGGCTTCTCGAGCAGATTAACGACCATACTTGTGCCCGATGCTTTCATGCAGTGGAGCAATGGCAAATATGCAGACCAGACAGAAGTAAATCCAACTCGACTGATAGTAGAACGACAGCCCAATAAAGAACAGCAACTGAACAGTTACTTGGAAGAACAAGGCTACGAAGCAGAGAGTGGCAATCCAAACGCAGAGAAAACAATATCATTCCTGCGTCTCATAGTAGGCTTAGTAGTTGTTATCGGCATAGTAATAGCAATATTGAGTTTCTATATACTCATGCTCAGTATATACCTATTGGTTCAGAAAAATGCAGTCAAGATGCAGAATCTGTTACTTATAGGCTATAGCCCATCTCAAGTGGCACGTCCTTATCAGGTGCTCACGGTGTCTATGCTGACTATTGTTCTGCTTATTGCCGTAGCCATTATCATGATTGCCAGAACATATTATATGGGCATGATAGAGTTATTATACCCGCAACTTCCAACACAGAGTATGTTTGCAACACTCATCATAGGAATAGCCTTAGTGGTATTAGTGAGTCTCTTCAATATCTTTGCCATACGCAGGAAAGTTATGAAATGCTTGCATCCCACATTGGAATAAATATATTTAGTGCAAAAAATGGCTTTATGTATTGTAATAACAAGAAATATATTAATATATTTTCGTTATCTGTCATAGAATTTATATATTTGCACTGAGAAACAATAAAATGAATACTATAAATGTTAAAACTTATATAACCATGAGAAAGAAAAGTCTTCTTCTTTTGCTGACCTTGATTTTTGCTTTTACGACAACAATCATGGCACAGGTAACAACATCTGGAGTAACCGGTAAGATTACTTCCAACGGTGAGACGGTCATCGGTGCAACGATTACCGCCAAGCACGAGCCTTCGGGCACAATATATCGTGCAGTAACAAATATAGACGGTCGCTATACTATACAGGGTATGCGTGTCGGTGGACCATATACTATTACGGTCAACTACATAGGACACAAGCAGCAGACTTTCAGCGATGTTAATCTTATGCTTGGAGAAACTCAGACACTTTCATGCAGCCTTGAGGAAGATGTCAAGATGCTTGGCGAGCAGGTCGTTCTCGGACGTGCCGGACTCAATTCTACAAAGACCGGTGCAGCACAGAGCATCAGTTCGCAGATGATAAACGACATGCCGAGCATCACTCACGGCATTGCCGACGTTGCACGACTTAATCCGCAACTGACCGTAACAAACAGTGGCGTGATGTCGTTTGCCGGTACCAACAACCGCTACAACTCGTTCCAGATTGACGGTGCCATGAACAACGACGTTTTCGGACTTGCTGCCAGCGGCAACAATGGCGGACAGGCAGGTGCCCAGCCAGTATCTATGGAAACGATAGACCAGATACACGTCAATGTCGCACCATTCGACGTGCGCCAGAGCGGTTTTACGGGTGGAGCCATAAATGCCATCACGAAGAGCGGTACAAACACGTTTCACGGTTCGGCTTACTACTATGGCTACAACAAAAGCTTAATTGGTTCAAAATATAAGATGACCAATGGCAAGTACAGTGAGAAGTATGATGAACAGAATGAGTTTCAGGCTGGTGTAACCATCGGTGGTCCAATCGTCAAGAACAAGTTATTCTTCTTTGCCAATTTCGAGCAGGCAAACAAGGAATATCCAAACCTCTTTGGCTATGGCACAAATGGTTCTATGCTGCTGACAAGTGCTCAGGACGCACAGTTCCTTAGAGACTATGGACAGTATGGCTATCAGTCTATGGCAGGAAACACTGTTGACGATGTTCTGCAGAAAGTGAAAGATATGGCTGCCCGTCAGGGTATCACATACGATGGAGCATTCTCTAACCCTGAAATATATACAAGGAGTACAAAAGCAGGAGTCAAACTCGACTGGAATATCAATGAGTTCAACAAGGCAAGTGTTCGCTGGAGTCTCGTCAGCGCCAAGCAGTTGAAAAACACAAGTGGTAGAACTTCTGTCAATGACGATAGCTATTCATACCCGTTTAAGAGCCTTACAAACTCGTTCACGGCAGAGTTGCAGAGCCGTATTTCTCCGAACGTTTCCAATGAGTTGCGTGCATCTTACGTCAGAGTACGCGATCAGCGCGATGTGTCGCGTGCCTTCCCTATGATAAGCATTCGCAACGTCGGCAGTGCAAGTCTGCCTGTCTACGATGCCAACGGCAACATAACAGACTATTATGTAAACAAGACGGGCGGTACGCTTAATATCGGTAACGAACGAAGCTCTATGGCAAATGCGCTCGACCAGGATATATATACGCTGGAAGACAACCTTACTTGGTATCGTGGAAACCACACTTTCACATTCGGAACACACAACGAACTCTACAAGTTTGCAAACCTTTTCATCGAGGATGCTAACGGTTCTTACTACTTCAACAGTCTGGAACACTTCAATAAATATTATGAAGACTATATGAACAATGCACTCGATCCTACATTCCAGTATCTTAATGAGTATCGCTTTGGTATGGCTAACGTAGACGTTACTGGCGATCCACGCTGGAAGATAGGTTTCAAGGCAGGACAGCTTGGTTTCTATGCTCAGGACAAATGGGATGCAACAGACTATTTCCAGCTTACTCTCGGACTCAGAATGGACATTCCTGTTTTCCCCGACAAACCTGTTGCAAACGTTCCGTTCAACGAGTACGCAGAGTCTAAAGGTTGGAACGTGAGAACAGACCACCGTCTGTCGAGCACACCGCTCGTAAGTCCACGTGTCGGATTCCGCTGGGATATGGCAGGCGACCGCAAGTACATTCTTCGCGGAGGAGCCGGTATCTTCACTGGTAGAATACCATTTGTATGGATTAGCAACAACTATCAGAACACTGGTGTGCAGATGTCTACCTACGACAGTTATGCAACGAAAGGCTTAGACCTGATACTTGACACTAACGGACAGTTGCCTAATGCAGAGAAACTCAATGCTTTGGGCAGCCAGACCATCAACGTGTTTGAAAACAAGTTCAAGTTTGCACAGAATTTCCGCGTCAACTTAGGTTTCGATTTCCGTCTGTTAGGCATCAACTGGACAGCAGAAGCCATCTTCTCAAAGACTCTCAACGATATCTACTATAAGGATTTGGCTTACGAGGAGACAGGCAAGACCTACGGACAGACTTATGGCTTGGAATGGGACAACCGTCCTATGATGCAGCGTGTAACTACAGGTACCGATTTCACGCACGTTTACGGGCTCTACAACACATCTAAGGGACACACCGTAAACCTCTCTATCAAGGCTGAAAAGCATTTCGACTTCGGTCTCGACCTCATGGCAAGTTATACATGGACACAGTCGAAGACCATCAATAATGGTAGTTCGTCGGTAGCTGCAAGCAACTTCCGCTATAACTATACGCACTGCAATCCTAACTCGCCGGAACTCGGAAACAGTGCCTTCAACATACCTCACCGCATACAGGCATCTGCTTTCTATCGTTTCGAGACTGCCAAGAACTTCACGACAACCATAGGACTAATTTATCAGGCAAAGAGCGGCAGCCCATACACCATATACTATTACGGCGACGTTAATGGCGACGGACAGAGTGGCAACGACCTGTTCTTCATACCGACAGATGCGCAAATCGACCGAATGAACTTTGAGGAGACTAAGTACAACGGTCAGACCCTGACTCAGGACATGCAGCGCCAGTTGCTGAAAGACTGGATTTCGGGAGACCCATATCTGAGCAAGCATCGCGGACAGTACTATGAACGCTATGCCGACAACCTTGCTTTCGAGCACCATTTCGACATCCACATTGCCGAGAAATACTCTTTCAAGGTTGCCAAGCAGATACATTCTATTGAGTTGTCTCTCGACATCCTCAACTTGGGTAACCTCCTGAACAAGGACTGGGGACATACTTATGGCGACGGATTTGGCGTTTACTACAGTCCTGTAAACTATCAGGGCAACGGCACATACCAGTTCACGGGACAGTATGCCACACGTACCTATCAGGACTACTACAGCCGCTGGCGCGGACAGATTGGACTGAAATATACATTCTAAATAAAGTATATAAAAATGATAATCGACTATTCAGAAATAGAACAGCAATCAATAGACCGTTTCAAGGGAGGAAACGGTCTATTGGTTACCCGCAACTTTGTTGACGAAAAGAACAAGATAATGATGAGCCGGCTTACTCCTGGTGCCAATATAGGCTATCATCAGCACGAGCAGAACTCCGAAATTATATATATAATAAGTGGAGTGGGGCATGTAGACTATGAAGGCGAGCGCGAGGAAGTGGCAGCCGGAACGGTGCACTATTGTCCTATGGGCAAGTCGCATGCGCTCTATAACGACGGCGGCGACGACCTTGTTTATTTCGCAATAGTGCCTGAACACCATTAAGATACAGCTATGATTTCATTCACCTGCGACTATAATGAAGGTGCGCACCCAGAAATATTGCGTCGGCTCGTAGAGTCCAACATGGAGCAGCATGCCGGCTACGGCGACGACATATATACGCAGTCTGCCATAGCGAAGATAAGGCAGGCTGTCGGCAGGCAGGCTGCTGATGTGTTTCTGCTTGTGGGAGGCACGCAGACCAATGCCACTGTCATCGACGGTATGCTGCGTCATCACGAGGCTGTCATTGCTGTCAGCACCGGACATATAGCCGTTCATGAGTCGGGCGCTGTGGAGTTGTCGGGACACAAGGTCATAACCATCGACGGGTGCAGCGGAAAGATGACGGCAGAGGCTCTGCGCTGCCATCTTGCCACATTCTTCGGCGACCCTACATGGCAGCACATGGCTATTCCGGAGATGGTATATATATCGTTTCCCACTGAGTATGGAACCATATACACACGTCAGGAACTGACCGAAATCAGACGTGTATGCGATGACTACGGCATGCTCTTGTTTGTCGACGGAGCGCGTCTCGGCTACGGTCTGGCATGCGATGAGGCTGACATAACGATGGAAGACCTGTCGCAACTGTGCGATGTGTTCTACATTGGCGGTACGAAGATTGGTGCGCTGTGTGGTGAGGCAGTGGTCTTTCCTAAGGGAAATGCACCGCGAAACTTCTTCTCTATCGTCAAGCAGCATGGTGCCTTGCTTGCAAAGGGACGCCTGCTGGGATTGCAGTTTGACACGCTTTTCACCGACAATCTGTATCTCGACATCAGCCGAAATGCCATAGACAAGGCTATGAAGCTGAAGTCTGTGTTTCAGAAACACGGTATTCCGTTCTACATCGACTCACCCACAAACCAGCAGTTTCCTATCCTTTTGCAGCAGCAGGCTGACAGTCTTGCAGGCGAGATAGCGTTTGAGACGTGGGAGAAACTGCCCGACGGACGAGCCGTAACTCGGTTCGCCACAAGCTGGGCAACGACCGACGGCGATGTTGATAGGCTCAATGAGCTGATGCGGCATTGTTGACATTTGCAGATAAAAATATTGCTTCTTCGTGGCAGAAGTAAAAAAAATGCTTATCTTTGCACTGCCTTAGAAGGAGACGCCGAGATAGTCTTGCAGCCCTCAATAGGCAAGACTATTTTTTTATGAATTGGTTTCTATTGATTTTTGCTGGATTTTGCGAAGTAGGCTTCACTTATTGTCTGGGCAGGGCAAAGGAAGTCAGCGGTTTGGAGTGGTGGATGTGGATAGGAGGATTTGTCTTTTTCTCTTTCCTCAGCATGGGCTTGCTTGCCAAAGTGGTGCAGCATATTCCGCTCGGCATAGCCTATCCGGTGTGGACAGGCATAGGCGCGGTGGGAACGGTGCTGATTGGCATATTCGTTTTCCATGAGCCGGCTACATTCTGGCGACTGTTTTTCACGACAACACTCATAGCATCCATCATCGGACTGAAGATGCTCTGATGCGGCCCGATGCTGTTGTCTGCCGATAAAAGATATAATCAATTATTGCTGTTTAAGTGCCGCGAGAATGCCCGCGAAAGTCGTTCCGCACATAAAAGTAGCAAAATACGCCCGTATTTTGCGTGCATTCGTATTTGTCTGACTTTCAGAATGATAACGCAAAATATAAGTGTTTTGTGCAGAAAATGTGAGTGTTAAAATTGTCAAAGAGCATGTTTGAGATTGTCAAACAGTGTGTTTGAGGAGGTCAGACACTATGTTTGGGGATGTCAGACATAATGTATAGTAAGGCAAAATACGCAAATAACCGCCTCAAACATACTCTTTGACAATTTTAACAGTTGTATTTGATGTCTGATTTTGCATATTTTTTCTGTACTAAATGTTTGTTAACATCTCTTTTGCAACTTTTTCTCTGTCAAAATTTTTCAGCAAAATTAGTGTTGGAAGAAAATCTGTGTCAGTTTGGCACACTTTTTGCTGGCGAGTCATTTTTTAGCGTCATAATTTTGAAATATAGCCATGTTTTCTTCGCGAATTATGCACTTTGGCACAGAATTTGTTTGTCATTATCATAGAAAAGAAAACAAAACAAATAAAAACATTAATATTATGCAAAAAGGAAATATAGGAGTAACAACCGAGAACATCTTTCCAGTCATAAAGAAGTTCTTGTATTCAGATCACGAGATTTTCTTGCGTGAAATGGTGTCGAATGCCGTCGATGCCATACAGAAACTGAAAACACTGAAAGAGAAGGGCGATTACAGTGGCGAACTGGGCGACCTGAAAGTGAAGGTAGTGCTCGATGAAAAGGAAAAGACACTGACCATCAGCGACAACGGCATAGGAATGACTGCCGACGAAATAGACAAATACATCAACCAGATAGCCTTCTCTGGCGTCAACGACTTCCTCGACAAATACAAGGACAATGCCAACGCCATCATCGGACATTTCGGACTGGGATTCTATTCCTCGTTCATGGTCAGCAACAAGGTTGACATCGTAACCAAGAGTTATCGCGACGGTGCGACGGCTGTCAAGTGGAGCTGCGACGGAAGTCCCGAATTTACTATTGAGGAGATAGAAAAGGACGGACGCGGAAGCGACATCGTGCTGCATATCGACGACGACTGCAAGGAGTTTCTTGAGAAGTCGAAGATAGAGGAACTGCTCAACAAATACTGTAAGTTTATGGCTGTGCCTGTCGTTTTCGGCAAGAAGACAGAATGGAAGGACGGCAAGCAGGTGGAAACAGAGGAAGACAACGTCATCAACAGTGTTGAGCCACTGTGGACAAAGTCGCCGAGCACACTGAAAGACGAAGACTACAAGACGTTCTATCGCACGCTCTATCCTATGCAGGACGAACCTTTGTTCTGGATACATCTCAACGTAGACTATCCGTTCAACCTCACAGGAATACTCTACTTCCCACGCATACAGTCGAACATCGACCTGCAGCGCAACAAGATACAGCTCTACTGCAACCAGGTGTTCGTAACCGACCAGGTGGAAGGCATCGTGCCTGAGTTCCTGACACTGCTGCACGGAGTAATCGACAGTCCCGATATACCGCTCAACGTCAGCCGTTCATATCTGCAAAGCGATGCAAACGTGAAGAAAATATCTACATACATAACCAAGAAAGTTGCCGACCGACTCAGCGGAATATTCAAGGACAACCGCAAGGAGTTTGAGGAAAAGTGGGACAACCTCAAGATTTTCATACACTACGGAATGCTCTCGCAAGACGAGTTCTACGACCGTGCAAAGGACTTCGCACTGCTGAAAGACGTCGACGGCAAGTATTTCACGCTTGAAGAATACCACAACCTGATAAAGGACAGCCAGACCGACAAGGACGGTCAGCTGGTATATCTCTACGCAACCAACAGCGACGAGCAGTACACTTACATAGAGGCTGCACGCGAGAAAGGCTACAGCGTGCTGCTAATGGACGGCGACCTTGACACGCCACTTATCTCTCGACTGGAGCAAAAACTGGAGAAATGCCGCTTCATGCGTGTAGACGGCGACATCGTAGACCGCCTGATACAGAAAGAAGATGCGCCAAAGAACGAACTGAATGCCGACGAAACCGACCGACTCTCAGAGGCTTTCCGCTCGCAGATGCCTAAACTCGACAAGGCAGAGTTCTACGTTGAGATACAATCGCTCGGCAACGAGGCTGCTCCGGTAGTGATAACGCAGAGCGAATACATGCGCCGAATGAAGGACATCAGCCGCTTCCAGAGTGGAATGAACTTCTATGCGCAGATGCCGGACACATTTAATTTTGTTCTAAATGCAGACCATCGACTGATAAAGACGGTCCTCGACGAAGTGTCGACATCGTGCAGCGACAGCCTGAAACCTGTAGACAGCGAGATAAAGGGACTGGAAGCACGACTCGCAGCACTGCGTCAGGAACAGGGAAAGAAGAAACCGGAGGAAATAACCGACGACGAAAAGAAAGATGTTGCCGACACGGAAAAGGCAGTGCAGGAGCAGCGCGACAAGAAGAAGCAGATAATCTGCGATGCCGTGAAAGACAATTCGACAATACATCAGCTCATCGACATCGCCCTGCTGCAGAACGGAATGTTGAAGGGAGCAGCACTCAATAAGTTCATCAAACGCTCGATAGAACTCATCTAAACTGCACAGTGCAGACAGCAAAACAAAAGAGTTGCCAGAAAAAATACCGGCAACTCTTTTGTGTAGTGTACAGATTTCTCGAAGTAAGGAAGTATAGAGGAAAAACATAAATAAAAGAGAAACAAAAATAAAATCTCTATGCCCGTTGTGCGACATATAGCCGTCGGCAAGGCATAGAGATTTATTTTTTATGCTTCTATATTCCTCTTTGCAGAGAAAATATAAGTCCAATTAAAGTCTAACAGGCTTAGAATTTCTTGTAGCCGTAAGCAGATGTGCAGCCCAGTTCTTCCTCAATGCGGATGAGCTGGTTGTACTTAGCCATACGGTCTGTACGAGAAAGCGAACCAGTCTTTATCTGTCCAGAGTTTGTTGCTACAGCGATGTCAGAAATAGTTGTGTCTTCTGTTTCTCCTGAACGGTGTGAAGTAACCGTTGTGTAGCCATGACGATGAGCCATTTCTATAGCATCGAGAGTCTCTGTCAGTGAGCCAATCTGGTTTACCTTGATAAGAATAGAGTTTGCAGCACCCATGCGGATACCCTTTTCGAGGAACTTCACGTTTGTAACGAAGAGGTCGTCGCCAACAAGCTGGCAGCGGTCGCCGATGGTTTTTGTCAGTTTTACCCAGTTGTCCCAGTCGTTCTCATCAAGTCCGTCTTCGATAGAGTCAATAGGATATTTGGTTATCAGTTCTTCGAGATACTTTATCTGCTCTTCTGCAGTCAGTTTCTTTCCGTTAGGATCCTTCTTCTTTCCGTCTTTCAGCTGGCGGTAGTCGTAGTACCATTCGCCGTTTTCGCAAGTAGCAAACTCACTTGCAGCACAGTCCATAGCAATCTTCACGTCCTTGCCCGGCTCGTAGCCAGCGTCGCGAATAGCCTGGCAGATGCTGTCGAGAGCATCTTCTATGCCATCGAGTGCTGGTGCAAAACCGCCTTCGTCGCCAACGGCTGTAGACAGTCCGCGCTTCTTCAGCAACTTAGCCAGTGCGTGGAATACCTCAGCACCCATGCGAATAGCTTCGCGCTCTGTAGCTGCTCCTACCGGACGAATCATGAACTCCTGGAATGCGATAGGTGCATCAGAGTGAGCACCACCGTTGATGATGTTCATCATAGGTACAGGCAGCGTGTAAGTGTTGCATCCGCCGATATAGCGGTAGAGTGGTATGTTAAGAGCCTTAGCAGCTGTCTGTGCAGCAGCCAGTGAAACGCCGAGAATGGCGTTGGCACCAAGTTTCGACTTTGTAGATGTGCCGTCAAGCTCTATCATCTTCATGTCAAGTGCGCGCTGGTCTAATATGCAGTCGCCTTTGAGTGCTGGGGCAATAATATTGTTTACGTTATCAACTGCTTTGAGTACACCTTTGCCTAAGAATCGCTTTTTGTCTCCGTCGCGCAGTTCCAGTGCTTCGTTTTCGCCTGTAGATGCACCTGATGGTACAGAAGCGCGCCCCATGATTCCATTCTCTAATGTTACTTCAACTTCAACTGTAGGATTACCTCTTGAATCGAGAATCTCTCTCGCGTGAATTTTGTTAATTATCATGTCTAAAATGTTTATTATATATATAAATCTATTTGGGGTGCAAAATTACGAATAATATGCGAAATGACAAAATAAGTTAATCGTTCATTACACATTATTTATTTTTATTTTGCTTTACATCAACGTTTTAAGAAACGCCTCAGCTTTTCTGAGGTCATCGGGCGTGTCGATGCCTATTGTTTCTACGTTGGTCAGACCGACTCTGATGTTTATTCCGTTCTCCAGCCAGCGTAACTGTTCCAGACTCTCGGCTATCTCAAGCGGAGTAGGCGACAGGTCTCTTATATGCATAAGTGTGTCGCGACGATAAGCGTATATGCCTATATGCTTCAGGAATGGATAGGCTTTCAGCCATTCGGCATGCTCCCTGCCTCTGACAAAGGGAATGACGCTGCGGCTGAAATACAGTGCCCTGCCGTTTCTTCCGACGGCAATCTTTGGAGAATTCGGATTGTCTACGGCATCCATAGTTTCAAAATGTTTGCCAAGCGTAGCAATTTCCGTATCTTCGTTGTCGAACAGTTGCATAACCGTCTTGATCTGCTCAGGCTTGATGAATGGCTCATCGCCCTGAATATTGATGATTACGTCGGCATCACTGTTGAGTTTCTCAATCGCTTCGCACACCCTGTCAGTACCGCTTCTGTGATTTGCTGAAGTCATAACGGCCTTTCCGCCGAACCCTTGTACGGCATCGAAGATACGCTCGTCGTCAGTAGCTACATAAACGTCTTCAAGCACCTTACTGACTTGTTCATAAACATGTTGTATGACCATCTTGTCTCCAAGAACAGCCAATGGTTTGCCCGGAAATCGTGATGATGCATATCGGGCAGGTATAATTGCTGTGAATTTCATGTTGCAAAAGTACGAATAATTTAACTAATAGCCCATAACTTAACTAAAAAATGCTAATGCTTTTTGTCGTATAGAGTTTTTTTCTTAATTTCGCAGCATATATTAATTAGAAAAAATGAGAATACATAAGAATATTTTGACAATAGCTTTTCTTGTTGCATCGCAAGTTGTTGCAGCACAGAAGATTACTCTTGGCTCGTGCGTGACAAAGGACAAGGGAGAATATAGTGGTGAAATGATGTCAGGAAAACCTCATGGCAAAGGTCGTGCAGTATATAAGAATGGCGACTGGTATGAGGGCGAATATGTAAAAGGCATGCGCTGTGGAGAAGGTGTCTATTCTTTCTCCGACGGAGAGAAGTATGAAGGTTCATGGCTGAATGACCAGCAGCACGGCAAGGGCACGTTCTATTTTTCCAACAACAACCGTTACGAAGGACTGTGGTATCGCGACTATCAGCACGGACACGGTATCATGTATTACTATAATGGCGACAAATATGACGGAGAATGGAAACAGGATAAACGCGACGGCAAAGGTACTTATAAGTTTAAGAACGGTGCATTTTATAAAGGAAAGTGGAAAGACGACAAGAAAAACGGTGAGGGCACGTTCGACTGGGGTGATGGCTCTTCGTATACAGGAATGTGGCTCGACAATCAACGCTCAGGCAAAGGCACGTTTAAGTATGCTGACGGAGATATATATATAGGTGAATGGAAAAACGATAACCAGAACGGCAAGGGTATATATAAATTCCAAAACGGAGATGTCTACGAAGGAAATTATATAGAAGGAGAGCGCACTGGCGAAGGAATATTCACCTTTGCCAATGGCGACAAATATACAGGTCAGTTCCTAAACGGCGACAAGTCTGGAACTGGAACTTTTGTCTGGAAAAATGGAGACATGTATGTCGGAGAATGGAAAAACGACAAGCAGAATGGTCGTGGCAAACTGACGAAGAGAACAGGGGATGTGTTTGACGGACAGTTTAAGAATGGAAATGTAGACGGAGAGGTAATAATCCATTATCACGACGGCAGCAGATTTAAAGGTGTTTACCGCAATGGCAAACGCAATGGTGGCGCCATAGAAGAAACAAAGGATGGAAAACGCTTCGAAGGATACTATGTTAACGACAAGCGCGATGGTAACTTCGTTGAAAAGAACCGCGATGGCAAGATTACGGCTCATGGGCGATACGAGAATGGACGACGAATAGAGGAATAGCGAAGTATGACCGTGCCAAACTCAAATATTAAAATAATAGAACGCGACGAGTGGCTGAAACCGTATGAAAATACAATCAGGCGCAGACACGACAATGCTATAAGAAGCCTGTATTCGCTGACGTTGAAAAATCAGATACCATTGTCTGACTTCGCAAACGGCTATAAATATTATGGCTTGCACATAGAACAGGCAGAATCAGAAGACGCAGGTCTCAATACCAGTAGCGGACATACCGCAGTCGGTCGACACTGGGTGTTCAGGGAATGGGCTCCAAATGCAACGGCAATATATCTTGTCGGAGATTTTAATGGCTGGCAGGAAACTGAGCAGTTTCGTCTAACTCGTATAGGCAACACTGGCGACTGGGAGATTCGTATGCCCATAGATGCAATGTCGCATGGGCAGCATTACAAAATGAATGTCTATTGGCGAAACGGTCAGGGAGAACGCATACCGGCATGGGCAAACCGTGTTGTACAGGATGAAGAGACAGGTTTGTTCTCGGCACAGGTATGGAATCCAACTGATAAATATGTGTGGAAAAACAGCAACTTTCATCCAAACCGCAGTCCGTTGCTCATATATGAATGTCACATAGGTATGGGGCAGGATGCTGAGCGAGTTGGTACATATAACGAATTTAGAGAGAATGTTTTGCCGAGAATAGCAGCAGCAGGATATAACTGCATACAGTTGATGGCTATACAGGAACACCCTTACTATGGCTCCTTCGGCTATCATGTCAGTTCTTTCTTTGCCCCGTCGAGCAGATTTGGTACACCTGAAGAATTAAAAAGACTGATAGATGAAGCTCATACTATGGGCATAGCTGTCATAATGGATATTGTTCATTCCCATGCCGTTAAGAACGAGAACGAAGGACTGGCATTGCTGGCAGGCGACGAAAGTCAGTATTTCTGTCAGGGGGAGCGCAGGCGTCATCCGGCATGGGACTCATTATGTTTCGACTATGGCAAGAAAGAAGTAGTGCATTTTCTGCTTTCAAACTGTAAATACTGGCTTGAGGAATTTCATTTTGACGGCTTTCGCTTCGATGGTGTTACGTCAATGCTGTATTACAGTCATGGTCTTGGCGAGTCTTTTGTCAGCTATGACGACTATTTCAATGGCAGACAGGATGAAGATGCTATAAGTTATCTTACATTGGCAAACCTGCTTGCTCATCAGGTTAAGTCCGATGCAATTACCATAGCAGAGGAAGTCAGCGGCATGCCCGGACTCGCTGCAAGTTTTGAGGACGGTGGTATGGGATTCGACTATCGCATGGCGATGAACATACCGGACTATTGGATAAAGATAATAAAGGAACAACCCGACGAAAAATGGAAACCATCGTCAATATTCTGGGAACTGTGCAACAGGCGTAAAGATGAGCTTACCGTTTCGTATTGTGAAAGCCACGACCAGGCATTGGTTGGTGATAAGACTATAATCTTCCGCTTGGTAGATTCCGATATGTATTGGCATTTCCGCATAGGCGACCAGAATGATACCGTCAATCGTGGAATTGCACTTCACAAGATGATAAGGTTGGCAACGCTGTCGACTATAAACGGTGCATATCTTAACTTTATGGGAAATGAGTTTGGACACCCAGAGTGGATTGATTTCCCACGTGAAAACAACAACTGGAGTTATAAATATGCACGTCGCCAATGGTCTCTCGTCGATGCAGATGACCTGTGTTACAAGTGGTTAGGTGTTTTCGACAGAGATATGATAAGACTCGTCAAAGGTACAAACGATTTTGTCGGAACTGCAATTCTGGAAATATGGCATGACGACAACCAACAGATGTTGGCTTTCATGCGTGGCAATTTGCTCTTTGTTTTCAATTTCTCGCCAACAGTTTCCTATGCAGATTATGGTCTTCTGGTGCCAGAAGGCTCATACAACGTTATGCTGAACACCGACAGCATCGAGTATGGAGGCAATGGATTGGCAGATGACTCAGTAACACACTTTACTAACTTCGACCAGTTGTATGCTAAACAGCATAAAGGATGGCTAAAACTGTACATACCGGCGCGCTCTGCAGTAGTTCTAAAACTTGAAGACAAATAAAACCAACATCAAAATGTATAAAAGGAAATCATCTTTTGCTAACAACTCAAATGCCTTTGTTATGCACATTATTTGTGCAGCAGTATTCTTTATATTTACCTTTTCATACCTCTATTTCTATCAGTCGGAGATGTTGTCATTAGGGCAATTCATTTTTTCTGGCGGCAAAACACACTATAGTCCGTTGATAGGTGGAATATTGATAACTATTTCCTTATACATTGTTCACCTGCTTGTCTATTTCGTGACACGACTGGAACTGCGTTTCTATGCACTGACATATTTCCCTTCGCTGTTGTTTTTGTCGATACTGACCGATGTCCGTCCGTCCATTGTCAACGGAGGTTCTTTGGGTCATTGGGTTTTCACGGCGCCACTGTTGCTAATTGTCTATGCCATTGTAGTTTTCTTCCTGCGCCAATATCAGCAAATAGAAAATGTTTCAGCGAAGTTCAGTTTTGTTGTCAATCTGTTGTGGATAAATCTTCTGCAAATGTGTATTATGTTCATCTTTGTAGGGCTAACGACTGCCAGCAATGATGTTTTCCACTATCGTATGCGCATGGAGGCAATGATGTTGCGTGGCGAATATGGAAAAGCACTGAGGGTAGGAGAGAAGTCGTTGTCAGCAGACAGTAGTCTTACCATGTTGCGTGCGTTTTGTCTTTCGCAAGAGAAAAAACTTGGTGAACATTTCTTCGATTACCCGGTATGTGGAGGCTCAGAATCTCTTTTGCCAAACAAGACTGGCGCAGTATCGCTGATGTTTCCTTCCGACAGTATAAAGTTTCTGAGTAAAACACGTGCTTACAGGGGGGACTATGCCCTGATGAAACTGTTGCTTGATAAGAATCTTGCTATGTTTGTCAGTGAGTTGCCTAAGCATTATAAAATAAATGAAAGTTTGCCGCGACACTATCGTGAAGCCGTTGTAATTTATTCCACCAACACAGACAGTATCAGTCTGTCAATAAAAGATGATGCAATGTTAACTGACTACAATGACTTCATGAAGATGCGCGACGCCAAGAAAGAAAACATCTCACATATTCGTGATGTCTATGGCAAAACATATTGGTATTACTACTATTTCACTCGTCCCTGATTTCTTGCCACAAAGTCTTTCCAACCGCGATAATTAACCTGCGATTCTGGTCGACCCATCTGCATGAAGTGGCAGTATGCAGCACCTAAGGCGTCTGTTGCATCCATGAAGTGAGGCATTTCGTCCTCCCGTATGTTAAGCAGTCGCTGCAACATTCCTGCAACTTGTTCTTTCGACGCTTGTCCGCGTCCGGTTATTGCCATTTTTATTTTCAGTGGGGCATATTCGTGTATTGGCACACTGTGGTGTATTGCTGCCGCTATGGCAACTCCCTGAGCACGTCCAAGTTTTAGCATTGACTGTACGTTCTTGCCAAAGAACGGTGCTTCGATAGCCATTTCGTCGGGTAGATATTCGTCTATGATACCTGTAACGCGCTCGAATATTCGTCCCAGACGCATGTATGTGTCGCCAACTTTGCGCAGGTCGATGACGCCCATTGCCATCATCTCTGCCTTGTTGCCTACCACGCGCAACACTCCGTAGCCCATGACGTTGGTGCCGGGATCGATGCCGAGTATAATCTTTTCTGCCTTACTCACGCGAATATGTTTATAAATTGTATTCCTGCCTTTATCTCTCCATGAATGGATTGCTTTCCAGTTCCCTGCCTATTGTCGTATCGTTGCCATGTCCGGGCTTGACAACAGTCTCGTCGGGCAGCTGTGCCAGTATGCGCAGGCTTTGTATTATCTGCATCATGCTGCCTCCGTGCAGGTCTGTTCTGCCAATTGATTGCTGAAAGAGGGTGTCGCCTGTGAATGCCACGTTCTCCTCCTTGCAGTAGAATGTAACCGAACCTTTCGAGTGTCCTGGTGTCGGTATGACCTTCAGTTTATGATTGCCAAAAGTGATGTCCTGGTTGTCGGTAATGACAGAACCAGCCTCAGGCAGTTCAAAGTTCAGTTGCATGCCGTAGAATTTCTGTGCCTGTTGATTGTAGTTGTTCATCATGTTCCTGTCGCCTTCGGCTACTTCTGGCTTCAGTCCGTAGTGTTCGAGAATGGTATTGTTGCCAAAATTGTGGTCAAGGTGTCCGTGTGTAGCCAGCAGATGAACAGGTTTCAGCTGGTTGTTGTCTATATATCTGACAATAGCATCGCGTTCCTCTCCGTAGAATGCACCGCAGTCTATGATGACACATTCCTTTGTCTCGTCGCTGACGACATAGCAGTTTTCTTCGAGCATGTTGCAAACGAAGGTCTTTATCTCCATCATATTATTAATATATTAAATAGGTATATGTATGATATATTTCTCATCGAACCATTCCTCTGTCATCACTGTGTTGATAGGCATTACCTCTGCGATGTTTCTGAAAGGTTTGATTTCCTCTTCAATGTTTCCGCCTTTCAGGCATATTATACCGTTTGGCATGGCGTTGAAGCATTTTTTCGATATGTTTTTCCTTACTATCTTGGCAAGGTCGGGCAGTGGCATGACGGCACGGCTCACCACAAAGTCGTATTTGCCTTTCTCCTCTTCTCCTCTCAGGTGTACAGCCTCCACGTTCTTCAGTCCTATAGACTTTGCCACTTCGTCAGCCACGCGTATTTTCTTTCCTGTTCCGTCGATAAGTCTGAAGCGACATTCTGGGAAAAGAATAGCCAGCGGTATGCCTGGGAAGCCGCCTCCGGTGCCGAAGTCGAGAATGCTTGTGCCTCTGGCAAACCTTATGCTCAGGGCTATAGACATGGAGTGCAGCACGTGGTGCATGTATATATTGTCGATATCCTTGCGCGATATTACGTTAATCTTGGCGTTCCAGTCCTTGTACAGGTCGCCGAGTTGTTCCAGCTGCGACAGCTGAACAGCCGTCAGGTGGGGGAAGTATTTTCTTATCAGTTCCATTTCTTCATTATTCGTTTCATGTCGTCGTAGTCTGTCTTTATGCGTATTTCGCCCTTGTCGCGGTCGGCAATCTCGCCTACGATATATATAAACTCTATGCCGTCGTCGCACAGCATGAAATTCTGCGACGGATATATGTTTCCGTTGGCAAAGTAACCTTTGTCAAAGAGTTCATCTTCATTGTCGCAGCCGGTCATCTCGCACAGCTTTTCGCCTATCAGCTTGCTCAGTGGCTTGTCGGCACCAGGCGCAAACACGTCGTCGAAAGTCATGATGTGTCCGTTAGACGTCAGAATGTTCTTCACTATTGTGTAGCGCGTCTCTGCCATACCGTTTCTGTTGCAGATATCGGCAACGTAGCATGCTATGCCGTTGTCGCCTTTCTCTATGTGCGAGTGCATCGAGTATTCGAGGTCTGCCTGTTGTGTTGTGGGCAGGTCCTTGAATATTTTAGTGTAGAAACTGCGGTAGTCGTCTATATATCTTTTTATGAACGAGTCAGTCGCCTGTTTTACGTTCATCTTCTTGTCAGATAGCGACAAATAGTCGGGCAGCAATATTCCGCAGCGAATGATAGAATCGTTTATCTTGTCTGCATTCCTGCCCGTAGCATAGCACATGTGCAGGCTGATGCGGCACGAGGGACTGTTGGCATCTGCTGTCAGTCGTGCCGTCGTATCGATAACGATGCTGTCGAACTCTATGCCATCAACCTTACTGACACTCCTGTCTCCATTGCCGCAACCGAACAGTGAAACGGCTGCAAACAAAAATATTATATTATATATATATGCACGCATGTAAAATGGTTTTATTCTGCAAAGGTAAATAATAATGCTAACAAAACCAAATATGGCATTCAAATTTTAGACAAGCAATGCAATACAACCTGTCGTTCAGCGTGCGGAATACGGTAATGTCTGCAACAAATAAGCCCCGAAAGTTGCATTGCAACTCTCAGGGCTTATGCAGTTAAATGGTTATATCCTTATTTTCTATTTACACATAACTTTTCTTGTCGTGCCGTCGCTCATCTTCACGATGTTCAGACCTTTCTGCGGCGAGCTGATTCTCTGTCCGCTGACGTTGTAGCGCTCCGTTTCCTCAGCAGTAACGTCCGCCTCTACCGACTTGACAGCGTTCTCTATGCCTTCCACAATGTTCTTAAACTTGTTCCATGCCGGCGTGCTTTCATACTTCGCCTTTGTTCCTGTAGGAACATAAAGGGTGGCTGTAGTAAACTCTTTGGTAAACTCGTAGTGATCTTCAACATAATCCAAATCACCCAAATAGTAGAATGTATTTTCGTTTATCTCAAATGGTTCTTC
>OMZM01000045.1 GCA_900315545.1 uncultured Prevotella sp.
AGTACACGGCACTCACTCCAACCATCGCGACCAACGGGGTCCTTCTAGAGGACATGGGGCTCTGCCAGAGCCTGATTGACTGTGGCCTCAGGTACCTCGACATCTCCATGAAAGGGGCTGACGCATCGGAATGGAAAAGGGTGACCGGTTACGACGGATACGCCAAGCAACTGCGAGCAATAAGAAACCTCGCCTCCACGGAGCTGGAGTTCACCTGCTCGATGGTGGTAACCGAAGAGAACGTCACGAGGGTGTGCGAGGCGGTCCGAGCTGCCCATGACAACGGCGCGAGGCAGTTCTCGTTCACCTTCTTCATCGACAACATCGAGTCGAAGACAAAGGACCTGGATTATCTAAAGGAGCATGATCCGTTTGCTCTGATCGAGTCGTTTGTCTCACAGATTGACCGCCTTAATGCCATAACGGATGACTGGTGGGTCGAATACAGCTTCCCACTCTGCGCTTACACCGAACGACAGTTGAAACTGCTCGAGGGCAGATTGGCAGGACCCTGCCAGATCCATCTCCAGAACGCGATAACCGTCGACACTACGATGAAACTCTTGCCTTGTGACATGTATGCTGGTGCCAGCCTGGGTCGGGTTGGCGATAACTTCAGCACTTACGAAGAGCTCGATAACTGGATTGACGGTCCCGATTATCAATCCGCGGTTGCGGAGATGCGGAAGTACCCATCGGAGAAATGCTCGTCTTGTGCGCTTCTTGATCAGTGCTATGGCGGGTGTCCTGTCCTCTGGAAGAACTACTCTTTCGAGGCATTGATGAGTTACAAAGCGAGAGCGTGCTCAAGCACTTAGCGCTATCGCTGAAGCTTACAATTCTTGGGCTCAGAACAGCTAGGTGATCAACTAAGCGGATAAATGATTTCCCCTTCAAAGTGGTGTGTAGGCCGTGGCTCACGGAAATCATTGGGCACAATGCGGTCTTCTACAACAGGACGATATTCCAGAATGTTCAAGTCGGCCTTCTGGAGCATCGTGTTATAGAACTTACGCTTCTTAGGATTGCTGTAAGCATCCTTCAAGATTTCAACAAGTCCCTTTTCTACATCACCATCCACATCGTGATAATTGGACATAATCCAAGCGTGAAGCGTGTTGAATGGAGCTATGTCTTCTTTCAAGGCTGCCTTTCGGCAAACGGACAGCACACTGTGGTTGTTCAAGGTGTTTTCGCGGATGCTTTCCTGCGTCTTGACTTGCAGTTTGAGGCTCGCACCGAACTTGATGTCGGCCTGCACATTCTCGCCCACAAAACTACGCTCGTAGAACAGCGATTTTGATTTGTTTGGGTAATAGTACAAGGCTTCACTCAGGATGTGCTTACCATTGAACTTGACGTCATAATCATATCGGGTGCCATCGGCATAGAATGATACGTGCATTTCCGTTGGCTCATTTTTGGTGAGCACAAAGGGTATGCAACCGCCTATTCCTACGGTTGCATCCGACTTAGGCATAACCAATAGACGGAACACCTCGTTCATGGCTATCAGCATATTCGACTTGCCGGAAGCGTTTGAACCATAGAGGATGCCTAACTTGTACAAGAACACGCCATCAGCGACCTCGGTGACAAGTTCCGAAGATGGTCCCTTGGCCACGAAGTTTAATTCCTGCTTATCGCGAATGGAAAGGTAGTTCTTTACCCAAAAATCTCGTATCATACCGCAATATTTTATCTATTATCGTAATTTTGCTACAAAAATACAAATAATTTTTGAAATGAATACCGCATTTACCGTTCATTTCCGTAATCACGATACGTTTTTATGTATATTTAACTATAAAATAGATGCCGAGATAGCAAATTTGCACCAGTTTATGCTCCGAAATTGTTATCCGATAGCTCATTCTTTCTCTTTCACATCAGCAACACGACTGAATTGGTAATAGTTCGCGATTCCCCTCTTGACGTATTCTCGCGCGCGTAATATAAATTATGGTATTATCATCGTCCTCAAACTTATACCCCAAAGCCAGTTAGGTGGTTCAAAGTAAAACTGCGACAGACCGTCGCAGTTTATCATCTCCATCGAAGGAAGCATCCACTTTAAGTCATAATAACAACTCAAATTCTGCACATTTTAGTATTTTTTGTGGTTTCATAAAGTTAAAAGTGTTAAATCTTCGACTTTTTTATCACTCATAGAATCTATGTCTTCACTTTTCTACCGTTTAACAGTGAAAGTGTTGATAGTTAATTAGTTATAGATACAAGTACTGTTCAGACTTGACATCGGTAACCATTCCGAACAGCGTGACAAGCATAGGTCGAGGTGTTTTCTTTGAATGTTCAAGCTTGACATCGGTAACTATTCCGAATAGCGTAACAAGTATCGGTGAATTTGCTTTCCGCGGCTGTACAGGCTTGACATCGGTAATATCTTTGATAGAAGAACCGTTTGAGATAAACGAAAATACATTCTACAATTGGGTTGAAGATCACGACGAGTTTACTACAGCCACCCTTTATGTTCCGGCAGGAACAAAGGAGAAGTATAAAAGTACGCCGGCATGGAACAAGTTTAAAATGATTGTGGAACAGGAGGTAAACGCTGTCGAGTCGGTAGAGACAGATGCTCAGGCTGAGGAAACGGTGCGCTACAACGTCGGCGGACAGAGAATCAGCACGCCGCAGAAAAGTCTGAACATCGTGAAGATGAGCGACGGCACGACGAGAAAGATAATGTGTAAATAATACATATAAACATAACAATAGAACTCTGTATACGTCCCGAAAGCTGCAATGCGACTTTAGGGGCGTATTGTTGTATGGAAACCATTTAAGGTTATCGTTCCTGTTAAGGCTGTTTTGTTTACCCACCCTGCTTACGGAATAGCGGAGAGCGGCTGGCGTATCGGGCAAATGTTTACTTGCGTCTCATGCTTGCCATAATTTGTCAGTGTTGCTGTTTTTTGTGTGCGGGACAACGGCACTCTATATATTCCCAGCAAAAAGTGTGCCAAAGTGAATGGAATTTTGTTTGTGGATGGAAAATGATGAAAAATTTTGACAGGGAAAATGTTGCAAAATAGATGTGGAACGTGTGTTGAAAGTGTGAAGTCGTGTTAATTTTGAGGTCGGCAATAAGTGTTAAAATTGTCAAAGAGTATGTTTGAGGCGGCTATTTGCGTATTTTGACTTGCAAAACATTGTGTCTGAGAGTCCCAAACACTATGTTTGGCATCCTCAAACAGTGTGTTTGACATTGTCAAACATGCTCTTTGACAATTTTAACACTTCAGTTTCCTGCACAGGAATACTTTATTTGCTGATAACAAACTGACTGTCAGATGTTTGCAGATGCATGCGAAATACGAGCGTATTTTGCCCCTCAGATTTCGGAAACGGCTTTCGCGGGCATTCTCGCGAGGGTAAACGGGCGATAATTGATTATATCTTTATGTGGTTTTCAGCAAGTGGCGACTATAGTGAATACAAGTGCTGACTACAATGAATGCAAGTATTGACTATAGTGAATGTACTGCGTGTGGTAATGATGTTTGCTGCCTGCAATGTGGTTTTTGTGGCAGTATGAACAGTAAAGATATATTAATAATGGTAGGATGATGGCATAAATGATTGTCGGATGTTGCTGCTTTTGAAAAAAGTTGCAATAATTTTTGCTGTTTATCTAATAAGTTGTACCTTTGCATCGATTTAATTTACAAAGTGAACGGTAGTGCAATGTCTGTAGACGTTGCGACGTAAGGGAATTCGGTGAAAGTCCGAGACAGTACCAGCTGCTGTAATCCTCATTTTGTTCATCTGTTTGTATGACGCCACTGACAATGTGTCGGGAAGGCAAAACAGGGGAGAGGAAAGTCAGAAGACCTGCCGTTTTAATATTTAAAGGCGCTCGTTCTGGAACAAACGAGAGAGCAAAATACGATTATAATGTCAGTAAGAAGTCTTATGGCGGGCATGGCTATGCTGTGCTTGTCGTTGTTCGCAAGCGGACAGACCATAGACAGGATTGACTCCTTGTCGGAGGTTGTCGTAACAGGTACAGGCACCCACCATGTATTGAAGGATGTTCCCGTGCAGACAGAGGTTATCGGTCAGCGCATGTTGAGGAACTTCAGCGGCAAGAGTATAGAAGAGATACTCTCCTCGCTGACGGCGTCGTTCAGTTTCAGCGAAGACGACATGGGCTCTCAGATGCAGATGAACGGTCTGGGCAATAGCTATATTCTCGTGCTTGTAGACGGCAAGCGCATTCATGGCGACGTTGGCGGACAGAACGACCTGTCGCTCATCGACCCTCACAACATCGACAAGATAGAGATAGTGAAGGGCGCATCGTCAGCCCTCTATGGGTCGGACGCCATCGCGGGCGTGATAAACATCATAACCAAAAACCGCCGTCAGGAAGGACTTTTGCTGGAAAACACGACGCGCATCGGCAGCTACGGCGACGTCAGACAGCACGATGCCGTAGGCTTCAGGGCAGGCAAGTTCAGCTCGCTGACAAACTTCCAGCTGCAACATTCCGACGGCTGGCAGAACACCGGCACCGAGCACACTGTCGGCACCGAGCCTCCGATATACGATTCGCGCAACAAGACTGTCAACCGCCATACCAACTGGCAGGTGGCACAGCGTTTCTCGTATAAGTTCAGCGACCGTTTCGAGATGTATGCCGACGGCAGCATCTACCGCAAGCGCATCTATCGTCCAAGCGGAAAGTATCCGCACTACGACGTGAAGACATGGGACATGGAGTACAGGAATGCCTCTGCCTCTGTCGGAGGAACATGGCGCCTGTCGGGCAGCGACTATCTCCAGTTAGACGTAGACTGGAACCGACATGCCTACTACTATGACTTCACAGCCACTACGCTTGTAGAAGATTACGACAAGAGCGCCGGCACGATATACTATCCATACTATCCATACCTGCCCGGACAAAGGGAACTGCAGAGCGACCAGCAGCGCACAATGGCACAGCTGAAGGGTGTGTTCAGTCTGCCGCATGACAATCGCCTGAACGTCGGTGCCGAATACCGCTACGACTGGCTGAAAGCCCCGACACGTGTTGCCGGCGGCAAGGCACACGACACCACACAGTCTTTATATGTTCAGGACGAGTGGAACCCGCTGCCAGCGCTCAATATCACTGCCGGCGTGCGACTGAACAACAACAGTTCGTTCGGTTTCCGGCTGACGCCGAAAGTATCTACCATGCTGAAACTGAGCCGCGACATTCGTCTGCGCGCATCGTGGAGTCAGGGATTTAAGACCCCAGCCATACGCGAACTGTATTACAGATATGTCCGCCAGATGAGCGGCACATACCTGTATCTCGGCAACGAAAACCTGAAACCGCAGTCGAGCAACTACTATTCGCTCAGCGCCGAATACACGTCGGGCGCATTCAGCATAACCGTTTCGGGCTACTACAACAATCTGGACAACATGATAGCCCTCGTAACCATACCCAACTATCAGGCTCCGGCAGACTATATCCTGCAATACGACCCCGTAAAGACGCGTCAGTATCAGAACATAGAGACAGCCAAGACCTACGGCGCAGACATAAACGTGCGCTATGCCTGGCGCGAGTTTACGGCAGGCTTGGGCTACAGCTATCTCGACACGAGGGCAAACCAGTATGACACCACGCACGACAAAATGAAGAAAGTAACCATCGACGGCATGGCTCACCACAAAGGAAACGTCTTTGTCATGTGGGGACACCGCTTCAGCGACACATACCGTCTTGGTGTTGGCGTCTACGGCAGAATGTCGTCGAAACGCTACTATCAGACCGACGGCAACGGAAAAGGCTATCAGACATGGCGCATAACCACGTCGCACGACATAGGCAAAAGCAAGCATTGCGACTACCGTCTGGAGCTCGGCATCGACAATATCTTCGACTATGTCGACCGCACCCCTCACGGACTGCATCTCGGCACGACTACGCCCGGACGCACGGTATATGCTACGTTCAGCATAAAATTCCATAAAGGCAACAAAATTTCTAACAAATTCAAGTCTAATAATTATCAAAAACAAAACACAAATGAAGAAGATTAATTTATTGATGATTGCAATGATGGCAATCATTACGTCTATGAGCTTCACCGCTTGTAGCGATGACGACGACAACGACGTAGTAGTTAAGAACAACTACACAGTCTATCAGGAAGCCGTAAACAACATGGTTAAGGCACAGAAAAGACACGACAAAGCCATTCTGCTCGTAGCCTTCGGTTCTACATGGCAGCAGGCTTACGATGCTTTCGATAAAACAGTGGCAGCCTACAAGGCACAGTTCCCAGACTACGACGTGTTCCTTTCTTTCTCTTCAGCAATCTGCATCAACCGTGCAGCCGCAGGTGAGAACGTAGCATCACGCAACTTCTACGCTCCTCCTTTCTGGCTGACAGCATTTGCACAGGACGGCGTGAAATACAAGGAGATTGTAATCCAGTCTCTGCAAGTTGTTCCTGGAGAGGAATATGGTCGTGTCGTTAACTACATCAAGGACTTCGCCAACAACGCAAACGGCGACATCGACGACAGCTATCTTGCAGGCGTAACACTGAAACTCGGTGTTCCACTGCTTCAGGATGCAGAGACCGACGTCAATGCAGTTGCTAAGGCACTCAACGACCTCTACAAAGGTAAGGCCGCAGAAGGTGTCGTTGCTTTCATGGGACACGGTAACCCAGACTCTTACGACACATACAAGGCAAACGTACGCTACACACAGCTCGAAGAAGCTCTGCAGACTTACAGCAAGAACTACTATGTAGGTACTGTAGACATGATGGGCAACTTCAAGACACACGTTCTTGCACGTATGCAGGCTAACGGCATCATGAGCGGCAAGGTGTTCTGCCACCCACTCATGTCTATTGACGGCGATCACGGACATAACGACATGGCTGGCGACGACGATGCTTTTGAAAATGGTAAATACGAATACAACGAGGAAGGCGAAGTAGAAGACACATCATGGAAGATGTTCTTCAAGAACATGGGCTACGACTGCGACAACAGCACCATGATAGAGAAAGGTCTCCTCGAACTGAACTCAGTGCGCCAGATATGGATGAACCACACACAGGACGCTATTGACGGCGAGGCACTCGACTTCTACCACTCAAAGAACCCGGAAGAATAATACAAGTCAAGCAGAAACAGTTATAGAATCTTTATCAGGAAATAGGAAGCAACACGTTTGTTTCCTATTTCTTTAAATTATTAAGGAAAATGAAATATGCAAGCAAGACGACATTTCTATTAATATCATTCCTTTTTGCAATTACTTCATTGACGGCACAGGTGCACAAGATGGTGCGCCGCGACACGTCAGCCGTATTGCGCAACTACGAACTCAACCCGGTAGTGGTAACAGGCTCAGGACACCACCAGCGACTAAAGTCTACGGCAACTCCTGTACACGTGCTTTCACGTCAGGAAATAAAGGAGCAGGGCATATCTACCTTCGAAGATGCGCTGACACGCATGCTGCCGCAGGTGTCGATGGCGCCAAACTCTATGGGCACGTTCCTACGACTAAACGGACTTGGAAACAAATACATACTTATACTTGTCAACGGTCAGAAACTCTCTGGCGACATATCAAACAACGTCGACCTGACGCGAATAAACATGTCGAGAGTGAAGCGTATAGAAGTTCTCGACGGTGCCGCTTCGTCGCTCTACGGCTCTGATGCCATCGCAGGAGTAATCAACATCATTACCGACCAGCCCACGCAGCAGATGCTCAGCATAACGTCAGACACACGTGTTTCAGGAAAGGGAAAGCTCACGCAGTCGGTGAATGTCGACATGTACGGCAATGGTTTCGGTTCTTACACCACGATAACCCACGATCGTGCCGACAGTTATCAGAACAACAGCCTTGAGTACATAAAGGGCAGCGATACTGAAACGCAACCCACGATAGCGCCATTCTTCACAGGCTATCGTGCCGACATGCTGTCGCAGAAGTTCACATTTGAGCCTGTACGTCATCTCGCACTCAATGCCGGCATCGACTATTCCAGAAAAATAACCGACCGCCCGAATACCAACCCCGACATCAACGGCGGCAACGACTACGAGATGCGATATAAGAGTCTGCGCTGGAATGTGGGAGGAATATATAAGTTCTCAAGCAGAAACTCGTTGCAGGCATCGTTCTACATCGACCGCTACCGCTATGGCAAGCAGTATGACATGGCAACGAAGACCTACGTTCCTGGCGACTACGTACAGTCGAAGAAGCAACGCACTATGGAGGGAGAGATGAAAGCCATTCTCGGACTTATCAGCAATTCCACCACCATCATCGGTGCCGGCTGGCGACGCGACATGCTGAAGGCTACATCGGGAAACATCGACAAGCAGGTTTACACTCTTGCTGCATACGTTCAGCATGAGCAGAAGTTCCTTAACGACCTTACCGCTACTGTCGGCTTGCGCATGACTCATCATGAAACATTCGGCAACCATTACACGCCGAAGGCAACAATAATGTATGCGCCGGGCAACATCCGTCTGCGTGCAACTTATTCGGCAGGCTTCCGCGCTCCGGGATTAGACGAGCTCTACTATCATTACTTCTCAGTCAATCGCGGCAAGGCGCAGATTTCTTTTGGCAACAAGCATCTCTCGCCTGAGAAGAGCAACTATTTCGCGCTCAATGCCGAATACCATACACAGTCGTACACCATCGGCGTAACAGGTTTCTACAACCGCATCAACGACATGATAGTGCGCAACAACATAGATGTCGATGCACAGTCGTTGGCAATGTTACAGGCTGAATTTCCGGAGATGACAGCCGATCAGGCTGCAAAGCTCGAGCGCTATTCCGTATATCAGAACAGCGACAACGGCGATGTAAAGGGTATGCAGGTAAATGCTTCGGTCAACTTCCTGCGCGACTTTGAACTGTCTGCCAACTATGCGTGGACCTATGCCCGCTCGCAGACCAATGGCGAGTGGACGGTATTAGACCGCAGCATACGCAACAGTGCTGTTGTAGCACTCAACTACCATCATGTGTGGAACCGCTACGGACTCAACGTCAACCTGAACGGACGTTTCCAGTCTAAGACCTATTATAATGCTTACGAGGATGCTCCTGGTTTTGGCGTGCTTAACTTGCAGACCACGCACTCATTCGATTGCTGTTCGTGGGCGTTCATAGAGCCAAGTATCGGCATCGACAATATCTTCGACCGCGTAGACCGCCGCATAGACTCTGCCAACCGCAAGTATGCGCTCTACTCGCCAGGCAGAATGATAACGGTAGGACTGAAAGTGAGACTGAAGAAATAGGAAATATTTTGCAGTTTGTCAATTTTGTCGTATATTTGCATACATATATACAGCGATGACAATGATAAAACAGATATACACAAAGACCGGCGACGACGGCACGACAAGCCTCAGGGACGGCGTGAGAGTGGAAAAAGACGATATACGCATAGAGACCAACGGACAGATAGACCATCTGAACTCCATGCTTGGCGTAGTGCGTTCCACGCTCAATGCCGCTACCTACGCCGCCAGTGTCAACCTCATCAAGACCGTACAGCAGGAGCTGATGGTAGTGATGAGCCATATTGCTACGCCAGAGGGGCATGTCAATCCGCGACAGTCGCACGCCGAAGAGATAACGGCAGAGCTCGAGCGTGCTATAGATGAACTGACTAAGGACAGAAAGATGGGCTTTGTATTGCCAGGAAACAATCCCAATACCATGTTCGTACATGTTGCGCGCACTCAGTGCCGCACTGTTGAGCGACGCCTATGGCAGTTGAACAGGACACGCACTGTAGACAGCAGCGTATTGAGAATGTTCAACCGTCTATCCGACTTCCTCTTTGCGCTGGCTGAACATTAAGCCGGCGCAAACATTTTTTCATTAACTTATAAACCTCTGAGCGATGCTAAACACTCACGGCGACGACCTGTACAGATATGATGATATAAGGATGAACTTCAGTTCCAATATCTACAGTCATGCCGGCATGACCGAACTGAAAGACTATCTGAAAAGCAAGATAGACGTCATCAGCAGCTACCCTGAGCCTGAGCCTTATCTGCTGGAGCAGCTCATAGCCGGTCAGAACAATATATCTGCCGACAACGTGCTTGTTACCAACGGTGCCACCGATGCCATTTTCATCATAGCTCAGGCTTTGACCCGTGCCGCCGTCAAGTCAGTAGCAATAGCCCAACCAACGTTCAGCGAATATGAGGAGGCGTGCCGTGTGGCAGGACTGAGAACGTTCGACTATGCAATGCACCCCAACCATCCTGTCCTGTGGATGTGCAATCCAAACAATCCTACGGCAAAGGTGTGCCCGTTAGGTGTGATGCGCAGTCTGTCTGAAAAGAAAAGACTTGTTATAGTGGACCAGTCTTACAGCGAGTACACAGACAAACCGCTAATGTCGCCGCGTGAGGCTGTGAGTCGTGGCAATGTAATACAGATTTATTCGCTTACCAAAACATACGCCATACCAGGTTTGCGCATAGGCTATATCGTTGCGGCGGCTAAGCACATACGTCTGCTGCGACGCTATCTGCGCACTTGGTCGGTCAATGCGTTGGCTATAGAGGCAGGCAAATGGCTGCTCACTCACAACGTCAAAGCCGTCGACGACATAGTAGCCTACTTGCGTGAGGCACAGCGGCTGAACAACATGCTTGCGCAAATAGAAGGCATCACGGTCTTTCCAACCGAAACCAACTTCATGCTGTGTCGCATAGATGTGCCCATTACGGCAGCCAGACTAAAGCAGCGACTGGCTCTGGAACACCATATATTAATACGCGACGCATCCACTTTTACTGGACTCGACAGCCAATATTTCCGCGTTGCAGCCCAGCGCAGCGACGAAAACGATGCCCTTGTCAGTGCTGTTCGCCGTTGCGTTCGCTCTCAATGAGTTCCAGCAGGCGGTCTACCGCTTCTTCCTCAGGTATGTTTTTGGCAACGCACTCCTTCTGACGGTATAGCGAAATGCGTCCCCTGCCAGCACCAACATAGCCATAGTCGGCGTCTGCCATTTCGCCGGGACCGTTGACTATGCAGCCCATAATTCCTATTTTCAGCCCTACGAGGTGGCTCGTGGCAGCCTTTATGCGTGCTATCGTGTCGCGCAGATTGTACAGTGTACGTCCGCAGCCAGGACACGAGATATATTCAGTCTTCGTAAACTTTATTCTTGCAGCTTGCAGTATTGCGTCGGCAAGCTCTTTCAGACGGTCATCCTTGTTGTCGGTGTCAATGTCCGACGTTATCTTCAGGTCGTGCGCCTTTCTGTCTATCAGCAGTGCACCGCATGCCATAGATGCTTTCAGTTGCAGTTCTTCCCATGTCGGGGCATTAACGTGCAGTCGGCATACATCGTTCTCGATGTTCATTTCAGCCTGTTTTCTCAGTGCCGAAGCCTCTGCCGTTAGCCTTACGATAGTCTTGGCAACAGGTATCTCATCTTCCGGTTCCTCGCTCAGGCTTACGCGAATGGTGTCGCCGATGCCCTCAGTCAGCAGTGCGCCGATGCCAACGGCACTCTTTATTCTGCCGTCCTCGCCTTCGCCGGCTTCAGTAACGCCCAGATGCAGAGGGTAGTGCATGTCTTCCTTTTCCATGCTGCTGACGAGCAGGCGCACGCTCTCTACCATCACGACGGTGTTTGAAGCCTTTATCGAGATGACGACATCGTCAAACCGTTCCTTTCTGAATACGCGCAGAAACTCCATGCAGCTCTCCACGATGCCGGCAGGCGTGTCGCCGTAGCGCGACATGATACGGTCCGACAGCGAGCCGTGATTTACTCCTATGCGCACGGCAGTATGGTGCTCGCGACATATCTTTATGAAAGGCATCAGTCGTTCCTCTATGCGTCTTAGTTCGTCGGCATATTCCTCGTCGGTATATTCTATGTGCTTGAACTTGCGTGCAGGGTCTACGTAGTTGCCTGGATTTATTCTCACCTTCTCAACATACTGTGCAGCCACGTCGGCAACGTTGGCATTAAAGTGTATGTCAGCCACGAGTGGCACATGGCATCCTCGTCTGTCGAGCTCAGCCCTTATCTCCCTTAGGCTCTCTGCCTCGCGTACGCCCTGAGCCGTCAGCCTTACCAGTTCACCGCCACGCGAAGCAATGCGCATAGCCTGCTCAACGCTTGCAAGGACATCGTTGGTATCGGTAGTTGTCATCGACTGTACACGAATAGTATTGTCGCCACCTATGCCGATGCCTCCCACATTTACGGCATGTGTCTTACGTCTTGTTTGTCTTTCCATTTCTTGCTCCTTAGTTATCCATGCAGGCAGAGTCATGCTTGCTTGCAGTTCTTCACTGCAAAGATACAAACATTTCTCAATACGGCAAAGGAATATTAAAAAAGAACGGACGTTTCACAACGTCCGTTCTTCAAATTGGTAGAAAAATTTGCTATTACAAAAATAGCGTCATGAAAAATAAAATATTTATATGCCTTGTTATTTACTCATCTGTTCCCCAACTGCTTAAATCATCCCAGCCTGACAAGTTTCCCCAAGGGTCGTCCTCGTCTTCGTTGTGGTAAATACTAACGTTAACGGGAACGATAACCTTACCTTCGTGATACGTCTGCACGGGAGAAAAGACTAATCAATTTTGGACTCGTTTACTGTCGCGTGAGTGCCCGCGAAAGTCGTTTCGGAAATCTGAGGGGCAAAATATGGCAGTATTTCGCATGTTGTTGTAATTATCTGAGGGTCAGAATGATAGCGCGATGGGTGGCGGTTTTGAGGGCGAAAGAGGAGTGTTAAAATTGTCAAAGAGCATGTTTGAGATTGTCAAACAGTGTGTTTGAGGCGGTCAGACATAGTGTTTGGGGGTGTCGGGCATAGTGTTTTGCATGGCGAAACAGGCGAAATAGGCGCCTCAAACATACTCTTTGACAATTTTAACAGTTGTATTTGGGTATGGAATTAACAGATTTTTGCAGTTTCAGAGGCTAAAAATTTTCTATTTGGAGAGTTTTTGTCTGTCAAAAGTTTTCATAATTTTCGGGGTCGGCAGGGAAGGCGCGAACAGTTTGGCACGGTTTTTGCAGGGAAAA
>OMZM01000033.1 GCA_900315545.1 uncultured Prevotella sp.
TAACGGGAACGGAAACGATAACCTTACCTTCGTGATGCGTCCGCACGAGGGAAAAGACTAATCAATTTCGGGCTCGTTTACTGTCGCGTGAGTGCCCGCGAAAGTCGTTTCGGAAATCGCAGGGGCAAAATATGGCTGTATTTCGAAGGTTGTCGTAATTATCTGAGGGTCAGATTGATAGCGCGATGGGTGGCGGTTTTGAGGGCGAAAGAGAAGTGTTAAAATTGTCAAAGAGCATGTTTGAGATTGTCAAACACACTGTTTGAGGCGGTCAGACATAGTGTTTGAGAGTGTCGGGTACTATGCCTGACATGCCCGAAAGGACGAAACAGAGGGCTCAAAGATACTCTTTGACAATTTTAACAGTTATCGCCGACCCGTAATTTAACAGAATTTTGCAGTTTCAGAGGCTGTTCCGATTCTATTTGGAGAGTTTTTCCCTGTCAAAATTTTTCATATTTTTCGGTGTCGGAGAATAATCCTGTTCACTTTGGCACGGTTTTTGTAGGGGTGACGGAGGAAATAGAAGATATAGAATATCTGGAGCATATAGAATGTATAGAGAATCTGTTGTTTCTATAATAATCTGAGAAGGTCTTGTTGCACGTGTTATTAAAGGAAAATCCCAAGAAAAGTTACTTATTCTACGGAAAACTTAGTTTTATATCATCTTTTTTTACTACTTTTGCAGGCAGAAATAATAACACACATATATATAAAAATGGCAAAAGAACTGAAAGAGCTTACCAAAAGGGCTGAAAACTACAGCCAATGGTACAATGATTTAGTAGTGAAGGCTGACTTGGCAGAGCAGTCGGCAGTCAGGGGATGTATGGTTATCAAGCCTTACGGCTACGCTATATGGGAGAAGATGCAGCATCAGCTTGACCTCATGTTTAAGGAAACAGGCGCAGTCAATGCATATTTTCCCCTGCTGATACCAAAGTCTTTTCTGTCAAGAGAGGCTGAACACGTGGAAGGATTTGCCAAAGAGTGTGCCGTAGTTACACACTACCGTCTGCGTGCTAAGGAGGACAAGAGCGGCGTAGAGGTAGACCCGGCAGCCAAACTCGAGGAGGAACTGATAATAAGACCTACGAGCGAGACGATTATATGGAACACTTACAAGAACTGGATACAGTCGTACCGCGACCTGCCCGTGATGTGCAACCAGTGGTGCAACGTCATGCGATGGGAGATGCGCACACGTCCGTTCCTGCGCACGAGCGAGTTTCTCTGGCAGGAAGGACACACGGCACACGCCACACGCGAGGAGGCAGAGGAAGAAGCAAAGCGCATGCTGAAGGTATATGCCGACTTTGCCGAGCAATGGATGGCTGTGCCTGTCATACAGGGCGTAAAGAGCGAAACGGAACGCTTTGCCGGTGCGCTCGACACCTACACCATTGAGGCAATGATGCAGGACGGAAAGGCTCTGCAAAGCGGAACGAGCCACTTCTTGGGACAGAACTTTGCCAAGGCTTTCGACGTAACTTATCTGAACAAGGAAAACAAGCCCGAATACGTCTGGGCTACATCGTGGGGAGTGTCTACACGTCTTGTGGGTGCCCTTATCATGACCCACTCCGACGACAACGGACTCGTGCTGCCTCCAAGACTGGCACCTATACAGGTTGTCATCGTGCCGATAGCAAAAAAGCCAGAGCAGCTGCAAGCCATAACAGACAGGCTGATGCCTGTGATAGACGAACTGAAGAATGCCGGAATAAGCGTGAAATACGACGACAGCGACAACAAGCGACCTGGATTTAAGTTTGCCGAATATGAACTGAAGGGCGTGCCAGTGCGTCTTGTCATGGGCGGAAACGACCTTGAAAACGGCACCATAGAAGTCATGCGCCGCGATACTCTCGAGAAAGAGACACTGCCTTTCGACGGCATAGTGGAACACGTGAAGAACCTGCTCGAGGACATGCAGACCAACATCTACAAGAAGGCACTCGACTACCGCAACCAGCACATATACGAATGCGACAACTACGACGAGTTCAAGGAGCGCATCAAGGACGGCGGATTCTTCCTCTGCCACTGGGACGGAACGGAAGAAACGGAGGCAAAGATTAAGGAAGAGACGCAGGCAACAATACGCTGTGTGCCTTACGGATTTGATCAGACGGAGGGCGTCGACATGGTCAGCGGCAAGCCTGCCAAGTGCCGCGTCATCATAGCACGCGCTTACTAAGACTGAGCGACACAGGACAACATCAAGAATACATATAGCAAATGAGCCTGCTGCACGACGGCAACAGGCTCATTTGTTTTGTTTACATACATCAGCCGAAAACAAAGAACAGACTGCTGACAAGCGATGCCGTCATGACATAGAGCAGCAGATACGGCGCAGCGACGCGAATCCCATAATGAAGCGACTGGAATACGGCATCAAGACTGGACAACGTGCCGCTGAAATAGCCGTAGACCACAGACACGAGACTGACCGCAAAAGCCACCAGAGGGACTATGCTTTTAGGGAATACGCCGTTGGCAAGGCTTCCTGTAATGCTCATCAGCGCAGCCTGAGAGACACACGTCATAAGCACTACGACAGCCACGAGCAGAACAAACATGAGCACAGCCATCTGCAGGGCAAACCGCTGCCTGTATCGCAGCTCATGCCTGCTAACCCTGCGCAGCAACAGTTGCTTCAGCACATCATACAGCCCGCTTTTCGACAGTGTGCCGAAGGCTATGGCAAGAAGCAGCATCCAGATGAGGAGGGGCGTCTGCTGATGGTCAGCGAAATAGCCCACCGTCCACCTGACACCCTCTGCACTGAGCAGCGAACGCAAGCCACAGTCGGGCATGATGGCAGTTACGAGCCACGAAAGCATGACGACGGCAATGTTGACAATTATCACTGCCACCATCAGTCTGGGCAATATTTTTGTCTTTACTTTCATTCTTTGCTGTATGTATATCGTCTGTCAGACTACTCCTCGTCGGGCACGAGATGGTCGATGTCGATAATTCTCAGTTCGCAGGCTTTGACAACAAGGCGCGTTGCATTGACACTGACACCGCCATTGCCGTTTGGGAAGAGCTTGCCTACAAGTTCGTTCTGCCGCTTCTCAAGGCTTTTCACGCCAAAGGGCATGCCACGCAGGTTGGTAATCTGCTCCTTTGTGTATCCCAGTGCAAGATGTCGCAGGAAACGCTCGTCGTACTCGTCAATCTCGTAGTTGACCATCGACTCCTGCTGCATCAGCTGGCTGCCTACGCTTTGGCGGAAGCGGTCGACAATCTTTTCGAGTATCGGCTGATTGAAAACCATTCGCTTGCCGTCCATGACACTTGCTATGTCGCCACGCGTCAGCAACTCTCCTGCTTTCAGTATGATGCCGTCGCAACCGGCATCGAGCACATCGACCCATAGTTTCTCGTTGAGTATCTCGCCCGTGAATATCAGTATTTTTATCTTTGGGTATTGCTCCTTCGTCTGCCGGCATATCTCCACGCCGACGGTGGTGAAGCCGCCAAGACCCAAGTCGAGAAGCACAAGGTCCGGAAGCTGCTGCTTCATTAGTTTCCAGTAAGCCACCTCGCTGTCGGCAGTGCCAATGATTTCCGCCTCAGGGATATCGTTCTTGATGATTCCCTCTGTCCCTTTCAACTCAAGGAGAACGTCCTCAACTATTATAATCTTAAATGGTTTCATATGTTTTTGTCTTTTGTTTGTTCACTTGCAAGTATCATTGTTACGACAACCCTGCCTTCGGAGTCCCTCGATGCCATAATGCCGCATTCGCGAGCATGTGTGTATGCCCCCATGTCGCGTATTATCTGGCGGCAAATAAGATATGGGATGTTGTTCTTCGACACAGGCACAAACATCTCTGCCACCTCTTCGTCGGTCATGCAGAGATTGCGGAATGGAATCTTGATTTCCACATATTGGCTTCGATACGGGCTGACGTATGCCTTCAGGCGTTTCTCGCCGGACATGCGCAGCAATATCTCGAGGCAATAGATCATCATCTCCCTGTCGCCCAAAAGGCAATGGTCTGGCGCAATATTGTCGTATACGAAATCTACGCCGGCATTCTCTGCCAGTGTCTTTATAGGGAAACGCTTGCTCCTGCGGTCTATCTTGGAATTGAGGCTGACAGCCTGCCGACACAGCAGAGAGTACAACGTGTGGTAGTATGTGGCAATCTCGCCGACGACGCTGATGTCAACATCGCTGCTCTCCATCAAATTATGGATGCGTGCCGGATAGTACATTGTTTCGTGCTTCAGCGTACTCAGGCTGTTGCTCAGCACATTGTTGCTGACATGCAGCGCACCAACCTCAAGTTCAGTCTTCCGCAAATTGTCGGTGGCTATCTCCAGGTCGGCAGCAAAGGTCTTGTCGTTCTCAATGGAAACACTGAGCGCACTCTTGATGTCGTCGACTATCTTCAGCAGCACAGACGGGAAGCGGTCGGTAGGTATCTTGTCTATCTGCCTCAACTTGTTTTCGTCTGTGTCTGCCGACAGCAGTATCTTGTTTATGGATTTCACCTGGTCAACACAGAATCGGTTGTAGACAAGGTGCTGATAGTAAAGCAAATAGTAGGCTGGGAATATCGACAGCAACAGCAACACCAATATGACGATGGCGACATTGCGGTTGGTTTCCGACTGCTGCATTATCCTGACATAGTTGTCTATGTTCTTGTCTGCCGACGTTTCCTTATACAACGACGTGTAGACCTTGTTGTTATAGTTGTACAAATCCCATTTGTGCAGTGCCAGAGCAGCAACGGCACTCTCGTTCCTGACGTCGAGAATTACGTCGTAGTCGAGCTTCATCTTGTCGTGCCACCACTTTATTTCAGGTATTCCCACCGATGCATTGCCAATGGAAACCATTGTGTCGGCAGCATGTCCGTTACACAACTGTCTGTATTCTCTGTTTATCAGCATCCTCGCAGAGTCTGCAAACTGCAACGCACGCTCGTATTCGCCCCTGATATTGCAATAATATATGCTGTCGGCAAAGGCTCCTGACTGTCGCACCTGTGGCGCATGGTTGTCTTTTGCATCAGCACATACGGAAGAAAAACCAACAAGCATTGCCAATACTGTCCTTACTATTCCTTTCGGCAGACGGAAATAGAATCGGCTTCCCCTACCCTTCTGGCTTTCAGCACCTATGGCTGCTACGGCAAACAAGGAACTGAGCTTCTTGTATTTCTCAATGATTCCCCTGCAATTCAGCAGTCCAAATCCGTGTCCGTTCTCTATCTTGTGTTCGAGGCTGAACGCATTGGCAAGCTCATCATCTGTCATGCCGCGCCCTGTGTCGGCTATGCTGACCTCTACATATTTGTCGGTCGACGTGCTGCTTATCGTTACCTTTCCACCAGCGGGAGTGAACTTGCGCGCATTGTCGGCAAGGGTGTTCAGCATGAACAGTGTCAGCATCTTGTCAGCCTTTATTGTCTCGTTGCTCGGAACGATGTCCAGTTCGATGTTATTTATGCTGAAACTCATTCGCGAACGCTCTACTATATCGAACAACGACTGCAACCTGAAACTCTCGATCTGTACGTTCAGCTCGCCTTTGTCCAACTGTATCCACTCTGTGAGCAGATTATTATACTCTATTATCTTGTCGGTAAGCTCTGCTATATACCGCTGCCTTTCCCTACTCTTTCCGTCATCGAGGCACGATGGCGTATCTGCGTTCTCATCGTTTTCAGCCTGCAATCTGTGTATTTCGTGCAGCATTCTCTCTATCAGCGGCAATACACTCTCTGCCAGAGACATTTTGGCACGCTGCTCAACATCGCGTTTCTTGTTAGCCAAACGCTTGCTGTCGGCTACAATATTTGCTTCGGCTATCTCCTCTTTCCGTTCCTCAGTCTTCAGATGTTGCTGTCTCGACTTCTCATTCCATAGCTGCAACGGTTGCAGCAGTTGTTCTATCGTTCTGTCGTTGTTGTCTCTTTTGCGTCGCATCCGATAGAATATAAACAGCATTACAAGCACAGCAACAATCATCAACATTACTGCCGCAATCATAATGTTAAGCTGCGTAACCGATGTGTCCAGTTGCTCGACACGCGATTCAAGGTATCGGTCCTGTCGTGTACGCTCCTGCATGTCGAGATATACGTTTCTGTTATAGTCGCTGTTAGGCTTGTCGTTGAGTGAAGCATAGACTACGCTCAACTGTTCGTGTATAGACGCGACAAGGTCTGGCGCCTGCTGTATTGCCGTATTCTCTTCCAGTGCTTTGTTCAAGCATATTAGTGAAGAAGCATTATCGCCTATATGCCAATAGCACTGCGCCAATGTACGATACGCACCAGCCACCTGATACACGTCGCCATAGTCCTTAAACAAATCGAGAGCCTGCTGGGCAAGGTATCCGGCAAGCAGAGAATCGGGCATGTTTTCGCGGTTCAGGAATTTCAGCGCTGGCAGATTGTCTTTCAGAAGGCGATGCCTTGTTTCATCATCCTGCAAGTGTTCGCTCAACGCCTGCAAGGAGTTGGCAATCCAGAACTTACACCTTTTCTGCTCAGCCATCAGATAGCATCTCATCAGATAGTCGAACTCCGTCTGCGTTACCTCCTCTGCCGTCTTTCCCTCTGCAATTCCTCCAGAACCGATATTGTACATATAGTTCAGCCACTGCAATGTGTCGCGCTCGATGTTTAGACGTCTGTCGATGTCAGCCAGTGCTTCGCGCGACTGTTTTTCAAGACCTACATAATAATAATATGTTGACGAAACAATAGCAAATTCGCTCTCGGCATAGTTAAGACGCTGCAACTGATGTTCTGACAGGATGTTTCTCTCCTCGTCAATTCGGCGTTGACGCTCAATGGCTCTGCCACGATAGGAATAGAAATCCTTGTTTTTCGATTGCCTCTGACATAGTCTCATACGCTGGATATCTGCTATCAGCAGTTCCACTTGATTGTCCGTCAGTATGTCTACAGAGTCCAGCAGTTCGTCAGCCCTGTCATATTTCATGCGCTGTATATTCACAAAAGCCATCGAGTTGCAGGCTTCTGCTTTCTGGGCACCATTGGTTGCGGTTTTCAATGCTGTCATGGCATAGTGCAGGGAAGAGTCTAACGAGGCATAACGCCACTTATACGACAATTCATTGCACTTGTCCGAAACTTTGCTTTCATCGGACTCAGAGCACGACAGCAACAAAAACAGCGCTGCAAGACTGGCTATTATATATATATGTATATAACGCATGATATTGCAAAGTTACAATTATTTTATTGAATATGTCAATCCGGACATCGAAAAGTTATCATTTTAACACACTATTTTCTGAATTTGGCGTTTCATTCGGCTTAAATTTGCATTTTCAAAAATAAGAACAAACAATCTGAATATTGTGTTTTTTAATGCTAATAAGCATTTCAACATTCCGCATACCTTTATGTAAATTGGGTTTCTCAAAGTTTTGTGAGACATCTGGGAATAAGAAAGAAAAAGCCCGTTTTTCTTTTTTATTTCACTCATTTTCATTATCTTTGCAGGCATATGAAGCAAATAACAACTGAAATGGCAGCTAAAATTAGAATAAAGGATATAGCTCAGCGTGCCGGCGTGTCAGCCGGCACAGTCGACCGCGTGCTCCATAACAGGCCAAGCGTATCGAAGGCATCTTTTGAAAAGGTGAAGAAGGTAATGGAAGAAATGAACTACACGCCGAACATGTATGCCAGTGCATTGGCTTGTAACCGCTCATATACCTTCTGTGTCATCATGCCCAAACACTCGTCGGAGGCTTACTGGGACGAGATTGAAGAAGGAACAATGGCTGCATGCAAACACTTGCGCGACTTCAATGTTGATGTTAAGATTATGTATTATGAAAGACTTAACACTCAATCGTTCAACAATGCCATAACAGAGTGCCTTAGCTATGAGCCACAGGGAGTAATTATGATACCGGCAGACACAAGCACGACAAAACCATTTGCCGACACTCTGCATAAAAGCAACATACCTTTTGTGCTTTTAGACTCGTATATTCCGTCGCTGAATGCCCTTTCTTTCTATGGTCAGGACTCGTTCTGCAGCGGTCGTTTTGCTGCAAGGATGCTTATGCTGATAGCCAAAGGCGACAAAGAGATAATGATAATGAAACCCATGAAGGACGGCAAGGTTGCGAGCAAACAGCAGGACAACCGCGAAAAAGGTTTCAGACAATTTATGGCAGAAAACTATCCGACTACTGTAATTAACGAGTTGATACTGCCACTTGACAACAACGAAGAGAGCTTCGACAAACATATAGGCAACTATTTTGCCTCACATCCAGATACTCACAACTGTATCACATTCTGCTCGAAAGCCTATCTGATAGGCGAATATCTTATACGTAACAACGTGAAAGACTGTCAGATTCTGGGATACGATATGGTTGCGAGAAACAAGGAGTGTGTGAGAAAAGGCTCAATATCGTTTCTGATTGCTCAACATGCCTACATGCAGGGCTATCACAGTGTAGATTCACTGTTCAGGCACATTGTTCTGAAGGAGAAAATAAATCCTATAAACTATATGCCGATTGAGATATTGAACAAAGAAAACGTTGAGTTCTATCAAAGAACCATGATATAAATGTCATTTAAATGAATGTCATTGAGCAAAATCTGTTCAGTCTGCTACGCATCGGCGCATTCGATGACGGCAATGTCTCGATAGTGCCTATGTCGACATGGAAATGGAACAAAATGGCTTACTACGCGCAAGTTCACGGAATATGGGACTACGTTAGGAAAGGACTCGACAACTATAAAGCAGACAACAAGCTCAATACTCCATACAATTTCGGCAACAGGGAAAACAAAACAAAAGACATCAGCCACAACAACGACAACAGCCAACATCAGAACAAGTTGCTGCTGAAACAGTACAGAAGCATCATTGAGAAGGAAAGACACAGCATTGACACATCTATAACCACACTCCAGCTGTTGGAAATAATTGTTTTCAACTCCAACGAATTGCTCAACAAGGATCTCAACTTCAATGGCATCATAAATCTCGGACACTTCATGAGAGAGAAAGGCAATGCAGTTGACTACATTAAACTGGAGTCATGGCTCAGCCAGTTGCGACTGACACGCATGGCACAGCTCGAAGGTTCAGTACTCGTTTCAGTATTGGGATTTGATGCAGACGAAATACCTTTTGTCAACACGGTTGAAGATTCTGCCGTCAACTTGGCGAAGACGACAATAAGAAGTACGACTCTGGCGGAAGAATGGCACTTCAGACAAAGCGACAACGGATTTGTCGTTAACAACTCAAAATTGTTCCGCCGAAACATGAAACGCAGCCTACACTTCCTCAACTATGCACCAATTATTTCCATAAGCAGTTTTTTCTATAATTTCGTCCATAGCCTAAAAGAAATAGAAGAGTAAGCTATCGTAAGACAAATATCACATCTATACTATCTCAACCTTATAGCCTGTGTCATGCACTATTCGCATAGTCTTGTCAGAGCAACCTATTTTTGATGCCAGATGTATGGCTACATGTCCCATTGTCCTACGGAAATTTATCTCTACACAAGGGTGCAGTGCAAAGCCATTCGCACTATTTGCCCTCACTATCATCATGTCTACGCCAAGTGCACCGACATATTTGTCACGGCAAACAGCAGCCAGGCGTTCTGCCATACAGTCGTGCAGGAGGTCTATTAGTTCTCTCGGCACATACCGTACTATGCTGTTCATCTTCTCACTTTCGCTGCCAAGCATGCTTCCTACATAAGCGCCATGCTCGGTATAGAATAGCGATAATCCTTCGTACACCACCCTGCCGTCATCGTACACAGTATATTCCATGCCGAAATCGCAGACCTTCTCATAATATGGTTCTACTATCATTGCGCCTTGTTGTCTAATTACGTTGCCAAACCATCCTCTTTGCGAATCGGTCATGCTGCCGTTTATATACCTAACGCCCCTGCCACTGCTGCTCCAAGGCGCTTTCAAAACCACCTTGCCATGCTCCCCAATTTGCCTGCAAACGTCATCTTCCGATTTTGCGACACTGCTCTCGCCTGTCATCATGTCTTTGTATTGTGCGAAAACACTGTCCTCCCTTATTTTGTCGAGCATAGCCACTGCCGTTCTGCGATGCGACAAGTCTCTTATTACGGCAAGCCTTTTCCTGTCTGGCAATGCAGCCTCCGGAACACCGAGACGCAACAATCGGTCGCATACGGCAGCATCCCAGCCCCATACATCTGCCCCACAGCAGTTTCTCAGATTATCATCATCGCCGAGATAATCACTAAGTTCCTTATCTTCAAGAAACAGCACTCCAGTATCTGCCACACCCATCTGCCGTGCAGCCTGCATAGCAATGTCGGCATCATCGACCAAGACGACATCGCCACGCCGAGCCCACAAGACGGGCAGAAAGCCTATATCTCTGCGCAAAGCGATGGCAACTTTTGGCACCGTTTGTTTCCTTTCGCCAGAAACCAGTGCTATGTCATGCTCGGGATTAAACACATGTATGTGCATAAAATTGATGATTTAATATTTAAAATCAATTATTCAACTGCAAAAGTACAAAAAAAAGTAAATTTAAAGGCTTTTCTTTTGGCAATTAATAAAAAACCCGTACCTTCGCGCATTCTAAACTTGATGTGATTATTACTTTATATTAAATATACTGTAGATTGTATTTTATACTGTAATTTTACAGTAATACTGTATGTAAAATTTTATATCCAAATGAAGAAAGACAAGAAGTTTATAACATGCGACGGTAATGAGGCAGCAGCACACATAAGCTATATGTTTAGTGAAGTTGCAGCCATATATCCTATAACCCCATCATCGCCAATGGCTGAACACGTAGACGACTGGGCTGCCAAAGGCAGAAGAAACTTTTGGGGACAAACCGTAACCGTTCAAGAGATGCAGTCTGAAGCCGGTGCTGCCGGTGCTCTGCACGGTTCACTGCAAGCCGGAGCCATGACAACAACCTTCACTGCGTCGCAGGGATTGCTGCTCATGATACCCAACATGTACAAGATAGCAGGTGAGTTGCTGCCTTGCGTGTTCAACGTTTCTGCACGCACACTGGCTTCGCACTCACTCTGTATCTTTGGCGACCATCAGGATGTGATGGCGTGCCGTCAGACTGGATTTGCCATGCTGTGCGAAGGCTCGGTGCAGGAGGTTATGGACCTTACTGCCGTTGCGCATCTTGCCACACTGAAGACAAGCGTGCCTTTCCTCAATTTCTTCGACGGATTCCGTACGTCTCACGAATATAATAAGGTGGAGATGCTCGAAATGGACGACCTGAAGCCTCTCGTTTGCGAAGACGACATTCGACGTTTCCGCGACAGGGCTTTGTCGCCGGAAAGACCGGTTACAAGGGGTACAGCCGAAAATCCCGAGACTTTCTTTACGCACAGGGAGGCATGCAACACACACTACGACAACATTGCCGACATCGTTGAGGAATATTTCGGAAAGATAAGCGAACTGACAGGACGCGAATACCATATCTTCGACTATTACGGAGCAAAGGATGCCGACCGCATTATCATACTCATGGGCTCTGCCACTGAGGCTGCACGCGAGGCTATAGACCACCTCTGCAGCGAAGGACAGCATGTGGGAATGGTCAGCGTACACCTGTACAGACCGTTCTCCATAAAGCATTTGCTCAAGGTAGTGCCTCCTACAGTACAGCGCATCGCTGTGCTCGACCGCACGAAAGAGCCTGGCGCAGAGGGCGAGCCGCTGTATCTGGACGTTAAGTCTGCATTCTACGACCAGGACTGTCGCCCTATGATTGTCGGCGGACGATATGGTCTGGGCTCAAGAGACACCACTCCGGCGCAGATTATTTCTGTGTTCGACAACCTCAACCTGCCCGAACCCAAAAACCATTTCACGGTGGGCATCGTCGACGACGTAACGTTTACGTCGCTGCCGGAGGTTGAAGAGATTGCTCTCGGAGACAAAAGCACATTCGAGGCCAAGTTCTTCGGACTGGGCGCCGACGGCACTGTAGGTGCTAACAAGAACTCCGTGAAAATCATCGGAGAAAACACCGACAAATACTGTCAGGCTTATTTCTCATACGACTCAAAGAAGTCGGGAGGCTTCACATGCTCGCATCTCCGCTTCGGCGACAAGCCTATACGTTCGACATACCTCGTAAACACGCCCGACTTCGTTGCTTGCCACGTACAGGCTTACATGCACATGTACGACGTAACGCATGGATTGAAGCAAGGAGGAACATTCCTGCTCAACACAATATTCGACGGAGAGGAACTTGTACGCTTCATTCCAAACCACATAAAGAGATATTTTGCCGAGCACGACATAAAGGTTTATTACATCAACGCCACGCGCATTGCACAGGAAATAGGCTTGGGCAACAGGACAAACACTATTCTGCAGTCGGCTTTCTTCCGCATCACGGAGGTCATTCCCATTGACCTTGCCATTCAGCAGATGCGTATTTTCATAGAGAAATCCTACGGCAATAAAGGTCAGGACGTGGTAGACAAGAACTATGCTGCCGTTGACAGGGGCAATGAGTATAAGCAACTCTGCATCGACAAGGCTTGGGCTACGCTCGAAGACGACGACAATAAGAAGTCGGAAAAGCCTGCTTTCATCACCGAACTGGTCAATCCTATAAACAATCAGGCTGGCGAACACCTGAAGGTCAGCGACTTCATACGCCACGACACCGTTGACGGAACATGGAAGAACGGCACTACGGCATACGAGAAACGCGGCGTGGAGGCTTTCGTGCCTGAGTGGAACGCTGACAACTGCATACAGTGCAACAAGTGTGCATTCGTATGTCCTCACGCTGCCATCCGTCCGTTTGTCATGACCGACGACGAACTGAAGGGCTACGACGGCAGGAGCATCGACATGAAGGCGCCTAAAGCTATGGCTGGCATGCACTTTGTCATTGAGCCGTCGGTAATGGATTGTCTCGGATGCGGCAACTGTGCCGATGTCTGTCCTGGAAATCCGAAGACTGGCAAAGCCCTCACGATGATTGCCTTCAATCCTGACGATGCCTCTACGAAGCAGCGCTCTGACAGATGGGACTACTGCGTGGACAAGGTAACGACAAAGCAGCACCTCGTAGACATCAGCAGCAACGTGAAGAACTCGCAGTTCGCAAAACCGCTGTTCGAGTTCTCCGGCGCATGTGCAGGCTGTGGCGAAACACCTTATGTGAAACTCATCTCGCAACTCTTTGGCGACCGCGAGATGATAGCCAACGCTACGGGATGCTCGTCTATCTATTCGGCATCAATACCGTCTACACCATACTGCACTAACGACAAGGGACAGGGACCGGCTTTCAACAACTCGCTGTTTGAAGACTTCTGCGAGTTTGGCATGGGTATGGTGCTGGGAAACAAGAAGATGCGCGAGCGTCTTACACTGTTGCTTCAACAGGCTACAGCCAACAGCGAATGCCCTGAGGAATTCAGAAACGCAGCAAACGAATGGATAGAGAAACAGAACGATGCTGAAGAGACTAAGCGTCTGGCTCCTGTCCTGAGACAATATATCGACAAGATTGCTGCCTCTGGCTGTCCACACTGCAAGGAATTGCAGACACTGAGCCACTATTTCGTGAAACGCTCACAGTGGATTATCGGCGGCGACGGTGCTTCCTACGACATCGGCTACGGAGGTCTCGACCACGTCGTGGCATCGGGCGAAGACGTCAACATACTGGTTCTCGACACCGAAGTATATTCAAACACTGGCGGACAGGCTTCAAAGTCGACACCGATGGGAGCCATTGCCAAGTTTGCAGCACAGGGAAAACGCGTCAGGAAGAAGGACTTGGGACTCATCTGCACAACCTATGGCTACGTCTACGTGGCACAGATAGCGATGGGCGCCGACAACGCACAATGCCTGAAGGCTCTGCGCGAAGCAGAAGCATATCCAGGACCGTCGATTGTCATTGCCTATGCACCATGTATCAATCACGGACTGAAGGCAAAGGGAGGCATGGGCAAGAGTCAGGCAGAGGAAGCACGCGCCGTAGAATGCGGCTACTGGCATCTGTGGAGATACAACCCACTGCTGGCTAAGGAAGGCAAGACACCGTTCCAGCTCGACTCGAAGACGCCAGACTGGAGCAAGTTCCGCGACTTCCTGCTGGGCGAAGTTCGCTACCTGTCAGTAAAGAAGGCGCATCCTGACGAGGCTGACGTGCTGTTTGCAGAGACCGAACACTCTGCACGACTGCGCTACAAGACATACCTCAGAAAGGCTGCCGAAGACTGGAGCGACGAGAACGTCAACTGACAAACAGACTTACATGCTTAATAAACATAAGCATATACAAATACACATAGCATGAGGGTGTGCCGACAAGGCTCACCCTCATGTCGTTTTTATAGTCTCCTGCATCTCCATTCGCCTGCTACTACCCCATTGAAGGTCTAATCAATTTTCGTCCGTTTACTTTCGCGAGAATGCCCGCGAAAGCCGTTTCCGAAATCGAAGGGGCAAAATACGCCCGTATTTCGCGTACATCCGCAATCGTCTGACAGTCAATTTGTTATCTCGAAACACGTGGCTCTTGTGCAATAAATACAAGTGTTAAAATTGTCAAAGAGCATGTTTGACAATGTCAAACAGTGTGTTTGAGGAGGTCAGACATAGTGTTTGGTGGTGTCAGACATTGTGTTTTGCAAGGCAAAAAGACGAAATATGAGCCTCAAAGATACTCTTTGACAATTTTAACACTTGTCGCTGACCAAGAAATTCACAATTATTCACACTTTCAGGTGCTGTTCCGCATCTATTTTGCAACATTTTCCCTGTCAAAAATTTTCATCATTTTTCGGCTTGAAAGAAAATCCTGCACACTTTGGCACGGTTTTTGTAGAGATGACAAGTCAAGCAGTGCGAATATGCCTGTTTAGCAACTATACGACAAAAGGTGCCAATGTAGACTTGGCACCTTTTGTATGTTTTATTACCGGCAGCGTTGCCTATGGCTGAGATTACTTGCCGGCAACGACAGTTGCACGTATGATCCTGACATCGTCCAGCGGACGGTCGTTGCTGTCGGTGGCTACCGCCTGTATCTTCTCAACAACGTCCATGCCTTCTACCACCTCGCCGAAAACGGTGTATTGTCCGTCGAGATGCGGCGTACCACCTACGGTCTTATAGACTTCGCGCTGTTCGTCGGTCAGCACAACAGTGCCGTCGGTGTTCTGCGAGATACGCTGCTGCACACGCTCGAGCATGGGGTCGTTGAACACTTGTCCGTAGACGATATAGAACTGACAAGCCGACGATTCTCTCTGCGGGTTGGCATAGTCTGGCTCGCGCGCTGCTGCCAGTGCTCCACGCTTATGATATATTTTCGGGAAACATATCTCCGCCGGTATGCGGTATTTCTCTTCTCCGTTGCCAAGTTCCTGCCCTGCAACAGCATTTCGGCTGTCGGGGTCGCCTCCCTGTATCATGAAATCTTTTATGACACGATGGAACAATACTCCGTCGTAGAACCCGTTTTTCACGAGTTTCACGAAGTTGTCGCGATGCAGCGGCGTTTCGTCATACAGCTCAAGCGTTATGTTGCCGGCATTTGTTTCCATCAGCACGCGGTATCGCTGTGCATCCTGCGAATAAGATGCCACTGCAAACAGGCAGAACATGAATAGAATAATAGTCTTTCTCATTTCTCTTTATGCATTAAGAATAACACAGATGACTAATAAATGTCCTCCTGTTTCATTTCCTCCTTGTCAATCTTTTTCTTGTCGAGCGCACGCCAGCAGTAAGCAATGTATGCCAGCACGAACGGAACAAGGAACGACACGTAGAACATGGTGCGCAGCGTAAACTCAGAGCTGCTTGAGTTCTCTATCGTCAGCGACGACTGCAAGTCGGCTGTCGACGGATAGTAAGCCGTGTTGTTCAGACCTGCGCAGAGCAACAGCATGAGCACCGTTATGACAACGCCAATGCCCACAGGCCAGATGCCCTTTATGTATGTTTTGCTGACTACGGTGCGTATGACTCCGTAGAGCACGAGCAGCACACCAACCAGCAACAGCACGGCAACATACCACATGTCGAGCAGGTTGTGCAGATACTTGTTTGGCTCCATCATTATCGTTCCGGTAGCAGCATCGTATGCGTAGCCGTCTTTCAGCAGGAGATGGACGAGATATACGACGAACAGCAGTACAAACGGCACGGCAGCACCAATCAGCTGCACAGACGCACGCGAACGGATGTTCTCGTCGTTCACATTATTAATAATATACAGTGTTCCGAGTGTGCGGGCAAGGAAGCATACGGCTATGCCGAAAGCCACAACCCAGAAGTTTAGCAATGCGTCGAGACCATGACTGCCGTTAGCCCAGCTGCTTATGACCGGCTGCATCGGATTGGCAAGGTTTGTCTTTTCGATGATGAAGTTGCTACCCTCGAAGAACGTAGCCACTGCACCACCAAGCAGCACAGGACCTACTATGCCGTTGAAGACCAGAAACATCTGGAACGTACGGGTGCCGAGCAGGTTGCCAAGCTTGTTCTGGAACTCATAGCTTACTGCCTGCAACACAAACGAGAACAGTATTATCATCCACAGCCAGTAGGCTCCGCCGAAACTTGTGCTGTAGAACAACGGGAACGATGCAAAGAACGCACCGCCAAAGGTAACGAGAGTAGTGAACGTCAGTTCCCACTTGCGGCCTGTCGAATTGACCACCATGCGGCGCTCGTCCTCAGTGCGGCCTAACGAGAAAATCATGGAGTTGGCTCCCTGCACAAACATCAGGAACACTAACAGGGCTCCCAACAACGACACGAGGAACCACCAATATTGTTGCAAAAATAAATATGTCATAACTTTAAATATTTACGTTTATACAAACTATGCTATTTATTAACTATAAGAATACCGTTCAGAAAAATTACTTTTCCTGCTCTACACCGCGCTTTATCTCACGGCAGAGAATGCTTATCTCTACGGCAAGGAGAGTAGTAAACAAAGCGAGGAAAATGAAAAATGTCAGCATTACAGAGCTTGCGCCTATGTCGCTCACGGCAACCCACGTTGGCAGCATGTCCTGAATTGTCCATGGCTGACGTCCGAACTCAGCAACCAGCCAACCAGACTCGCTGGCAATATAAGCCAAAGGCAGGAGTGCCAGCGCTACCCAGTGCAACCAGCGCACTTTGGTAATATCTTTCTTATAGACAACAAACAGTATTACGATGAAGAACAAAAGGAACAGTGTTCCCAGTCCGACCATGATGCGGAAAGCATAGAAACATATAGGAATGTGTGGCACAATCTGGTCAGCATCCTTTATGTAGCCATATCCGAAGTACGGCATGTTGTCTGCCAGCGTCTTTGAATACTCATCGAACTTGGTGCTCTCGTCAGGAGTAGCCTCCCTACCCTTCACCGCCTGGCTCAGCTTTCTGTACTCAGCCATAGCCGTAATAGCCTTCTGACCTCTTACTTTCTTCTCTTCGAGAGAGAGTTCCACTGTGCCGTCGGGCTTAGTATATCCACCCTTTATAATATCGTTCACTCCCGGCACAAAGCCATGAATATCATGCGTGGCAAGGAACGACAGGGCGTAAGGCACTCCGATATGCAACGGAGCCTTTTCTTCGTTAGCATAGTCGGGCTGAGTAAATGGATTTACCATTGATATAATAGTCAGACTCTGGTCTTCGCCACCATTGTATAGAGCCTCCATAGCGGCAAGTTTCATAGGCTGAACCTTTGCCACCTGATATGCACTCTCGTCGCCTGTATGTATGGTAAGCACTGTCGCTACCAATCCAACAATAGCTCCAATCTTTATGCTTTCGGTTGCCATCTTTTGTTCGCGCTTCTTAAGCAGATAGTAGCAGCTTACCGCTATGACGAAGATAGCACCGATAATCCATGCAGACGTAACCGTGTGTGTGAACTTGTTGACAGCAAACGGAGACAGTGCTACGTCGAAAAACGACACCATCTCGTTGCGCATGGTGTCAGGATTGAACTCGCATCCAACAGGATACTGCATCCACGCATTTGCTACGAGAATCCACCATGCCGAAATCGTGGCACCAATACCTGTAAGCCAAGTAGACGCGAGGTGGAAACCAGGCGAAACCTTCTTCCAGCCGAAAAACATCACGGCAACGAAAGTAGACTCCATGAAGAACGCCACAATACCTTCTACCGCCAGCGGTGCGCCGAAGATATCACCCACAAACCATGAGTAGTTGCTCCAGTTTGTACCAAACTCAAACTCGAGGATTATTCCCGTTGCAACGCCCATGGCGAAATTTATTCCAAAAAGCTTCTGCCAATAGCGGGCAGTATCCTTCCAGAAGCGCTTGCGTGTACGGTAATAACAAGTTTCCATTATACCCATTATCAGTGCCAATCCCAATGTTAATGGTACAAACAACCAGTGATAGATAGCCGTAATTGCAAATTGAGCCCTTGCCCAATCTATTGCACCAGCATCAATGTTCAACAGAAAATGTGTCATAATTATTTATTTTTGGTTTATACTTATTCACTACTCCTCCTGTCTATCATTTCTTTAGAAACAAACGAAGCCTTGTCGCCGTCCTTCGCCTGCTGCTTAAGAAAATCCGGAAAGAAAAACAATTTCAGAACAAGAAACATGATAATCAGCTTAACTATAATGACAGCCCACAATGTACGCCCTATCGTCATATTGCGGAAACCGTCAACATACAAATCATAAACTCTATACAAAAAACTGTTCTTATTCATATATTTACAGACGCTATAGTTATTTTTGCGCCTACAAATATAAACAAATATTTTATTATTGTTCCATTTTTCGTTAAAATTATTCATTTAAAAGTAATTATACTATTATACATTGATGTTTTTGGCAATATTTTCATAAAAAGTATTACTTTTGCAAAAGAAATAAAACATCAGATAACAGTCAGTTACAAAATATGAAAATCAAGTTTTATCTTATAATACCATTGTTGTTCTTCTGTGGCACTGCATTAGCACAAAGAGTGCTGTCTTTGGATGAGTGCGTGCAGTTGGCATTGCAAAACGACAAGCATCTGAACATGTCTGTCATGAAACAAAGTGCAGCAGAAAACATGCAGAAATCTGCACGCACAAGCTATCTGCCAAAGGTGGATGCTATTGCAGGATATGAACTGTTCAGCAGAGAAATATCAATACTTAACAGCAACCAAAAGAATACTATCGGAAACATTGGCAATGTAGTAAGTAGCAAGCTAGGCACTGGTGTCAGCAGCATACTCAACAACCTTGTCAGCAACAATATTATAACACCTGAGATTGCCGGACAGATTGGAGAAAAAATCGGCAGCGAGACATCATCGGTAGCCGGTGAAGTAAATAAGATTGGCGGACAGTTTGTCGATGCATTCAAGACAGACACACGTCAGATATGGGCAGGAGCTGTAATGCTGAGACAACCAATATACATGGGTGGAGCCATAAGCGCAGCTAACAAGATTGCCGACATAAATGTGGAAATGTCGAAAAACAATACAGAACTGATGAAGCAACAGGTCATTTATGATGTACAAAACACTTATTGGCTCGTTGTATCACTGAAACAGAAGCAGGTTTTGGCAAACAGCTATTGCGAACTCGTAAAGAAACTGAACGAGGACGTACACAAGATGATTGAAGAGGGCGTTGCCACAAAGGCAGACGGACTGAAAGTAGACGTTAAGGTTAACGAGGCTGAAATGCAGACCGTACAGGTGGAAGACGGACTTGCACTAGCTAAGATGCTGCTTTGCCAACTCTGTGGTCTTCCGATGGACAGTGACATCTCGCTGGCAGACGAGAATACGGACGACAACATGATGTATCAACTTGACAACAGACACTATGACGACATCATGCACGACAGCATCAATACCAATAACCGTCCGGAGTTACGAATGCTACAGAACGCCGTTGACCTGACTAAGCAGACTAAGAAGCTTATCACAGCTGCCTATCGTCCGCAAGTTGCACTTACGGGTGGATATATGATATCAAATCCTAATGTTTTCGATGGCTTTCATCGCAAATTCGGCGGAACATGGAACGTAGGAATACTGCTGCGCATACCAGTTTGGAACTGGTTTGAAGGTAGGTATAAGTCAAAAGCCAGCGAGGCACTGACACAGATAGCCACGATGGAGTTGCAGGAGATAAGTGAGAAAATAGATTTGCAGATAGAACAGTGTCGCTTCAAACTGAATGAGGCACACAAGAAATACGACATGACAAGAAAAAACATTGAAAGCGCAGAGGAAAACCTGCGTTGTGCAAATGTCGGTTTTCAGGAAGGCGTAATCGATGCAACAGATGTCATGGCAGCACAAACTGCATGGCAGCAGGCTAAGAGTCAGTTTATTGATGCACAGATAGGCAGAAAGATAGCATATCTGAATTTTCTTAAAGCCGAAGGCAGCCTGTAGAAGTTTTTTGTTAGAATAGAAATAAATCAAATAAACCAAAATAAAAAATATGTCAAACAAATCACAAAACAATAATATTCTATTGGCAGTTATCGGCTTTATATCTGTAGTTGCCATTGTTGCTGTCATTGGATTCTTCACGCTTGACCGTACTCCCGACATTATTCAGGGAGAAGTAGAGGTAGACGAATACCGCGTGTCGAGCAAAGTGCCGGGACGTATACTTGAAATCAGAGTAAAGGAAGGCGACTATGTTCACGTCGGTGATACCCTTGCAATCCTTGACGCACCTGAGGTTGAAGCCAAAAAGACACAGGCAGAGGGAGCAGAGGGAGCTGCTGCAGCCATGAGTGCTATGGCTAACAACGGTGCACGCGAGGAACAGATAAGAGGAGCAAAGGAATTATGGCAACAGGCTGAAGCCGGACTCGAACTGGCTCGCAAAAGTTATGAGCGAGTACAGCGACTGTTTAACGAAGGAGTCGTAACTGCACAAAAGCGCGACGAGGCTTTTGCCAACTATAAGGCAATGGAAGCTCAGTGCAAAGCTGCAAAAAGTCAATACGACATGGCTGTCAACGGAGCACGCAGAGAGGAGAAAGCTGCCGCTGCGGCACAAGTTAGCCGAGCTCGCGGTGCGGTACAGGAAGTGAACTCATATATTCACGAAACCGTGCAGATAGCAAAGGTTGAAGGCGAAGTGAGCAGCGTTTATCCCAAAGTTGGCGAACTGGTAGGCACTGGTTCACCTATAATAAGCATTTCTGTGATGAAAGATACATGGGGTACTTTCAATGTACGTGAAGACCAACTCAACGGCTTGAAAGTTGGCGACACGTTTACAGCCTACTCTCCTGCTTTCGACAAGGAACTTAAAATGAAGGTTTACTATATAAAGGATCAGGGTTCGTATGCCGTATGGAAAGCAACTAAGACCAACGGTCAATACGACCTTAAGACATTTGAGGTAAAAGCACGTCCTGTATCTCCATTCGACGGGCTGCGTCCAGGCATGTCGCTCATTATTCGCGATGAGAACATACCCGTAGAATTAAAAAAGAAAAGCAATAAAAAGTAAGTGAAACGACTTCGTCAGATATTAAACATCGCATCCAGAGAATGCGGTATTCTGCGACACCATCCAGTATATCTATTCTGTATGGTGCTGTTTCCTATTGCCGTAACGTTTTTCTTCACATCGCTGATGAACGAAGGACAACCTATCGGCATGCCTGTTGGTATAGTAGACATGGACAACACTCCCACGTCAAGAGCCATGATAAGACGTCTGAATGCATTTCAGACAACCAATATCGTTGCACATTATCCCAATATCAACGAGGCACGACAAGCCATTCAGCAAAATAAGATATATGCTTTTCTGTATATACCTCAGGGGACGACAGACGGACTTTTGGCTGCCAAACAGCCGAAGA
>OMZM01000020.1 GCA_900315545.1 uncultured Prevotella sp.
GAAATCAAGTCCGTTTCATTCCAAAACACCACCTAATAGACTGTATTTCAATTAATTCAAAGAGCGATTAGTCCACTTTAACGGGACAGTAGTGATATTTAATATATGTTTTCTTTGATAGATTATGTCATTTCGGTAGTCATTTTTTGCACGCTTGATTAATCGCAGACTACTGCGTGAGTGCCGTCGGAAGCCGCTTCGACGATTTGCGCACTAAAATACGCCTGTTTTTCGCGTGCATTCGTATTCGTCTGACAGTCAGAACGTTAGCAAGAAACATAGCCTTTGTGTGCAAGAAATACGAGTGTTAAAAATGTCAAAGAGCATGTTTGACATTGTCAAACACACTGTTTGAGAAGGTAAAACATAGTGTTTGAGGGTATCTGACGGTATATTTCGCAAGGCGAAAAACGCGAAACGGGCGGCTCAAAGATACTCTTTGACAATTTTAACAATTATATCCGACCGTTGATTTTACAAATTTTTGCAGTCCGAAAGAAATGTTTGCATCTCTTTGAAGAGGTTTTCCTTGTCAAAATTTTTCATATTTCCGTAACAAATCACACCCTCTTTCTGTCAGTCAGCCGACTGTCGTTTTGCCGTCGTCAGTCCGAAAAAACAACAATAAATTTTGTTTTTTGCACACTAAATCGTAACTTTGCAGAAAAGTATGAAGCAACATGATGGAAACAAGGCTCAACATTGAAGAAAACAAGGGCACGGTAACGGCATACGAAGACGGTACAGCCGTAGGCGACCTTACGTTCAAGATACGCAGCGAAGGCATCATCGTCATCAACCACACTCTGGCTTTCGAGGGCAACGAGGGCAAGGGCATAGGCGCAACACTGATGGAGGCTGCCGTCAGATATGCACTGGAGAACGACAAGAAAATCGTTCCGCTATGCTCATACGCACGCCACTATCTGGAGCGCAAGCCTGGTCTGAAAAGTCTGATTTCCGACTGAAAGAAACAACATACATTACCGACGAGAAAGAATACATGGACATAAAACCCATAAACACACCGAGCGAACCAGGCAAGCCGACAGTCATTGCCGGACCGTGCGCCGCCGAAGACGAACAGCAGATTATGGTCGTGGCACGCAGGCTGGCTGCTATGGGGATAAGAATCATGCGGGCAGGAGTGTGGAAACCACGCACCAAGCCAGGCTCCTTCGAGGGACGCGGCGACGTGGCACTCGACTGGCTGGTACGTGCAAAGGCGGAAACGGGACTCGCAATAGCCACAGAAGTGGCTACGCCGAGCCATGTGGAGAAATGCCTGAAGCACGGCATCGACGTGATGTGGATAGGTGCACGCACCACGACCAACCCCTTTGCCATGCAGGCTCTGGCTGACTCAATGCGCGGAACAGACATCACCGTAATGGTGAAAAACCCAGTCAGCCCTGACGTCGACCTGTGGATAGGCGCGCTGGAACGGCTGAACAACGCTGGCATAACACGCATGGCTGCCATACACAGAGGCTTCCAGATATTTGGAGACAAGACCTACAGGAACGCACCGATGTGGAACATACCGATAGAACTGCGGCGACGCATACCGCAGATACCTATCATAGGCGACCCGAGCCATATAGGCGGACGCAGGGACATGGTGGAAATACTGTCGCAAGAGGCTCTCGACATGGGCTTCGACGGACTGATGATAGAATGCCACCCTGCACCGGAAAAGGCTCTGAGCGATGCTGCTCAGCAACTGACGCCCGACGCTCTTGACGACATGCTGGGCAGGCTGATAGTCAGAGACAGATGCAACAAGGGAGAGGAACTGACTGCCATGAGACACGAGATAGACCAGCTCGACGACCAGCTGATAAGCATACTGACGCAGAGAATGGCTGTGTCGAGAAAGATTGGCAGCTACAAGAAACAGGAAAACATGACCGTGCTGCAGTCTGCACGATATAACGACATTCTCGAACGGCGTCTGAAACAGTGCGAGAAAGAACTCTCGCCAACGTTCATGCGACACATTTTCGAGAACATACACGAGGAAAGTATCAGACAACAACTGCAAATAATAAATACTTAACTATGATGTTCAAATAATCATAGTAACCCAACCACCCAACCAATTGCTACCACATGGGCATACTGTCGCTTATACTTACCATATTTACAGTAGTTGAACTGAACTGCGAAAACATGTTCGACTGCCAGCACGACAGTCTGAAAAACGACACCGAATGGACCGTTGACGGCGAAAACCACTGGACCTTCAAACGCTACTGGCGCAAACTGAACCGCACGGCACAGACCATCATCGCCTGCGGAGGCGACGGTACGGACTGGATGCTGCCCGATCTCGTGGCACTGTGCGAAGTAGAAAACGACACGACCATGCGCGACCTGACACAGCGCTCGCTGCTTAGAAAGGCACGATACGAATATGTCATGACATCATCGCCCGACATGCGAGGCATAGACGTGGCACTGCTATACTCACCATTTTCATTCAGACTGATAAACAGTCATGCCCTGCGCATAGAACCTTTGCCGAACATGCGTCCGACACGCGACATACTATACGCATCAGGACAGATTATTTCAGGCGACACTCTGCACGTCTTCGTTGTTCACGCACCAAGCCGCAGCGGCGGAGAAAAGGCTACGCAGCCATACAGAATGGCAGTGGCTAATCGCCTGTCTGACGCAGTTGACTCCATACGGACTATCTCGCCGACGGCAAAAATAATTGCATTGGGCGACTTCAATGACTATGTCGGCGACGCACCTCTGCTGGAAATAGAAAGACACGACATGACCGACGTATCTGCAAATGCAACAGGCAGACACGGCACGAAAGGCACTTACCGATACAGGGGACGGTGGGAAAGTTTAGACCACATATTCGTCAGCAACGAGATGGCTGGCATGCTTACCGAATGTTTCATACTGGACGAACGCTTCCTGTTAGAAAAAGACAAAACCTTCGGAGGCTACAAGCCCCGAAGGAATTATCTCGGGAACCATTACAACAATGGTTTCAGCGACCATTTGCCGCTCGTTGCACGGTTCAAAATACAGTAAAAGGTACAGAAAAAGGCATCATACACCTTCTCCCACATCGGCATTGTCATCGCCGTCGGTACCAAACAGTCCATTCATAAGACCACCGACAAACGTGTCGTACAACTCCTTGAAGAATCCCTGTGGCAGAAACTTCTTCAGATTGTCCATCTGCGAGTCGATGACTTCCTTAGTTTTCTTCTCTACATACTGGGCAACGACTTCCTTGTTTGCCGTATACACATTACCAAAAACACCCACTGCAACAACGTTGTCGTGGTTGTCGTAGTCGAATTTGGTAACTGAGAACAGTTTATAATCGTATGTCGTAAAGGCATCATCATAGAAATTTTCCACTACTCCAGCTAAGAGTTTTTGCGCAAACGTTCTGCCTACACCGCCTGTAAGTTTGTTCATCTCGTCCTTCACGACATCGTTAGCCAGCACTGTCAGCGCCTCTTTGTGGGCTTCTTTCTTAGGACAAGTGAAATACAGGGCAGCCACCAGTGCCGCAATAATAAGCAAGACAAACGTCAGGACACCGTAACGACTCCACCATGAACGCTTTACGCCCTGCACAGCCGGTGGCTCCGGAACTGTAGTTTTAAGCTCATGGGCATCGCCTTGTGCTGCACTTGCAGCCTTGCGACTGATAATAATGGCACGAACGACATCAATGTCGCCTGCCTTTTTCCAATCTTCAAGACCTTCATACCACACCAACGTCTCCGACGTTATGTTCATTGTTGCAAGCTGGTCGAGGCTGAATGGACCGCGACGCTCACCGTTTTCGATGATATAATACTCCATTTGCACAATTATTAAATATTATAATACGGTGGCAAAAATAGTGTTTTTGAAATAAAAAACAAAAATATCTGATAAAATTTGTTCATATTATGCATATAAAAAGCATCTTTTGAATTGAAAATTCAGAATATGGAAATACTGTCCAGACTTAAGGTATGCAACCTGTTATCTTAATTTTGTTTAAATAGACATATAATATTTTTTGTGTTTGGAGATTTATTTGTATATTTGCATGATAAATTGAAATACTATAAAAAGGCTGCATTGCCGAAATAAAAATATTTCCGAAAAATGTTTGAGAATCTAAGTGATAGACTTGAGAAAAGTTTTAAGATATTAAAAGGTGAAGGCAAAATTACCGAAATAAATGTTGCCGAAACCCTGAAAGACGTCAGGAGAGCCCTGCTCGATGCCGATGTCAACTACAAGGTTGCCAAGAGTTTTACCGACACTGTTAAGGAGAAAGCACTCGGTATGAACGTACTTACTGCCATCAAGCCTGGACAGTTGATGGTGAAACTGGTACACGACGAACTGGCAGAACTGATGGGCGGCGAAATAGCAGACATCAAACTGGAAAGCCATCCGGCGATAATCCTGATGTCGGGTCTGCAAGGTTCTGGTAAGACTACTTTCTCTGGTAAGTTGGCTAACATGCTGAAGAAGAAACAGCGCAAGCATCCTATGCTCGTAGCCTGCGACGTCTATCGTCCAGCTGCTATAGAACAGCTGAAAGTAGTTGCATCGCAGATTGACGTACCAGTGTACAGCGAAGAGGGTAATAAAGATGTTGTGAGCATTGCACAACATGCCATAAACGAAGCAAAGCAGAAAGGCATAGACGTCGTAATCGTCGACACAGCAGGCCGACTGGCTGTAGACGAGGAGATGATGCAGGAGATTACCAGACTGAAAGAATCTCTGAATCCTGACGAGACACTGTTCGTCGTTGACTCAATGACTGGACAGGATGCCGTAAATACTGCAAAAGAATTTAACGACAGGCTTGATTTCGACGGCGTGGTGCTTACGAAACTCGACGGCGACACACGTGGTGGTGCTGCACTTTCTATCAGAACGGTAGTAAACAAGCCAATAAAGTTTGTAGGAACAGGCGAGAAAATGGAAGCTATAGATGCTTTCCACCCTTCACGCATGGCAGACCGCATTCTTGGCATGGGAGATATCGTTTCGCTTGTTGAACGCGCTCAGGAACAGTTTGACGAGGAAGAAGCAAAGAAACTGCAGAAGAAAATACAGAAAAACCAATTCGACTTCAATGACTTTTATAACCAGATACAGCAAATAAAGAAGATGGGTAACCTGAAAGACCTGGCATCCATGATTCCCGGTGTTGGCAAGGCTATAAAAGACGTTGACATCGATGACAATGCTTTCAAGAACATTGAGGCAATAATACAAAGTATGACTCCAAAAGAACGTACAAATCCGGAAGTACTGAACTTGAGTCGCAAGCAGCGCATAGCTAAAGGTTCGGGCACCAAGATTGACGAGGTAAACAGGCTGATAAAGCAGTTTGACCAGACACGCAAGATGATGAAAATGGTTACAGGCGGCTCGAAAATGGGAATGATGAACAAGATGATGGGTATGAAAGGTGGAATGCCTATGATGCCTGGAATGCCAAAAATGAAATAATACAAAACATGCAGATAATTGACGGAAAAGCTACAGCAGCACAAATAAAGGCTGAAATAGCAGAAGAAGTAAAAAACATAGTGGCACAGGGAGGCAAACAGCCTCATCTGGCAGCCATACTGGTAGGACACGACGGTGGTTCTGAAACATACATGAAGAACAAGGTTCTAGCTTGTGAGGCATGCGGTTTCAAATCATCGCTCATCCGCTTTGACGAAGATGTTACAGAAGAAGAACTGCTGAAATGTGTGGAAAAACTCAACAACGACGATGACGTTGACGGATATATCATCCAGCTCCCATTGCCAAAGCACATCGACGAGCAGAAAATCATCATGGCTGTAGACTACAGGAAGGATGTTGACGGTTTCCACCCTATAAACGTAGGACGCATGTCGATAGGACTGCCGTGCTTCATTTCAGCTACACCACTGGGAATAATAACACTCTTGCAGAGATACGGAATAGAGACTTCGGGCAAGAAATGTGTTATTCTTGGACGTTCAAACATAGTCGGCAAGCCAATGGCGCAGCTGATGATGCAGAAGAACTACGGCAATGCAACGGTAACCGTATGCCACAGCCGCTCGACTACTCTGAAAGAAGAGTGCATGGCGGCAGACATCATCATTGCAGCAATCGGACAGCCTGAATTTGTAACGGCAGACATGGTTAAGCCTGGTGCTGTCGTTATAGACGTAGGCACAACACGCGTTCCAGATGCAACTCGTAAAAGCGGCTTCCGCCTGTGCGGCGATGTCAAGTACGACGAGGTAGCGCCAAAATGTTCTTATATAACTCCTGTACCAGGCGGAGTCGGTCCGATGACAATATGTTCACTGATGAAGAACACATTGGCAGCAGGCAAGAAAGAATATTATAAATAGTATATAACTCAACATAGATATAAAATGACGGCAGAGGAATACTACAATCTCGGTAACGAATACCGTAAGAAAGGCGACTATCAGAATGCCCTTAACAACTATATGGAGGCCATAGAGCTTGACCCTGAGAGTCCGGCTGTTATTGCAAAGGAGTTTGTAGAAAACATACTGAACTACTATTGCAAACAGATGTATAATCCTTGATGTGCCAATGAGATAATATCGCATGACAGGTCAGCTATGACCCAAGTGTAAGAATAATAAAACTTTCAATAATAATAAAAACAGAAAAGCGTTTGCGACCAAGCGAACATCGCATTCGCCAACTGCGTTATCTTAAACAAAAAATATTATGAGTAAAATCAAAGGAGCAATTGTGGTCAACACAGAACGCTGCAAAGGTTGTTCACTCTGCGTGATAGCCTGCCCGCAAGACGTCATCGAATTGGCTGCAAAGAAAGTAAATGTTTCTGGTTACCCATACGTTGAGCCTGTTCATCAGGAGAACTGTGTGGGCTGTACATCGTGTGCAGTCGTATGTCCAGACGGATGTATAACTGTTTATCGTAAAAAAATGGAGGATTAAACGCAATGGCAGAACAAGAAGTAAAATTGATGAAAGGCAACGAAGCGATAGCTCACGCTGCCATTAGATGTGGTTGCGATGGATATTTCGGTTATCCAATCACTCCACAAAGTGAAGTTCTTGAAACTCTTGCAGAGTTGAAACCTTGGGAGACAACAGGAATGGTTGTGCTTCAGGCAGAAAGCGAAACATCGTCTATCAACATGATTTACGGTGCTGCTGGTGCTGGAAAGCGCGCATTTACCTCTTCGTCAAGTCCTGGTATCGCCCTCATGCAGGAAGGTATCGCATACATGGCTGGTGCAGAACTGCCTGGCGTGTTTGTAAACGTTCAGCGTGGTGGTCCTGGTCTGGGTACTATCCAGCCTTCACAGGGCGACTATTTCCAGGCTACACGCGGTGGTGGTAACGGTGACTACTATGTCATTACGCTTTGTCCTAACTCTGTTCAGGAAATGGCAGACTTCATGGACTTGGCTTTCGAGCTGGCATTCAAGTATCGCAACCCAGCAATGATTCTTTCTGACGGTGTCATTGGACAGATGATGGAAAAGGTTATCCTTCCTCCTCAAAAACCACGTCGTACGGAAGAAGAGATTAAGAAAGAGTGTCCATGGGCTACATTCGGACGCACACCAGACCGTGATCCTAACATCATCACTTCGCTTGAACTGAAGTCTGAGGTTATGGAGCAGCGTAACATACATCTACAGAAGAAATATCAGACAATCCGCGACAACGAAGTTCGCTACGACACACAGCACTGCGAAGATGCAGACTACGTTATCGTATCGTTTGGCAGCGCCTCTCGTATTTCTGAGAAAGCGATAGAACTGGCACGCGAGCAAGGATTGAAGGTTGGACTCTTCCGTCCTATTACAGTATGGCCTTTCCCATCAAAGGAAATAGCAGCTATGGCACGTGGAAAGAAAGGCGTGCTTGTTGTTGAGATTAATGCCGGACAGATGGTTGAAGATGTTCGCTTAGCCATCAACGGTGAAGTACCTGTAGAGCATTTCGGACGTCTGGGTGGTATGGTGCCAGAACCAGAGGAAATAGTTAACGCATTGAAAACTAAATTGGTGAAATAAGATGGAAGAAAATAAGATAATAGCACCTGAGAACATGGTGTATAAGAAACCGACACTGATGAATGACACGCCAATGCACTATTGTCCTGGCTGTTCTCACGGTGTAGTTCATAAATTAGTAGCTGAAGTAATAGAAGAAATGGGTATGCAAGAGAAGTCTGTAGGTGTATCTCCTGTAGGTTGTTCAGTGTTTGCATATCGCTATATAGACATCGACTGGCAGGAAGCTGCACACGGACGCGCTCCAGCAGTAGCTACAGCTATTAAGCGTCTGTGGCCAGACCGTCTTGTCTTCACTTATCAGGGCGACGGCGACTTGGCATGTATCGGTACAGCAGAGTCAGTACACGCTCTCAACAGAGGAGAAAACATTGTTATCATATTCATTAACAATGCCATTTACGGTATGACAGGTGGTCAGATGGCTCCAACAACTCTGCTTGGACAGAAGACCGCAACATGTCCTTACGGACGTCAGCCGGACCTTCATGGATACCCATTGAAGATAACAGAAATGGCTGCCATGATGCAGGGTACATGCTACGTTACACGTCAGAGCGTAGAAAGCGTAGGCTCTATCCGCAAGGCTAAAGCTGCCATCCGCAAGGCTTTCGAAGCTTCTATGGCAGGAAAGGGCTCAAGTCTTGTTGAAATCGTCAGCACATGTAACAGTGGATGGAAACTGACACCAGCAAAGGCTAACGAGTGGATGAAGGAAAACATGTTCCCATTCTACGAAAAGGGAGACCTGAAGGATACTACCAATGAATAACTAAAAAGGAGTAATACAATGCAAAAAGAAATAATTATATCAGGTTTCGGTGGTCAGGGTGTACTCTCTATGGGTAAGATCCTTGCATACTCGGGACTTATGGAAGACAAAGAAGTAACTTGGATGCCGGCATACGGACCAGAGCAGCGCGGTGGTACATGTAACGTTACCGTAATCGTTAGCGACGACCGTGTTTCATCGCCTATCCTCAGTAAGTACGATGTTGCTATCGTTCTCAATCAGCCTTCACTCGACAAGTTTGAGCCAAAACTCAAGCCAGGTGGAATTCTGATATATGACGGATTTGGTGTTATCAATCCACCGACACGCAAAGACATCGAAGTTTACAGAATTGATGCAGTTGGCAAGGCTGCCGAACTGAACAATTCAAAAGTATTCAACATGATTGTACTCGGCGGACTGCTGAAAGTTTGTCCTGTTGTTACACTCAATGGACTTGAGAAAGCACTCTACAAGACATTGCCTGAGCGACACCACAAACTTATTCCGCTGAACATGCAGGCTGTTGAAGAAGGCTCAAAGATTATTGAACGCATGTAATAATTGTTCATAATTAAATAAAAAAGCCGATTGCATTTCCATATCAGGCACTGCAATCGGCTTATTTTTCATTGCTTACACTACTACAGATAGTACTAAAATGACACTCAATACAACATTTTCTGCATTTTATAAATACATCTTCCTGCTGTTTTTCATAGTGGCAACTGTAATGAGTAGCCATGCTGCCAATCTGTCAAACAATATTGTTTACGCTACAAACGATGCAGAAAGCATTATGACAACGCATAATGACAGCGCTGCTAATGCCATGAAACATTGGGGAATGTCGGTCTACGGTAATCCTGGCATACTGATGGCAACCAATGCAGAACAGAAGATGTACATGAAAAGCAAGATGAGTGTCAGCATGAATGCAGAAATACTACACTCTGCCCTACCCTCAGACAGCAGTGCTTTTGATGAAGACTATAACTATCCGACAATTGGATTTGGAGTAAAAGTTGCACTCAACCACGCCATAAAACTACACAAGCCACAAAGCGAGGCTTTTGGAATGGCAGAAGAAGTTGACTACAAAACAAAACTTGGCAATACTGTCAGTTTCTACGGAACATTCGCGCGACCGTTCCTCAAAACAAAACGCTGGCAGGCTGACTACACCATGAATGTCGGTATTGCATATTCTCACAGGAAATATAACAATGTAAATGCTATCGACAATGAACTGATAGGAGCAAGATGGCTTATATTCTTCGGTGCCGGTTTACATGCCACATGGCATTTTCATCCTGAATGGGGACTAAAATTCGGGTTGGACTATTGGCACCTTAGCAACGGAGCCATGAGCAGACCAAATAAAGGGGCAAACATCATCGGACCATCATTGGGATTCATATATACACCTTACTACAGAGAAACAATAAAGCCTATAAACAGGAAACCGGAGGACAACAAATATGTATATGTTGAAGTAACAGGCGGTATAGGAGTAAAATCACTCTACGAGGACTGGGCACGAACTCAGTTCGACACACCAAAAGATGACCCTGAGTACAGGAAAGATCAATTTGCCACCTATGCCACCATGTCGCTGCAAGCCGACCTGATGTGCAGATATGCACGCCGATGGGCAAGTGGCGCCGGAGTGGATGTTTTCTACGGAACATATTACAAGCGACTGAGAACCATCGACGAAATTTATGGACACAATGCAGGGCACAGTCCTATATCTGTCGGAATAGCTGCCAAACACGAGATTTTCTACCATAATTTCTCTTTTGCTGTTGCCGTCGGATACTACATCTATCGCGAAATGGGACACAAGGCATACCTCAATGATGCACCTTACTATGAACGCGTGGGATTGCACTACACCATTCCGAAACTTGCCAACCTTAAACTTGGTATCAACGTCAAGGCACATAAGGGCAAGGCTGACTTCACGGAGATAGTATTCGGAATGCCTATAAAGATAAAACGACTCTAATACATACAAACAATTCAGAATTGGAATAATAAAATTGCCTGTATAAACAACAGTCAATATACAATTAAGGATTAAAGAAACCGATGTTCTTTAATCCTTAATTATATAAATACTGTCATTTAAGAAGTATTGCTTTGGCTGTTTTATTATCCATATCAGGCATTGTCATACCAACACGCGCTCCGATATATGTAGGGTCGCAGACAATATAACGTTCACCATTTAGTTCCACGTAGTCACCCGAAACGTCCATATTGAAGCGAACAGCCATTGCAAGATGTCCCGGATAATATATCAATACTGTTTTCAAACCAAGAAGATCACGTACCAACCTTGACAGTAGTATGCTTCTGTCTTCGCAGTCTGCGTATGGATAGAAAAGAGTTTCCTCTGCAAAGAAAGCGCGGTCATATCCCCATACAACGTCATCATACTCGTAGATGAATGCTGTTTGTACCCAGTTGAGCAGTCTTTCGACAGCCTCTTGTTCGCTAAGTCCAAATAATTTCTCTTTCATTTGTGGATATAGCATCTGCTTTACTTCCTCCTGAATAGGTACATTGCCATTCACAGCCCACCGTGTCATTATATTGTCGCCATCTATTGACGATGGATAACTGGCGTAAAAGTCTATCAGATTTTTGTTTACGCTTACCTCAAAATCCCAATCATTATAACGTCGCGACTGTAAAGATCTCAAATCAGTAGGACTGTCTGCCAACATGGGCTCTTGGTTTATCCATAAAGACAACTGCTGTTCGTTTGGATATTTGGCTTCACATAGCTTTATCTGATTTATATCGCCACCATATACATAATATTCGTTGTTGTCAAGAATATAGTAACTCTGTCCATATATAATATGATTTGACGCATAAAGCATATACAACTTGTCGTTGCTTATTGCCAACCTCATCATATATCCCGTTTGTTGGAACAGATATCCCATCAGCAATGTAGCTTCATTGTGAGTTTGAAAACAAGCCTTCGATAAAGCATCAAGCATCTGAAGATAAGCCCAATCGCTCAGTTGATAGTGTATTCTTAGTTCCAGACAATCCCTTATAGTATTATTGAAATCAGAACTTGCAAGTTTTTCAAAAACATCAGCCACTCCATCTTCCGTTACGCTTGTCAGCGAGAATACTTCCTTACCGTTAAATCTGACTTGCATTGGTGTGCCATAAAACGTAAACTCCACATATTCCACACTATCCTCTAATTGCTCCTTTATTGGGTTTGCAGGAATTGGTTGCGGTTTGGGCATAGGCAGTGTAAGTACACGTCCTTCTATTTTTATTGGTTCACTTTTTATTACGGGCAGGTCGTCTATCTTTGGAATAACTACCGGAGGGACTTCTTCTATCACGGGCTTTGGTCGTGGAGGTTCTGCTCCAAACTCTTTCCAAGCATTTCTCATAAAATCTGCATATTCCCGTATTGCCTGCTGTCGGAATTGATCATATTTCTGGGTAGCCTCTCTCTGAAACGCAATATATTGCTCATCAAAACTTTGACTTGCGACAGCAACTTCACGCGTAACCGTTGCAGGATCACTGTATCGTCTTGACGTAAGTTCACCATTTCCTTTGACACGTGCCTTTATATAAGAAAGATACTGACCTGTAAGTTTCATTACAGCATTATTCCTATCTTTCATCATATTGGTAATGCTTCCTTGTCCAGGTGTCTTTAACGTATATTTCTTGCTTCCACGTTCATCCAACAGTTCAACTTTCGAGTTGTAAGGTATATTTATCACACTTTGCGGCGATAGTTTTTCGCGTAGTTTCAACTCACGATTTGAGTCATCCTTTACCGCCGTAACTTTTCCCGTAATGCTTATTACAGTATATTGCTGTCCAAACACCGGTATCATCATATAGAACAGAAATATTGGAAGAAGAAATAATCTTTTCATTTCAGTATACATATAATTTATTTCGCTGTTATAATTATCCAAAGCAACGTCTTAGTGTCAATCCATAGAACTCTCCTGCTCCTCCAATAAATGGTATTGCAGCCATAGCCCAACCAAGATTTATACTAATGTCTGTTGTCATAAAAATAAGGAAAGTCAGCCATACCAAGAACGCCGACCATATAAACAGGACTATACCCACAACAAAAGTTGAGGTAAGGAAGAATCTCATCCATTCCGACTTATTACTTTTCGCCCATTTCATATAGCCTTTACGCCACAGATATGTAACAAGAACTATTATAAACGATATAATTGCCGTCAACCATCCTGGCAGATGGCGTACCTCTGTCTGTTCAAGCAAAGTCTGTATCGAATACGCAAGCAACTTGACGCCTGCCATCTCGCCCAATGGAGTGTAGTGCATGTCAGCAAGTTCATTCATCGCGCCAAACAACACAACATGGTCCTTTATTAAATCCTTATAGTATCTTATAGAATCACTCGGAACAATACGAAATTCCGTTGGGCGGAAATTCACGGAAACATCCGTCTTGCCATTATCAATAAGTTTGCCTTCTGAATACAACTTTGCCACTTCATATACAAGCGAGGTGCGTTCCTCGCCCATATACGGGCGTCTGAGGCTTACTTTACGCTTTAGTCCTCCGTACAGAGTACGCTCAAAATTAGTAAATCCTTCCTTCGCACCTGTAAATCCAGAGAAGAAGGAATGTATCTCATTTGTATAGCCTATTGTATCATTTACATAGTCAAGCATACGGTATGAATAGACTGCATTCGGGTATTTGTCTGCAAGTTCCATCAGTTTCATATCGCTTATGGAGTCTTGTTTAAGTCCTTCATATACGACATCTACTCCCACAGCCTTAGGCGACAAAGCCATAATCTCCTCGTATGCATCTGCAATTTGAGAACGCTCAGACAAGTCTGTCATGTCGACAATGGTTATGACACGACTTGTGTCAACCCTGCCATATTCCTGCTGCACATGATAATATATGTCAGTCAGCGAGAAGTCAGACATGGTGTGGGCTATCGGGCTCAGAAACGTCATGTTCAGAGCCAGTGAAGCCAACAGTCCCATTGCAAAGAATGCAAAGAGCACGATAGTACAATGTCGCAAGAACTTTTTGACAGTCTCACTCATATCGTATGCCTATATATATAAAATGTACAATATTTAGAATTGCATGTTACGCCATTCTACTATCTGTCCTGAAGCCACCGTTGCCGGAGTTTGCTTCTTGCGCATCTTCAGCTGCATTGCACGCTGCGAAACATTATAGCCAATGTTGTCAGACAGTCGTCCGAAAGTGATGAATCCTTCAGTTTCCTTTAATTCTTTCAGCAGATAGTATGTAAACAGTCCATGTCCTTCCTCTGGCAGTCCCTGAGCCGTTTCATTACCCTGTGCCGCAGAGAACACTACGAGTGAGCCTTCGCCGAGTGATGTCTCCTCAGCCTCTATCTCTACACCACGCAGACCTTCCGACACTCCTTCGTTATCGCGGTTGACTCCGCTGAAGCATGCATCGAGGAATACTGATGTCTGTGCAAAAGCCAGTTCGCCCAGCTTGCTGTAGAATTCATCGAGGGCTATGCCGCGTTTTGGATTTGTTCCTCGAACGTCAGTCGGCAGTATATATGCCTTGTTCTTATTCTTAATGTCTGGCACACCATGTCCTGCATAGTAAACTATGAGTTTCTTATACTCACGGTTAGGAATGGTTGAAGCCCAGTCTTCCAGTTCTTCCTCCAGAATCATTTGCTTTGTAGCATCTTCTGCGATGTGGATGTTTTCAGCCGGCAAGCCCAGTGTCTTCTTACAGTACTCAGCAAACACGCGTGCATCATGAATAGCGTATGGCACGTCTGCTACGAAACGATAGTTCTGGTTTCCGATAATAAGCGCGTATGTTTCGTTTCTTGTATAATATCCTTGCGGTATCATCTTGTCTACATCTGACGTAGCAAAGTCGTAGTCGACGGCTGTAGCCTTGCTCTTTCCGAGACATTTCTCCACTGAGACCATCGACAGACCGTATTCCTTGCTGTTTCTCACGTTTACGTAAGAAGGCAGTGTGCGTATTTCTCCGTTATACAGTGTATGGCGCAGTGCACCGTTTACCATTACCTCGTTTGCGAATACATAGTGTCCGAGTATAGACGTAGGTCCTGTTTCCACAGATTGCAGGTTCGTACATGAAGCATACGCCTTGTCGCCAACACGGCAACGGTCAGGTATCTTTACCGAAGGCAACTGCGAGCAGTTTGCAAATGCTATTGCACCAATTTCGCGCAACTGTACGGGCAGGGAAATATTGCGCAGTCGTGAACAGTTAAGAAACGCTCCCCACTTTATTTCCTGCAAGTCTGTTGTCTGGAACACTACTTCCTGAAGGTTTGTACAGTTTGCGAATGCACACGAACCGACCTTTGATATAGCCGGACCTATGACTACTTTCTTTACGTTAAGTTTCTTTTTTGTCCATGGAGCAATGTTGTTTTTCACGTCATAGTCCATGATGCTCACAAGTTCTCCTCTTTTGTTTATATTAGTGATTGTAAGAGTGTATCCGTCGAATGTCCACTTTGCGTCCATACCACAATTTCCTACTACTCTCAAAACGGTAGACTGTGCTGAAGCATTTGACATGAAAAGCACTGTCAATATCAATGCAACGAAATATCTTTTCATAGTTGTCTGTTTTTATATTATAATCTGAATTGAATGTAAATGCGGTTGAGTGAAGACTTAAACTTATAGGTTTTCTCACCAAAATCGTCTGTCGAGATAGCCTTGTATTTTATGTTTGCCACACGGTGCTCATAGCCGAGACCGATAAACTTCCATACAACGCTGAAGCCGAAACTGCTCGTCGTTCCGTGTCCCCAGTTTATCTTGGTATTGTCAGCCATGTCCTCGTAGTAGTTGTTTCCCTCCGTGTTTAGGTCTGCCTTTTCTTCGTTCACCATGTAAAGACCAGACACATGGTATCCGAAGTGGTAATACATATAGAATTGCAGATAGTGCGCGTCCTTAGAGCTCAGTCCTGTCAGAGGGTTGAAGGTTATGGAAGGACCGAGATTCATGCCATAGTTGAACTCGTATTTCTCAAGGTTCCACGGAATATAGTAATCATCTCCGTTCTTTACCGAGCTGTCGTATGCCTTTCCGTTTGCATCTGCTTCCATGTCGAAATGGTTGACGTTGAGGTCTACCCATGTATAGTCGATGTTGAACTGCAGCATGTTTGAAATGGCTTTCTTGTGCAGTCTGTAACTGCGACCCGACTGCAATGACAGTCCCCAGCTGCTCTTGTAGTCTGGCACGTTGCGTCCGTCATATCCGAGTGCGATGTTTTCCTGCGGCATAAGCTGTGCTGAGCAGTACGACAGGTTTAGATACGAACGGCGTGCCCAGATGTCGTCTATATGTTTTTCCATTGTGTGACGACTGTTGACATCTTGCAGTTCGTTTATGATATCATTTACAGACATCACATCGGTGGAGTCGTCCTGCAACTCTAACTTTACTGTAGAATTGTCGACTGCGGCTGCATTGTCGACAACATAGGTACTGTCTTCTTGGGCTGATGCCGTTATTGCGAGCATGCAAGCCACGAAAAAGGGAATGTGTCTCTTCATATTTTACGTTTTACTTGTTAATAATCTTATTTGTTTACTATTTCGCTGTTGGTGTGTTTTTTATTTTTATCCACTTTTTGTCTACCACCATTTCCTTGTCTGCACGCTGGCATTTCAGCAGCCATTTCTGAAAATCGTGCGTGCTCAGCGTATTCGGCTGACGTGCATTGACTGTTATGTCGTTGCACTTTGTGAATGGGTTTGGCGAGTAAATCACCACTATCTGGTCGTTCTCCTGTGGATGTTTTGTCTTCATGCGGTAATATGTCGCAGCAGCATCTATTGCCTTGTCGAACAGCACATATTCCTTTCCGCCTCTCACGTAGAAACGTCCGCCAGTGTCTTTCGGATATGGCAGCAGGCACGAGGTTTCGTCGTCGCCTTCTATAAGATAGACGGCAAGATATCCGTCTGACGGAGCGCGGAACGTCATGTATATGCGGTCGTTGTTGTCAAACGTCATCGTAGGCAAACGCTTGTCTGCCACGTCCTTCATTATGCTCCATTTTATGTCGGCTTTTGCCTGTACTATCTCACGTGCAGTGCCCCACACTTCTGCCTTGAAGGTCAGTTTTCCGCCACTGTAGTCTACGCTTATCAGCGGCTCGGTGGTGTCGCCGAGCCAGTCGCCCTTTGCCATTGCCACAGTATTTTCCCAGAAATACGAGGCTGTAGACTCGCCGTTGGTTTCTACATTGGTATCGATTACGTCTGACGTAATCATTTCTCCAAACTCGCTCTTTATGGCTTGTGCCTTTGCCAGCTCTATGCACTTGTGGCGCGCTTCCCTAAGGGTTATGTTGTCGTTCTCGCCTACAACGTATGAATATTCGCCATGCACATGGGCTGTGCGCTGTGCCGACACTGTGGCAGAAACAAGCGCGAGGAGGGTGAGGAGTATGTTTTTGCGCATATTCTTCATATTTTTCATCAGTATTTCTATGAGATTAATCCGTTACGATGAACAGCGACATCACCTCCACCGTATTGTCTTTATTCTCACGATACAGCGTTACGGTCGGCACGAGTGCCTTCACCTGCTGTTCGGTCGACGACGTGTAGGATGCGTCGAACTGTGTCTCCGAATGGGCTTCACTGCTTTCCGTGTTGGTCATGTTTATGTTCGACGTGCCGGCAACGTGCGATTCTCTCATCGTGGCATACTGTGCCGAAGCATTGCTCTGTGCCTTTCTGACGGCAATGTTTACTGAGTTAGCCGTGCCGCGACCTTCTATCGTATATGCCACAGTGCCCGATGCGCCGAGCTTGCCGTAGTATTCTTCCAGTGCCTTGTCTACGGTTTGCATTTTGCCGTAGACCTTCCAGCCCTCCTTGTTGAGCCGTTTTGTCATCCTGCGGCATTCCTTTTGCAGTTCCTTGCCTGAGATGTCTGACGATGACGCGCAGGCACTGCCTGGAAGAAGCGTGAGAAACAGATACAGAAATGCTGCTGCAAATGTCTTTACCATCCTAACAATTCGTCTAACTTGTTCTTCAATCCTTCGTCCTCAAGTTGTGCCCTTGCAGCCCTCTTTGCCATCTCTCTGGCTTTGCTGCTGCTGTATGCCAGTCGTACGAGCACTTCCTTGTTTTTGTTGTTCAGTGTCCTGTACACTTCCACTACCGGCATCATGCGTCCGAGTCCCTGCGAGATAAGGCTCTTGGCTGCCGTGATGCTCTTTGTTACAGATGCTGCCTCGCCTGCCGAAAGCTGATTGTTGGCTACGTTAGACTCCACGAGTGCCGTCAGTTCTGTCTGTATCTGCGATGCTATCTGCTGCTTTGCCAGTTCGATTGCCTGCATCTTTGCAGCGTCATAGTTTTCGCCGATGCTCATGCCCTCGCCCATCATGTAGACTGGCAGGAAGTCGTCGTCCATTTCCATCTGCATCCTGTAAGAGCGGTCAAGCTGCTTTTCCACAGGCAGTGCGCCGGGAGCGGTCAGCCAGCCATCTTTCTTCAGCTTCTTGGCTTCTGCGCGTGCCGACTTTGTGGCTTTCTGATTGAGTTCCGACTCTGTCAGTTTCTTCATTGCCTTGTAGTCCTTGATTCTTTCAGTCTGCGACTGAGCATTGACGGGTGTTATAAATCCGAATAGAACAACACCTAAGATTAAATAAATTCTCTTCATAGCTCTGTTGGTTTTATTATTCATATTGTTTTCTGTTCTTCCTCAGGTTCATTTCTGAATATTGCGGACGGTAAATTTGCATACCAAGCGCAAACACAATTAAAAAATATTTTGCAAATATAAACATTATCTACGTATTCTCCCCCCGTTTTAGTTAAAGGTTGTTAACTCGTGTTTTTTCGTTTAAATTTAGTGAATTTATTTTGACAGAGAAAAAGGTGCAAAATAGAGAAAAAAGTGCCTCTTTGAGGGTTGGTAACAGCAATTTTATGGGTCGGGGTTGGGTGCCGAAATTGTCAAAGAGTATGTTTGAGGCTTGCTATTTTCTGTTTTTCGGCGTGTGAAAGAGTATGTTTGAGAGTGTCAAACAGTGTGTTTGAGGTTGTCAAAGAGTGTGTTTGACATAGAAAAAGGGTGTATTTGAGTAGAAAAAACAGTATAAATTTCTATTCCGAGAACTGTAATTTCAGGCATCATGCTGACTGACAACCACTTAGGACAACTGCATGCCGAATACTCGCGTATTTGCCATAAGAAATTCGCGCAACGGCTTCCGACGGCATTCTCGCGACGGTTTGCAGACGCAGATATGTTAAAAATTCACAACAGTAAGTACGCCCTGCTGTCAGATTTCCATTACCTGTATGCCTCCGTAGGGCGTCTGGTGGTCGAAGCAGTTGTCCTTCGCGAACAGACCGGCATATATTCCGCCACAGATAAGCACTCCGGCATGGGCAAAGATGGCAACGCTGGCATAGTCTTTCTGCCTGAGTTCGTCGAGGAAACAAGCCACACGGCGGTAAATATCATCAAAGCACTCGCCGTTGGTGGTACGCTCGTTCATGTAGTCTTCATACCACTCCTGCAGGTGCGGGTCGTCTATCTCGTCGTAGCGGCGCATCTCCCAGTCGCCCATGTTCATCTCCTTCAGTCGGTCGTCCTTATGCGGATTGTCGTAGCCGCAAGCCTCTGCCAGCCTCACGGCACGCGAGAGCGGCGACGAGAAGACGGCATCGAAGGGCTCCAGCCGGCGCAGGTTTTCTGCCGTGGCGCGAGCCTCGTCGGCAAAAGTGTCGGCAAGCGGCACGTCGCTCCAACCGTAGCATGTGCCCGGAGCAACGCCCACGCGCGTATGTCTTATCATTACTACTTTCATAATTCTATGCTATGTTGATTGCAAGATATACACTCAGTTCCACCAGCAGGAACATTGCTCCGCAGCAGTCGCCCGTATAGCCGCGCAACTTGTGCCACATCAGCCGGTAGAGCATGTACATCACAATGCACGGAACGAACACCACCCACTGCCAGTTGTGTGGCACGCCCACTGCCAGGACGAAGAGCAACGCCGGCAGAAGCCCCTGCACGGTCAGCAGTATAGCCGACAGCGTGGATATCTGACGGTAGACCACGCGGGCCTTTGCCTGCTCTTCGGTGCGCGCGTATGGCATCATCTGCACTATCTGCGACGACAGCATCTTGGCAAAGGGGTCGGCAGCAAGAATGAGAAACACTGCCTTCGTGGGCGACAGACCGACAAGCGACATAAACAGCAGCGCGAAATAGGCTATCAGCCCGACAACGCCGTAAGTGCCGATGTGCGAGTCTTTCATTATGTCGAGTATGCGCTGGCGGTCGGTTCCTCCGCCAAAACCGTCGCAGAAGTCTGCCAGACCGTCTTCGTGCAGCGCTCCCGTTGTCAGCAGGCGCGCTATGATGGCAAGCAAAACGGCTATGGTGTATGGCAGGAAGAGATGCGACACATAGAGCGTCAGCGCCATGATGCCACCCGTAAGCCAGCCTGCCAGAGGCCAGAATTCCACCACTGCCTTGTATGACTCGCGCGGAGGCTGATAGACTCGCCACAGCGGCAGCCGCGTGAAAAACATCAGCGCTGCCCACGCATTGTTGCCTATGTCAGAAATACTTGGTAATTTTTGCATTGTCAAAGTTGTTCATTTCGTTTACCATGCGCACGGCACTTTCTATTATCGGGTATGAACAGAGTGCTCCGGTGCCCTCGCCCAGCCGCAGACCGAGATGCAGCAGCGGCTCAGCATGCATCAGCGACAGCATCGTGCGATGACCGCTCTCGTCGCCACAGTGTCCGAACACCATGTATTCGCGCACTGCCGGACAGAGCTGTATGGCTGCCAGCGCACATGCAGACATGATAAATCCGTCGACCATGACTGTCATTCCGCGCTCTGCCGCACGCAGCATGGCACCGATGGCACCCACCATCTCGAAACCGCCGAACTCTCTTATTATGTCTTTTGCCGTAGGATTGGCATTGCTTTTTCTGAAGCGCTCCACACTCCTGCGCAGGACATCGCGCTTGCGAAGCAGTCCCTCGTCGTTCAGACCAGCACCCACGCCGATGCAGTCGTCAAGGGGCAGACCGCCGAAAAGCGACATCCAGATGCTCGAAGGACTGGTGTTGGCTATGCCCATCTCACCCATGCAAACAATGTTGCACCCCTGCCCGTCGGCATTGTCCCTGTCGTCGGCACACTCGTCGACAAGCATCGAGCCAGTCGTAAGCGCACGCTCATACTCATCAACAGACATCGCCGACTCGTAAAGGAAATTGCACGTGCCGTTGGCTATCTTGCAGTTGCGTATCTTGTCGTATGCACTGAGGTCGTAGTCTACGCCCATGTCGACGATGCGCAGGTCGAACCCATGCTGACGGCAGAACATGTTGACACCGCCACCGCCACGCGTGAAGTTTATCATCTGCTGCCACGTTACGTCGCGCGGCGACACGCTGACACCCTCGCGCTCTATGCCGTGATCGCCACCGAACAGTATGTGGCACGGATGATGAAGTTCGGGCGAAAGCGTCTGCTGTATCAGGCAAATCTGCTCTGCCAGTGTTTCCAGCCGTCCCAGCGACCCTTTGGGCTTGTTCAGGTTGTCTATCTTGCTCCTTATGTCATCGCGCATTGTCAGCGACAATCGTTCTATCTTGAAGTCTTTCATCACTTATATATACCTTATTAATATATATTTACATTGTAATTAAAATATTTTCACTTTATCTTCACTGGTATTCCGCTCACCATCAGCACAACCTCGTCGGCACAACCGGCAACATACTGATTCATCCAACCCTGCAAGTCGGTAAACCGACGCTGCACCACGCTGTCGCTGACTCCGCCACTGCCAATCTCGTTGGAAACGAAAATAAACGTCGCATCCTGGTTGGTAAACCTGTCAAACTCATCCTTCAGCGCACAAAGAGCCTCATCCACCGACGGCTGCTCCCACTCCTTAGCACCCTGAGTGAAGAAGAAATTGGTGCACCAGAGCGTTATGCAGTCGATGACCACAACCCTGCCGTCGAGATTATGGCGGCTAAGATGTTTCTCCTCTTCTATGTTTGTCCACGCCTCGCCGCGTCGCTGCTGATGTATAAGCACGCGCTGGCGAAACTCATCGTCCCAGATATGAGCCGTAGCAAGATACACTGGATGCCCCGACAGGCTCAGCGCAAGACGCTCAGCATACTGGCTCTTGCCTGAACGCTGGCCACCCGTGATTAGTATGATTCGCTTTTTCATACTGCAAAATTAAGTATAATGCCTTATACAACAAACAAATCAGTCGATAAATGCTAAAAAATTGTGCTTTTTCCCCTTTTTTATTCACTTTCAGTCATTTTTTTTTGTTTTTATTTGGTGGAATAAAGTTTTTTTCCTTACTTTGCAGCGAGTTTATTAGGTAAAAACTTTTAAATACTTATAATTATAATTTAATTTTTTAAACATCAAAAAACATGAAAAAGTTAGTTACATTGTTCGCTGCCGCAGCTATGGCAGTTACTGTATCAGCTCAGACTGTTACAGAAAGTAAGGCTTTCGACAACATTTATGTTGGTGTTAATGGTGGTGTTGCTACTTATACAACAGGCAACCGCTGGATGAGCAACCTTATGCCTAACTTCGGTGTACGCGTAGGTCGCTACTTCACTCCTGTATTCGGTCTCGCAGTAGAAGGCAATGCTTATCTGAAGAACCGCATTAAGCACAACACTCCAATTCCATTCAACAAGACTAATCGCGTAGGTTACTGGCAGAACAGCACTACTATCAAGTCTACAAATGTTAGCTTGCTCGGAACTGTAAACCTCTGCAACCTCTTCGCTGGTTACAAAGGTGAGCCACGTACATTCGAAGTTACAGCTCTCTATGGTCTCGGATGGGAACACACATTCGGAACAGCTCCTGAAGTAGAAAGACAGGGTGTACCTGCAGGCGTTGGTGCAAAGCAGCACTGGAACCGCATGACTTCTAAGGCTGGTCTCGACTTCGCTCTCAACCTTGGTAAGGCTAAGGCTGTTCAGGTTTACCTCGAGCCTTCTATCACATGGGCTTTCAACCACGAGCGCGACGTAAACGAGCCTACATACAACATCCACAACTCATTTGTACAGCTCAACGCTGGTGTTGTTTACAAGTTCAAGAACTCTAACGGTACTCACAACTTCACAATCGCTCAGCTCCGCGACCAGGCAGAAATCGACGCACTGAACGCAACTATCAACGATCTCCGCAACCGCAAGCCAGAAGTACGCGAAGTTGTTAAGGAAGTTGTTAAGGAAGTTCCAGCAGCAGCTAAGGTTGTTTCTGTTGAAAACATGGTATTCGTAACATTCGCTCAGGGCAAGTCTAATCTTACAGCTGAAGCTAAGAAGGCTCTCGACGAGGTTAAGGCTGGTGCACACGTTGATATCGTAGGTACAGCTTCTCCAGAAGGTTCTAAGGCTATCAACGACAAGCTCTCTCAGGCTCGTGCAGACGTAGTTGCTAACTACCTGAAGGGTCGTGGCGTTATTATTGACAAGGCTAAGGGTGAAGGTGTTAAGGGTGTAACTTCTAACCGTCTTGCTGTTGTTTACGTAAAATAAATAATAGTAAAAGGTTAATAAGAAGATAATTCCTTATTACACTATAACATAATCCCCGATACTCCCACGAGTGTCGGGGATTATTCTAATAAAAACATCTAAACATAAGAAATAAGTCATAGTCAGAATGAAAGAATTTGAGAAATCGAAGGTAGGCACATACGATTTCACTGCCATGCCTTTCCACTGCGACTTCAACAATCATCTGCGCATAGACCATCTTGGCAACGACATGCTTAACGCTGCCGACTTCCACAGCGATGCACGCGGCTTTGGAATGAACTACCTGAACACTATAAACAAGACGTGGGTACTCTCGCGCTTCGCAATAGAGATTGTAGAGATGCCAAAAAGCTACGAAAAAATACAAGTGGAGACATGGGTGGAAAGTGCTGTACGCTTCTTCACAAAACGCAACTTTGCCGTGAAAGACAACAACGGGAAATATCTCGCCTATGGCAAGAGCATCTGGGCTATGATAGACACAGAAACACGCCAACCGACAGACCTGTTAGCTATACACGACGGACTACTGAAAGAATATGTAGACAAAGACAAACCATGCCCGATTGAGCCATGCTCGCGTGTTGGAATAGAAGAAAACACAACACTATGGCAGACCGTTACTGCACGATACAGCGATATAGACATGAACGGACACGTCAACTCAATAAAATATCTTGAGCATGCAGTGAATCTTTGGGACGTGGAATGGTATAAGCAACATTTCCTGAAACGCGTGGAGATAGCCTATGTAGCCGAAAGCCACTGCAACGACAACCTTCATTACTATGTGGAGGAACGACAGGAAAACGATTTCTACATAAAAATATGCACCGACAACAACGAAGTGTGCCGGTGCAATGTGAAGTTCGTAAATAAATAACAAATCACTTTCTTACGATTACAGAGCCGCTTGCCTGATGCGTTGCAAGGACAAGCACCTCAGCTATCTGTACATGTTCTGGCGCTGAAGCAGCATAGAAAGCCACATCGCCGATATCGTCGCCCGTCAACGGCTTGATGCCTTTATATACGCTGTCGGCTTTCGACTGGTCGCCATGAAAGCGTGTAACACTGAAGTTTGTCTCTACAAGTCCTGGTTTGATATTTGTTACGCGCACCGCACTTTCTGCAACGTCAATACGCAAACCGTCTGACAACGTCTTGACGGCAGCCTTCGTGGCACAATACACATTGCCGTTAGCGTATGCTGCATCGCCGGCAACTGAGCCAATATTGATAATATGTCCCTTGTTTCGGCTTACCATTCCGGGAACTATCATTCGCGTCATGTTAAGTAGACCCTTCACGTTGGTATCAATCATAATGTCCCAGTCCTCAAAACTGCCTTCATACTCCTTATCAAGACCAAGAGCCAAACCTGCATTATTGACAAGCACATCTATTTCTGCCCATCTGTCTTCCAAAGAATCGACAGCAGCAGCGCATTCCGCACGGTTGCGGACATCAAAGCAAAGTGTCTTAACTTCTGCGCCAAGTTTAGTTAATTCAGCCTTAATATTCTCCAACAGTTCCGGTTTGCGCCCCGTAAGTATAAGGTCATATCCTCCTTGCGCAAACTTTCTGGCGCATCCAAGTCCGATACCGCTTGTCGCACCAGTAATCATTGCTATCTTTTTTGTCATGGTTTATATTATTATTGTTAGTGTTTTACTGCCACAAAAGTACAAATAATTTAGCAATTATATTGCATTTATGACTTTATATTTGTAACTTTGCACATCTTTTAATAATGATATACTACAATGAAAACACTATTTACCATAATGAAAACACTATTTACCATATTATCACTCCTTCTTTGCAATCATGTTTTTGCAAACCCTATTGACAACAGAAAAGCAGAACAAATAGCCATGTCGTTTGTTGCAGACAAAACAAACAGTAATAAATCCATTGCCACGCAGCAAACACGACTCACACAAATACTTGAGCCAAAGAGTAAACAGAGTGGCAAGAGTCTGCTGCATGTTTTCAACCGAAACGACAACAACGGCTATATCATAGTTGCAGCCGATGATAAAGTAAGTCCAATTATTGCATATTCAGACGCTGAAACTCTCGACTTAGACGACATGCCGGACAATTTGAGAAGCTGGCTCGAATATATGTGCGAACAAATGACTGACATTATTGACAACAATGCACTTCCACTGAACATTCCTGCACACGCAATTCAACAGGAAATTACACCAATGATAAAGACGCAATGGGGTCAGGGGAGTCCATACAACAGCCTCTGTCCTACCAATGGCAATGGAAACAAATGCCTTACGGGTTGTGTAGCTACTGCTATGGCGCAAATAATGAACTATCATAAATACCCAGAGAAAGGGTTTGGCAGTAATACATATACATGCAACATAGATGACGTACCGACGACATTAAGTGCAAACTTTGGTAGCACAACATATCAATGGTCTGACATGGAAACGAGTTACGATGACAATAGCAGTATCAACGCCTGCAACGCAGTAGGTACACTGATGCTACACTGTGGCATTGCAACAGATATGGCATATGGAACGTCATCAAGCAGCACAACGATAAAGAAAGTAAAGACATCTCTCGTACAGTATTTTGGTTATTCTCCGGCGACTTATACTAATTACGGTTTACAGCCTAAGTTTGAAAACATCTACTATGACGTGTTAAACAGCCTGTCAGAAGGCTGTCCTGTACTGTATGGAGGTCAGAATAAGGAAATGACTTCGGGACATGCGTTTGTCTGCGACGGGTTCAAAGAGGGGCTTTTTCACATGAATTGGGGTGCTGACGGCAAAGGAGACGGCTATTTTGCATTGTCGCTTCTAAACCCATTCTACAGAGATTACACCTACAATCCAGACCTGCTTCTGTACATCAAGCCATCGCAGTATATAGATGATAATATGTTTCAATACGATTTTAAAGACGGTGAGGCTACCATTGTGGGCAACAGCAGCGTCAACGAGACAGTAACCATTCCTGCATATATCAACTACAACGGTATATCCTACCCTATCGTTCGCATATATAAAGATGCTTTATACTACAATAAGAATATTAAAAAGATAATTATAGACGACTCTGAGCAACCACTTATAGTAGACAAAAATGCTCTGCCAAACGATATTACATCGCTATATATTGGCAGAAACATTGAAGACACTGACATTTTCAGCAACAATCCATATCTTAAAGAACTGACTTTCGGACCGAATTTCACTACTATCAATAGCCGAATGTTCTACAACTGTACTGCCATTGAATGCATTTCAACACAGAATGTGCAGACAATAGGCGACAAAGCTTTTGCCAACTGCCATCAACTTAACAATATTACTTTTGGCGATAAGGTTTCAAGTCTGGGCAGTTCAGCTTTTCAAAATACATCTATCGAGTATATTGATGCTAAAAACCTAGTATTAATAGGAGACAGCGCATTCAAGGATTGCACATCGCTCAAGCAGGTAAATCTTGGCAATAAAGTCAGAAGAATTGGCAATTACGCCTTTTCCCACAATGGTAATCTGAAAGAAATGACTCTGCCCAACTCACTTGAAAAGTTGGGTTGCAACTGCTTTGAAGAGTGTGTTAATTTGGAGAAAATAGTATTTGGTAGTGGTTTAAAGGCTATCAAAGACCGCACTTTCAGCCACTGCGCCTTATTAAGTAACATTGTTTTGCCTGCTACGCTGAACGACTTAGGAGAAAACACATTTGAATATTGCTGCAACATCGAATCTATTACCTTGCCTGACGGTATTGCAGAAATAGGCGAAGAGTGCTTTTTGGAGTGTACTGGTCTAAAGGAAATAAACTTGCCTGGCAATCTTACAGAAGTAAAAAAGCGAGCCTTTTTCAACTGTTCGTCATTGCAAAGGATAACCCTCCCCAATACGCTGACCAACATCGGTTATGGCAGTTTCAGAAACTGCAAGTCCATCATGGAGATAGACTTTTCTGATAATCTTATCAACATAGATACAAAAGCCTTTGCCGGATGCGAAAGCATCGAAAAAATATCGCTGCCATCCAGTATTGAGAGCATGAAGGAAGCAATTTTCAAGGACTGTACAGGTCTGAAAGAAATAAACATTCCAGAAAAGATAGATTATATACCTTACGAGACTTTCTCTGGCTGTAAAAGCCTGCAACATGTCATTACAAAGGAGAACCAACTTAACAGCATTGGTGGAATGGCATTCTATAATTGTTCATCGCTGAAAATTATTCCGGACATAAACAACCTTAGCATAATAGATATTCAAGCATTCTATGGCTGCGAGAGCCTGAAGGAAATAAATCTCTCAAAGACTATAAAACGTCTGGAAGCCAACACTTTCACTAATTGCAAAGGGATAGAGTCTGTAGACATACCAGACAATGTAATGAGTATTGAGGAAGCATGCTTTCAGGGCTGTGAATCACTGCGCAAAGTGCATTTGCCAAAGAGTGTAAGAGCACTGACATGGCAGGTTTTCGGAGGTTGCACAAGCCTTGAAGAAATAAACTTCCACGACGGAATAACCGAAATATACGACGAGGCTTTCTGTCCTAACACAAACACAGACAGCAACGACGGCATTGCAATAACAGAGCTGAAACTACCAGAATCACTTGAAGTATTGGGAACAGATGCATTTAGAGACTGCCACAGGCTGAAAACATTAGACTTACCGTTATCGTTTATAAGAAACGACCGCTTCATATATGAGAGTGCTTTTGCCTCATGCGAAAACATACGCACCATCTTTGTACATTGGGACAAGAGCAACAAGGAAAAGTTTGACAAATCACGGCTATATATCGACTTTGATGACGATGTTTTCATGAAAGCGACTTTGTTTGTCCCTGTCGGCTCACTGGAAATGTATCAGCAACACGACTACTGGAAACGGTTTAAGAATATTATGGAATATGACGTGGCAAATATCAGCCATGACCCTGTCAGAGAAGTTGACTTGCGGTTGTCCGGCGACTATCTATTGGTAAACACTAACACAAAGAACGTAAAGGTTTACGTCTACGACAGCAGTGGCAATAAGGTTGGCGAGAGCAACGGCTGCAATGATTCTATAAAACTTAAACTCAACAATGTCTACATTATTAAGTATAATGGTAAGAGTTTTAAGGTTAGATTATGACATAACATATAAATAGAAGAGAGAACTCAACATTCTCTCTTCTATTTATCTATCAATTTATAGTAACTCACTGTTTCATGTCGAGCAGTATCTGTACAATCCTTTCAGCCGACCGCCCGTCCCAACGGTCAGGAAGCGTGCTTTTCTTCCAGTCGCCACCAACCATTTTTCCTACCGCAGTCATAAGTTGTTCTGCATCTTCTCCGACAAGCACATTGCTGCCTTTCCTGACTGTTTCGATATGTTCGGTATAGCTGTTCAGCGTTATGCACGGCACATTGTTGAACGTTGCTTCCTCTGCCACATTGCCGGAATCTGTTACTATTCCCATAGCGTGTGAGGTAAGATAACCAAATTCGAGATATGGCAAAGGATCCGTCATTACCAGTCCTTTGCATCCTGTCATTATTTCTCCTACCACCTTGCGCGCCATGCCTCGCAAAGGTGCAATAACAGGAATATCCTGCGCCTTCAGCAACAGTCCCTTCAGCATTTTCTCAAGATTGCTTCGGTCGGCTATCAATGCGCGCCTGTTGAGTGTAAAGACAATGTATTGCCTTTCTTCTATGGACATTTCGTCCAATATCTGCGGGCGTTTAAATCGCGGCATGTTGAAACGGAGCGTGTCCATGAGTATGTTTCCCACCATATACACCTTCGACTGGTGTGCTCCTTCTCTGCTCACGATGCTGTTGGAGCCTATTCCCGCCGTAAAAAGCAAGTCGCTGAGTCCGTCAATGACGAGTCTGTTTACTTCCTTCGGCATGTTTATATCGAACGAGCGTGTGCCTGCCACCAGGTGTGCGAGCTTCACTCCCTGTTTCTTGGCAACTATTGCTGCTGCCATTGTCGAGGCGAGGTCGTCGACAACGATAACCACATCGGTATGATTATCTTTCAGGTATCGTTCAAATGCATATATGACACTGCCCGTTATCTCATTAAGACTGTCGCTGTTGACATCCAGATACACGTCTGGCTTGGGCATCTGCAAATCGTCGAACAGACTCTGTTCTATAGTCTTGTCGTCCTCACATCCTGTATAGATGAGCGAGTAGCTTATGTTTCGCCCCTGAGCCTTTGCCTTTTCAACAGCCCTGATGATGGGAGCAACTTTTATGAAATTAGGTCTTGCTCCGGCAACTATACAAATCTTCATTCGCCCTTAAACAGTTCTTTTATTCCTCCCAGCGAGCCCATGACGTTAGTCGCCTCGTATGGCAGGTATATTGTCTTCGACTTGTCGCCCTTAGCCAGTTCCTCCATCATGGCTATATATTTCTGAGCCAGCAGATAGTTGGCTGGATTTGTACTCTTTCCTACGGCTTCAGTAATCTTCTCTATGGCAACAGCCTCAGCCTCAGCTTTTCTTATGCGTGCCTGTGCTTCACCTTCCGCACGCAGTATTTCCTGCTGCTTCTGTGCTTCGGCGCGGTTTATCGTTGCTGCCTTTTCTCCTTCCGACTGAAGTATCTGCGACTGCTTTTCTCCTTCCGAAGTCAGAATCTGCGCACGCTTGTTACGCTCTGCCTGCATCTGTTTCTCCATTGCGGTAAGTACGCTCTCTGGGGGCATGATGTCCTGAAGTTCTACTCGGTTAACCTTTATACCCCACTTGTTTGTAGCATCGTCGAGCACGGCACGCAGCTTTGTGTTTATAGTGTCGCGCGACGTCAGCGTCTGGTCGAGTTCCAGTTCGCCAATGATGTTACGCAGTGTTGTCTGCGTAAGTTTCTCAATGGCATTTGGCAGGTTGTTGATTTCGTACACAGCCTTGAACGGATCGACGATTTGGAAATACAGAAGTGCGTTTATCTGCATCTGGATGTTATCTTTCGTGATAACGTTCTGTCGGTCGAAGTCATACACTTGCTCGCGCAGGTCGATAGTGTTAGAGTATATATATCTGCCTCTGTTGAGCGTAACGAGCGGTTTAGCCGAGTCTATAAACGGTATGATTATGTTTATGCCTGGCTTTAGCGTGGCATAGTATTTGCCAAGTCGCTCTATTATCATTGTTTCCGACTGAGGTATTATTACCAGTGTCTTTTTCAAAAAGATGATAGCCAAAACTACGATGGCTATAAGTATATAAGTTGTTACTGACATAATATAAATGTTTTGTTATTGTTGTTTATTGTTTATCTATCCCGCAGTTTCCACCGTAACGATGATGCTTTCCATGCTCACTATGCACACCTTTGTGCCCTTTGCTATTTCCTCGCCGTTGCTGCTCTGTGCCTTCCAGTCGTCGCCGTCTACGGCTACACGTCCATAGCCTCCAGCCACGATTGTTTCGGTTACTACACCTATTCTTCCTATAAGTGCTTCCACATTGCTCAGCCTGCTGTCTTCGTTTCTATGCAGCCACTTCAGGGCCGCAGGACGCACGAAGAACAGGCTCAACACCGACACCGCTACGCCTACTATTATCTGCATAACGATGCTGCCACCACATGCTGCCACTATCGATGCTGCCACGCTTCCGATGGCAAAGCACAGTATGAACAGGTCGCCGGAGGTAAGTTCCAGCAACAGGCACACTATGCCTACAAGCAGCCACAGCAGCCAGAGATTTGCCATTATATATGCTATCATAATTATATAAGTATTATTGTTTTCGTGTATTGTCTGCCCTGTTTTGTTTATTTCTTGCTTCCTACGTGGAATGTCTTTGTCGTCTTTGTTGGCGATGAAGACTTAGCTGCACTTGAACTTTTCTGCGTTCCGACACTGCCGCCGTTATACACCTTCATTGCCGCAGGCATCCACTGCTGTATATGCTGTATGCGTTTTGCATCAGACGGGTGGTCGCTGAAAATATCGTTGCCTCCACCCAGAAAGCGACAGCCACCTGCGGGTCGTATCCTGCCATAGCCGCGAATATCAGTCCCATATAGTCTGCCTCGCTCTCGTGGTCGCGCGAATATTTCAGGTTGCGGAACTGAAATCCCTGCTGCACTACTGCCGACAGTATCGACGATGTGTTTGAGCCCATACCGAGTGCTCCAAGCACCGTGCCGCCTATCTGCATGCCGTATTGCTGCTTTATCTGCTTGCTCATCTGTTCTGCCGAGTGCTTGGCTACGGCATGTGCTATCTCGTGTCCGAGAACTATTGCGAGCGATGCCTCGTTCTGCGTTACGGGCAGCAGTCCTTCGTAGACAACTATCTTTCCGCCAGGCATGCAGAAAGCGTTTACGTTTTTGTCGGCAACAAGATTGAATTCCCACTTGAAGTTGCTTATCTCGTCTGCCATGTTGTTCTGGCGCAGATATGTCTCTACGGCGCTTGCCAGCTTCTTTCCCACACGGCTTACCATCTGCGCATTCTTTGCATCAGATGAACGTTTGGCTGTATTCATAAACTTAGTGTATTCATGTTCGCTCAGGCTAAGTATCTCAGCATCGGAAACCATCAGGTTCTGCTTTCTGCCAGAAACGGGCACCGTGCGTGTCGTGCCGCATGAAGACACGAGCATTGCCACAAGCACTACAAGTAAAAAACTCGTCTTTTTCATATTCACAAACATTGTTTTTATTGTTTACTTTTATATCTATACATTTTATCGCCTACAAAGTTACAAAGAAACAAACAAAATGCAAAAGGAAAACTTGTTTTTATTTTCATTGCCGAAATTACGGAGGCTGACACTTTGGCATGATATGCTTCGGCAAACCATTCACAATGCTACAAATCGGGCACAGATACCTTTCCATGTGCGGGCTCACGATTACAGGATTTTTACAAGTACTCTGTAATTCCATTACAAGCTATCTGTCACGGCATTACAAACTATCTGTCACGGCGTTACAGAGTATCTGTAATCCGACGACTGTTTTTCGGTCGTTTCCCGAATGTCAGTCTCGCGTCGGCGCAATATCATGCCAAAGCGTTATCTGCACTGCAAAAATCACAAATAATAGGTATTGTGGAGACACACGAAACTTTATACCTTTGCCGCACAAAAAGAAGGACTATCAAACCAAACATAAACACAGAAATTGAAATCGCACAGATACATCTTATCTATATACAGACACATAGCGGCAGCAATACTACTATTGGCATGCAGTACCGATATTCTGGCTCAAAACAATGGCGAAAACATTTCCCGCACTGACACGCTCGAGGAAGTCGTGGTTACATCGCGCGAAGGAAAGCGTACTACGAGCACGTCTATCATATCGCGCAGCGCCATAGAGCACCTGCAGCCTTCCACTTTCGCCGACCTGCTTGCCTTGCTGCCCGGCGGAAGCACTGCTCTGCCTAACCTTACGAATGCCAACACCATACATCTGCGTCAGGCAGGCACCGGCGGCAGCGACTACGACATATCGTCGCTCGGAACTGTGTTTGTAACCGACGGAATACCGATGAGCCAGAATGCAAACATGCAGTTTGTGAAACAGGCTTCCAGCGGTATCTACGGCGACCCTGACGCCGGCAGAAACCACGTGAACAGTGGCGTTGACATGAGGCAGATACCTACCGACAACATCGAGAGCGTGGAAATAATTCGAGGCATTGCTCCTGTGGAGTATGGCGACCTGACGAGTGGTGTCGTACTCATACAGCGCAAACTCAAGGCAACGCCCTACGAGGCACGCTTCAAGGCTGACTCATACAGCAAACTGCTGTATGTGGGCAAGGGATTTGAATGGAAAAAGCTGACGGCTGTTGTCGGCATCGACTGGCTGGATGCAAAAGCCGACCCGAGAAACTCGCTGAACAACTACAAGCGACTGACCGTGTCGGCACGATTGCAGAGCAGGTGGAAGATTGGCAACTTCATGTTGCGATGGCGCTCAAACACTGACTACACCGGCTCTTTCGACAACGACAAGCACGACGCTGAAATACTGAAACAGAAAGACGACAGCTATCACTCGGAATACAACCGAATATCGATGAGCCACTCTTTCCTGCTCACACCACGCACCACTTCCGTCCTGAAAAGCATAAACCTTGACATAGCTGCAAACTACGAGCGCAACACCATCGAGCAGCAGAAAAGCATAAGCATATCGCGCGACATTGCCGTATCGACCGTTCTTGGCGACGGAGAGCACGACGGACTCTACCTGCCGTATCACTACAACGCAAGCGTGGAAGTGGACGGAAGACCGCTAAATATTTACTCAAAGATAAAGTCGCTGCTTGAGACCGACTTGCTGAAGACACACCACCTTATTAATATAGGTGCTGAATGGAAGATGGAAAAGAACTATGGGCACGGACAGGTGTACGACCCTACCCTGCCGCTGATGCCTGGCACGCCATACCGCCCACGCAACTACAGGGATATACCGGCACAGCAGCAACTAAGCATATACATGCAAGACGACGCCGACATGAACATTGGGAAACACCAGCTGCGCATGTCGCTTGGCTTGAGAGCCTCCACGCTGCTGAACCTGAACGGTAAATACAAAATGAGCGGACACTACTATCTCGACCCGAGAGCAAACCTGCAGTGGCGACTGCCTGCAATAGCCGTCGGACAGAAACAACTTTCTATCGACATCAACGGAGGCTGGGGACGACAGACAAAGTTCCCTACGCTGATGCAGATATATCCAGACAAGATATACAACGATATTATTGAATTAAACTATTTCAATATAAACCCGGACCTGCGACACCTGCACATGCGTACATATATGCTGGATGCCACCAACTACGGTCTCAGTCCAGCGCACAACGACAAATGGGAAATCAGGCTTGGTGTCTACTGCGACGGAAATCAATTCTCAGTAACATATTTCAAGGAACGCATGACGACAGGTTTCCGCACGTCGTCGGTAGCAAGACCATTCAGCTACCGCGACTACAACGAAGCCGCCATCGCCGGCAGCATGCTGACTGCACCGCCGGAACTGACTGACATTCCCTACGAAGACAAAACCATATTGGGTCTGTACAGCCGTACTACCAACGGCAGCAAACTGATAAAAGAAGGTATAGAATGGCAACTGTCTACAAAGCGCTACAACGCGATAAAGACAAGGTTTACCGTCAACGGCGCATGGTTTAGGACTACATACTCGAACAGCGAACCCATGTTCCGCACAAACACAAGTGCTATCGTAGAGGGAAAGCCCGTAAACCAACTGTATATAGGATACTACGACAACAGCAGCGGCACCATACGCGAGCAACTGAACACCAACGTAATGGCTGACACATACATCAAACGACTGGGACTGACATTCTCGCTTACCGCCGAGATGACATGGTTCTACTCCACAAAGAATATGGCAGAGAACGGCATGCCGACTGCATACATGGCTACCGACGGCAATATCTACCCATATTCGGAAGCCGACAGGTCTGACACCTATCTGCAATGGCTCATAAACACATACGGTTCAACGCAATTTGTGAAACAGAAGACACCTTTCTGGGCTTTCGTCAACCTGAAAGTTACAAAGGATTTCGGCTCGTTTATGAAACTTGCACTGTTCATAGACAGGATGATTGACTTCATGCCCGACTATAAGACCGTGTCAGGACTGACCGTGCGACGCACATCCAAGCCATACTTCGGAATGGAAATAAACTTCAAACTATAAAACAAGAACATAATAAATAAAACAGAAATAACATGAAAACATTACACCTATTGATTGCAATACTTGCTGCCGTTGTATTCACTGCATGCAGCAGCAACGACGAAGACGCGCCTGCAACTACGTCAGATATCACCGTCATATTGCAATTGCCGGAAGTAGCCAACCCAATCGTTAAATCAGCTACGGCAAGCATCGTCGATGTAAACACTATGCAACAGACAGCTGTCGATGCACCTATCGTGGGAGGGAACAGAACTGTACTACAGCTGAAAAAGAACAATCTTTACAGCATCACGGTACACGCCACCATCGAATACGAAGCAAACGGAAAGACCATAGAGGCGGAAATAATGGGACAAAAGGAGAATATACAGGTTACCGACAATACCCTCACGATAGAAATGCCTATGTTCTTTACCGAAGAACAGCATGAGGGCGAAAACGACAACCCACACAACGGACTGCTGCTTGCCGAGATTTTCTGTGCCGGCACATCCACACCAATGGGAACATACTATTATGCCGACAAGTATTTCGTCATATACAACAACACCGACAAAACCATCTATGCCGACAGCCTGTTGCTTCTCGAAAGCGATTTCCTGACAACGATGAAGGAAGAATACATCCCTGACATCATGAGCGACTACATGGCTGTAAGTGCTATATATATGATACCTGGCTCGGGACATGACCATCCGATAGCGCCGGGAGGCAGAATGCTGCTTGTGGACAATGCTCTCGACCATACACGTGCTAATCCTAACTCATGGGATGAAACACTTGCCGACTTCGAATGGTATGACGAATCGACCAACCCACAGTTCAGCGACGTCGACAACCCAAACGTACCTAATCTTGAACGCATATACTCAAAGACTCAAACCATGTGGAGCCCCCACACACAAGGCTTCAAATCCTATGCCATAGCCACGATGAAGACCGACAAGATGTCATTCCTCATAGACTATATGTACAACTACGAGGCACACATCGTAGGTGCAACAGGCGAAGGATACATCACGGGAATGTGTTTCAAGATGCCAAACGAGTGGATTGTAGATGCCGTAAACATGAGTGCACAGCAAGACTATCAATGGATAGTAACATCGCCGAAACTTGACAGAGGATTTACCTTTAGTTCTCTCTTTGCCTTCGACGACAGCCGATTCAACAAGAGTGTGCGACGCAAAGTCATCAGCAGAGTCAACGACAGAGCAATACTCATGGACACAAACAACTCTACCGAAGATTTTGAGCCTCGCGTAACGGCAGACCCATACCACGTTTTCTAACACACCGCATTTAGCCTCTGACGACAATGAAACATACGCACAAGACACTTATGCATATAGTCTGCATGATGTTTGCATACACTGCCCAAGCACAAGACAGCCTGCAAACATTGCCGAACAGCAACCCTGCTTTGTACCATAGCAAACAAAACACGGAACTGTCTGTAGGCTATTTCTCTGCATCTTCATCAAGAGAGCGCATAACACAACTTGGCGATGGAGGTCGTACACTGGATATCGAGGCTTCGTCATATCGTCGTCTCGGCGATACCGACAATGTATGGGGATATGCAGCCTATTCTAACAGGCGACGCGACAACGTGAGGTGGAACGAAAATTCTGACTTCTTGCGTCTCTATCCTTATGTATTGGGCGACGCACGTGGCGGCAATTTACATGGAGAACAATATGTATTGTACGGAGGTTACAACAAAACCGTCAGGCTGGGCAGTACCGATGCAGATTCCACTCTCGGCAAAATGCAGGATTTGGGAGAACACTTAACTCGCCAACAGCGACATGCTACAAGTCTGAAATATGGCTTTGAGCTTGGCTATAGGGCTCTTTCTGAATATCGTCAGCAAGACCCGCGACCCAACAACACTACGGCTTTCATTCACGGCAAGGCAGGACTTGGTTTTCAGTTCAGCAATTCGCAGGTTGCTTTGGCTTTGAATGCTGGCAAGTATAAGCAGACTTGCGAGTTTGTATACATGAATGAGCTCGGCTCACAGATTGAGTATCACATCACTGGAGTAGGTAATGATTTCACAAGATTTGCAGGTTCCAACAACAATACATTCTATAAAGGCTATGTTTTTGGTGGTCAGGTGGATTACATGTATCGCTTGTCTTCTGATAATGCACTTTCGTTTTCCGCTTGCACAGAGCATGGTTCCTACGAGAAAATATTGTCGGACCTGAACCGACTGCCACTGAACCGACTGAACGTAAATCGTTTCACTGGCGAAATTTCATGGCAACACAGCGACAAGACTGCCATACAAATGCGCATAGAAGCTTACGACCGCAACGGCTTTGACAATGTTTTCGGCGATGCCACAGGCAATATCTACCCGAAGATTGGCAGCAGACGACAGTATGAAGGCAACTCCATGACCGCCTCGCTGTCGGCTTTGCAACGCTTTATACTAAACAACGGTACGTCAACTGCCAACGGTAGGACCACATTGGCGCTTTTACCTTCTGTCGCATACAACTCTTTCGAGGGTAAACATCTTGGCAGTGGGAACTTCATGCGTTACAAAAATATCATCTACGGCATAGATGTGAACGCTGTTTTCAGTTTGCGCAGGTCGAAATTTACGGCTCGTGCGGGGCTGCATCGTCGCAACTGCATGAAGCATGAAGCAGATGTGGCAGAGTCAAAAAATACAGACGTAGCAGAATCCGTACTTATTGCAGACAATTACCTGTCGTCTGGTGAAACAATGCTGACCGTCAGTCTGCGATACGACTATCGTCTTGGCAATGGCTACGGCTTGTTCGTAGAGGTTATGTGGACACATAATCCTACGCTCGCCCTTATGATGCCTCGTAACGACAGTCAACATGTCATGCAGATTGAGACATGTGCCGACAATGTGTTTGGCGCAAAAATTGGAATAACTTTATAAATAAATACCAATAATAATTATGACAATGAAAAAAATTTACATTATTTTTGCACTTGCAGTGATTGCTCTCTCTGCGAGCGCACAGAAGTACAAAACGATGAGAAAGGCTGACGCTGCTACACTGCCGAAGCCTGTCGTGAAGCTGGCTACTGACATCACAGCCAACAGTTTCACTGCTAACTGGGAGCCCGTAGAGGGTGCTGAAGGCTACGTTGCTACTGTCTACCGCAAGGATGTGGCAGATGCCGACGGCGAATACACACTTGTTGACGAAGACTTTGCCGGTCTGACGGAAGGTTCAATCATTGAGCCGGCAGGCGGCGACGAGGAGTATGTAGACCTCAGTCCGTTCACTTCTACTCCCGGATGGGGTGCATGGGCATTCCCAAACTTTATTCCGAGCATGGTTGCCGGCAAGATCTACTCGCCAGAGATAGACCTCAGCCACAACGACGGCAAATACAAAATCATCATCACGACCTACAGCAATGACGGCGACGAGATACTTATCGAAAGTCATGGAAAGGGCGATACGGTAAAGAAGACTTACACAACTCACGTTGAAGGCGGTACATCAGGCATGTCTACCACAGAGATTGAGTTCGACAATGGCTGCGAACATCTCTTCTTCTCAGTAATAAACATCACCGCCGAGCCTGGTACTGCCGACTATTTCGACCGCATACAGGTGGTGCAGGAACTGAAAAAGGATGACGTAGTCTATACATGCGTGGCTCTGAACGAGAGCATTGACGCAAAAACAGAGTGGGACGAGGACGTTACATCGTGCAAGTTCTACAACGTTACCCGCTGTGCCGGAGATGCCACTACGCTGTATTACGACATCTTTGCGTCGGCATATAACTTCGGATATGACGATCAGGGAAAAATGACATACAACTATGTTTACTCGCCATATTCTGACTTTGTGAAGGTTGACCTTATCAACAAGACTTCTGAAATAGTTGACAAGAATGACAACACATCTGGCAACACTGGAGACGATGATGACAAACCTGGCGACGACAACATAGACCCGGATGCTCCGCAGGTTGTTGACGGCATGCTGACTCTCGGCGAATGGAACGGCGAACAGGCTGACGATACAGCCTACGACGGCTTCAACACGCAGAACTCACCGCTTATTTTCACTTACCGCCACAGTGGCTCGCAGACTATTTACCTGCCAGAGCAACTGAAAAACATCAAGGACAAGCAGATTACGAGCATCAGTTTCAAGTGCTTTGCAGAAGCCTACGTAACTACAGACTACACAAGCACGATGAAACTCTATATCAAGGAAGTTGACGACGAGGCTTTCTACTACAATCCAGAAAGCGAATACTACGAATGGTTTGACTTCAATGCCGAAGAGCCTGCTACTACGCTGGATGCCGTGCTCGACTTCCAGAATGCAACAATCAACTACGAAGACATTGAAATTAAGTTCGACCTGAGCGAGAATCCATACACCTACACAGGAAAGACTCTGCTGCTGACTATCGTAAACGATGCCGACACATATATCGACTCCAACGAACTCGTGCGTTTCTACATGACAAAGGGAAAGGCTGGCGATGCTTACCGCACATCGGTATTTGCATCCGACAGCAACGACTTCTTCTGGAACGTGGCACAAAACCACCGTATCACAGCTGTTGAAAACGAATATCAGTGGCGCGATGCACCTGCTGTTCAGTTTGCCGTTGAGTCTCCTTTCGTCAACAACATCGGCATGACAACAGTGCAGAACAACGACAATGCATGGTACAACCTGCAGGGTCAGCGCGTGGAAAAACCGCAGCACGGCATATACATACACGCCGGCAAGAAAGTTGTTTTGAAGTAATTAGTAATCGGGAATTATATAAATAATAAAATATATACTAACATGAAAAAGACATTCTTATCATTCATAATGCTTGCATGCAGTTCTTTCCTTGCTGCACAGGCACAGACATTGTCCATAGGCGACTTCGACAGCATTGAGGAATGGGGCGAATATGGCGGTAATTTATATAACGGCAGTTCATGGGAATGCGTGCCTATCAATTTAGTTTATACCAACAGCGGTACGCAAATCATTCTTACTAAGGAAGAACTGGCAGACATGGCAGGCAAGAACATCACTGCTTTCCGCTTCACGCCATACGATGGAGGCTCATATCAGGAGATTACATACAACGTGAAGGTGTATCTTGCGGAAACAAACCGCACTACTTTCTACAAGAACAGCAGCAATCAGCGCTACCTATATTTCGACGTCAGCCGCTGCGAGAAACTGTATGACGACGTGCAGATTCACGATGGATACACATACGCATACTGCGATGGTGCGCCGATAGAACTGACGTTCGACACTCCTTTCTATTATTCAGGCAACAACAACCTCGTGGTTACCATCATAGCAGAGGATGCTGATGACACGACTCCCGGCATCGACTACGTCAACTTCTATCAGACAGACCTCACAAAGAGAGCTATCACGTTCAGCAGCAACAAAGAAACGTTCAGCAACGTATTGGCTGGCGACCGTTATGCTGCCAAGTCTGGCGTGAGCATTGAAAATGCGCCGATATGCCAGTTCAGCTATACCGACGGCACACCTATGGCTGAGTCTTGGTTCTCATACGTTCCGACGGAAGACGAAGACTTGCAGATTGAGGGTTACGAGGCTTATCAGGTTGAGACTGTCGACGGTTCTTATGCAAAGCTGACTCGCGTCGCTAAGGCTAAGAAAGGTACTCCTCTCATCGTCTGCCAGTCGGTTTCGCCGACCGTTTCGCCTGCCGAAGGTGCACTCGACAATGTAAGCAACAACTTGCTGAAGGTGTCTGACGGTACTGTCAGCGGTGGCGACAACATCTATGCCCTGGCAAAGAAAGAAGGCACTGTTGGCTTCTACAGAGTGAAGAACACCGTTACCATACCTGCCGGAAAGGTTTATCTGGAAGTCAGTGCAGGTGCCAACGAGGTTATCTTCATCGACGGAATGACCGACGGCATAGAGCAGATGAGCACTGAAAGCCATGTAAATACCGGCGACGATGCTTGGTACAACATGCAGGGACAGCGCGTAGAAAAACCTGTAAAGGGCATATACATTCACAACGGAAAGAAAACTGTAACCTTAATTCCGCAACACTATAATTTAACTTTATTTATAAGTTCCTGAGCAACAAAAAGTTGCCCAGGATTTTGCCATGTCAGAATTTTCACTTATC
>OMZM01000034.1 GCA_900315545.1 uncultured Prevotella sp.
AGATAAGTGAAAATTCTGACATGGCAAAATCCTGGGCAACTTTTTGTTGCTCAGGAACTTATAAATAAAGTTAAATTATAGTGTTGCGGAATTAAGGTTCGAACAAATAAATTGACATTATATTTGTTTTTGAGGTGTTTTTCAGTAAAATATATCATAAAAACCGTAATATTGGTTTTTATGTTTGCATGTTTTTGCATAACTTTGCAAGTGGTAAAGAATATCAACAAAAACTTTAACAACAATGAAAAATATCAGACTACTTATCATCGCAATGGTGACGATGGCTGCCGGAACGGTTTTCGGACAGCCGAAGGTTTATTTTACGAAAGAAATCAGCCCTGAGTCGTTAGTGAAAATCTATAAGGCTCTCGGTGTTGAAGCCAACGGCCGCGTAGCTGTAAAGATATCGACAGGCGAAGGCGGCAACACCCACTACCTGAAACCTACGCTCATCCGCAACCTCGTGGAGGAGGTAAACGGCACTGTCGTGGAGTGTGGCACGGCATACGGCGGCACGCGCCAAGACCCGAAGAAGCACTGGGAGACCATTCACGAGCATGGCTTCGACTCTATTTTTGCCGTCGACATCATGGACGAGTTTGGCGACATACGCATACCGGTGAAAGACCGCAAGCATCTGAAGTATGACATTGTCGGCGAGCATCTTGCCAACTATGGCTTCATGATAAACCTGGCACACTTCAAGGGGCACGCTATGGGCGGCTTCGGCGGCGTGCTGAAGAACGCTTCCATCGGCGTCGCGTCGACCGCAGGCAAGGCGTACATCCATTCTGCAGGCAAGACCGACAAGCCTGAGCTGACCTGGACTAAGGAATATATCGCTGCCGGACCGACTCAGGACAGCTTCCTGGAGTCGATGGCTGCGGCGGCGCAGGCTGTACACAATTATTTCAATGGCAACATTATATATATTAATGTTATGAACAACATGTCGGTTGACTGCGACTGCGACGGCAGTCCTGATGCGCCGGAGCTGAAGGACATGGGCATAATGGCAAGCCTCGACCCTGTGGCTGTAGACCAGGCGTGCCTCGACAAGGTGTTCAGCCACGAGCCTAAGAAGGGCGACGACAACAAGCCGCTGATAGAACGTATCAACCGTCAGCACGGAACTTACATCACGGAATATGCCGAGAAGATTGGCTTAGGCTCGAAGAAATATATTCTCATAGACTTGGATAAATGAAAAGAATGACCCTCACTGTGCTCACAGGTATGCTTGTGGGCACTTTTTCTTTTGCACAGAGCAAGGGTAAAGTCTCGGCGACAAGAGATACCGCATCCTATTCTATCGAGGAGGTTGTCGTTACGGGCACACGCAACGCTGCCGACATACGGCACCTGCCCATGACCGTGAACGTCATCGACAGGAAAACACTGACGGAGCAGCACCAGACATCGGTGCTGCCTACTGTGATGCAGCGCGTGCCGAGCCTGTTTGTTACCAGCCGCGCCCTTATGGGCTATGGCGTTTCCAATGGTGCAGCAGGCGGAATAAACCTTCGCGGCATTACCGGCGGAGCCGGACAGCTGCTCGTGCTCATCGACGGACATCCTCAATACAACGGCATTTACGGCCATCCCATCAGCGACAGCTACCAGACGCTCATGGCAGAGCGCGTGGAGGTGCTGCGCGGTCCGGCATCGGTGCTCTACGGCAGCAATGCTATGGGCGGCGTGATGAACATCGTTACACGCTCTATGGCTCACGACGGGACAAAGACCAACATCAACATTGGCGCCGGCAGCTACGGTACGGTGCAGGCTGAAGCCACCAACCAGACACGCTGCGGAAAGCTGAGCAGCAGCGTGTCGGCTCAATACAACCGCAGCGACAACCACCGTCCGCGAATGGGGTTTGAGCAGTATGGAGGGCACTTGAAGCTGGGCTATGACTTATCGAAGCACTGGAACACGTATCTTGATGCAGACATTACCCACTTCAACTCGTCTTATCCGGGCTCGGTAAGCACGCCGATGTACAGCGCCAACCAATGGATAACGCGCGGCGTGGTGTCGGCGGCACTGAGAAACGACTACGGCAAGACGAACGGAGAGCTGAGCATATACAACAGCTTCGGCAGACACAAGATTGACGACGGAACGCAAGACCCGTCAAAACCGACGAAACGATACTTCCGCTCGAAGGACGCGCTGACTGGAATATCATGGTTTCAGAGCGCACAACTGTTCACCGGCAACCGCGTGACGGCTGGCATAGACTATCAGCACATCTACGGACATGCCTACTACACATCGAAGGAAACGGGAGAAATCATCGACACGCCCAACAAGCAGAGCGGCAAGTCGCACAGAAACGAGATAGCCGCATACGTCGGTTTCAGGCAGGAACTGACAACATGGCTGACAGTGGATGCTGCCATGCGCCTCGACCACCACAGCGTCAGCGGTACGGAATGGATACCGCAGTCAGGCATCGTGATAAGACCGACTGGAAACGGCGAACTGAAGGCTATGGCAAGCAAGGGCTTCCGCAATCCGACGATGCGCGAGATGTACCTCTATCCGCCATCCAACGAGGAACTGGAGCCCGAACGCATGTGGAACTGCGAACTCTCGTGGCGGCAGCGCATCAGCAGCATAAGCTATGGCATGAACGTCTTTTACATTAAAGGCGACAACATGATTCAGACTATAGAGCGCAAGAACGTCAACACCGGAGAGATAGAAAACTATGGTCTGGAACTGGAGGCTGACTACCGCATAGGCAAACACTGGCAACTGAACACTAACCACTCGTTGCTGCACATGAAAAACATTATCGTCGCAACGCCAAAATATAAAGGTTTCATCGGGGCAGACTACTACTGTCGCGACCTGACAGTCAATGCCGGACTGATGTATATTGCCGGCTTACACACATCGGCTGGCAACAACGAAACAAAGGAAAACTTCTGTCTGCTGAACGTCAGTGCCACCTACAGGCTCTCTCCTGTCGTGAGCCTGTGGCTCAGAGGCGAAAACCTGCTGGCACAGAGATATGAGATAAATCAGGGCTACCCTATGCCGAAGGCTACGTTTATGGGAGGCGTGAACCTGACATTCTGAAAAAAGCACACACGAAGAGCCTTTCTTAATAAAAAGACTATAATCAATTTTGGGCTCGTTTACTGTCGCGAGAATGCCCACGAAAGTCGTTTCAGAAATCTGAGGGGCAAAATATGCCCAAAATTCGCAAGCAAACGCAAGCGCCTGACAGTCAATTTGTTAGAACGAAACATACGCCTTGTATAAAGAATATACAAGTGTTAAAAATGTCAAAGAGTATGTTTGACAATGTCAAACACACTGTTTGAGGAAGTAAAACATAGTGTTTGTGGCAGTCGGGCACTATGTTTTGCAGGGCAAAAAAGATGAAACAGCCACCTCAAACATGCTCTTTGACAATTTTAACACTTACATCCGGTCTGGAATTTAACAGATTTTTGCAGAATTAGAGGCTATAAAAATTCTATTTGGAGCTTTTTCCCCTGTCAAAATTTTTCATATTTTTGTGGCTCGGAGAAAAATCCCGTTCACTTTGGCACGGTTTTTGCAGGGAAAAACAAAATATGTAAAAAAAGTCCACTTTATATTTGCACCTTCTCAAAGATTTTGCTATTTTTGTAAGCAGAAGAACCTAAAATGACAATTATTAAATTAATGAGAATCAATTATGAGAAAATTTTTACTTTTATTGACAACTGTATTTAGTCTTGCGGCAAATTCACAAGAGATTTATGAGTCATTCCTTCAGGAGGGAAAGGTCTGGACATTTAGCGACGACAACTACTGGACAGACAAGCACGAGAAGTTCACGATGTTCATACAAGGCGACACCATCATCGACGGAAACGCCTGCAAGAAGGTCTACCGCAATGACCTGAACCACTATCAGTATGCTCTCTCTGAAGAGAACAAGGCTATATATATTTACTTTGATGGCAAAGAAAAGGAAATGCTCTACGACTTCAACAAGAAAGTTGGCGATAAGTTCTCTGCCGACCACGACGAAGATGTCATTGCAGCAATAGACACCGTAAAAGTAGGAGAGCGTTTCTTCCGCCGTTTCATTTCTGAAAATATGGAACAGACAGTCTGGATAGAAGGTATAGGCGGACAGTTCAATCTTGAGATACCTTTCCCGAATGTAGGAAACACCGTAACTTTTGTTTCTTGTGAGCAAAACGGGGAAATACTTATAACAGCAAGCGACTACCGCAAACCTTCAATCACAGGCATTGGCAAGGTTTCTTCATCATCTGCCAGTGCATCTTCAAAGGTATATTCTGCCGACGGCAAGCAACTTGACAGACTGGCGAAAGGTCTTAACATCATCAAGTCGGCAGACGGAAAGACCGTGAAAGTCATGAAGTAACAGTAACGGTAACGACAACATTGACTTTATACTTACATAAAATTAGGAACAAATGTTGAACTTAAAACAATTGAGGAATAGAATTATGAGTAAAAGACTATCTTTCGTTTTGGTTTTGCTATTATTATTGTCTTCAAAAATATCAGCCCAGAGTGTCAATATGCTTGATAGTGATGCAGAATGGATATATCTTTCTGAAACATCAAACGAGGATGGGCATAAAGAAAAAGTTTTATACCGATTCTTTACTAAAGAACTGACACGTCAAATTGACAATAGCGTAAAAGCAGATATTTATATGTCAAAGCATGTCGTAGATGATGATTCTATGTTAGATAATATCGAAAATATTGCATTTGACAATGACAATTCCAAATTTATGCTCAGCTTTTTAGAATTTACTAACACGGGCATGGTAACAGTCGATATCTCAGAGTACATCAACTATATTAAAAGTTCAGCGTATGGCATCTTTGAAGATATTGAAATAACTTCCCCATTTATTTATACATCATTTATAGAACCAGGCTATGATATTAAGGATCTTTGCTTATACGACTTTAATAACTATACCGTCGGAGAACCTGTTTGCAGAGGTTTGGGAGTGATTGATCCTAACGAAATACCATACATCACTGAGATTTGTGACACTATAGTTAACAATGGCATTTCAAGAAAAATGTATATTCTGGATAATGGGATGAAACTTGTTGAAGGCATAGGCTGTATTAACTCTCCAGGAATGTTGCTGTCGTGGCTGAATTTCAATGTTGACGACAGCAATAACATTACAAATCTTCTGCTTTATAGAAAGAAAGGTACGACGAATATAAAGAATCTTCATTCAGTTCAAGGAGAAGATAAAATCTTTGACATTCAAGGCAAGCAACTTGACAGACTGGCAAAAGGTCTGAACATCATCAAGTCGGCAGACGGAAAGACCGTGAAAGTCATGAAGTAACAGTAATGGGAATTACAAGGCTTTTACTGACTTCTTCAATGTGAGAAAAACATGATTGTCTCAAATCTACGTCGAAGATAGCTCAGATAAGCCTTTGGCAAGAAAACAATAAATCCGCAATGCAGACAAACTGGCATTGCGGATTTATTGTTCATTCAAGTTTTTACTTGGCAGACAAAATATTATATGGGTTATTCTGTTATCGTACATATTTCCTGCCGTTCCTGATATATATGCCCTTTGGCAGGTTTCTGCCAACTATCTTTCTGCCGTCGAGAGTGTAGATGCTGTTGTCGTGTGTCTTTCCACTGGCTACCGTCTCTATGCCGTTGACTATATCTTCATTTACTGTCAGCGTATAGCTTGCCGATGCCGGATTGTAGACTTCGTCGCCTGCAAACATGGCAGAAATGATGGTTGTACCTGCATTGAGTATGTTTACCGCACCTGTATTGGCGTCAACGGTTGCCACGCTCTCGTCGCTCGAAGAGTAAACGACAGCAAGTTTTTCTGGATTGAGTTTAGCTTGAGGTGCAACAAACTCATCGCCAAATGTTATGACATATTCAGTTTCGTCGAAACTGAGTTGCGCATCCTGTTTGTCTGCTATTTCATATTCCTCGTACAGGTTGGCGTATATCATCGAGGATGATGTGTTCTTGCTTGTTATAAACGTGTTCTGTACAGTGTAATAATACATATTACCGTATGATCCAAATGCCATGATGACACCACTTGTATGATTAGTCATATCCCAATATTTCATTTCAGCATCGAAAGCAAGTTTGCCTATGCTTGTAGATGTCAGGAAGTTGCCTTCATCGTTGTACAGGGCATATTTGCCATTGTCTACGTCGAGCGTGAATACTGTTGTGTTTTCGTCGGCAATGATAATATCGTCGTATGTGGTTACTTCGTTGCCTTTGAGCGAGTTGTTGTTCAATGCTCCGGCAGCCTTGCCGTTATTGCCACACGCAATAATATAGCGCTTGCCGCTTTCCAGTCCGCTGACATCCTCTACGCGTCTGAATGTCATCGTGCCTGTTGACGGCTGTCGGATGATGTATCGTGCAGATACGGCTTCGCTCACCTTTTCCTCAGATACGGCGATGGCAGAAACGGTAGCCGTCGCATTGAGCGTGAACGCACCGGCGTACTTCGTGCTTTCCTTAGTAGGCGTGGTTCCGTCGGTTGTGTAATATATCTCTGCTCCTTCTTCGCAAGTGATTGCGACTTCAACAGGTTGATTGTAAACGCCTGGCTCGGGCGTAAGCACTGGTGCATCTACTCCGCTCAGACCGACGAAGCTGAACGATATGCTGCCGTCGGCATTGCGAGTGATTTCTTCTACAGAAGAACTCATGAAGTAGGTGTTGTCGGCGTTCTTGTTGTAGAACTTAGCCGCCGGCGTACTTGTTCTGTTGAACTCATTGTTTTCGCTTATTGGATAAGGGTCGGTTTCCAAACCAGAAGTTGTCAGACGCTTGTTGCTTCCATATCCTGTAGTCTCAAACTCACCATCGGCAGGCACCCAAGTCATGCGCTGATGGTTTTTATCGTCGTTTGGCTGGTTTGATGCCCAAATATCCTCGTCATAGTCAACATGAACTATCAGCAATCCTTCGCCTGGCAGGTCAGTGTCCCATCCTATCTTTTTGCGGTTCTCAAACATGAAATATTCGTTTCGGTTACCTTCATTATATATAATGTAGGCTTCACCGCCTTCTTCCAGTCCCTTCATGTTGTTTACCTTCTTGGTGTAAATTAGTTCTTCCGGCTCCATCCAGCCTGCCATCCAGCGCTCATAACTCGTATAGCCGCAAGGACGGTAGCCGTCGCCATTGTATGAGCCAGAACACATCAGGTCCCAGGTATACATGCCAAAACCACCACTGTAGTCAGTGTCGTAGAAATCAGGGAAGCCAAGACAATGGCTAAACTCGTGGCACATGGTACCTATACCGTTAACCTCGCCTGTCTGTCCGTCGAGCTCACCGCCGCATGCATACTTGTCTATTATCACGCCGTCGAGAGTGAGCGCTCCTTCTCCATCATCATAGCCATAAGCATCTGACAGTTGCCATTGGTGTGGCCATATAGTATTGGCTGCTCCACCGTCGGCTTCCCCTTTTCCTGCATATACGACATATATCTGCTCTACGTTGCCGTCACCATCCCAGTCGTAATCCTTGTAGTCTACATACTGGTCAGCCAACTTGCAGGCCTCACTTATCATCTCTGCGGGATGCTTGTCGTTTCCGAACCGGTCATTTCCTCCATAGTATGATTGCTCTTCAGATACGGTAACAGGACCGACAACGTCGAAAGTCAGCTCAAACTTGCCACCACTCTGTGCATAGAAATAGTCGTACATTGAGCCGACAAAGTCGCCTTCATTAAAATCTTTCTCGTTGGCAATGCGCTGGAAGAGGGCATTGTCATTGTCCTCCTTGAAAGAAACATTGCTGAAATTCACAAGAATAATGAGTCCTTTCTTCTTTCCAGTGTAGTCTCCGAACTCTCCTATATTCTTATGCGCAAGGCGCTTGCCATTGCTATTGTCTCGCATCTGTCGCTTGGCAGACGCTCTCTTTGCTATCTGTTGTACGTCTACTGCCTTGAACATAGAGCCATCTTCGTTGCCCTGATAGCTTTTTCCATCTTCTCCGAGCCAGTAGTGTCCAAACTCATCACCTACAAGACGCGCCTTGACGGTCTTTCCATTTTCAAGCGTGATGACCTTTACCAGTCCTGGCTTTGCCGGAATAGCGTTTACTGTAAGAGCAAAAACAGTTGTAACTGCCATGAGCAGACAACGTCTTACAAATTGCTTCAATTTGAGATTTTTCATCGATTTACTATTTATTTTCTACAAAATTGTTATTACATTATTATATCCATCTTTCATTTTTGTAACACAATGAAAGTAAAATTGCATGCAAAGTTATTAAAAAGCATTATTTCTATATAAAATATGACTGTCTTTTGTATTTTTTTAATATTTACTTGCAGAACTTGCAATCGCTGCACTTGTTGAACTCTCCACGAAAACGCTTTTCTACGAGATAGCGCAGGCGGTCGCGCAACGGCACAAGGCTGATCTGGTCGATTATCTCTCCTATGAAAGCAAACTCAAGAAGAAGTTTGGCTTCTTCGAGCGATATTCCACGCTGACGCATATAGAACAGTGCTGCATCGTTCAACTGTCCGACAGTAGAGCCGTGTGCACATTTCACGTCGTCTGCATAGATTTCAAGTTCAGGCTGTGTAAACATTCGCGCCTCATCTGTGGTCAGCAGATTTTGGTTTGTTTCCTGCGACGATGTCTTGTCTGCCCCTTTACGCACCAGTACCCTGCCGGCAAATGCGCCGACCGCTTTTTCGTCGAGTACGTATTTATACAGTTCCCTACTCTGGCAGTTCGGCACCTGATGGTCAATAAGCGTATTGTTGTCTACATGCTGCTCACGGTCGGCAATCACGCATCCGTTAAGCATACATTCTGCTCCTTCGCCCTTGAACATAAGGTCTGTTCGGTTGCGCGTAACTCCATTGTGGAGTGTCAAGGAGTGATGTGCAACCTTGCTGTCTCGCTGCTGTTCGATGTAGAGATTGCTTATGCGTACATTCTTATAATGAGTTTCCTCCATGCAATAGAGTTCCAACGAAGCACCATTGCCTACAAATACCTCTATAACCTGTGTTGTCAGAAATCGTAGGTCGTCAATGGCATGGTCGCAGAACAGCAGTTTAGCCTCAGCACCGTCTTCCAACACGATCAACACACGTCTGTTTATCATCATGTCTACATCTGAACGTAGCACGTTTATGACTTGCAAAACATTGTCTACACGCACATTTTTCGGTACATAAACGAATAGTCCGTCTTGTGCAAGCATTGTGTTAAGAGCAGTTATTCCATCGTCTGCCGTATTGGCAAGTTTACCATAAAAACGCCCGATGAAATCTTTGTTATTTGACGATTCCTCATACAAAGAACCGACAATGACTCCTTCTGGAAGACTGCCTTGTTTTTCCGTTTTACTGTACAGCTGGTCGTTAATGACGAAATGTGGCGATGTTGTCAGGTTTGGCACGTCGCAACGGAAAACCTGGTTAGGATTTACAGGTATGGTCAGTCGGTTGAGATTCAGTCCATAATCCTCTGGCGCAAAAAGCGAAGGAATGTCCGTATATTTATACCTTTCCACCTTTTTCGTTGGGAAACCTTTTCGACAGAAATCATCGAAAGCCTGTTGTCGAACACTGTTCATAACCGAAGATGAATGGCGTTCGATAGTTTCACGCTGAGTAGTAAATATATCAATATATTGTTTCTCAGCCTGCATAATCAGCCTCCTCCTTTATCCACTCATAACCTTTTTCCTGTATTGTCTTTGCCAACTCAGGACCGGCAGTTTTGACGATGTGTCCCTTATAGAGCACATGGACAATGTCGGGACGTATCATTTCGAGCAGGCGGTCGTAGTGGGTTATCACGATTGTAGACGTCTGCGGAGTTTTCAGTTTATTTACTCCAGCAGCCACTATTCTCATTGCATCAACGTCAAGTCCGGAATCGGTTTCGTCTAATATGGCAAGCGTCGGTTCAAGCATTGCCATTTGGAATATCTCATTGCGTTTCTTTTCGCCGCCACTGAAACCTTCGTTGACGGAACGGTGGGTAAACTTAGAGTCGAGTTCTACTATCTTCTGCTTCTCTCGCATAAGTTTCAGAAACTCCGCCGCCTTCATCTCCGGCAAGCCCTGATATTTGCGCTTTTCGTTGATTGCGGCTTTAAGAAAGTTTGTCATCGACACGCCTGGAATCTCTACTGGATACTGGAAAGACAGGAACAATCCCTCATGCGCTCTTTCCTCCGGCTTCATCTCAAGCAGATTCTTTCCATTATAGTATGCCTCGCCCTCCGTAACTTCATACAGCGGATTTCCCACGAGCACTGCCGACAATGTCGACTTGCCTGAGCCGTTTGGTCCCATGATGGCATGTGTCTCTCCATCTTTGATTGTCAGATTGACTCCTTTCAGTATTTCTTTCTCGCCTATGCGAGCATGCAGGTTTCTTACTTCTAACATAATATTATATAATAATGTAATATATGCTTTTCAGCTTCACTATTTCTATATAACTATTCCTATCCTACTGTTCCCTCGAGCGATACGCTCAGCAATTTCTGTGCTTCCACTGCAAACTCCATCGGCAGTTTCTGCAAAACTTCCTTTGCATATCCGTTGACTATCAGTCCCACAGCCTGCTCGGTCGGTATGCCTCGCTGGTTGCAGTAGAACAGTTGGTCTTCGCTTATCTTCGATGTCGTTGCCTCGTGTTCAACTATTGCCGTAGAATTATGTATATCTTGATATGGGAAGGTATGTGCTCCACATTCTGAGCCCAGCAACAGCGAATCGCACGAAGAATAGTTGCGTGCATTAGTTGCATTCTTTGCCACTCTGACCAGTCCGCGATACGAGTTCTGCGAATGTCCGGCTGATATGCCTTTCGATATTATAGTCGACTTTGTGTCGCGTCCCAAGTGTATCATCTTCGTTCCGGTGTCAGCTTCCTGGTAGTTGTTTGTAACTGCAACACTGTAGAATTCAGCCTGTGAACCATCGCCGCGAAGCACGCACGACGGATATTTCCATGTTATGGCAGATCCTGTTTCCACCTGTGTCCACGACAGTTTACTGTTGTTGCCACGCAGGTCGCCACGCTTTGTTACGAGGTTGAGCACTCCGCCCTTTCCGTTTTCGTCGCCGGGATACCAGTTCTGTACGGTTGAGTATTTCACTTCGGCATTGTTCATGACGATTATCTCAACGATGGCTGCATGCAACTGGTTTTCGTCGCGCATAGGTGCGGTACATCCCTCGAGGTAGCTGACATAACTGTCATCTTCTGCCACAATGAGGGTGCGTTCAAACTGTCCTGTGTTTCGTGCATTGATGCGGAAATAGCTACTAAGTTCCATCGGGCAACGCATACCTTTTGGTATAAAAACAAAGGAACCATCGGAGAATACGGCAGAATTTAGCGCTGCAAAGAAGTTATCGCGGTATGGCACTACTGTTCCCAGATACTGTCTTACAAGGTCGCTATATTCTTTCACAGCCTCGCCTATAGAGCAAAATATAATTCCCTTTTCTGCCAGTTTCTCCTTGAAGGTCGTCTTTACGCTCACCGAGTCCATGATTGCATCCACAGCCGTGCCACTCAGTGCAAGTCGTTCTTCGAGCGGGATTCCCAACTTGTCGAAAGTCTTTTCAAGTTCAGGGTCTATCTTCCCGTCGCCATCTTTCTTTTTCTGCGCCATAGGGTCTGCATAGTATGATATACCCTGATAGTCTATTTCTGGCAGATGCAGGTGTCCCCATATCGGTTCTTCCATTGTCTGCCAATGGCGAAATGCTTTCAAGCGGAAGTCCAGCAGCCATTCTGGCTCGCCTTTCTTCCGCGATATAAGCCGCACGACATCTTCACTTAGACCCTTATCTATAATTTCGGTATCGACGTTTGTCGTAAATCCGAATTCATATTTCTGTTCAGCAATACGGCGCACGAGTTCATTGTCAGTTTCCTGCACACTCGTTTCCTTATGCTTGTTAATGTCTTCCATTGCCTTTCTTAATACATTATATTATTATAAAGACACTGTCAAGTGTATAGTCTGCGCCAATTACAGCTTCTGATCTACCTCTATCTCTGTGAATGTTTCGATTATGTCGCCTACCTGTATGTCGTTGAAGTTGACAAGCGAGATACCGCATTCCAGTCCTGTGGCAACTTCCTTTGCATCGTCTTTATATCGTTTCAGTGCATCGATATTTGCAGTGTGAACAACGATACCGTCGCGTACGACACGTGCCTTGTCCTTGCTGTGCACCTTTCCGTCGATGACAAGTCCGCCGGCAACAGTTCCGACCTTACTAATCTTGAATACCTGCTTGACTTCTATTTCGCCAGTGATGATTTCCTTCTTCACCTTGTCGAGCATTCCTTCCATCGTAGACTTCACTTCGTCAATAGCGTCGTAGATGATTGAGTATGTATTTATCTCCACACCTTCGCGCTCTGCCAGCTTGCGTGCTTCGCTTGAAGGACGCACCTGGAAACCAACAATAATGGCTTTCGATGCACTTGCAAGCATGACGTCGTTCTCCGATATCTGTCCCACAGCCTTGCTGATGACACTTACCTGCACCTTCTCGGTAGACAGCTTTATGAACGAATCGCTGAGAGCCTCTATACTTCCGTCGGTGTCTCCCTTGACGATGATGTTCAGTTCATGGAACTCTCCGAGAGCGATACGGTGCGAAATGTCGTCGAGTCCGAGAGTCTTCGTTGTTCTCAGCGACTGCTCACGCTGCAACTGCATACGCTTGTTAGCTATCTCGCGTGCTTCCTGTTCTGTATCAAGAATATGGAAAGAATCGCCAGCTGTAGGCGCACCGTTGAGTCCGAGTATTATTGCAGGCTCTGCCGGTCCAGCCTCCTGTATGCGCTGGTTACGCTCGTTGAACATCGCCTTGATGCGTCCCCACGATGTTCCGGCTATGATGTTGTCGCCAACCTTCAGCGTACCATTAGCCACGAGCACCGTTGACACATATCCACGTCCCTTGTCGAGCGACGACTCAATGATTGAGCCCGTTGCCTTACGGTTTGGATTGGCTTTCAGATCGAGCATTTCGGCTTCGAGAAGCACTTTCTCCAGCAGGTCTTGCACACCAATGCCTTTCTTTGCAGAAATTTCCTGACACTGATACTTTCCGCCCCACTCTTCCACGAGCAGATTCATGTTAGCCAAGTCTTCGCGTATCTTGTCTGGATTTGCGCCTGGCTTGTCTATCTTGTTTATTGCAAACACCATCGGCACGTTAGCCGCCTGTGCATGTGCTATTGCCTCTTTCGTAGTAGGCATGACACTGTCATCGGCAGAAATGATGATGATGGCGATGTCGGTTACCTGTGCACCACGAGCACGCATGGCTGTAAACGCTTCGTGTCCCGGAGTGTCAAGGAATGTTATGCGTCGTCCGTCTTCCAGCTGTACGTTGTAGGCTCCTATGTGCTGCGTTATACCACCCGCTTCTCCGGCTATGACGTTTGTCTTGCGAATATAGTCGAGCAGCGATGTCTTACCATGGTCGACGTGTCCCATAACCGTTACGATAGGCGAGCGTGAGAGCAGATCGTTCTCGTCGTCCACCTCTTCGGTTATTGCTTCCTGCACTTCGGCACTTACATATTCCGTCTTGAATCCGAACTCATCGGCTACGAGATTGATGGTTTCTGCATCAAGACGCTGGTTTATTGATACCATAATGCCGACGCTCATACATGTTCCGATGACTTGGTTTACGCCAACGTTCATCATCGTTGCAAGTTCGCTGACGGTAACAAACTCCGTAAGTTTCAGTATCTTGCTTTCTGCATTTCTTTCTGCGCGTTCCTCCATCATGCGTTCCTGTGCAGCCTCGCGCTTTTCCTTACGGTATTTTGCACCCTTCTTGTTCTGTCCCTTGCTGGTGAGTCGTGCCAGTGTTTCCTTTACCTGACGTGCGACGTCTTCCTCGTTCACCTCCAACGGCTTCTTGTTGCGCTTGCGGTTTTTCTTCTTGCTGCTCTTCGAGCCGTCTTGCTGAACCTGCTGAGCGTTTTTGCCGCCTCCGCCGTTCTGCTTCGGCTGCTGGTTGGCAGCATCGTTGATGTCGACGCGCACCTTATTTATACGCTCGCGCTTTTTCTTTTCCGAGCGCTGCATGGCTTTCTCCTCACGCTCCTTCTTGCGCTCTTCCTTAGACTTTTTCTTCGGGCGAGTGCTTTGGTTTATGGAGTCGAGGTCTATCTTGCCGAGAACGTTTACTTTCGGCTGCAGCTTGTGTTCGCTTTTCAGCGTGAACACCTTGTTTCCTGCCTTCTCGGCAGACTTGCCGTCATCGGCAGCCTGAGGCTTAACTTCTTTCTTTTCTTCACTTGCAGCCTGAGGTTTCTCCTCTGCCTTCATTTCTTTTGTTTCGCTTTCGGCTTTCGGAGCGTGTTCCTGTTTATTCTCTACAGGCTTCTCCTGCTTTGGCTCTGCTTTCTTTTCAGCAGGCTTAGCCTCAGCTTTCACATCGTCAACAGTTTTCTTATGGCTTACGGCAGCAGCCTCTGTTGGTTTGTCTTGTTTTGCCTCGACCTCAGCATCCTTTTCCTGTTTCTGTGCCTTCTTTTCCGAAGATTTTCCTCCGATGGCATCAAGGTCTATCTTGCCGACCGCCTTAAACTGTGGTCGGTTTCTCTCCAGTACTGTTTCAGCCTTATGGTCTTCAGCCGGTTCCTCTTTTTTCTTTTCCTTTGTTTTCTTGGCGAAAATCTTGTCTGCGCGAGTGCGCATATCCTTATCGCTCTTGAATTCTTCTACTAAGGCTTCGTATTGCTGTTCGCTGAGTTTGAAGCTCAGGTCGTTCTTCACTTCGCCTAAGTTGTCTTTCTTTTCAAGGAATTCAACTGCCGTTTGAAGTCCTATGTTGAGTTCTCTTATTGCTTTGCTTAATCTTACGCTCATATATGGAACCTTGAAAATGATATTTTTATTTTAGTTTTTACGTTTACTTAGTTCTCAAATTCTGCTTTGAGTATCTTTATCAGATTGTCGACGGTTTCTTCTTCGAGGTCTGCCTTCTCTACAAGCATTTCTCTCGGAGCGTTTATTACCGCCTTTGCCGTGTCGAGTCCGATAGCCTTTATGGCGTCGATAATCCACTGGTCTACTTCGTCTGCGAACTCGTCGAGATAGATATCTTCCTCAGCCTCGTCGTCTTCTATTTCGCGGAATACGTCGATGGTGTATTCCGTCAGCATTGATGCCAGCTTGATGTTTAGTCCGCTTCGTCCGATGGCGAGGCTCACTTCCTCAGGCTTGAGGAATACTTCTGCCTTGCGTGTTTCCTCGTCTATCGTTATGCTTGATATCTTTGCAGGCGAGAGTGCACGCTGTATGAACAGTTTTGTGTTTGTCGTGTAGTTGATGACGTCGATGTTTTCGTTGCCGAGCTCACGTACTATTCCGTGTACGCGGCTACCCTTCACGCCTACACATGCGCCTACAGGGTCGATGCGCTCGTCGTAGCTTTCCACTGCTATCTTTGCCCTTTCGCCCGGCATGCGTGCTATTTTCTTTATCGATATGAGTCCGTCGTTTATCTCCGGCACCTCTGCCTCCAGCAGTCTTTCGAGGAATACTGGGCTGGTGCGCGAGAGGATAATCTTCGGATTGTTGTTCTCGTTGTCTACGCGCAGCACTATTGCCCTTATCGTCTCGCCCTTGCGGTACTGGTCTACAGGTATCTGCTCTGCCTTAGGCAGTATCATTTCGTTGCCCTCGTCGTCTACGAGGAGCACTTCGCGCTTCCATGTCTGGTAGACTTCTCCCGATACTATCTGTCCGACGCGGTCTTTATATTTGTTGTAGAGAGAGTCGTGTTCGAGTTCGAGTATCTTCGACGCAAGTGTCTGTCGCAGGTTCAGGATGGCACGTCTGCCGAATTTTGTAAACTCTACGCGCTCCGACACTTCTTCGCCTTCCTCATAGTCGGGTTCTATCTTGCGTGCGTCGCTGAGCGAGATTTGCTTGTTGCTGTCCTGTACCTCGCCGTCGCCAACGACGATGCGGTTGCGGTAGATTTCGAAGTCGCCCTTGTCGGGGTTTACGATGACGTCGAAGTTTTCGTCGCTGCCATAAATCTTTGCTATCACGTTGCGGAAACTTTCTTCCAAAACACTGACGAGCGTGGTGCGGTCGATGTTCTTTGTGTCTTTAAACTCCTTGAACGTTTCAATCATGTTAGGCATTGCCGAACTGTTTTTTGTTGTTGCCATAGTTTATATTTGTTTTTATTTTATTCCTATAATATATTTCGTGTATTTCACGTCGCCCATGTTGAAGTCCATGTCTACGTCTACAGCAACGGGACGTTTCTTTCCCTCCACGCGCTGCTTTTCGGTCGTCATCAGCGTAAACTGTTCTCCGTCTACGGCTTTCAGGGTGCCTTTCAGCTTCCTGCCGTCGGCTGTCAGCACCTCTACGGGCTTGCCTATGTGGTTGATGTATTGCTGTGCCACCTTGAAAGGCTGTCCGATGCCGGCAGAGCCCACTTCGAGCTCGTAGTCCTCATCGTCGCGGTTCAGGTGTTCTTCTATGTATCGGCTCAGCGCCACACAGTCTTCTATCCACACTCCGTCGGCGTGGTCGATTTCCACTACAATGCGGTTGTCTGTCGTTACGTCTATGTCTACCAGGAAATACTCCTTGTCTTCAAGCCACTGGCAGACTAATTGCTTTACGATGTTCTTGTCTATCATGTGAATGTTTTTGTTATTATAATGAAAATGAGGAGCTTTCGAAAAGCCCCTCATTCCACTGAACGCTGCAAAAGTATATATTTTTTTTCAATTATCCAAACTTTTTCGCAATATTTTGCTATATTATGATGTTTGCAGGTGTTGTCCGGCTGTTGTGCAGTCGTCGAAGACGGTGCGCAGGGATGCTATTCCTCGCTGAGGTCTTCCATCTGTTCCATCATCTCGGTGTAGGATTGCTGTATGCGGTGGTGCATTGCCAAGCCGATGGCCAAGCCTATCAGTCCGCTTACGGCTCCGACAACTGCCATGCCGGTGCCTCTGCCGTCGCCGCAGACGCGATAGACTTCATGGCAGTAGAAGCCAAGCCAAACCAGCACTATAGGTATGGAGATGAGTGTCCAGTCGGCACAGCGTTTCCTCACCTTAGCCACCTTGCGGTAGGTTTCCAGCATGTCGCCTTCATTACGGACAATGTCTACATGGGCGCGATGGTCTATTATTCTGTAGGCTATTGCCAGTAGCAACATGACGCAAGTTGCAGCCCAGAATATCATCGACATGCCGTTCGGGTGCACGAAGACAAAGTATGTTACGGGTATCAGTGCAAGACATATCAGCGCAAGAATGTTCTGGCGGAAGTTGATGTCTACAACCTTGCGGTTTACCATTCGTTTCACCATGCGTTCGCTCACTATATTTTGCTTGTCGAGTTTCTTCTTCAGGATGCTCATCTGGATGCGCATCTCGTCTAAATTCATTTCTTCCATGATTGCGTTGTTTTTTAGTTAAACATTCTTTTTCAACTGTTCCTTAATCCGATACAGCCTGACACTGACGTTCTTTGCCGTTATTCCCACTATCTGTCCTATTTCCTCGTAGCTCAGGTTCTCCAGCCACAGCAGCACAATGGCGCGGTCGAATGGCTTGAGCTGGCTGATGCGGCTGTGCAGCATGTCTATCTGCACGGTGTCGTCGTCGCGGTCTTCAAACAGGTTGACGTCCATCTTCAGCGGCATAGCCTGTCGCCGGCGTCTCTTGCGGTCGAGGGTTATGCAGGTATTGAGGCTCACGCGGTAGATCCACGTCTTGATGTCCGATTTCCCATCGAACGAGCCAAGCCCCTGCCAGAGCCTTATCAGCACTTCCTGAAACAGGTCGCTGACGTCGTCGGCATTCTTCGAAAACATGTAGCACACGGTGTAGATGGTGCTTTTGTTTTCCTTTACAATCTGCGCAAATTCGAGTTCTCTCTCATTAGTGTACATGTCTTTTTCGGATTAAGTTACAACCATTAGACGCACAAAGATACGTAAAAACTACATAAAAAGTCAGATTTTTTCATTTTATCATCCGACTGTACCCATTCCGACGGCTGCGACTGAAGCTGGAAATGGTCGATAAATGGTCGATAAAACCTTCTCTGGCAGAGGAAATGGTCGATATTTTGCATTTCTTTCGTCGCACTTTCCTCCTGTGGCTCTAGCCGTTGCGACGCATCGTGTCATTTCCTAAAGAGATAGCAAGACTGTTATGGCTCACATTGGCGATATGGTTTGCGTTTCCTGCAAAAACCGTGCCAAAGTGTGCGGATTTTTCTTTCAGGACGGGAAATGATGAAAAATTTTGACAAGGGAAAACTCTCCAAATAGAATTTTTATAGCCCCTGATTCTGCAAAAATCTGTTAATTCTGAGACCAAATGTAATTGTTAAAATTGTCAAAGAGTATGTTTGAGGCGCCTGTTTCGTCTTTTTTGTCCTGCAAAATACAGTGTCCGACTGCCCCAAACACTATGTTTTACTTCCTCAAACAGTGTGTTTGACATTGTCAAACATGCTCTTTGACAATTTTAACACTTATGTTTTCTGCACTCACGGTGCATGTTTTGAGATAACATACTGACTGTCAGAGTATTGCAGACGCATGCAAATTTTGGGCATATTTTGCCCCAATGATTTTCAAAACGGGTTTCGTGGGCATTCTCGCGACAGTAAACGGGCGATAATTGATTATATGTTTTTTGCTAAAATCGCCCCATGATTTTGTCAATTCAAAGAAAATGCTTACCTTTGCACCCTCATTCTCGGAGCAGATGCCTTGCTCTTGACATGAAACGATACGGCATCAGCCTGTAGCAATGAGGGTTTTATGGTATTGGGACGCTTGTCCCTGATTTATAATTTATCCACAAATAACATTTTCGAACAACAATGGAGAAAACATTAGTACTATTGAAGCCGAGCTGTGTTCAGCGTCAGCTCATTGGCGAAATCATCACTCGTTTTGAACGTCGCGGACTCCGCATCGCGGGACTGAAGCTGATGCAGCTGACCGACGAGATCCTGCGCGAGCACTATTCTCACCTTGTCGACCGCCCATTCTTCCAGTCGTTGGCTGACTCTATGATGGACTCGCCGGTGGTGGCTATGGCGCTCGAGGGCAAGGATGCCGTGCACGTGGTGCGCACCATGACAGGCTCGACAAACGGACGCGAGGCTGCGCCGGGAACAATTCGCGGCGACTACTCTGTCAGCAACCAGCAGAACATCGTTCACGCCTCTGACTCGAGCGAGAACGCAATAATAGAAATCAACCGATTCTTCAAGCCGGAAGAAGTGATAGACTACAAGAGCAGTGTCTTGAACTATATCTACGGCGACGGAGAAATCTAAAGGTTTCTTCAGTGAACAAGTCGCGTGGCAACCGCTGCGCGACTTATTTTTTCAGTATTTTCCTGTATTCATCGGGACTGTTGAGCAGTCGGCAGGCTTCGGCAAACTGCTTGTCGTGGCGCAGAGAATACTCAATGGCACCGCGCTGATAGTAGTATGCCGACACGATGTCATACTCCAGCTGACGGCATATCTGGCTGCGATTGTAGTCAAGGTCTTTCTCTACGTTGTGCTGCAGCTTCTTTTTCATAGCCTCCAGCTCGCTCTTCACGTCGTCGTAGTATCCCTCGAAACGTATCAGTTTCTCAAGTTCGCCTATATATTTCTCGCTCTGCCTGTCGTAGGTGAAGCCACTGCGAAGCACCCTTTCCTTAAACTCGGCATAGTCGGCATCGCTGAGCGCAAACTCCGACGGCGAGGCAATGCTGCCGTGCGAGGCAATATAGTCTATCTCATAGTTTCTGAGCACCTCCGTCGTATCGCTGTAGGCAAGATAGACCGTGATGTTTGCCATCGAGTCCACCTGCACCTCTATGTCTGGCTTGATGCCTCCACCGTCGCGCACCTCACGACCGGCACGCGTATAGAACACCTTAGTCAGCGAGTCGGGAACATGCTCCTTATATCCGCCGCGCGAATGCTTGTAGTTGACAGCCTGTATGCACCTGCCCGACGGAATGAAATACTTGCTCGTCGTAATCTTCATCTGCGAGCGGAAAGGCAGGTCTACAGGCATCTGCACCAAGCCCTTGCCGTAGGTGCGGGTGCCCATGATGACAGCACGGTCTAAATCCTGCAAGGCACCGCTCACTATCTCGCTCGACGAAGCAGTGTTCTCGTCGACAAGCACAACCACAGGCATCAACGTGTCGAGAGGCTCCACCGTCGTGCGATAGTCGCGGTTAGCCTGAGGCAACTTGCCGCGATTGCTCACTATCAGCTCATCCTTAGGCAGAAAGACATTGGCAGTCTTCACAGCCTCCATCTCAGAACCGCCACCGTTGTCGCGCAGGTCGAACACAAGCGCACGCATACCCTTCTCCTTCATGTCAATAAACGCACGGCGCACCTCCTTAGAGCAATCCTCAATGAAAGTCCTCAGCTTGATATACCCGATACCGTCGCCCATCAGCTTATAGAAAGGCACAGCCGAATCTTCTATTAGCCTGCGCGTAACCTTCATCTGCAACGTCTTGCCCGTAGAAGGACGCTTTACCTTCAGCTTAAACGTAGTGCCAGGCTCACCGCGAAGATGAGAACTGACATAGGGAACAGTCTTGTCGGTCATGACAGAATCGTCTATAGACAATATGATGTCGCCCTTCTTCAAGCCAATCTCGGCAGCAGGCATACCCTCATAAGGCTCCTCAATGACAACACTCTTGAGCTGCTGATTGTAGCGAATCATCGCACCGATACCGGCAAACTTGCCCGTCAGCATCTCCTTCAGCTCAGAAGAATTCTCCGAAGAGTAATAGTCCGTATAAGGATCCAGGCTGCCAAGCATCGCATCAATGGCAACGCCAACCGTCTCTTTCGCATTAAGAGTATCAACATACAGCAAATCAAGAGTACGGTACAACTCGTTGAAAACCTGCAACTGCTTCGACACCTCAAACTGACGGTCGTCAACCGACTGACCACTCATGCGCAGCACACCGCCAAACGACAGCACCATCACCGCCAAAAACAACGACAAAACATATCTTCTCATAACTGACTACTATACTTTTATTATATATTACATAAACAAATGTTACACTTTATACCAACTAAAAACATATATCATACCAACATACATTATAATTAATATCGGCATATACTATATCTTGCACTGGCAGACATTGTATCCTGTACTGGCAGATATTATATCCTGTACTGGCAGATATTATATCCTGTACTGGCAGACATTATATTTAATATCGGCAGAAACACGCATTAAACACGCTGAATGTTTTCCCCTGCAAAAATACATCTTTCGTACAACATAACGCCCTATTTGCCCCGAAAAAACAATTATTTTTTACTTTTTCTCAAAAAAAACGCGAAAAAGTTTGGTCATATCGAAAAAACAACTTACCTTTGCAACCGCATTTCGCACAAAGACATACTGCTTCAGTAGCTCAGTTGGTTAGAGCACCTGACTGTTAATCAGGGGGTCGTTGGTTCAAGCCCATCCTGAAGCGCAAAAATCAAAATTGCTGCATAGCATTGAAAAGCAAGGAGTTAGAGACAATCTGGCTCCTTTTCTTTTTCTATAATATTTCAAAGTTGCACCCAATTTGCACCCATTTTTGAA
>OMZM01000035.1 GCA_900315545.1 uncultured Prevotella sp.
CGGGGACGAAAGATCTTGTGGAACTTTTGTCCCTTTTTTCATGCTCCTTGCTCACTTACTTCTTTGACACATTTGTTGCATTATCAATTTGAATTCAAGGTTGCCAATTCAAATGCACCTGTCGGTTTTGCGATAGGGCAGGGACGTGTCGTAAAGATATAGTGCCGGCTACTCAACTTCTTCAGCCTCAGCCACTTCCAAGCTCTCGATGGCAGTCTGCTCCACCGTTGTTTGCTCGTAGCGCCTGCGCTGGCGGTGAATGGCGATAGAGTTGATGCACTCGGAAATGCCATACACTATCAGTGCCACACCTATTATTATAAGCGGTGTAGCAGCCGTCTGAATCGGATAGATGACCACGAACAGTCCCGTCAGCAGCAGCAGCGACGGAATGACCCAGAAGTAGCCCGACATGCGCCAGAACTTGCGCGCATTGATGAGAGCCATGTATTGGTTGATGGCAGCCAGGATGACGATGGCACCGAGAACATACATCAGCCATTTTATGAACGTCTCTGGCATCAGAGCCAGTATGAAACCTAAAATCAGGCTGCCTATTCCTACAATCGGGAATATTGGTCTGTCGATGTTCTCAACGGCATTTTCACCGGCTTGGCTGATAGCCTTGTCAGCCTCCCTGCGAGCCGCAAAATAGGATATGCACGATATGGCACCCGAGATAAGGAAAATGATACCGATGGCAATGGTTATGCCCTTCAGAGTGTTGTCAGGGTGATAGAGCAGCAATATGCCTATTGCCACAGCGCAAACAGCGCGAAAGAAAGAACTGTGTAAGATTTTCATGATTGTCTGTAAATATTTTTGCAAATATACGAAAATATTTTCTAATGACACTTTTTTTTAGTAATTTCGCATTCTCATATCGTAAAAAGCATGGAAAAGACAAAAGTTTTTCTTGTCCGGCACGGACAGACAGTAGACAATGTAAACCAGATTTTGCAGGGACAGACACACGGCATGCTGACCGAAGAGGGCAGGCGGCAGGCACGCAACGTTAGCATTCAGATGAAGGATGAACACATAGATGCCTTCATTTCGAGCGACTTGCGGCGTGCGAGGGAAACCTGCGAGATAATAGCCGAGCCGCACGGCAAGCCGGTGCAGACCACGCCGATGCTGCGAGAGCGCGACTGGGGCGACTTCACGGGGAGAAAGATAAGTGAGATGAAGAACGAAACATGGCCTGAAAACGTAGAAACGCTTGAGCAGATAAAGCATCGTGTCAGGCAGTTTATAAGCCTACTGCAAGACGAATACGCCGGCAAGACAGTGCTTGTAGTAGGGCATGGAATAATAAACAAAGCTATTCAGTCTGTGCTGTTTGACCGCGATATGAGAGAAATAGAAAAAATGTCAAACGCAGAAGTAAGAATATTATGGTTGTGAGATAACTTCTCACAACCATAATATTTATAGTACATTATATTATCTTCTATAGTACAATATCTTATCTTCTTCCTCCGAAGTGTCCGCCTCCGCTGCGACTGCCGCTGCTGTGGCTGCTGCCGCGACTTGACGAACTGCCTACGCTGCTTGAACTGCGGCTTGATGAGCTTCCAAAGCTGCTCGAGCTGCGTGTAGGAGTAGATGTGCTGCGGTTTACGCTGCCAGCGCCGCGAGTTGTAGTGTGAGTGTTTATGCCCGACGAATGTGTGCTTGTAGACCTTGTAGTAGAAGGCTGTGTAGTTGTCGCAGGAGATGTTCCGCGCTCACGGCTCGGTGTGAATGTGTTGCGTGGAGAAGTAGTAGCATCTGTCTTTCTCATTGAGCCGGTTGTTCTTTGCTGCTGTACGCCCGTTGTGCGTGTTGAGCTCTGGCGTCCTACAGTACCGCGACCATTTCCGCGATTGTTGTGTCCTGTGCCGTTGCCGCCCCTGTTGAACTTGTCCTTTCCGTTTCTGTCGAATCTGTCGCCGTGTGTGCGTCCGTTGCCGCCTTTCTTGAAGTCTCCACGATCGTAGCGGTCGCGCATGCCGTGATTGGTAGTGCCCTTTTTGTGTCCGAAGTCGCGTCCGTGATACCAGCTGCGTCCTCCGTTGCTGTGCCAGCTATGGCCTCCGCGATATACAGTCCAGAAGTGTGGACGTCCGAAGTAGAAGTAGTTGCGGTGCGGGTAGCGTGTGTAGATACGGAAGTGCCAGTAGCCTGCGTTCCAGTACAGTGGACGATAGAAATAAGCTGCATCGCAGAATGCGCGGTATTGCCAGTCGAACAGTATGTAGCTGAGGTCGAGGTTACGACGTGTCCAGTAAACGCTGTACAGGTCGTCGACTGTGTTTACACTCATCAGATAGTCAAGGTTCACTTCGTAGGCAGCCTCATACTGCTCTTCGGTGAGGTTCAGCTCGTAAGCCATCTTGTCTGTCAGGAACAGAGCCTGCTGGCGTGCCTGTTCGTAACTCATTGCCTGTATCGCTGCTGTCATTGCAAACAGTGTTGCGAAAGTTGCTAATATTCTCTTCATAGTTGTATGTTTTTTATGCGTTAAACTTCATTTTACGATGGCAAAGATAGTGCCTTTTCCACTACCACGAAAAGGTTTTTCCCTAAACGGTGTGGGAAAATCCCTATTTGTTTTCTTGTTCTTATGCAATAATAATCGGAAAATGCCGTTATAATAATAAATAATTAGAATATGCGAAAAACATTACTCCTCTTATTAACTTCTGCTTTTGCCTTGAACATGGCAGCTCAAGAGTTGTCCGACAACGATACATTCTCACGTCTGAAAGACAGTATTGAGTATAAGGTAGACTTACAGGCGTCTTTCTCAAAAGGCAAGACACCACTCTGGCTGAATGCCAACAAGTATGGACTTTCTTCTCTGGAGAAGAACAATGGTTACGTGCGTGCTGCTATAGGACGTCGTGTTGACGTCGACAACGACAGGCGCTGGGGCTTAGGCTACGGACTGGATGTTGCCGTTCCGTATAACTATACGAGCAATTTTGTTGTCCAGCAGGCTTTCGTTGAAGGTCGCTGGTTGAAGGGTAAGCTCATGGTGGGTGCCAAAGAGATACCGATGGAACTGAAAAACAACAGGCTCAGCAGCGGTGCGCAGACGCTTGGCATCAATGCACGTCCTGTTCCGCAGGTCAGAATATCGCTTGATGACTATTGGGTAATACCATATACGAAGGGCTGGCTGCAGCTGAAAGGACATATTGCTTACGGCGCAATGACCGACCAGAAGTGGCAGCATGAGTTTACAGACAAGAAGACAAGATATGCCGACAACCTGCTCTATCACAGCAAGGCTGGCTATCTGCACATCGGAAACACAGAGCGTTTTATGCCTTTCTCGGTTGATTTGGGACTTGAAATGTCGTGCATTTTCGGAGGTACATCATATCTGCCTAACTCTGACGGAACGATGAGGGAAATAAAAAACAACACCAACTTCAAGTCGTTCTGGCACGCGTTTGTTCCTGGTGGAGGCGAGGTAAATGAAGTAACATACCGTAATGCGGAAGGAAATCAGGTGGGTTCGTGGCTGCTGCGACTGAACTATGATGCTGAGCAGTGGGATGCGCACCTGTATGGAGAAAAGTTTTTCGACGACCACTCTGCCATGCTGTTTGTCGACTACGACGGTTATGGAGAGGGTGAGAACTGGAACAAGAAGGAAAAGCACCGCTATCTTTTCTACGACATAAAGGACATGATGCTCGGATTTGAGTTTAAGTACAAGTACGACCGACCCATTACGGCAGTAGTGTTCGAATATCTGTACACAAAATACCAGAGCGGTCCGATATACCACGACCACAACCAGTATATCAGCGACCATATCGGCGGCAACGACGACTTCTATAACCATCACCTCACACCTGGCTACCAGCATTGGGGACAGGCACTCGGCAATCCGTTATACATGTCGCCTATATACAACAATGACGGCAACATAGAGTTCAAGAACAACCGTTTCATGGCGCTGCATCTGGGCGTTTCGGGAATTATTGTCAATCAGTTGTACTATCGCCTGCTGGCAACCTATCAGGAAGGACTCGGCACTTACAAGAAGCCACTGTATGACATACACCATAATGTCAGCTGCATGGCGGAAGTGGAATACAAGCTCAACACCCGCCTGCTGCATGGATGGAGCCTGAAGGGAGCGTTTGGCGCTGACATGGGCGGACTGCTGGGACACAACTACGGAGGACAGCTGACTCTCTCGAAGAGCGGAAGACTGTTCTAAAAATGATAATTCTAATAAGTAACAAGATAGCAAAGACAATCATGAATAACAATAAGACAACAACAATAGCATTTGGAAAAAAGACAACAGCGGTTTTGTTTGCATTCGCAATGTTGCTCTCGCTGACGCTGATATCGTGTGATTTGGATACATCGTCAAACGGAAAGCTCGACGGATATTGGCGAGTGGTGAGCATCGACACGGTGGAAACGGGAGGCACCATGCACCTTGACGACAGACTGATATTCTGGGCTGTACAAAACAAACTGTTGCAGTTCTATGACAGAGAACTGAAAACACGCTCATATATACTAAGGTTTGAGAAGATAAACTCTAAGTTGCGACTTTATGAGCCACGCTACCACAAGGCTCAGTCGGAGGACATCGACGTGGAAAATCCTGAGGCTATGAAAATCTACGGCATGTGGAACACTGACCAGACCTACGAAATCCTTTCGCTCGGAAGCGACAAGATGATTCTCGAAAGCGAAGGCATAAGGTTGAACTTCAAGAGATATTAATAAGACAAATCTTCCTATAATAGCAAAAAAGCAGAGTGTCCTTTCCACAAAAACACTAATCAATTTTTGCCCGTTTAGTGTCGCGAGAATGTCGACGGAAGTTGTTTTGAAAATCGAAGTAGCAAAATATGCCAGTATTTTGCTAGTATCTGTAATCTTCTGACTGTCAGTCTGTTATGCGCAAACACTATGTTTTTGCGCATGAAATACAAGTGTTAAAATTGTCAAAGAGTGTGTTTGACATTGTCAAACACACTCTTTGAGGATGCCAAACATAGTGTTTGAGACTCTCAGATGCTATGTTTTGCAAGGCAAAAAAGCAAATAATCCGCCTCAAAGATACTCTTTGACAATTTTAACAATTATCGCCGACACCGAATTTTGCATATTTTCACAATTTCAAGGGCTATTCCGATTCTATTTGGAGACTTTTTCCCTGTCAAAATTTTTCATACTTTTCAGCCGTCAGAAATAATTTTGTTCACTTTGGCACGGTTTTTGTAGGGCGAAAATTAACGGGAACGATATGACGATAACTGGGACAATAACTGAGACGGGAACGATAACGGGAACGGGAATGTTTTTTACCTTAACCTTGACGACAACCATACATCGACACGCCGTCGCTCACCGGAGTCGCTAAGGTTAAGGTATGCAGATTTCTTAGTACAGATAATTTTATTTCACGGTCATCATTGTTTCCAGCCGGATGTTGTCTGACGACGAGCCAATCATAATCTTGAAGTTGCCCGGCTCTACTACGCGGTTCATGTTTCGGTCAATAATGCACAAGTCATCTTTCGTCAGCATGAAGCAGAAACGTTCGGTTTCTCCCTTCCTTATCATCTTTCTGGCAAAATGTTTCAGTTGTTTCAGTGGCTGAACCGTTGATGCTACTTCGTCGTGTATGTACAGTTGCACTACTTCTTCGCCGTCATAGTTGCCAGTGTTGGTAACGTTGCATTCCACCATCCAGCCGTTTCCGGTTTCCGTTATCTTCATGTCGGAATAGTCGAAGGTAGTGTAGCTCAGTCCAAAACCGAAACTATACAGGGGCAGTGCCGACATCTCTACATAGTCGTGTACCAGCGGTGCCTTCTTGTTATAGTAGACAGGTATTTGTCCTATGTCAGCCGGCACGGAAACAGGCAGCCTTCCGGCAGGATTGTAGTCGCCAAACAGCACATCGGCAATGGCTGTGCCACCTTCCTGTCCGGGATAGTAAGCCGTCAGCAGTGCATCGGCATTGTCGGCAGCCCAAGTCTTGTCGAGTGGACGTCCCTCTATGTAGACAACAATCATCGGCTTTCCCGTCGCCTTCAGACATTCGAGAAGTCGCTGCTGGTCGCCAAGCAATGACAGCGTAGCACGGTCGAAACCCTCGCCGCAGTCCATATCGCTGACGACAGAAGCATCGGCAACGGCAGCTCCGGTATCTTTATAGCTTGTCTTGAAATCGCGTGCGCTCGAGCCTCCAACGCATACGACGATGACGTCGGCACGCTCGGCAGCCTTTACCGCAGCCTTTATGTCAGACTCTGTCGTGTCGCGTACGGCACACCCTTTTACATATTCCACATTTGCAGTGCCTATCTTCTGCCTTATTCCGTCGAGAACAGTTTTCACGTTGCCGTCGTCTTGTGGCGAAGTGTAGTCGCCCAGCTGGTTGTATCTGTTGTCAGCATTAGGACCAATGACAGCCACATGTGCTGTTTTTGCCAAAGGGAGCGTATTGTTGTCATTCTTCAGCATCGTAACAGAAGCCCTTGCAGCTTGCAGAGCCACTTGCCTGTGAGCCTCAGAACGCACCTCTTTCTTAGCCTTTTTAGCATCGACATACGGATTTTCAAACAGTCCCATCTCGAACTTCATTCTCAATATTCGTCCGCACGCACGGTCGATGTCGTCGATAGTTATGTCGCCGTTATTCAGCGCCTTCTCAAGGTTTTCGTAAGCCAAAGCCCCCAAGTCGGCATCCACACCAGCCTTTAAAGCCATGACTCCGGCTTCGTCGAGAGTATTTGAAACGTGGTGCGTGTGCCACATTCCGTTGATGCTGTAAAGGTCGGAAACCACAAAGCCCCTGAAATTCCACTGGTTATGAAGAACATCAGTCAGCAGATAGTCGTTGCAAGTGCTTGGAATACCGTCGAGCGAGTTGTATGACGTCATAATGGAAAGGGCACCAGCATCGATGACGCGCTTGAACGTCGGGAGAAAATTCTCCCACAGTTCGCGTTGTCCCAAGAACGTCGGGTTGCCGTTTTGTCCACCTTCTGTAGTTCCGTATGCTATAAAGTGTTTCAGCGTAGCAAGTGTGGAGTAGGGTAGCGACAGATTGCCTCCACCGAGTCCCCTTACCTGGGCAGCACCTATTTCAGCCGTCAGCACAGGGTCTTCGCCCATAGTTTCTTCCACACGCGACCAGCGTGCATCACGTGCAAGGTCGAGAACAGGTCCATAACTGATGTGTCCGCCTTGCAGACGTATCTCCTTTGCAATAACCTCTCCTACGCGCTCAATCAGCGCCGTGTCCCAAGTGGCAGCCATACCGAGCCCAGTAGGAAACACAGTAGTACCAATAGCCATGTGTCCGTGCGGAGCCTCTTCTGCGAGAAATAAAGGTATTCCCCATCGCGTATGCTCAACGACATAGCGTTGCAAAGCATTACCGGCTTTTGCAGCCAGTTCAGGATTTAGTCCGTTTTCAAGCGACTTCTGAGTCCAGGGGTCAGCACGGTAAGTTCCCCACAGCATGCCAATCTGTCCTTCGGCAATATCTTTCTTGAACGATTCAGACGGAACGACGTCGTTGCCTTTTATCTCATAGTAATTCCATGCAAGCGTGCATCGCAGCTGTCCTATCTTTTCTTTCACGCTCATTCTGCCAAGCAAGTCGCCGACACGTTGTTCTATCGGTAGCGTGGCGTCTTTGTATGGTAGTTTTTTCTGTGGAAAAGCCGTAAGTGTAATTACAGTTATAAACAGTGTTGAAATGAAAAATCTTTTCATAAGACTATGGTATTTGTTTTGTATTGTTATCTTTTTGCCGTAAAGGTATTATTCTGAAATTCCACGAATATTCCCTGTCTGGCATCAGTGTAAATTGTTTGTCAATCAGTGCGCCCCAGCTGTCGTATCCTCCGACACCCTGCATCTTGTGGTCGATACACACTTCTGTAAAGTTTCTTGGGTGTATGTCGTCAGTATGGGTCTGCCGTCTCAGCACGTTGCGGGCTTTGTCGTTGTCGTGGCTATCTATCTCCTCTTTTGAGAAATTGTTCCATTGATACGGTCTTCCAACGGCATCCTCGCCGTCGAAATCCTCAACACTATTGCGAAGAACATTAAATTCAAAAACAGAATCACATTCTATTATTATTCCTGCGTTGTTGCCGTCAACTATTTTCAGCCAACTGACGTCAGTGTGATGACCATTTTCTTGCGGACGGATATACGGATAATAAAGTTTTTCAGCCGTTGTCTTATACTTAGATATATGTGTGCCGTGCTTCCTGTCGGAGTAGTTCTCTGCCGGTCCTCTGCCGAGATACTCGACAATACGGTATTTTTTCGGGATGCGGAAACGCATGCCTATACGCGGTATTTCTGGCATGTTTGCAGATGCAGGTGTGAGTCTTGCGTCAAAACTAAGCACACCGTCAGACATCAGTGTGTAGTTGACAAAATAAGAATTACCAGTCGGCAGAGTATATTCCATAGAAATAACAGCCTTGTTTCCCAGTTGTCGGCAAGTGGTTTTCTTTACTTTGAAATTGCGTGATGCATCTTTCCAGATTTGGCATCGCAATGGTTGACCGTTACCATAGTCGTTGTCGGTAGGGGCGCGCCAGAAGTTTGGCTGTGGTCCGAAGCCATCTGCTATCAGTTCCTTCCCGTCTACCATGTATGATGTAACAATACCCTGCTTCTTGTTGAAGATGAATTGCAGTGCAGGTGAAGTTGCTCTAATCTCAGAAAATGTTTCGCTCAGTACGATTTTGTCGATGGATTTGCATATATACTCTTGTCTTTTGCCATTGCCGAGAATAAACTGTTCGCTTGCAACAGTGTGTCCCGCTGGTATACCGCAACTCTCCTTTGTTGTTACTACGTTGAAGCTTATCCAGTGTTTTTCGTCAAGTTGGTCATGTCGTTGCCATTCAATTATAACGATATCATCAGTTTCCTGCGGCTTTAAGTCTAACTGAAATTCTCCTTTCAATGCAGTCTCGGAACCATCGGTAATTTCATAAATGAATTTGAAGTCAGATAGGTCTGTAAAATAATGTCGGTTTTTAATTCGGAAAACACCTTGAATGCTATCAATCATTTCAATTCCAACATTCTGAAAACAATATTTTACTTCGTTCATTGCGGGATGCGGCTCACGATTAGGTCCTACAATTCCGTTTATCAGGAAATTTCCGTCGCTTGGCATGTCTGTTCCGAAATCGCCGCCATAAAGATAGCATGGTGTGCTGCCAATATTGTCAGCATCATCTTTCACAGACACTTTCAGGATTCCCTGATCTACCCAGTCCCATATAAATCCGCCTGCTAAATTGTCGTATGAATATATGGCTTGCCATTGTCCGTAGAGGTTGCCGGTTGAGTTGCCCATAGCATGTGCATATTCAGATGGCATCACAGGACGGTCGCTGCCACGTTCTCCTATGGTTTGAAGCCAGTCTGCCGAAGGATACTGAGGCACGAAGATGTCGGTGTTCCATTCCCAGATGGCACGCTCATAGCAGACTGGACGTTTCATGCCTTTGCATTCTGCATCAGTGAGCCATAGGTAAGTATTGTAGAAATTGTATCCGTTTCCAGCTTCATTTCCTAACGACCAGAAGCAAACGCATGGATGGTTACGGTTGCGAAAGTACATGTTCTTTGTTCTCTCCATGTGTTTCTCAAACCATTGCGGGTTATTTCCGAGAGTGCCGCCCTTGCGCAAGTCATAGCCCATGCCATGACTTTCAATGTTTGCCTCGTCGTAGACATACAGTCCATACTCATCGCATAACTCGTAGAAACGTCTCTGTTGCGGGTAATGGCTGAGACGTACGGCATTTATATTGTTGCGTTTCATCAACTCGAAATCCCGCCGCATAAGTTCTTCCGTAACGTAATGTCCGGTTTCGGGATTATGTTCGTGAATGTTTACTCCCTTTATTTTAATTGCTTGTCCGTTGACAAGAAATTTGCTGCCATTTATGTCTATACGTCTGAAACCAACATTATAATTTACAGTTTCAATAGTTTTGTCCTTTTCTTTCAAAACTATACTCAATTTGTACAGGTATGGTTTCTCGGCAGACCATGTGTGTACATCTTTGATGTTGGCACTGAATTTGTATGTGGAGTTCTCTATAGCAGGTTTATTACCATAGGCAACGATACTACCTTCTGCATCTTCTAATTTATATGTTACACATGTTTTTGCTTTGCCGTGATGACGTGTCGGTAAATCATTGGCAACATCTACGGATAAAGCAAAGTGCCCGTTTCTATAATTGTCATCAAGCGTGGAAGTTATGTCAAAATCTATAATGTGCTTTTTAGGTTGTGAGTAGACTGCAATGTCGCGCTCAATTCCACTTATACGCCAAAAGTCCTGACACTCAAGATATGAACCAGTAGACCACCGGTAGACTTTCAGAACTAGTTCATTCTCTCCAACTTTTACGTGTTTGGTTATGTCGTATTCTGCAGTATTCTTAGAATCCTCATTGTAGCCAACAAATTTTCCGTTAATGAAAACATAGCAGCCAGACTTCACACCGCCTATACTCAAGTAAATGCTATGTTTGCTCCATGCTTCAGGGATGTTTATTTTTTTATAATATAAGCCTACGGGATTATCCTCTGGTAGATGTGGAGGCTGTGGTTTGCTTGGTGCAAATTCGTAGCGGGTATTTGTATATATTGGTGTACCGTATCCTTGAAATTCCCAGTTGCCAGGTACTTGTATCTTATGCCATTCATTGTTGAAAAAGAAATCCCACTCTCCGTTCAGCAGAATATAGTTTCCATTGCTCTCGGTATTTAGAAATTCCGTTCGTGGATGCTCTTTCCCTACACTTGTAGCAGCAACATCCAAATGATAGTCTGGCACAGTTTCCAACTCTTGTTGTATGAACTGTGCAGATATGGATTGAGATATGAGAAGATACAATATTACTCGATATAAATATTTCATCCTTTCCTAATGTGCTTGAATTAAATATTCATCTTAGTAAACATTTACCTCGTCGATGAAGAACCACGCAGGGTAACCAACACCATAGTGCCAGTTAGGACATGTGCCGATGGTCTCTATGAATACTTTTATATATCTTGCTTTTACATTTGATGTCTTTTCCACTTTGCCTGGTACAAACTTTACGCTGATGTCGCGGTCTTCTTCAAATGAGAAAGCACCGAAATCGGTGTAGTTCTTCCCGTCGGATGAAATGGTGTATCTGCCTCCCTTAGGCAGCAATATCCATGCTCCAAGCTGATGGAGGAAGTCAGTTTCTATAGTGTTGAATGATTTTTCACTTCCTAAGTCGATAACAAATTCTGCGTCTTTGCCTTCCCATCCAACCCAACTTTCTACGTATGTTGTTCCTCCGTACAGTCCGTCGGTAATGGCTTTGTCTGCTATTTTCATATATGTTTGAGACGGTTCTTGGGTATATATGACATTAGCTCCTAATGCTTTGCTTGTTTTATTTGTTGGTAAATACCGTTCCCTGTAAAGTCTGCAATAGTCTTTAGGCTTGTTTTTTCTTTCGTTAAGTGTTGGAACACCATATTTGTCAGTCCATTCCTCAAAGCGGTTCAGCAGTTCCAATACACTGTTATAATCACGGTTTTGCTCTGTTCTTGATATTTCAAGGTCTGCATACATCAAAGGCAATCTGGCTATATGTACGCGTTGCAGTTTCTCAATGTCATTAGTTACGGCATCTTCTGCTTTGTCAAACAGTTCGTTGTATCTTCTGCGCAGTTTGCTGCTAAGCATGCCGTCCTTGTGCGTTATCGGCGAGTCATATATCCATAGTGGTATGTTCGATACAGACAAGGCATCGGTTATAGTCTTTATATATTCTTTAATGTAGTGTCCTGCCTTGCCATAGTATCCTTGTAGAAATACGTTAGTCAGTGAGTCGACGTTAAGATCAGGATTCCACATGAGTTTTGCGCACAGTGCTGTTCTCAGTTCCGATAGGTCGGTGCCGATAGAAGAGTTTATTTGCTCAAACACCATCTTGGCGTTATGGTTTTTAAATATCTTCATGTTTGGCTGAAGAATATGGAAATTGGGGAAAGGAGAAACAACATTGTCGAAATTTATGCCATAGTCCCATACAAATATGTTGTCTGATATTTTAGACCAGCCTTCAATCGCCTTCATGAAATATTGCCCTGATGCGTTGTCTGTCAGTGGCACTTCGCGTTTGCAGTCTATGTCGCATAACATGATGTTTATGTTTGGCAGAGGACGAGTTATGCGTGGTGGCTGCATACTGTACAGATAAGCCAGTGTAGAGAACTGCTTGTCTGGAAAGCGTTTAGCCAGTTTGTTCATAAAGCGTACAAGGTTTCCGGATGCTGAGCCTTCGATGCTGTCGACTTTCTGACAGTTTTCGCATTGACACTGGGTGTTGTTTCCGTCGTTCTGGCTTACGCTTATCATATTTATGGAAGGATTTGACTTGAATATAGAGTCAATCTTTTCGGCTGCCGTTTCAAATACTTCCTCGTTAGTCAGACACCATTGGCTGTGTGTACCTGGCTGTCGTTTACCGTTGATGAGCGAATACCATTCCGGATGTTTCTCTCCATAAACTGCTGCGGGGAGTATTCGGTTGAATGTATGTACCCATAGATTGCCGGCAAACTCTTCTACTGGCTCTTCAAGTCGATACCACATCTTGAATATTTCGTCTTTTGTGGCGTAACTTTGTGTCTGCCGGTATCTGAATGCGGGTTTGTCGTGAATGTTTATGTTGGGCAATACCAGTGTTTTTGTATGTGGTGGCAGGTCGTAGGTCTTGTATGTGTAATATCGTACACCGATATAACTGTCAAGCAGAGTTACGACACCATATATTACGCCCTTGTCATATCCACTGATAAATACTCTTCCGTCTTTTGTTTCTATTGTAAAAGAGTCTTCGAGGTCTCGGTCGCTGCCTTTATTAATAAGAACAATATCGTTCTTCCTATATGCCGATGGCTTTTTGTAGTCAGTTTTATTGACTTTCCCGTTTACGACAAGTGGCAGTTGTGTACCTGTTATTTCTGAAACAAAAACTGACAGCAGAGATGCAGCCTTTACGGATGTGGAATCTTTTAGGTCAAATACTATCCGGGCTTTGGGACTTCCTTTCTTTACAAGGGTTATCTGTGCATCAACGTGCAGCGTAAATAAGCATACAACAGTTGCTAAAAGACTATTTAATAAGTATTGTTTCATATTTTATTGGTTCATTGGGAATTACTGTTTTTGTTGCACGGAGCATGACGTAGCGTGCGGAAACAGGTGTGAAATAAACATCTTGCATGATAGGATTGTTGCGAATATTTGAGAATTCGCCTTTAGCAGAAATATGCATGTTGTCAAGTGTTTCGCCTGTGAGTATCTCGTAGTGTGTTATTATTCCAGTTGATGATGGCTTATAGTGCAGCGAACTAACTATCTTGGTATTGCCTAAATCAGCCAATATGCTTTCTGTAGTTTCTGTCTTTTCAAAGTCGTAGCCCTTTGTTTCCATCCAGTCATCGGTGGTTTTGCGGTCGCCGCCTTGTGCATAGTATGCTCCGAGTTCACTCAGGCAGATTGGTCCACGACTGTCAGCAATTCTTATGCGCATTTCTTTTGTTGTGATGGTAGGGAAACGAAGCAAGCGTTTGTATCCTATGGTCGTTGTTTCTTCGCCTGCATCAATGTTTTGCCAACCTTTTTCGGTAAGATATTCAACCGTAAAACTCTTAACTCTTTGCCCAAGCGGAATATACTCCTGCAGCATCATGCGGTTGACTTTCTCTCGTTTGCTGAACTTTATGTTTATCGACGCAGTAATGACATTGTCTGGCGTAGCCCAATATGTATTGTAGTTGTTGTCTTTAAGATTATTTGCCTTGAAATCCGTACCACGCTCAGCAGACGTTTTTACCTTTGCCTTATCAATGAGGTTTGTTCTTAATTCATTTCTGACATGCTTGTAGAAATCCACAGCATTAGCAGAGTCGATAGGGTGGATTAGTCCTTCTGGCGTAACGGGGAAGTTCAGCAGGAATGTTCCGTTGTGTCCTACGCTGCGATAGTAAAGGTCTACAAGTTTGTCTACTGTCTTTACTTTCTCGTCTTCGCGTTTATGATAAAACCATCCCGGACGTATTGATGTGTTGCACTCTGCGGCAACCCAAGTGTCGCCATCGGCATGTCCCTGTTGCAGTTCCTTGTATCTGTCGTAACCTGGATATACTTCATTTATTCTCAGAAACGACCAATTTGTAGCAAAGGCATATCCCTGTTCGTTGCCAACCCAACGGCAACCTGGACCTCCGTCGCTGAAGCATACAGCCATAGGTTGCAGTCTTTCCACTGTCTGCCAAGCTCTTGGAAAGTCGTAGTATGTGCGTCTGTCTATCGTACGTGTGTCCCGTGCTCCTCCATAGTGGCCGTCGCCTCCGTTTGCACCGTCAAACCATACCTCGAAAATATCGCCGTATTGTGTCAGTAGTTCTTCGAGTTGAGCATGGAAATATTCGCGGTAGAGTGGTGTGCCATAGAAAGCCTGATGCCTGTCCCAAGGCGAGAGATATACTCCAAACTTAAGTCCGTATTTCTTGCATGCAGCCGACAATTCGCCAACGATGTCTCCTTTGCCATCTTTATATGGAGTGTTGCGTATGCTGTAATCTGTATATTTTGTTTGCCACAAGCAAAAGCCATCATGATGTTTTGCTGTTATTATGATACCTTTCATGCCTGCTTCCTTGCAAACACGAGCCCATTGCTCACAGTCGAGACGTGTCGGGTTGAAATCATTGAGGTCAGCATCACCGTAGCCCCATTCCCTGTCGCCGAATGTGTTTAGTCCGAAATGTATAAAAGCGTATGTCTCCAACTGTTGCCATGCTACCTGCTTTGGCTGCGGGAGTGGACTTACTGGTGCAGGAGCATTAACAACTGCAGCCGATTGCGCATTGAGACATGTTGCAGCAATAAGGCAACCTAATATTGAAATGAAATATCTTCTCATATATAATAATGTATGTCTATAACTGGTTTATATGTTCAATTACATATCATCTACTGTGTATGTATTGCAGTTCAGTTAATATTAATAATATAATGTGTAACTATCTTTTCACTCATCCTTGCTAAACGAGTATGGTGCACTGTCTGGTGATGTAGCACGTTGGCGGTTTGGTGTGTTGACAAGCGTGAAGTCTATTGTTGCGCCAGACGTCAGCTGGCTATGTGTCAGATAGTTCTTGTCGTATGCAGTACCGTTGACAGTCATGCTGTCAATGTATCGTTTGCTTGCATCGTCAGTGCTTATTGTCAGTATTTTGCCGTTTGTCAGGTGTATTTTTGCCTGTCTGAACAATGGTATGCCAATGACATACTGGTCTGTGGCAGGGCATACAGGATAGAAACCCAGAGCAGAAAAAACATACCATGCTGATGTCTGGCCATTGTCTTCGTCGCCACAGTATCCGTCGGGCAAAGCACTGTATAGCCTGTTCATTACCTCTCGAATCCAGTATTGTGCCTTCCATGCCTGTCCGCTATAGTCATACAGATAAATGGCGTGTTGTATTGGCTGATTGCCGTGAGCATAGTTGCCCATGTTCATAATCTGCATTTCGCGTATCTCGTGTATGACCATGCCGTAGTAACTGTCGTCGAAAACAGGTGGAAGATTGAATACCGAATCAAGCATTTCGTTGAACTTGTCGCGTCCACCCATGAGTCTTATCAGTCCTTCCACGTCGTGGAATACCGACCATGTATAGTGCCATGCATTTCCCTCAGTAAAGGCATCGCCCCATTTCAGAGGGTTAAACGGTTGCTGGAACTGTCCGTTTTCCAGTCGTCCACGCATAAGGTTGCTCTCTTTGTCGAAAACATTGCGATAGTTGTAGGCTCTTTCCTTAAACCGGCGCAACTCTTTGTCAGTCTTTCCCAACCTCTTTCCCATCTGATATATACACCAGTCGTCATAGGAATATTCAAGTGTGCGTGCCACGTTTTCGCTTATGTCTATATCGTAAGGCACATATCCGAGTTTGTTATAGTATTCATGTCCAAGTCTGCCTGTCGACTTTATTTCGGGATGCACATTGTTTGCTCCGTTCACGACAGCCTTCCAGAGCGTTTCAAAGTCATCTTTCGGCGAGTTGCCCTTGACAATGGCATCTGCCACTACTGATGCAGAGTTGTTGCCTACCATGCAGTTGCGGTGTCCGGGACTTGCCCATTCCGGCAGGAAACCACTCTCGCGATAGGCATTTGCCAGACCAGCCTGCATCTTGACATTCATTTCCGGATACACAAGGTTTAGCAGTGGGAAAAGACAGCGGAACGTATCCCAGAATCCCGTATCAGTAAACATATATCCCTTTTCGGTCTTACCGTTGTAAGGACTGTAGTGTACGGCATTGCCGTCGGCATCGTATTCGTAGAAAGAGCGTGGGAACAGTACCGAGCGGTACAGACAACTGTAGAACGTACGGATATTGTCTATGTTGTCGTCATCTATTTCTATGCGTCCTAAAACATCGTTCCAGCGCTTGTAACCATCTTGCTTTACGTCGTCGAAAGTCTTTCCTTCCACTTCCAGAAGATTGCGCCAAGCCTGCTCTGTGCTTATGAACGACGATGCCACGCGTGCCTCCACAGGCATTCCGCGCCGTGTGCTGAATGTTACGATTGCGCCTGCGTGGTTTCCTTCCGCCATAGTTCCGTCCTTGCGTATATTGCCGTCAGAAACATCTGCCACAGCCGTAAACGGACAGTTGAACGTAATGACAAAATAGTTTCTGAAGTTGTCGGGAACGCCACCGCTGTTGCGTGTTGTCCAGCCGACAATCTGCTGACGTTCAGGAATGATTTTAATGTATGAGCCTTTGTCGAATGCGTCTATCACGAGGCGTGCCTCTTCGGTTGTCGGATAGTTTATGCGCATGATGCAGGCACGTTCGGTAGGAGTCATTTCCATCGTAACGTCGTAGTCTGCAAGATATACGCTGTAGTAGTATGGAGTTGCTTTCTCCGTCTTGTGCGAGAACCAGCTGGCACGTTCTTCCTCGTCGAAGACCATCTTTCCTACCGTAGGCATAAGTGAGAACTGCCCGTAGTCGTTTATCCACGGACTTGGTTGGTGTGTCTGCTTGAACCCTCTTATTTTGTCGGCAGAGTAAGTGTATTGCCATCCGTCGCCCATCTTTCCCGTCTGGGCAACCCAGAAGTTCATGCCCCACGGCAACGCAACGGCAGGGTAGGTGTTGCCCGTTGAGAGTTGGAACTTCGACGCTGTGCCTACAAGCGTGCTCACATGGTCTACAGGCTGCTGTGCATTGACACCCGACAGCAGCACCGACATTATAATAATTAGGAAGTTTCGTTTCATTTATAGTCCTTGTTTTATGTTTCAAGCGTAATCATCTGCAAATATAGTCAAAATAATTGAAACATCATACTAATTGAAACGAAAAAGTCGCTAACCTTTCGATTAGCGACCTTTTATAGTCTATAAGATGTTTCTTATCTTATTTTGCCCAGAACAGTTTTGTGTATGCATCGTCGCCCTGAACGCTTACAACTGCATCGTAGTTAGCGCGGTTGTTAGCCTTTTCTGTGTTAGGATACATCATGCGGTTAGGCAATTCCTTCATGTTCTGTGCCTGTGTGTCGGTAGGATAGCTGAGCGCTGGGTAGCCGGTACGACGTATGTCGTTCCAAGCCTGTGTCGGCTGAATGATACCGAAGTTAACCCATTTCTGTGTCAGTATGCCTTCCAGCTTGTCGCTGTATGTTGCCCACAGTGCAGTAGCATAGGTTTCAACCTCTGCATCGCCAGGATATGTGTAGTGAGTAGCTACGCCGCCTGCTATTTCGTCGGCAGCAGCTTCAAACATATTGTTCTGACGATAGTACCACTTTGTAGACTCAACGATACCCTGCTTGAATGCAGCCTCAGCATCGCCTGTAGCCCATCCGCGCTGGATAGCTTCTGCACGGAGGAACCATACTTCGGCAGCAGTGATGATAGGGCTGACGAAGAGGCGGTTGCCTGTGAATGTAGCCGGCTCAAGATATGAGTAGTAGCGCTCTTCATACTTCTGCTTGTTGCCGAAGCCGTTGAAAGAAGAACCCTTTTCTGTCTGTTCGCCGTTGGTTTCCGTACGGTTTGTACCTACATAGTTGCCTTCTGCATTCTTAACATACATTGTCTGCAGGCGTGGGTCGTCTGTGCCGGCAACACGCTGCATGGCATCAATCATTGGCTGTGAAGCCACGTTGTTGATATCCTTGTAGCCGTCGCGGAAGTTTTCCCAGAAGTTGAAGCCGTCGAGGTCTGATGCTACTTCTATCTGATTGTTTGCATCTTCAACCAATTTGCGTGTCATACATTCCTTTATTGCAGCCTGTCCTTCTGCTGTCAGGTCGCCCTTCAGTGCTACGCGGACAGCGAGGCGCAGACGGAGAGAGTTGGCATAAGCCAGCCATTTAGTCAGGTCGCCCTTGTTGATGTAGTCCTGTGCAGTCAGAGTCTTTGTTACAAGCTCTGTCTTAGAGTTGTTGATAGCTTCTATATCGGTGTAGAGTTCGCCAAGACGCTTGATGGCGTGGCGATATATTTCTACATCGTCGTTGAATGCAGGACGTGAACCGTCGAAGTTGTCGGTTACGCCGAGCATACCTGCATTGAAGAAAGGAGTGTCTCCGAAGAGGTCAGCTATCTGTGTAGCATGGTCGAGTATGAATACTTCTGCCAGGTCTACCAATATGCGGTCGTTCTTCTGCTGAGCCTCGTCTTCGTTTTCATAGACGTTCTGCAGGTTGCGGAACTGTGCCAGACGCTTGTAGAAAGCGTTCCAACGGTCGTTAGCATATCCGTCGTTGTAGAAGTAAACACCACCGGAATTGTTCTTGTAGCCGCATGTCTGGGCATACTTGCCAAAGATGTTGTCCCATGTGTACACGCGCCAGTAGGCGTTGAATGTATAGTCGCGACCATCTTTGTCGTAGAATGTACCGGTCATCAATGTTGAACATGGAGCCTTTGTTACTCCATTCGGGTCATCGTAGAACTCATTGAACGTGTCGTCTGAACAACCTGCCAATGTCAGAATTGCGATTCCACCCAGTATGATTGATTTTATCTTATTCATAATTTATCTGTTTATTAAATGTTACTTTTATTATTGAAACGTATCGTACAATTTAAATGTAACTTATATTACCTGTTGGCGGAATTAATTTAGTGCATACTTAATTCTGCCAATGGGCTTGTCGTTAATGAAGTTTACGTATTGCAGAATGGTAAGTGCACTAATTTT
>OMZM01000041.1 GCA_900315545.1 uncultured Prevotella sp.
TGTCTGACAGTCCCAAACACTATGTCTGACATCCTCAAACACACTGTTTGACAATCTCAAACATACTCTTTGACAATTTTAACAATTATGTTTCCAGCGTAAAAGGCTTATATTTTGCGTTAACAAACTGACTCCCAGACGATTATAGTTGCATGCGAATTTTGGGCGTATTTTGCCCCTCTGATTTCGGAAACGGGTTTCGCGGGCACTCACGCGACAGTAAACGACCCGAAAATTGATTAGTCTTTTTCTACTCCGGCAGTGCAAAAACGAGTCAGGTTTGCTGTCTGTCGGAAAGGCTTATTCCTATGCTCACTGCAAAAATAACAACGGATTATTTGCCGTTTTATCAGTATATTGCTACTTTTGCAGCTGATTTGGCAATCGTCAAGCTAACGACGGGTCTTGGCATTGTCGGGAAACATAAGTGTAAGAACAGCTGATAAACATTACTTTAATACGATTTCAGATGAAAAAACATAATCTCTTGTGTACAGTATTGCTGACGGCATCGCTTTCTTTTGCCGTTCAGTCATCAGCAAAAGCGAAAGAATACTGCCCTGACGGCAGTGCAGGCAGGAGCGTATATGCTCTCAGTGCGGACTCAAATCCTAATGCAGACTCTAAGAATAACAAGACAAAGGCTGACAAATTGTTTGAATTGGGCGAAAGTTATTTTGAAAGCAATAATTATACAGAGGCACTGAAGTGCTTCATGAAAGCCGCAGAAAAAGGACATGTAGAAGCGCAATATAATTTAGGTGTAATGTACTATTACGGCGATGGCGTTGCCCAGAACTATACCGAGGCAGTTAATTGGTTTAGGAAATCCGCAGTGCAAGGATTTGCAGAAGCACAATATAATTTAGGTGTAATGTACGAAAAAGGCGATGGCGTTGCCCAGAACTATACCGAAGCAGTTAATTGGTACAGGAAATCCGCAGAGCAAGGATATGCAGAAGCACAATATAATTTAGGTTGGATGTACGCTAATGGCGATGGTGTTGCCCAGAGCTATACCGAAGCGCTGAAATGGTTTAGGAAATCTGCAGAGCAGGGATATGCCGGCGCACAAAATAATTTGGGCGCTATGTATGCCAATGGCGAAGGAATTGAACAGAACTATAGCGAAGCAGCGAAATTGTACGGGAAAGCAGCAGAGCAAGGGAACGCAGAAGCACAATATAATTTAGGTTTGATGTACTATAACGGCGATGGTGTTGCCCAAAACTATACCGAAGCTGTTAATTGGTACAGGAAATCCGCAGAGCAGGGATATGCAGAAGCGCAATATAACTTAGGTGTAATGTACCATAACGGTTATGGCGTTGCTCAGAGCTATACCGAAGCAGAGAAATGGTATAGGAAATCCGCAGAGCAAGGATTTGCAGAAGCACAATATAATTTAGGCTTGATGTACTTTAATGGCGATGGCGTTGCCCAGAACTACACCGAAGCAGCGAAATGGTACAGGAAAGCTGCAGAGCAAGGATTTGCAGAAGCACAATATAATTTAGGTGTAATGTACCATAACGGCTATGGCGTTGTTCAAAACTATACCGAAGCCGTTAATTGGTACATGAAATCTGCAGAGCAGGGATTTGCAAAAGCACAAAATAATTTGGGTGGTATGTACTATTACGGCTATGGTGTTGCCCTGAGCTATACCGAAGCAGAGAAATGGTATAGGAAATCCGCAGAGCAAGGATTTGCAGAAGCACAAAATAATTTGGGCTCGATGTACTATAACGGCAAAGGCGTTGCCCAGAACTATACCGAAGCTGTTAATTGGTACAGGAAATCCGCAGAGCAAGGATTTGCAGAAGCACAATATAATTTGGGCGCGATGTATGCCAATGGCGATGGCGTAAAAAGAAACTTTACCGAAGCAGAGAAATGGCTTAGAAAAGCAGCAGAGCAAGGATGTGCACCAGCCAAAGAAGCATTAAAAACACTAAAAAGGAACTCTCGGTAGCGTTGCTTTGTTTAAACTAATGACGCCCGGGAATATATGTTATCGTAAAGATAAGAGTAAACCCGCGTTGTGTGCGGAATTTCAGCCGGCATAGAAAGATATTTCACATATTTATTATAATATGTCATCCTTTTTTTGTATTTTTGCATCCGCAAAAAAGTTGTAATTAGGAAAACTATATACAGATATGATGACAGCAAACGAAATCAGAGAATCGTTTAAGAAGTTTTTTGAGCAGAAGCAGCACGCCATAGTGCCGTCTGCTCCGATGGTAATAAAAGATGACCCGACGCTGATGTTCACCAATGCCGGCATGAACCAGTGGAAGGACGTGATACTCGGCACCGTAGACCCGGAGCCACGCCGACGTGCCGACTCGCAGAAATGCCTGCGCGTGAGCGGTAAGCACAACGACCTGGAGGAGGTGGGACACGACACATACCACCACACTATGTTTGAGATGCTCGGCAACTGGAGCTTCGGCGACTACTTCAAGGAAGGTGCCATCGACATGGCATGGGAGTATCTCGTAGACGTGCTGAAACTGAATGCCGACGACCTATACGTTACGGTGTTCGAAGGCAGCAAGGAGGAAGGACTCGAACGCGATGACGAGGCTGCACAATACTGGAAGAAGCACGTGCCGGAAGACCATATCATAAACGGAAACAAGCACGACAACTTCTGGGAAATGGGCGACACGGGACCGTGCGGACCATGCTCGGAGATACATCTCGACTCGCGCTCGGATGAGGAGAAAAAGCGCGTGCCCGGCAGGGAACTCGTAAACAAGGACGACCCGCAGGTGATAGAAATATGGAACCTCGTCTTCATGCAGTTCAACCGCAAGGCTGACGGACAACTGGAGAAACTTGCCATGAACGTCATCGACACAGGCATGGGATTTGAGCGACTGGTGCGCGCACTGCAAGGAAAGCAGTCGAACTACGACACCGACGTCTTCCAGCCATACATACACGAGATAGAGCGACTGACGGGCATGAATTACGGAAAGAAGGAAGACGTAGACGTGGCTATGCGAGTGGTTGCCGACCACCTCAGGGCTGTGGCTTTCTCGATAGCTGACGGACAGCTGCCCGGCAATGCCAAGGCGGGATACGTCATACGACGAATACTCAGACGCGCCGTGAGATACGCATATACGTTCCTCGAACAGAGAGATGCGTTTGTATATAAACTCGTGCCGATGCTCGTACACGAAATGGGCGAGGCTTACCCCGAACTGAAAGCACAGCAGCAACTCATCGGACGAGTGATAAAGGAAGAGGAAGACTCGTTCCTGCGCACGCTCGACAAGGGTATAAGCATGCTCAACGAGGCTATGGACGAACTGCGACAGCAGAAAAAGACCGTGCTCGACGGAACAAAGGCATTCCGACTGTTCGACACGTTCGGCTTCCCGCTCGACCTGACGGAGCTGATTTGCCGCGAAAACGGAATGACCGTAGACGAAAAGCAGTTTGACGCCGAGATGCAGAAGCAGAAGGAACGCGCGAGAAACGCTGCGCAGGTGGAAAACTCAGACTGGACTGTGCTGGGCGAGGGCGAACAGCAGTTCGTTGGCTACGACTACACCGAATATGTATGCCACATACTGAGATACCGCAAGGTAACGCAGAAGAAAAACGAATACTACGAGCTCGTGTTCGACAATACACCGTTCTACGGCGAGATGGGTGGACAGGTAGGCGACAGCGGAGTGATAGTAAACGAGGCTGAAACGATAGACATCGTAGACACAAAACGCGAGAACGGACAGTCGATACACATCGTGAAGCAACTGCCGAAAGACCCGACAGCAGAGTTTATGGCTTGTGTAGACACCGACAAGCGTGAGGCTTCGGCAGCAAACCATACGGCAACACACTTGCTCGACTATGCACTGAAGCAGGTGCTCGGCGACCATGTGGAGCAGAAGGGCTCGCTCGTAACGCCGACAGAACTGAGATTCGACTTCTCGCACTTCCAGAAAACTACCGACGAGGAACTGCGACAGGTGGAACGCCTGGTCAACGACATGATACGCCAGAACATCGCCTTAGACGAACACAGGGACACGCCGATGGAGGAAGCACGCAAGATGGGTGCCATAGCACTGTTCGGCGAGAAGTATGGCGACCGAGTGCGCGTGGTACGATTCGGACCGTCGTGCGAGCTGTGTGGTGGTATACACGCACAGAGAACAGGAAATATAGGATTCTTCAAGATTATAAGTGAAAGCTCGGTGGCTGCCGGCATACGAAGAATAGAGGCACGCACGGGAACAGAATGCGAGGAACTGCTCTACAACATAGAAGACCAGCTGAAGATGGTCAGAATGCTTTTCAACAATGCAAAAGACCTGGAAGGCGTGTTGCAGAAATATGTTGAGGAGCACGACACAATGAAGAAAGAGATAGAACAGTTCAAGGGACAGGCTGTAGAACGCCTGAAGCAGCAACTCATAGAAAAGGCTCGCGAGATAAACGGAGTGAAGGTTGTTACGGCAGTGATGCCGCTCGATCCGGCTTCGGCTAAGGACCTCGTGTTCAAAGTAAGGCAGGAAATACCGCAAAACCTGCTCTGCTGCATCGGCACGAAGCATCTGGACAAGCCGCTGCTGAGCGTTATGCTGAGCGATGACATGGTAAGCGAGCACAAACTGAATGCCGGACAGATGGTGCGCGAGGCTGCAAAGCTTATACAGGGTGGAGGAGGCGGACAGCCGCACTTTGCTACTGCCGGAGGAAAGAACACCGACGGACTGAGCGCTGCCGTAGACAAGGTGGTGGAACTTGCCAACCTGTAATACTTTAAGAAAAAGACATCAGAATAACGAAACATTGAGCCGGAGGCGTAGAACGCTGTTCGGCTCAAAGCTTTACAAGGCAGGCAAAAAAGAAAAGCCAACCACTCTGCTGAGTAATTGGCTTTCTTTGTTGGGGTACTCGGACTCGAACCAAGAATGACAGGACCAGAATCTGTAGTGTTACCATTACACCATACCCCAATCATTTTTATTAGCTCAAAAGCTAATTTGTGGGTGCAAAGGTAAGGAGTATTTTTGAAATAACCAAATATTATTGAAGAAAAATCTAATAAAACAAAAAATATTTTGCTATTATTTATAATTCGCTTATCTTTGTAACCTTAATTTCTATACATTATTAATAATATAAGAAAGAAAAAGCATAATAACGATAATGAAGACAAACAACGAACTCGTAAACAAAATAGTAGAGGCAATACAGGAAAAGAAAGGAAGCAGGATTGTTGTGGTAGATTTAGACAAGATAGACGGTGCAGTGTGCCGATATTTCGTAATATGTCAGGGTAATTCGCCGATGCAGGTGGAAGCCATTGCCGATTCTGTCGGCGACATGGTGAGAGAGGAACTCGGAGAGAAGCCGACACACGTCGTCGGACTGGAAAACGCCGTGTGGGTGGCTATGGACTATATAGACGTTATGGTGCATGTGTTCGTACCCGACATGAGAGAATACTACAGCATAGAAACTCTGTGGAATGATGCGAAAATAACAGAAATACCAGATATAGACTAAGGTAAGACTATGGCAAAGAATAAAGACAACAGTAAACAGCAGAATAACATAAACGACAACAGCCCGAAGAAGCCAAAGTTTAATCCTACATGGATATACATTGCAGTGCTTCTGGTGCTGGCGGGAAGTATATTGTTTAACCCTACCGGCGACAAAGCTGACGGCTTGCATAGGGAAGCGTCGTATGCAGAATTCAAGGACCTTGTCGGTAAAGGCTCGGCAAAGGAGGTTGTGATAAATACCAACGAGAAAACGCTGAAGATGTATGTGAAGCCGGAAAACTTTGTAGACGTATTCAAGCAGAACGCACAGCAGCTGGGAAACAACCCTTACCTGCTGGTGGAATATGGTTCGACAGAGAAACTGGAGGATTTCCTAGAACAGGAACACTCCAACGGACACTTCAACGGAAAGTTCAGCTATGACAATAAGAAAAACGGAACACTGATGAATCTCATCTACAGTTTTGGTCCGATAATATTGTTGGTACTGCTGTGGGTGCTCGTCTTCCGCAATTTCGGCAAAGGAATGGGCGGCGGAGGAGGTATCTTCAACGTCGGCAAGAGCAAGGCAAAGATGTATGAGAAGGGCAACGACATAGGCATCACGTTCAAGGATGTGGCTGGTCAGGTTGGTGCAAAGCAGGAAGTACAGGAAATAGTGGAGTTCCTGAAGAACCCGAACAGATATACTGACCTTGGCGGAAAGATTCCAAAGGGAGCCCTGCTCGTAGGTCCTCCGGGAACAGGTAAGACCCTTCTTGCCAAAGCCGTTGCCGGAGAAGCAGGCGTACCGTTCTTCTCGATGTCGGGAAGCGACTTTGTTGAAATGTTTGTGGGTGTCGGTGCAAGTCGCGTAAGAGACCTTTTCCGACAAGCAAAGGAGAAAGCGCCGTGCATAATTTTTATCGACGAGATAGATGCCGTAGGACGAGCACGCTCTAAAAATCCATCAATGGGAGGCAACGATGAGCGCGAAAACACGCTCAATGCCCTGCTTACAGAGATGGACGGTTTCGGAACAAACAGTGGAGTGATAATCCTCGCGGCAACCAACCGCGTCGACATGCTCGATGGTGCACTGCTGCGCGCCGGACGTTTCGACCGCGAAATACATGTAGACCTGCCTGACTTGAACGAAAGAAAGGAAATATTCCACGTACACCTGAGACCAGTTAAGATAGACAGTTCTGTCGATGTTGAACTTCTGGCACGACAGACACCGGGTTTTTCTGGTGCTGATATAGCCAATGTATGCAACGAAGCAGCACTGATAGCAGCACGACATGGTGCTAAGGCTGTAGGCAAGCAAGATTTCCTCGATGCTGTAGACCGAATAATAGGAGGTCTGGAGAAGAAGACGAAGGTAATGACCGAGCATGAGAAGCGAAGCATTGCGCTGCACGAAGCTGGACATGCCACAATATCATGGTTCTGCCGATATGCCAATCCGCTTATCAAAGTATCTATCGTACCACGTGGAAGGGCACTCGGAGCAGCATGGTATCTGCCGGAAGAACGCCAGATAACAACTAAGGAAGAGATGCTCGACGAGATGTGCTCGTTGCTCGGCGGACGTGCGGCTGAGGAACTGTGCATAGGTCAGATATCGACAGGCGCCATCAACGATCTTGAGCGTGCAACGAAGAGTGCATACAGCATGATAGCTTACGCAGGTATGAGCGACCGCCTACCTAACATCTCTTACTACAACAATCAGGAGTATCAGTTCCAGCGCCCATATTCCGACGAAACGGCAAAGATTATCGACAGTGAGGTGCTGAAGATGGTAAACGAACAGTATGACCGTGCAAAGAAGATACTGACAGAGCATCGTGAGGGTCATCAGGCTTTGGCTGAGATGCTTATCCGCAGTGAGGTGATATTTGCGGAAGACGTAGAAAAGATATTTGGCAAGCGTCCGTGGATTAGTCGTTCGCAGGAAATTCTAAATGACGAGCAGAAGTATGAGCAGGAACACAATGCTGAAACAGAGGCTCAGGACAGTACAACAACGACAGGAAACGACATAATAGAGGAGTAAGACATGACAGAAAAACAGAAAAACCTTATCACTCGCAGCATTACAGGAACACTGTTTGTTGCCATCATCGTAACGTGTTTTCTTGATGCCACAGCCATGCTGGCACTGTTCACGCTTGCCACTGGCATGACGGCATACGAGTATTGCACACTGATAAACGAGCATACGCCGTATCAGGTCAACCGTTTTATAACGACTGTGGCATCGGCTTACTTCGTGATAGCAATGGGAGGATGGTGCACCGGACTGACTCCGGCAGTTGCCTTTGTGCCATATCTGCTGACAATCATCTATCTTTTCGTTTCAGAACTCTATACGAAGGCAGAAAATCCTATCAGCAACCTGGCATATACTATGCTTTCACAAATGTATATTGCTTTGCCTTTCTCAATGATACCAGTGCTTGCTTTCATGTCGTCTGCCGACGGAGAGCCACGATACAACTATCTGTTGCCTCTCAGCGTGTTTATCTTCCTATGGGTCAACGACAGTGGAGCATATTGTTTCGGTTCAATGTATGGCAAGCATAAGTTGTTTGAACGTGTGTCGCCAAAGAAGAGTTGGGAGGGCAGCATAGGCGGAGCCTTATGCGTAATCATTGCTGCCGTTTTCATCGCACTTGCTTCAGGCGAAGTAGAAAACAATGGTGCGGTGCGGCTGTTGGTATGGATTGGATTAGGTCTGGTTGTTGTTGTTTTCGGCACTTTGGGCGACTTGGTTGAGTCGCTGATGAAGCGAACGCTCGGCATAAAGGACTCTGGCAATATCCTTCCCGGACATGGCGGCATGTTAGACCGCTTCGATTCGTCGCTGATGGCATTTCCTGCCGCAGTAGTATATCTGTATACATTGTCGCTGTTATAATAAATAATATAAAGGTATGTACGGTTTTCTGTTGATATTGCTTATTCCCATTGCCGGCTTGAGCTATCTTAGTTGGCACTTGTGGTGCATATTGCCATTGCCGTCATCCATAAAGTGGACAGTCATCATTCTTTGCTGGCTTGCCGTGCTGCTTCTCTTTGTAAGCATAGGCAGCGTCCTCGACCATCTGCCGATGGCACTGGCAAGCATCATTTACAATGTCAGCACATCATCTATATTTGTACTTTTGTATGGCGTAATGCTCTTTCTGCTGCTCGATATAGGACGCCTTGTACGGCTGATACCACGTTCATGGCTTTACAGCAACTGGATTTCAACGGCAGCAATAGTAATCTTTCTTACAGCAGTTTTCGTATATGGCAACCGCAACTACAATCGCAAAGTACGTCAGTCAATATCAGTAGGAACCGACAAGAATATAAAGAAAGACCTGCGGCTTGTCCTTGTTAGCGACCTTCACTTAGGCTATCACAACCGTGCTGACGAGTTTCGCCGCTGGGTAGACATGATAAACAGTGAGCAACCTGATGCAGTCCTGATAGCCGGCGACATAATAGACCGCTCCGTGCGACCGTTGCGTGAAGACAGCATGGCAACAATATTCCGACAGATAAATGCTCCTATATATGCCTCTATGGGCAACCATGAGTTCTATGCAGGTGTCAGCGAAGCCGAGAAGTTCTATGCCGATGCAGGCATAACGCTTCTTCGCGACAGTACAGTGCTGACCCGCGACAATCTGCGTATCATTGGTCGCGATGACCGTACAAATGTCTTGCGAAAGCGAGTGAAGCAACTCGTGGCAGACATAGGCAACGATGAGTTCACCATATTGCTCGACCATCAGCCTTATCACCTTGAGGAAGCCGAGCGGGCAGGTATCGACTATCAGTTTAGTGGACACACACATCATGGTCAGGTATGGCCTATATCATGGATTACCGATGCCATTTATGAAGATGCCTTTGGCATTTGGCAGCGCGGACACACGCAATATTATGTTTCGTCTGGACTCGGCATCTGGGGAGGAAAATTCCGTATAGGCACACGCTCGGAATATATCGTGCTCACGATAAAGAAAAACAGCAATTAGTTATTCTGTATTTTTTGTTTTCAGTAGTAGCAGGCAGAGTTTTCTGCTTGCATTTCTGTCGTGTCAGTCAGCCAGCAGTTCGCCAATAATGCGTGCTGCATTCTCTGGTGCGCAATCGTCGCCGAGACGTTGCCATATTGTCTCGTAGCCCCTCATTTGTCGTTCTCTGCCGTCAGTGTCTGGCATAATGCTGAGCAGGTGTCGGCGTATGTTGTCTACAGAGAACGAGTCTGCCACGAGTTCCGGCACAACCTCGTCGTCGGCAATGAGGTTGACGAGCGAAATATATCTTACCTTCAGAACTTTTTTCCGTAAGTATCCAATAATTTTTGGCAATGGAGTTTCGTAGCAAACCACCTGCGGCACACCGAACAGTGCCGTTTCCAGCGTTGCAGTTCCGCTTGTAACAAGTGCGACAGTGGCATGAGATAGTAGTTCATAAGTCCTGTTGTCTACGAACATCACGTCGCTGCCGAGTTTATGCAGACCAGTCTTTTCCACCACCGAATTATAGTATTCGCGCTCAACCGACGGTGCGCCTGCTATCACAATTTGGCAGTCATCCATGCCGGCGCAAGCCTCTATCATGGCAGGCAGATTGTCCTTTATTTCCTGCCGTCTGCTTCCGGCAAGCAGTGCTATAATCTTCTTGTCGGCATCAAGTCCGTTTCGACGTGCAAAATCATTGAAACTCTCGTTGTAGGCAGCTCTGAATTCGCGCACCTCGTCAGCCGTAGGATTGCCAACATAGTGAATGGGATAACCATGCTTGCCCTCGAAGAAATCCTTTTCGAAAGGCAAAATAGAGAACAGTTCGTCTACATCGCGCTTCATGTTCTTAATCCTGTATTCCTTCCACGCCCACAGTTTCGGGGCAATATAGTAGAAAACAGGAATGTCTGTATGCTTATGCAGGTATTTGGCGATGCTGAGGTTAAATCCCGGATAGTCTACCAGTATGCAGACGTCGGGATGCCATAGCCTGATGTCCTCCTTGCATCGGCTCATGTTTCTCAGTATTGTCGGCAGGTGCAGCAGCACAGGTATGAATCCCATGTATGCCATATCCTTGTAGTGTCGCACACGCGTTCCGCCTTCAGCCGCCATCATGTCGCCGCCGAAAAATCGGAATTCAGCATCCATGTCCTGTCGTTGCAGCTCGCGCATGAGCCTCGAAGCATGCAAGTCGCCACTCGCCTCACCGGCAATAATATAGTATTTCATTTCTTATTTCCTTATCTTTCCCACTGTTTCAGCCTCTGCAGCGAGTCGTAGTCAGTAACGTCGACGCGCGTCGGCGTTATAGCCACATATCCGTGTTGCAGTGCATAGTTGTCGGTATCGTCAGCCTCAGGCTCGTCGTTGCGGTATGAACCTACCATCCAGTAGTATTCATATCCTCGCGGATGCATCATTTTCGAGCATTCGTTTATCCACGAGCCGTGAGCCATGCGGCATACGCGCACACCCTTGAAAGTCTCAGCCACAGGGAAGTTGACGTTGAGGCACACACCCTCAGGCAAACCCTCGTCGAGCACGCGTGCAACAATGTCGCGCACGTATGGCACGAGCGGACTGAAGTCGGCATCCTCATCGTGCGAGCACAGCGACAAAGCCACCGACGGAATACCCTTCATGCAGCCCTCCATAGCCACTCCCATAGTGCCTGAATAGTGGGTGTTTACCGAAGCGTTGTCGCCGTGATTTATTCCTCCCAGCACCAGGTCTGGCTTCCTTTCGCTGCACAGTTCGTGCAGAGCTAGTTTCACGCAGTCTACGGGCGTTCCGTCTGCCGACCACACCTGCACGCCATCCTCTTTCCGGCGCAGTCTCATGCGCAGCGGAGCATCGGCAGTAAAGGCGCGGCTGTAGCCCGAACGGGCACCGTCGGGAGCGCACACCAGCACGTCAGCCATGTCGCGCACCATGTCGACAAGCATCTGCAAGCCTTTAGCAGCATAGCCGTCATCGTTGCCAATAAGTATCAGTCGTCGTTTTGTCATATACGTTTTTCCTCTTAAAAAACATTCATGCGCCATTGCACACGAAACATTCAGGCAGCGAAATTACAAAAAAACCAACAAACAACCAAACAACACGCAGTACAATTTTCTGCAACGAAAAGTCGTTTTATTAGTAAACCAACGATGCAGTACGCCAGATCGCATAGATGCAAAAGCATTTTTTTAAGAAAAAAGTTGCTGTCTGGGTTAGCAAAACGGCGTGTCTGTGCGTTAATATATAATGTATGAACAACGAGAAGATAAGAATATTGTTTCTGAAATACTATGCTCCGATGGTGAGGCAGGCTGTAGGTCTCATCTACGATTACGATGAGTCGCGCGACATAGTGAGTGAAGTTTTTGCCTCGCTGATAAGTATGCCGACAGAGCCCGACAACATAGAAGCATATCTTATGACAAGTGTGCGCAATAGATGTATCAGCATCATCAGGCACAAGGACGTCAGGCAACGCTTTCTTGAAGCCTATACGTCTGACATGCAGACTGTTGCCCAGCCACAGCTCGACGATGAGCGACTTGCCGGAGTGATGACATTCATAGAAAAAGAAATGAGTGTAAAGACTAAAGAAGTGTTTCGCCTGCGACACATTGAAGGCTTGAAATACCAGGAGATAGCCGACTTGCTGGGCATCAGCAGGGTGATGGTATACAAGCATCTGGGTGCCGCTACTATGCAGATTAGGGAATTTATCAAGAAAATAAAATAATTTCACATGGACGAAAGAAACAAGATAACACATTTGCTTGACATGCAGGAAAGCCCTGAGACGCTTACCTTAGCTGAACTTGAACAAACTTTAGCCGACAAAGAGATGTCTGAACTTTCTGAGGCTATGGCTCTTGGGAAGAGAGCAATGGCGCGCATGAACCACAAGATGAGCCGCGATGATGTAGAGAAGGAGTGGAAACGGTTTGAAGATACATATCTTTCCGCAGCCAACGGCACTGTCGGGAGAGAGGTAATGATGTCGTCTTCACGCAGACAACATGTGCTGTATCGCTACAGGACAGCAGCCTTGTTTGCCGTATTGCTGGTAATGTCGGGAGTGGTATTGGCTGCAATATTTGCGGTCTTGCCATCTGTACAGAAGACTGCCGAGCGCCAACATGCGGTGTCGCAGACGGTAGACAAGGTGGACAGACAGGACACTGCCATACGCGAAACTGACAGTTTGCAGGCTGAAACTGTAGTGTTCGACAATGTAACGATAGAGAATGTGCTTGACGAGATAGCCCAACGGCACAATCTCAAAGTGGTATATGTCAGCAACAACAGCAAGTCGCTGCGCATATACATGAAGTGGAACACGGGCGACTCGATAGAGAAAGTTGTGAATACACTAAATATGTTTGAACATATTGACATTCAGCTAAGCAACAACTTAATAACAGTTCAGTAAGACAATGAGAATATTTTTATCTTTCATACTTGTCATGTTGTCAGTGCAACTGGCTTGTTCTCAGCGCATAAGCCGTACCTACAACGATGTGTCGCTGTCTGATGCGCTTAAAGATATAGGCTCGGCGTCGAAGCGGTATGATATAAGTTTCATTTATAACGAACTGGAAGACTATCGGGTTACGGCAAGGATAAGCAAGCGCACTATACCCGAAGCTGTGTCAGACATAGTTGGATTCTATCCCATACGCATAACCATTGCCGACAGCACAATAGTTGTGGAAAGCATGAAAAAGTCTGAATATCACATAAAAGGCAAGGTTGTCGGCGAGGGCGGAAAACCTGTTGCCTATGCCAATATTGCACTTCTGACGCCGTCAGACTCTGCCGTCGTAGGCAACGGTATAAGCAACGAGAGCGGTGTCTTTGTCATTCCTGCCGACCATGTCAATCTCATAGCGCGCATATCGTATGTGGGATGCAAGACCGTATACAGGCATTGCAGGGCTGAAAACATAGGAACGGTGGTGCTGATGCGAGACAATTATATGCTGAAGGGTGTAACCGTGAGAGGACAGAACACCATAGTCAGGGCAGAAAACGGACACTTGGTCTATAATATGCCACAGCTTATGAAGATATTGCCTGCCGACAATGCTTACGAAGCACTGAAACGTATTCCCGGAGTGGTAGACATGGGCGACGGCAAGATAACGTTTACGGGGCATGCCGTAACGCTGATGATAGATGGTAAGCCGACAACGCTCAGTGCCGAACACATGGTGGAGCGACTGAAATCTATGCCTGCATCGGCGTTGGCGAAAGTTGAGATTATGACTGCTGCGCCTGCAAAATATCATGCAAGGGGCATGGTCTTCAACATTCTGACAAAGGATTTTGCGGGCAGCAACCAGTTGTCTGGACAGCTGCAGGGTACATGGGAACAGGATAAATATGGCAAGGTGTATGCTAAGGGTGCCGTGCTTTACAATCGTGGCAGGGTAGGTATAGATGCTTACTATGACATGACCTATGGCGATTCCTATGGCAAGGTGGAACACGAAGCCAACCATCCGCTTGATGACGGCAGAATGTTTTATACCGACAGGACTGAGAACAAGAGTTTCGGCTACAATCATAGTTGTCGCATAGGCGTAGACTACGATGTAGCTAAGGACAGTAGGGCGAGCGTAGCTTATACGGGGCAGTGGTCGTCGACCGATGTCGTCAACACGACGAGAGGTACTGCGCGCTCGGTGCAGAAGTCGTGGCAGCATGACCGACTGCACAACGTGGATGCAAGTTTCAGTTCGCCCATAGGATTGCAGGTGGGCTTTTCGTACACCAACTATCAGAATCCGAGAACACAGAACCTTAACGGTACAATGTACGGAGAGGAGCGTCAGCTCTTTGTAGACAGCCGACAGAAGATAAGCAAGTGTCTTTTTACGGCAGACCAGACGCATACCTTGAAGAATAACTGGAGGCTGGACTACGGCGTGAAGGCTCAGTTTACCCGCAACAAAAGCTATCAGACGACGTTGAACAGCGACAACACGCTGATAGCCGATGCCACGAGCAGTGTCGACTACAGTGAGCGTATAACGAACGTATATGCCGGTTTTGGCAAGCAGATTGGCAACAGGTTGAGTTTCGAGGGGTCGCTAGCCGGAGAACACTACCGTGCCACAAAGTGGAACGAATGGCGGTTTTATCCGACGTTCAGCATTATGTGGAATGCCGACAAAGACAATATCTTCAATCTGTCGCTCAGCTCTGAGGCTGTCTACCCGTCGTATTGGAGTACGATGAGCGACATATACTATTCGTCGTCGTATAGCGAGATATGGGGCAATCCAGACCTGCGTCCGATGTCGGAATATACGCTCAACATGATGTGGCAGCTGAAGGGCAAATATACGTTCAGGGCATTTGCCATGTGGGAACCCGACTATTTCGTTCAGCTTGCCTACCAGCCTGCCGACCGTATGGCTGTTGTGATGAAGATGATAAACTTCGACTATATGAATATCTATGGTTTGCAGTGTTCTGCGCAGTTTGGCATTGGCAGCTGGCTCAATGGAAACGTATTTGCCACAGGCATTTTGCGACACGACAAGAGCAGCAGTTTCTTCGACCTGCCTTTCGACCGCAGGCAACTGACGGCAATAGTTGGTGGCAACGTGTCGGTAAGGTTTTCCGAGCGAAACAATATCACGCTCATGCTCACGCCTTTCTTTCAGTCGCGCGCCATACAGGGCATCTACGACATAGAGCCTATATTCCGCCTTAATGCACAGTTGCGGTGGACTTCAAACAACGGCAAATGGACGGTCATAGCAAACGGCGACAACATAACGAACGGTCATGCTACGACACGCTCGGTATGTGGAAGTCAGGACTATATGATGCGTGTCTGGATGATGAATCCAGGCGGGGCGCTGTCGCTGATATACCGAATAGGAGGGTTCAAGGAGAAAAAGACGAAGGCGGTGGACATGTCGCGCATGGGATACTGATAAAACGGCAAATAATCCGTTGTTATTTTTGCAGTGAGCATAGGAATAAGCCTTTCCGACAGACAGCAAACCTGACCCGTTTTTGCGCTGCCGGAGTAGAAAAAGACTAATCAATTTTCGGGTCGTTTACTGTCGCGTGAGTGCCCGCGAAACCCATTTTTGAAATAAGAGGGGCAAAATACGCCCAAAATTCGCATGCAACTGTAATCATCTGGGAGTCAGTTTATTAACGTAAAACATAAGCCTTTTGCGCTGGAAACATAATTGTTAAAATTGTCAAAGAGTATGTTTGAGATTGTCAAACAGTGTGTTTGAGGATGTCAGACATAGTGTTTGGGACTGTCAGACA
>OMZM01000042.1 GCA_900315545.1 uncultured Prevotella sp.
GTCAGACATAGTGTTTGGGACTGTCAGACACAATGTTTTGCAGGGCAAAATACGCAAATAAGCGCCTCAAACATGCTCTTTGACATTTTTAACAGTTGTGTCCGGTCTGGAAATTAACAGATTTTTGCAGTTTCAGAGGCTATTTTTTTTCTATTTGGAGAGTTTTACTGTGTCAAAAATTTTCATATTTTTCGGGGGTCGGAACTGAGGGTGCAGCAGTTTGGCACGGTTTTTGCTGTACCTACGCTAACGGGGACGATAACCTTAACGATTGCCGCGATATTGGCTACGATGATGAAAATAAAACAAAATTTATTTTGTATTGTCTCAACTAAATCGTAACTTTGTAGGCATAAACAACACACACTGAGAGTTATGTACGACAAAGAACGAGGGCTATATGTTGCCCACAGCCCGAAAGGCTCACTATCTATCATAGGCAAGATGGCTAACAGGCATGGTCTGATAGCCGGTGCCACAGGTACAGGCAAGACCGTTACGCTGCAGGTTCTTGCCGAAACATTCTGTCAGGCAGGCGTTCCGTGCTTCATGGCAGACATGAAGGGCGACCTCTCCGGCATATCGCAAGCCGGACAGATGAGCGGCTTCATAGAGAAGCGACTGCCCGAATTCGGCATAGAGAATCCCGAGTTTCAAGCCTGTCCTGTAAGGTTTTTCGACGTCTTCGGCGAGCAGGGACACCCCATGCGCGCCACCATCAGCCAGATGGGACCGCAACTCATCTCGCGACTGCTCGGGCTGAACGAGACTCAGGACGGCGTGCTGAACATCGTCTTCCGCATAGCCGACGAGCGCGGACTGCTCATACTCGACATGAAAGACCTGCGCTCTATGCTCGACTACGTAGCCAAGAACGCCAAGCTCTACACATCGCAGTACGGCAACATCAGCACGGCATCGGTAGGAGCCATACAGCGCGCACTGCTGCAGCTTGAGGCTCAGGGCGCCGACAGGTTCTTCGGCGAGCCGTCGTTCGACATCTACGACCTCATGCAGACCGAACAGGGCAAGGGAATCATGAACGTGCTTGCCGCCGACAAGCTGATGATGCAGCCCAAACTCTACTCCACGTTCCTGCTGTGGCTGCTCAGCGAACTATACAGCACACTGCCCGAAGTGGGCGACATGGAACAGCCGAAACTGGTGTTCTTCTTCGACGAGGCACACATGCTGTTCGAAGGAACGTCGAAGGCACTGCTCGACAAGATAGAACAAGTGATAAGGCTGATACGCTCGAAGGGTGTCGGAATATATTTTATAACGCAAAGCCCCAACGACATACCTGTCAACATACTCGGACAACTGGGCAACCGCGTGCAGCACGCACTGAGAGCATACACACCGAAAGACCAGAAGGCAGTGAAGACGGCAGCCGAGACATTCCGCGCCAACCCCGACTTCAAGACCGACGAGGCAATAATGAATCTCGAAACGGGCGAGGCGCTCGTCAGCTTCCTCGACGAAAAAGGCGCTCCGCAGATAGTGGAACGCGCAAAGATACTGTTCCCGCTGTCGCAGATAGGCGCCATAACCGAACAGCAGCGCAGCGACATAGTGCGCCAGAGCCGCATCTACGGCAAGTACGACAATGCCATCGACCGCGAGAGCGCATACGAAATGCTGATGAAAATGGAACAGGCAGCAGCCGAAGCCGAAAATACCCAGACGCAAACCGACAGCAGCGACAAAGCCGACAACAAGCCGACGACAAAGAAAAAAGGACTGATAGGCAAGGTGCTGAAAGCCATCACCACAGCCATAACGTCGACACTGGCGGCACTACTGGGCACATACGTCAGCAACGCCGTGCAGGGAAAGAAGACAAAATCGCGCACGTCGACAACAGGAAGGGTAGTGAAAAACGCCACAAGCGCCGCAACACGAACAATAACAAAAGAACTGACGAGAGACATTCTCGGAAACCTGATAAAATAAATAGACTATGGCACTCAACACCAACAAGAACTATAAACTCTACTACTCCATAAAGGAAGTGGCAGAAATGATTGGCGTCAACGAAAGCCTGCTGCGCTACTGGGAAAAGGAATTCCCACAGCTGAAACCCAAGACAGGAGCAAACAGGGTAAGACAATACACCGACAAGGACATAGAAGAAATAAAGGTCATCTACAACCTCGTCAAGGTGCGCGGGTTCAAGATAGCCGCAGCAAAGAAAATGATGCATGCCAACAGGACTGGAGTAGACAAGAGCGCCGACGTGCTGGAGACTCTCATCAGCGTGAAGAAACAGCTGACGGCACTGAAAAACCAACTAAACCAAATAGTGTAAGATGCAGAAATATGCCGACTATATAGAACAGATAGAAATCGACTCGCTCTGGTCGGGACGACGACAAGTGAAATGGGACCTCGACAAGCAGGTGAACATACTCAGCGGCGTAAACGGCGAAGGCAAGAGCACCATCATCAACAAGGTGGTGAAAGGACTGTCGCAGGGAGGCGAATTTCCGTCGCACATGCTGAAAGGAGTAAGGCTGAAAGTCTATCCGGCTGACGCAAAATGGATAAGATACGACGTCATACGCTCGTTCGACAGACCACTCATCAACGTCGAGGCAGTGGCAAAGATGGACATAAGCCTTGCCACCGAACTCGACTGGCAACTGTTTCAGCTGCAGCGCAAGTATCTCGACTACCAGGTAAACATAGGCAACCGCATCATAGAGGTACTGCAAAGCGGAAAGCCAGATGCCGCAGAAGAAGCACAGAAGATAAGCATGCCGAAGAAAAGGTTTCACGACATAATAGACGAACTCTTCTCGTCGACAGGCAAGAAGATAGTCAGAAGCGAAAACGAGATACGATTCTCGCAGATAGGCGAGACTCTCGTCCCCTATCAGTTGTCGAGCGGAGAGAAACAAATGCTCGCCATACTGCTGACAGTGCTCGTGGAAGACAACAAGCCATACGTCTTGTTCATGGACGAACCGGAAGTGAGCCTGCACATAGAATGGCAGAAACAGCTCATAGACCTCATACTCGAACTGAACCCAAACGTACAGATAATACTGACAACACACTCGCCTGCCGTCATAATGAACGGATGGATAGACAGCGTAACAGAAGTTGCAGACATAGTGAAAGACTAAGAAAAAACACAGGAACATGCCTAAACGGCTGAGCGACAACTTGACATCGACCTACATTGAAGCAGCAAACAAGTTGACTACAAAGCAAGGAAGACAACGCATCGTAGCTTACGTTGAAAGCTACGACGACGTGTTCTTCTGGCGAAACATACTCAGCAGATACGAAAACGACAAACTGTATTTCGAAGTAATGCTGCCGTCGAAGAAGAAACTGTCGAGAGGCAAGAAGTCGGCAATGATGGCTGCCGTAGGCAACAGGACAGGCAGGAACATGATAGCCTGCGTGGATGCCGACTACGACTACCTGCTGCAAGGCGCCACAGAGATGTCGCGCGACATACTGACAAACCCATACATCATACACACCTATGCCTACGCCATAGAGAACTACCAGTGCTATGCACCGTCGCTGCACGACGTTTGCGTCATGGTTACACTCAACGACCATGCCACATTCGACTTCGAAAAGTTCATGACCGACTACTCGCGCATTATCTTCCCACTGTTTGTGTGGAACATCTGGCACTACCGCAAAGGTGGTTTCAACGACTTCACGATAACGGACTTCAACAACGTGGTAACGGTGGGGCGCTTCAACCCTGCCGACAGCGAGAAGGCGCTCGACAAGCTGAAGCATAAGGTGAGAATGAAGATAAGCCAGCTGATAAAGAAAAACCCGGACGCAAAGGAAAGCTACCTCAGCCTGAAGAAAGAAATACAGGAACTCGGCATCACACCCGAGACAACTTACCTTTACATACAGGGGCACCACCTGTTCGACTCATTGGTAACGCCACTGATGATACGCATCTGCGACATGCTGCACCGCGAGCGCGAAAACGAAATAGCCAATGCCTCAATACACTTAACGCAGAAGTCGAACGAGCTGAAAGCATACAACCACAGCACGGCTGACGTAGTGATGATGCTGAGAAGAAACACGCAGTTCAAAGACGCACCACCTTTCGGAATGATAGAAAAAGACATTGAGAGAATACTGAACAATACATAAACAAAAAGATGTCGCCCACATTTTTATCTTGCAAAAATGCAGGCGACATTCTTTTTTTACTGTAACCAGACTTTCTATGTCTTTATTTCTTTACCATTGTTATAGTGTTAGTACGATTGAACACATTAGACTTCTTAAGCGGTTCCAACGTCTTATCTACTACAGGTTTTGCCGGTATGCTTAAAGTAGCCCTGTCTATAATTTTATCAGTATCCGTCGTGTAATTCATTGTCAGCTTATTACCACCCTCAACCGTAAAATCTGCATCAACCGTAATCTTCTTCAAATCATCGCTAATCGTAATCTTCAAAGTTCCACCAGTAACCAATCCTTTAACGCGCGTTTCCGCACCCTTTTCACCATACAACGCATAATAAGTACCGATTGGGACAGTCATTCCATACCATTGATACATTTCACCAAGCATATAGTTACCTGGTGCCCATGGGCCAACAGATGCTGAAGTAGGAGTATATTCGCCCGCAAGCTTTGAAACATCCATTGTTGCACCTTCTTCCGTAAGCAGTGAGATATTTACCAGTTCACCTGCGCCAACGATGAAACCGTCTTTATCAAGTTCACAGTTATAGAACGTCAGGTCGTATGAACCATACGAACCTTCAACATTGCTGTATCCGCCAGACAATCCTATGGGCTGCATCTGCACATCTTCAGTCAGACAAATATAAGATGCCGGATCCTGATTCTCAATAGGCATAGGTCCATTATATGAAACCATAACGCTCTTTGGCACTTCAATATTCATATTTGATTCCGCAAAAGAAGCTTTCAAGACTGCATTGGCTGTGCCGTCGCCCTCATACGATAGGTTTAAAGAGCCAGAACCTTCTTCCAAGCCTAATATATAGCCCTCTAACTCTCCGCTTTCACTGACTCCCGTAGAATAGAGCACTCCGCTGTAATTATTTTCAACTTGGATATGACCTTCTGTATTTCCTCCACCCAGAACATATCTGCCAGCCTTTACAAAAGCATTGTTGCTATCTGGAGATTTGACTGCAAAAACGTTGAGCCTCAACACACGCTGTCCTACTTCCGTAGGCAAACCTTCGTCGCTTATAGGCTTATCGCTGAAGTGCAGCAAGTAATTTGTGCCTCCATAGTAGATATGCTTTATATAAGTTGCATTAATAACCTCATCGAATGTCATCGTTTCACCTATGGTTATGCTGTCGATGTCATTGTAGTTCATTTCTACAATGTTACCAGACTTCATATGTATGAATGTTGAGCGCTCCTGTGCCATTATAACGGTTGAAACGCACATCAAAATAAATGATAAGATATACTTTTTCATGATTTCCTGTTTTTATTTATTTTCTGAATTTTGCTGTATGTTTTCCTACTTTAATTATGTATACACCCGCTGGAAGGTTGGAAATACTTATACTTTCACCACTCCATCGTTTCTGTGAGAGAAGTCTTTTCCCAGAAACATTATACAATTCCGCACTAACAGTACGCGTACTGTCCCAACCACGCACTGTGATTGAGTTTCCATCGCTTGACACAAAAAGAGAAATGTTTTCTCTCTGTGACGACATGGCGACACTCTCAATGGCATCGGTCTCAGACGGATTGAATACTATTTTTCTAATCTCCTCGAAAGCGTAGACGGTTCCGTTTTCCGTTGTCTCGACAACACAGATGTCGCTTTCATTAAACTCTATGCGCCGGATGTCGGACACTGCATAGAGTTTTGACTTGCTCCCAGCATCAATGAGTATCTTATCCGCATCGTCTGCATAAAGTGGGCAAGCGATAAGGACTGCCAAAAGCAACATTGAAAAGTTCTTTAATTTGTCCATAATAATATCGTTTTATTAAAAAATGTGGTCAAATATAATAAAAAGTTTTTATATTTATCACACTTATATATTATTATTAATACTTTTACATTGTAATTAACACTTTTATTCTATACCCGACACAAATATTATATATTTCAGAAATAAATTTAAAGCATATTTGCAAGAGTCTGTAAAATTTGGATAATATGAAAGATTATTGTACATTTGCACGACAAATAGACGAAAATGCAAACAAGTGAGAATATAATTATCATCGATGCCGACTATGCTGACAGTGTCGCTTTCGACCTTACGGTCAACTTTGAGCGCATGCTGGAACGTCGCATTGACAAAGCCGACTTGCCTCTGTGGCTCGACTGTGTGGCTCTTGACGGCGGCTTGCGCGAAGGAGAAAACAACGTGCAGGTGGTGCTGATACACGAGAAAGACAAGACTGCGATGGACAATTTCATGCCCGAGAAGTATGAAGAACTGACTGGAAAGGCATTTAAAGATCATCTCGGCGAGTTCGCCATAACTGCCGTGCAGACTGAAGACATGGCGCCAAAGGGTCAGCTGCTGTGCGACGTAGTGAAGACTGCATGTGCTCTGGACAACGTGAAACGCATTGTCATTGTGCCAGACACTGAATACTACAACGACGTTAGAAATGCTCTCAGGCAGGCAGATGACGAAAAACGCATTACAGTGCTCGCCATGCAGCCTATGCCGGGTGGCAACTTCAAGCAGGAAATACTCGGATATTCGCTTATGCAGGCACTCGGCATTCGTTCCGACGAAATAAGAACAGACAACTAATACTTAGAGAATATGGCAAGAGAATACAGACTTGAGCGCGACCGACTGGACAATATCGAACAGCGAAAGAATGACCAACAGTCAGATTTATTTTCCGAATATTGGTTTAAACAAAGAAAACAAACAAAACAAGAAACAATAATAGAAGAACAACGCAAAATGAACAGAGTATTGATGATTGGTGCAGGTGGCGTTGCCACCGTAGCAGCATTCAAGATTGCACAGAATGCTGACGTCTTTTCTGAGTTTATGATTGCCAGCCGCCGCAAGGAGAAATGCGACGACATAGTAAAGGCTATCCATGCCAAAGGCTATAAAATGGACATCAAGACGGCACAGGTGGATGCCGACGAGGTGGAACAACTGAAAACTCTTTTCAACGAATACAAACCAGACATCGTCATAAATCTTGCACTGCCTTATCAGGACCTGACGATAATGGAAGCGTGTCTGGCGTGCGGATGCAACTATCTTGACACTGCCAACTATGAGCCGAAAGACGAAGCACACTTCGAGTATTCATGGCAGTGGGCATACAAGCAGCGGTTCGAGGAGGCTGGACTGACTGCCATTCTCGGATGCGGATTCGATCCAGGAGTGTCGGGCATATACACGGCTTACGCTGCCAAGCATCATTTCGACGAGATAACACACCTCGACATCGTTGACTGCAATGCCGGAGACCATCACAAGGCTTTCGCAACTAACTTCAATCCGGAAATAAACATACGAGAGATTACGCAGAAAGGACTATATTACAAGGATGGACAATGGATAGAAACTGAACCGCTGGAGATACACCAGCCGATTACTTATCCAAACATTGGTCCGCGCGAAAGCTACCTCATGCACCACGAGGAGCTGGAATCGCTCGTGAAGAACTATCCTACCATCAAGCAGGCACGCTTCTGGATGACATTCGGCGAACAATACCTGAAACATCTCGACGTGATACAGAACATTGGCATGAGCCGCATAGACGAAATAGAATATGAGGCACCGCTCGCCGACGACCCTAACAAGACGGCTAAGGTGAAGATTGTTCCACTGCAATTCCTGAAAGCCGTGCTGCCAAACCCACAGGACTTGGGCGAGAACTACGAGGGAGAAACGTCGATAGGATGCCGCATAAAGGGATTGAAAGACGGAAAGGAGCACACATATTATATATATAACAACTGCTCTCATCAGGCTGCATACAAGGAAACTGGCATGCAGGGCGTAAGCTACACTACTGGTGTTCCGGCAATGATTGGCGCCATGATGTTCCTGAAGGGACTATGGAAAAAGCCTGGAGTATGGAACGTTGAAGACTTCGACCCAGACCCATTCATGGAGCAACTGAACAAACATGGGCTGCCTTGGAACGAAGTATTTGATGAAGACACAGAACTATAATATCATAAATCATAATGAAAAAGATTGTATTTATAATTGCAGCGCTCGCCTTAATGTCGATGACTCAAGGCGACAGCATCATCACACGAAACGGCAAGACGACTATAATAAACACTACCGCGCTTGCTGAAAACGTGGATGGATACAACGGTCCGACACCACTGAAAATACATATTGAGAACAATAGGATTGTAAAAATTGAGGCCTTGCACAACGGAGAAACGCCAAAGTTCTTCGCAAAGGTGAAGCAAAACCTGCTCAACAAGTGGAACGGCATGAGCGTAAACAAAGCCATGAAGGCAAAAGTTGACGGCGCAACCGGTGCCACTTACTCTTCAAATGCCGTGAAAGAGAATGTAAGGCGCGGCTTGGAGTATTACAAGAAAAACAAGAAATAGAGACGGCACCACTACTGGTGGCTGACAAAACTCTAATGAGCAATAATCTCGTCCGCAATGCTTGCTTATAGGCATTGCGGATTTTTTATGTGATACAAGCACGCATTTTCCTCCCTGCAAAAAGTGTGCCAAAGTGAACAAAATATTTTTCCGGAGCGAAAAAGTATGAAAAATTTTGACAGGGCAAAATCGTTCAAATAGAATCGGAACAGGCTCTGAAAGTGTGAAAATATGTAAAAATCAGAACCAACTATAACTGTTAAAATTGTCAAAGAGTATCTTTGAGGCATCTATTTCGCCTGTTTTGCCATGCGAAACATAGTGTTATATCCTACCAAACACTATGTCTGACCTCCTCAAACAGTGTGTTTGACACTGTCAAACATACTCTTTGACAATTTTAACACTTGTGTTTTACGCGCAAATGGCTTACATTTACAGATAACAAACTGACTGTCAGGCAGTTGTAAACACATGCGAAATACTGGCGTATTTTGCCCCTCAGATTTCAGAAACGACTTTCGCGGGCATTCTCGCGACAGTAAACGGACGAAAAATGATTAAACTTTCCAAAGACTGACAAAGCCTGACGAAAGGAAAAAGAAGCTGAAAATGCTATGACTGGAATTATTTTCCGCAATAGGATGATATATTCTGAAAAAGTTTGTATCTTTGCCATCACATTGTCGGAAACAATACGCTTCCGGCAGAAATGAACTAACAAAACTATAATTATTATGCAAGGAAATTTCAAGTATTCCAATCCCACCAAGCTATACTTTGGCGAGGATGCGCTCAACAGTCTCGGCGACGAACTGAGAAACTACGGACAGACGGTGATGCTCTGCTATGGCGGAGGCTCGATAAAGCGAAACGGCATCTACGACAGCATCGTGGAAATGCTGCACAAGGCTGGCAAGACCGTCGTTGAGGATGCAGGCGTCATGCCCAACCCTACAGTAGAGAAACTGTATGAGGGTGCCGCAATGGCGAAAAAAAACAATGTCGACCTGATACTTGCCGTAGGCGGAGGCTCAACGATAGACTATGCCAAAGGCGTGAGCGTGTCGGCATGGTGCGAGGAAGATGCCTGGCAGAAATACTATCTGCGACAGGAAGCGCCCACATGCAGGATTATTCCGGTGGGAACGGTGCTGACTATGGTGGGCACGGGAAGCGAGATGAACGGCGGAAGCGTGATAACCAACCATAAGGAGGGACTGAAAATTGGCAAGGTATTCGGCGAGGAAGTATTCCCGAAGTTTACCATTCTGAACCCGAAATTCACGTTCACGGTGCCGCAATACCAGATGGTGGCAGGATTTTTCGACATCATGTCGCACATCATGGAGCAATATTTTGCCGGCGACGGCGACTATACCACCGACTACATTGCCGAAGGACTGATGCGCTCGCTGATACACTCGTCGCGCAAGGCTGTAGCCAATCCGCACGACTACGAGGCACGCGCCAACATCATGTGGACAGCAACGTGGGCACTGAACACACTGCTGAAGTGCGGCAAGCCAGGCGACTGGGAGGTGCACATGATAGGTCAGGCTATAGGAGCACATACTGACGCTACGCACGGAATGACGCTCGCAGCCGTGTCTATACCATACTACAAGCACATTCTCGGCGACGGACTGCATAAGTTCGTGCGCTTTGCACAGAACGTATGGAACGTCAGCACCGACGGAAAGACCGACAGGCAGGTGGCAGAAGAAGGACTGTGCGCACTGGAGAAATGGATGAACGACATAGGAGTGGTTACCGACAGCACACAGCTGGGCGTATGCGAGCAGAACATTCCTGCCATTGCCGACAGCACGCTGCTGCTGACGGGAGGATACAGGACGCTCACACGCGACGAAGTAATCGACATACTGAAACAAAGCATGAAGTAGCACAAAAACAATAATAATAACCATAAAAACAAAAAAAATGAAAAAATTTTTATTGACACTGGCAGTCTTGGCTGCAAGCATCGCCGGTTTTGCACAGTCGGCTAACGACATCGTGAACGAAATGAAAAGCGAACAGGGCGTGGAAGTACAGGTAATGACAAAGATGATGCTGCAAATGCAGTTCGCACAGATACCCGACGAAAACGTCAAGGAACTCGGAAAGAAAATAAGCGGAATGACTGTCATGGAGTACGGAAAAGCATCCGACGAAGTGAAAAACAAATTCGCAGAAAAAGTCGAGGCACTCAACACCAACGGATATGAAACCGTTGAGGAGAAAGAAGAAATGGGCATAAAGGTGAAATCGCTCATAAAGAAAGACGGAGAACTGATAACCGAAGTGGTAAACATCATCGACGTACAAGTCGAAAAACTGTTTATAATCATCAACGGAAAGTTCACGATGGCTGACTTCGAACAACTGAAAAACAGCGGAATGTAATAGGCATGGAAAAGAAAGAGCAGCTCTGGAACAGCAACTACATAAAGGTGATGACGGCAAACTTCATGCTGTTTCTCGCATTCTACGTGCTGACACCACTGCTGCCAATATACCTGAGCCAAAATTTCAACGCAAGCAAAGACGTGATAGGACTCGTACTGTCGGGATATACTATCACGGCTTTGCTCTTCAGACCATTCAGCGGATACTTCGTAGACTCTTTCCCAAGAAAGAAAGTGCTGATGATATGCTTCGGAGCATTCGCAATATTCTTCGCAGGATACCTCGCAGCATCCACACTGCTCATATTCACAATAGTAAGAACACTGCACGGAGGACCCTTCGGAGCACTCACAGTGGCTAACTCGACAGTGGCTATAGACGTGCTGCCGTCGAGCAGAAGAACAGAAGGAATAGGATACTACGGACTGAGCAACAACCTGTCGATGGCAATAGGACCAACAATAGGAATATACATCTACAAACTATCTGACAGCTTCGAACTGCTCTTCTGGATAGCACTCGTAACGGCAATGACAGGATGGGCTGTCGACGCAACAGTCAGAGTGCCGCAAAAAGATATACAGAGAAACAAAAGCAAGCTATCGCTCGACAGATTTTTCCTGACAAGGGGATGGCTGCTCGGACTAAACATGGTGGCTTTCGGGTTCTGTTTCGGAGTGCTCAGCAACTATCTGGCAATATACGGGAAAGAAGTGCTCGGCATAACGGGAAGAACAGGAACATACTTCATGCTGTGCTCAATAGGACTGATGCTCAGCAGACTGCAAGGAAGCAAGGCACTGAGACAAGGACTACTGACTCACAACGCTACGGAAGGAATGCTCATATCGCTCGTAGGATACACCATCTTCATAGCACTGCCGACAATATTCAGCGGAAACATGACCGCAACATGGATAGGATACTACGGATCGGCTATACTCATCGGACTCGGAAACGGACACATGTGGCCAGCATTCCAGAACATGACGATAAACGTAGCACGAAACAACCAGCGCGGAACAGCTAACTCGACTATACTAATATCATGGGACATCGGAATGGGACTCGGCATACTGCTCGGAGGAATAATAGCCGAACACATGGGATACAACACAGCATTCTGGTCGGTGGCAATAGTAAACGCCATCGGAGTAGCAACATACCTGACGGCAACAAGACAATTCTTCCAGAAACGAAACCTCAACCCCAGCACACACTAAGAATAAACATTTAGGAATAATGGCAAGCGAAGTAAACTACAAAAAAGATTTCTGCGAACGCTATTTTGATAAAGACAAATGGCTTTTAGACGTTCTGAATCAAGTAGATGTCCTGCTTGTAAACAACAGGAAATTACCATTGCTTTACATTGAGTCAAAGTTTCAGATAACCAACGAACAACAATGGAGAAAGGCAATAGCACAAACCGTTCTTACAAATAAGAAACAAGACACTATTTTAAGTCGTGTTGCTCTTATATATCAGGATGAACAGAAAAACGATATCTTAGAGTTGATTGACTGTTCCGACGACAGTGTAATGTATAACAACGATATAAACTGGCATGCAGAAAAACCAAGCAATCCGACAAAAGACGCTATAGACAGAATAAACGACAGGGTAAAAGGACGAATTACGAGATACCATAATGAGGAAATAAAAGCATTCTACGTCAACTTTAAAAAGAACTATGATACACAAATAAACATTACCGAAAATAATATCAGTGTTGTTTACAACCAATGGAAGCAGGAAGTTAAGTTTACAAAAGACATTCCCGACGAACAAATACTTATAAACCTTTTCCTCGTAGATATACTGAACGGAACAAGATACAAACAGTCCTTCTACAAAGATTTGGAAGAAAATAATCTTTTTGGTGCAATAAAAATCGGAGAAGAAGAGGTTGACACTGAAATAGACTTGATAAGAGAAGGAACAAATCTGGCACACTATCAGATAATGTACGTCGGAAATATAGTTAACGGAATAAAATATGACGGCAAAAATCAAGACCTTTACTATACGATTGCAAATGCAGAACAATATGAATTCTTCTGGAGGAGATATAAAAGACCTCCGGAAAAACATGAATTCTTAAACATCTTAGAGCGAAGCAGCAAACTGTATTCAGACAAATACAGACGTGATACAGGTGGGGAATACACACCATCATGTTTCGTTGAGCTGCAAAACAAGATTCTAAATGAGCATTACAATATTGAAGACTTTATCGTATGCGACCCATGCGCAGGAGTAGGTAATCTTGAAAACCAATTTGGTATAGATTACAAACAGAATTGCTATCTGTCAACTCTTGAACAAATGGACGTTGATATATGCAAGATTAAAGGGTTTGAAAATAGCATACAGTTTGACTATTTATCAAATAAAGAGCAGCCAAAATGGAAATATAAAGGAACACTATTAGACATTCAGGAAATATGCAGAAGGGAAAATAAAAAGCTGATGGTAATAATGAACCCACCATACCAAAAGAAAAAAGGATATAAACAGAATCTTGCCATTGAATTTTTCAATAAGATTTTAAAACTACAACCTGATGTAATTGTATTTTATTACATGACATCAAGTTTTCATAGAGATGAAATAGAACAATACATCAATTCTGGTTATTATATTGTTTCACATGTTTTCTCTAATGCAAAAACAACATTTCAACTGTCAGAATGGTCTATCAGTCAAATTATATTAGATAAATATAATGGTGCAATAATATCTAAAGATAATATAAAAACAGATAGGTACGAATTAGAAAAGAATGTTTTTAAATACAAAGGGACATACATATATGACAATACAAGACCTAATCTTTTTGTTGAATTACAAAATACTATTAAGAGTAATTCAACTGGCATGATATTGGGTAATGTTAGTTATATGAATGATGTTATTAAAATTGGTAATGGAGGAACAAATAGAGGAAACCATATTACAACAGACAATTTATATTATTGCCTAATTTCAAAAGGACTAATCTTTAATACACACCATCATTATTTTGAACTAAATTCTGTTGTCTATCGTGGCAAAATAAGTGATATAAGCCCAGAACTATGTACTGACGCTATAATGTTCTCACAATTCTACATAGGTATCCTATTTACAAACAAAGGCATGAAAAACTATATAATGCCTTTTACTGCAGAAGAACTGGATTGTGCAAAAAACGACCTGAATGTTTTGTTCCCTGAGCAAAACAAGGATATAGACATATTTTCTAATAATGACGAATTGGAACAGCCTTTTGACTTTAGAGAATTCTTCCATTCATTTCATTATTCAGATGAAGCAAAAGCACTGTACGATGCTGCCCTGAAAATATTTCTTTACTATCATAACAGCAAGGAATATAGCAATAAAGACTATAACGACTCATTCTATGACATAACAAATGCTATTATGGGTAAAGACATAAACCAATTTTTAAAATTAGACTCAGCAAATGACCGACGAATAACTAAGGTAAAAACAACAAAAGGAACAAGAGGATTTGGTAGAAATACCATAAAATATGTAGTATCTTCTAAACACCTGCCTATATTCGAGTCATTTTTTAACGCTCGTGATATTCTCGCTAAGAAGATAAACAAACAACTGTTAGAACAAAAGCTGCTCTTATGGGAGCGAGAAAATATCTATTAAATTATATTTAGCAATAAGGATTATTCCGTTGTGCAAACATTAGGTTTCCCATCGTCCTTAACGGTGGGATTTTTATTCATACCAAATAATGTCATACTTAAACAGCATACAATGTATTAGAACGTATATATATACTTCCTCAATATCCTTTTCTTGCAAATCGGAAACAGCAAAACTGAAGAAAGAATAAATGCATGTAAACGCCCGAACATATACTAACAAGTACGGAATACGAAAAGAAACAAGAAAAGCAACAAAAAAGCTAACAGGGAACAAACAACAATAAGAAAAAGAAAAACAAATAAGCGAAATACAAACGATATACAAATAACGTATAACGATTAAACGAATAATCTAGATACAAGTACGAAAAAGCCGGATTGTCTGACTTGCGGTCGGACAACCCGGCAGGATATAATTACAAAAGAAGGCAGCTACCTACTCTCCCACATTGC